>DAOULH010000001.1:0-16627 GCA_034420475.1 Dehalococcoidia bacterium
CCGGCGGGCTCGGACGACGACTTCCGCATCACCTCGGTATGGGGCTACTACGGCCTTGACCACTTCTTCGCCCTGGGTTCCGCGGTGGGCCTGTACGTGGTCGAGCCGGAAGAAGGCTCGATGGAGCAGTTGATCCCGGCCAGCGAGGACCTGCGCCCCATCCAGGTGGCCCTCAGCCACGACGGCGAACTGCTGGTGGTGGTCATGAGCGACGGGGAGGTCAGGCTGTACGAGGCCCACGACCTGGACCTGCTGGCATCGTCATCCGACGTTCTCGGCGATGAGATTGATCCCGGCTTCTGGGCGCGGCCCCACGTGGCCACGGCGCCGGGCCACATCTTCATCACCGACTCCGCCGCCGGCGAAGTGATCGCCCTGGACGCCCACGACCTGGAGGAAGCGGGACACTGGGAAGTTGGGGGCAAGCCCACCAAGATCGCTTTCGTGGGTATCCTCGGCGAGGGCGACCATCCCGAAGAGGGCCACGACGACCACGGCCACGGGCACGGCGAGGGCGACCCCCACTTCTGGCAGAACCCCCGCCTGGTGGTCCACTACGTGAACCGCATCACCGACGGGCTGGTCGAGGCCGACCCGGACAACGCCGCAACCTACCTGGACAACTCGGCGGCGTACATCGAGGAACTGGAGGCCCTGGACGCCTACATCGCCGACGCGCTGGCTCCGATACCCGCCGAACGCCGGGTCATGGTGACCTTCCATGACGCCTTCGGATACTTCGGTGAGCGCTATGATTTTGAAGTGCAGGCCTTCGTCGGCGGCCACGGCGGGGACGTTTCGCCCGACGACATCGCCAACGTCCTGGAACTGGTGGTGAACAGAGGCTTGCCCGCCGTCTTTGCGGAGACCCAATTCTCCGACGATGCCCTCCAGCAGGTTGCCCGGGACGCCGGCATCCAGGTCGGCATCGTCCGTTCGCAGCCGGACGACGAATATCCGGATTACATCGGCATGATGCGGGCCAACGCGGACCAGTTGGCGCAATTCCTGCGGTAACCGGACCGGCGAAACGCCGAGACCTCCCGCTTTGCGAACAGGGGAATAAGGTTTCGCCAGGCGGTGGCCTCCCGACTGTAGCCCTGAGCGCCTGGGGTCAACCCCGGGAAACGCCTCAAGCGCACCCGGTGTGTGTGATCGCGAGAGCGCAGCGGCGGGATGAGCTCGTTGACTGATCAGCCTTTCCTTCAGCAACGGGCTTATCTCGCCTCGCCTGCCATGCCAATCCAACCGGGAGCTGGCAGGCGCCAACGGCGATGTGGATTGAAACCTGTTGACTGGCGTGCTACCGTGCCCCACCTGCCGGTTGCCAGGGGTCGCCCATGGCAGCGCCGGCTGCGCCGCCAGGACGATCCGGCTGCGCTGACAAGGTTTCAGGGAGCCCCGCCATGCGAATGGACCCCATCAGCCTCTACGACTACGAGGCTCGCGCCCGGCACATCCTGCCCCACAACTATTGGGTGTTCATCGAAGCCGGCGCGATGGATGAGAGAACCACGGCCCGAAATCGCTCTGCTTTCGAATCATTGACCCTGAGGCCCCGGTTCCTGCGCGATACCACGGAACGCAAGATTGCGACCACCGTGCTGGGAACCGACATCAGCTTCCCGGTGATGATCGCGCCCACCGACGCGCACCTCAACGCGCACCCGGAGGCGGAGCGGGCCACCGCGCGCGGGGCCGGCATGTCCGACACCTTAATGATGTGCAGCACCTCTTCCAATTGCAGCCTGGAAGAAATCGCCGCGGCGGCAACGGGGCCGCTGTGGTTCCAGCTTTCTCATCGCGGGTACGATCTGACCGAGAACCTGGTGAAGCGCGCCGAGGCTGCCGGTTTCAAAGCCATCGTCGCCACCATCGACGCTCCTTTCCCCACTCCCAAGGAACGGGACACACGTAATCGCTACGAGCGGCCGGGCGAACACGGCAATTTCCGTGAGCAGCAGGCCCGCGTTGCGGCGGCGGGAGGATCACCGGACTGGGAGATGCCGCAATCCCCGCCCCTCACCTGGCGGGATCTGGAATGGCTGCGCAGCCTGACCGATCTGCCGCTGGTGCTGAAGGGACTCCGCGTTGCTGAAGACGCCCGCCTGGCCGTGGAGCACGGCGTCAACGCAATCCAGGTCTCCACCCACGGCTGACGGCGGTTTGACGACACCATGTCCAGCATTGAAATGGTGCCGGAGATCGTCGCCGCCACGCAGGGACGGGTGGAGGTGTACGTCGATTCCGGCGTGCGGCGCGGCAGCGACGTGCTGAAAGCGCTGGCGTTGGGCGCAACGGCTGTTGCCATCGGGCGGCCACTCTACTGGGGCCTCGCGCTGAACGGCGCCGAAGGTGTCCATCACGTGCTTGAAATCCTGCGCGAGGAGTTCAACCGCGCCATGGCCTATTGCGGCCAGACCAGCGTGAACGATCTGGAGGACCGGTTGCTCAACATCCCGCGCGATTGGGGTCCGTTCCGCACGGAAAACGATATCGCCGACCACCTTCCATTGGCCCGGGGCGGGGGGAAAGCCTGACACCGACCTTTCCCCCGCCAACCGGGTACGCAAAGGAGATTGAACATGGCCCGTCTGGAAGGAAAAGTCGCGCTGATCACGGGAGCCACCGGCGGCATCGGTCGCGCCGCCGCCAGGCTGTTCGCGGACGAGGGTGCCCGGCTCACGCTGGTCGATCTGGACGAGTCGGCGCTGCGGGAAACGGTGCAGTCGATTGGCGAGGATCAGGCCAGTTACGCCGTAGCGGACGTTACCTCGGCCGACCAGACCCAGGCCTACGTGCGGGCAGCGGTGGACCGCTGGGGTGGCGTGGACATACTGTTGGCCAACGCCGGAATCGAGGGATCAATATCTCCCATCCCAGACTATCCCCTGGACGTATTCGACCGGGTGATGGCGGTCAACGTGCGCGGGGTGTGGCTCGGAATCAAGTACGTCGTTCCGGTGATGCGGGAGCGCGGCGGAGGCAGCATCGTCATCACGTCGTCCACCGCCGGCATCGGCGCCGGACCCGACATGTCGGCGTACACCACGAGCAAACACGCGGTAATCGGCCTGATGCGCACGGCCGCCATGGAAGGGGCGGCGTCGGGTATCCGCGTCAACACCGTCAACCCGGCGCCCATAGAGACACGGATGATGCGGTCCATCGAGGAGATGCGCGTGGCCGCGTTGGACGACGCCGGCGTCACGGTGGAGCAGACCTACCGGGCCACCTCGGCGCGCATCCCGCTGGGTCGTTATGGAAACCCCGAGGAAGTGGCGCGGATGATGCTGTTCCTGGCCAGCGACGACAGCAGTTTCTGCACCGGCGGCGTGTACATGGTGGACGGCGGCCGGTCGGCGGGCGCGCGGTAATCGGCGCCACCGCACATCAGGACGCCCGGGATCATCAACAGGCTGAGACTCTTCGACATGTGGCAGGCTACGGAAAACGAGCTGGAGTCCATCGCCATCGGCGCCGGAATCCTGGGCACCGGCGGCGGCGGAAACCCCTACGTCGGACAACTGCGGGCACGGCAGGCGATCCGCCAATGGGGGCCGGTTGACGTGCTCGCGCCCGACGAGTTGCCGGAGGACGCGCGGGTGGTGTGCGTCGGCGGCATCGGCGCGCCGACGGTGGGGATCGAAAAGGTACGCGACCTCCAGTCCTATCACGCGCTGCGAGCCATCGAAGACTTCACGGGAGAGAAGGCTACGGCCCTCATCTCCAACGAAATCGGCGGCAGCAACTCGGTGGAACCGTTGATTGCGGCGGCGATGGCCGGCCTGCCGGTGGTGGATGCCGACGGCATGGGCCGGGCGTTCCCCGAATTCCAAATGAAAACGTTTTTCGTGTACGGGGTGCCGTGTTGCCCCATGGCGGTGGCCGACGAGAAGGGCAACAGCGTGGTGATACGGGAGACGATAGACCCCAGGTGGGCCGAGCGGCTGGCCCGGTCGGTGACGATACAGATGGGATGCGTGGCCTGCTATGCCGTGGCCCCCATGTCAACCGAGCAGGTGCGGCGCACGGCGGTGCCCCTGACTCTGTCGCTGGCGCGAGACCTGGGGGATTCGGTCAAGTCTGCACGCCAGCATGGCGACGACCCGTTGGAAGCGATCCTCAGCGTCTGCCCGGGCAAGGTGCTGTTCAGCGGCAAGGTGGTGGA
Organism: Dehalococcoidia bacterium; assembly: GCA_034420475.1. Classification (GTDB taxonomy): domain Bacteria; phylum Chloroflexota; class Dehalococcoidia; order Lucifugimonadales; family UBA3495; genus Bin87. The sequence goes on from DAOULH010000001.1 coordinate 4,172, forward strand.
CGTGGAACGCCGCACCACGGCGGGATTTGCCCGGGGCGTGCTGACCATTGACGGGCTGGACGCCTACGCCGGCGAGCGCATGGTCATCGAGTTTCAAAACGAAAACCTCGTCGCCCGGCGTGACGGCGTGATCGTCTGCGTGGTGCCGGACCTGATCTGCGCCGTCGCCACCGACCTGGGCGAGCCGGTAACGACCGAGTTGATGCGGTACGGCCTGCGGGTCACGATCCTGGGATTTCCCGCCCCCGAGTTGTGGACAAGCCCTGAAGGGTTGGCCGTCGCCGGGCCGCAGGCATTCGGCTACGACGTTGACTACGCGCCATTGGCGGTCTAGGGAGCGTGCAATGCTGGTCGGGGTGGACGTAGGCGGCACGAACACGGACGCCGTGCTCATGGACGGACCCGCGCTGGCCCACGCGGTCAAGCTGCCCACCACTCCTGACGTGACCACCGGCATCGTCGATGCCCTGAGAGAGTTGCTGGCCGAGTTGCCCGCCACCGCTCGGGTGGACGCGGTGATGGTGGGCACGACGCATTTCACCAACGCCCTGCTGGAACGCCGGGAACTGGCGCCCACCGCAGTGCTCCGATTGTGTCTGCCGGCCACCCAACTCCTGCCGCCGTTGGTGGACTGGCCGAGCGACCTGCGCGACGCCATCGGCGGGTTCACGTACCTGGTGGGCGGCGGCCACGAATTTGACGGCCGCGAGATCAGTCCGCTGGACCGGTCTGAGATACGCGAGGCGGTGGCGGATATGCGCCGGCAGGGAGTGCGGGCGGTGGCGGTGTCCGGCGTGTTTTCACCGGTCAACGGCGAGCACGAATCGGCGGCCGCCGAACTGATACGCCAAGAAGACCCCGACCTGCGCGTTTGCGTATCCCACGAGAACGGGCGGACCGGGCTGCTGGAGCGGGAAAACGCGGCTGCGCTCAACGCCGCCCTGGGCGAACTCGCCCGTCGCACCATACGCGGCATCGAGCGGGCCATCGAAGCCTTGGGGGTGAACGCCCCGCTCTACCTGAGCCAGAACGACGGCACCCTGATGGACGCCGACTTCGCATCCGACTTCCCGGTGCTCACCATCGCTTCCGGGCCCACCAACAGTATGCGCGGCGCCGCCTGGCTTTCGGGAATCCGCGACGGCATCGTGGTGGACGTGGGCGGAACGTCCACCGACGTCGGGGCGCTGGTGAACGGATTTCCCCGGGAAGCGGCGGTGGCCGTCGAGTTGGCGGGCGTGCGCACCAATTTCCGAATGCCGGACACCGTATCGATCCCGCTGGGCGGTGGCACGGTGGTAGAACCGGATCCCCTGCGCATCGGCCCCGAAAGCGTGGGATACCGGCTGACCACGGACGGGCGGGTGTTCGGCGGGGATACTCTCACCACCACCGACGTGGCGGTAGCCAGCGGCAGGGTACAGATCGGTGACCCGCAACTGGCGGCGAGCATGGATGCCTCGCTGGTGGACCGAGTTATGGACGAGATCCAGCGCCGGGTCGAAACCGCAATCGACCGGGTGAAGCTCAGCCGGGACGACGTTCCGGTGGCGCTGGTGGGCGGCGGCAGCATCCTGCTGGGCGACATACTGGCCGGGGCGTCGGAGGTGCTGCGGCCCGAGAACTCGGGAGTAGCCAACGCCATCGGAGCGGCAATCGCTCAGGTAGGCGGACAGGTGGAACGGGTCTACTCGCTGGAAGGCATCGGGCGGGAGGAGGCCATCGCCGACTGCTCGGCCGCCGCGGTTGCCCGGGCCGTTTCCGCCGGAGCAGACCCGGCCACAATAGAGGTGGTCGAGATCGATGAGGTTCCGTTGACCTACGTGCCCAGCAACGCCACCCGGGTCAGGGTGAAGGCGGTAGGCGACCTGGCCGGGCTCGGGCAAGCGCGGTAAGTGCAGTGAGCCGTAGGCCGGCCCGTTTCGCGGCCAGGTCGCCGGGGACTACCACTCAAAGCCGAGCTGGGCGTAGCGCACGAACACCGTGCCGAATGGATCACCCAGGGGGCCATTCACGGCCAGGACGGCGATGGTGTGCTTGTCGCCAGGTTGGGCGTTGGTAGTCACCGGGACTCGCTGCGACACGTTGAAACCCTGGACGGTGCCACGGTCGCGGTTGCATTCGCCGTCGATCCATATTTCGCCGTAGTCGTCCACGCAGGTCTCGAACTGGACCCGCATCCCGCTGGTCGGTTGGCCGTTGATGGTCTCCGGGATGGTGACGGTGGCTCGATACCAGGCGAAGGTGAACCCGCCCGATACCCGGCCGGGAAGGTCATTGCAAATCTCCCAACCGGAGTCGTCGTAATCGGGCATCCGGGCCGGGCTGCCGCCCTGGGCTTCTCCCACCAAACCCAGGTTGGGCTCGCCCGGGATGTAGCCGACGGCGAAGCGCCAGGTGGTGTCGGTGACCGCCTGGCCGGAGGGTTCCGCGATGTTGATTGTTGCACGAGGCATTGATGCACCTGCCTTTACCGGATTGAACCGTGGTGTTGACGGGCTAATAGTATCGCAAAAGCGGGTCACGCACGTCACGCAGAGGGCTGCCGGTGCCGGCTCCGTTCGGGTCGTCCACAATGACGGGCTTGTGGAAACAGAGTGCGCATAGGCCCAGGGCTTGTGCAAAGTCTCTCCACCCGCTCATGGTGAGCTTGTCGAACCATGACTCCAGCAGCGGCGGCATCCTTCGACAGGCTCAGGATGAGCGGAAACCAAAGAGGCCGCTTACTTTGCACAAGCCCTGGCATGAGCCTGCTGCAGGCTTGACACGCACGAACATGCGCTCTAATATAGCACGCACGTTCCGAATATCAGTTTGCGGAGGCTCGAACGATGGTTGCCGCCGAAGTCACCGAAATCCGATGCAAGTCCCTCATCAACCGCGTCAACGCGCCGGACTTTGCGTTTCACTGGACCATCAATCCCTATCGGGGTTGCCGACACGCCTGTCGCTATTGTTACGCCAGATCGACGCACGAGTACTGGGGCCTGGACGCCGGCGCTGATTTCGAACGCCAGATCTTTGCCAAGATCAACGCCCCGGACGTACTGCGCCAGGAACTGTCCCGCCCCAAGTGGTGCGGAGAGCCGATAGCCATCGGCACGGCGTCCGACCCCTATGAGCCGGCCGAAGCACAGTACCAGCTGACCAGGCAGATCCTCGAGACGCTGGTCGAGTTCCGCAATCCGGCTTCGGTAACCACCAAGGGCACGCTGGCGCGCCGGGACGTCGACGTGTTGCGCCGGCTCAACGAAACCGCTGGCGCCCAGGTCGTGTTCAGCGTCGGCACCATTGACGAGACGGTTTGGCGTCAAACGGAGCCCGGCGCGCCGCATCCCATGGCCCGTTTGGAGGCCATGCAATACCTGGTGGAGCACGGCGTGCCGGCCGGGGTGCTGGCCGCGCCGCTGTTGCCGGGACTGTCCGACTCTGCGGCAAGCATCGACGCCCTGGTAGCGGCGGCCGCGCAGCACCGTGCCCAGTTCCTCTCCGGCAATCTGCTGTTCCTGCGTCCCGGCAGCCGGGAATGGTTCATGCCGTTCATACGCGAGTCGTACCCGCACCTGGCTCCGGGATACGCGCGATTGTACCGGAGCGAGCACGCGCCGAGGGACTACACCAACTCCGTACTCGCACTGGTTGACGACGCCCGGCTGCGTTGGGAATTGCCGAGAATGCCTTCGATCAAGAGCCTGCAACCGGCAACTCTGCCCGGGTTCGCAGAGACCGCCGCCACCGAACGCGGGGCCGCAAGGGTCCAGGGCGAGCCGGACGTGCCGACCCAGTTGTCATTGCCCCTGGCTGCATGATTAGCCAGTCTCGGTCCAGATCTGGCCGCGCTGCCGTACCGGTTCCAGCAGCGATTCGTCGAACGGCAACGGATCGTAATCCTCGCGGTTGGGCGGTCGATACCCCAGGGCGCCGCATACCGTTTCGTTGGTGTAATAACCCCGGTAGGTCTGCGTGACCAGTTCCTGGAAGAACTCCGGGCTTGACGCTTGGACGGACTGCAAGGCTGCAACCTGAGCCGGTTCCGCCAGGGCGGCGAATGCCCCGCCGCGTTCAGTGGCGGCGAGTTCGACTTGGACCAGGCCGTCCAGCAGTAGCCGACGCTTGCCGGTCGAGCCGGCGGCGACCGATTCCACGAAGCGGGCGACGCCAAGGTCGCCGGCGCCGGGCATTTCGCCAGCGGCCGGTACAATACGGTTCAGCATGGCCGCCAGCAGAGCACGTTGGGCATCGCTCAAAATGGACTGGCCGGATATCTGGTTGGCGGTGGACATGGGGAAGCCTCGATTGACATGGGTCGTAATATAACGGGCGTATGGTATCATGGTTCGAGAGTCCCCGCATTATGTAGCAGGCCAAATAGTATTTATACCAGGAGATAATATTATGTACCAAATCAGATATACACCATTCGCACTGCAACAGTTGAAAGATGTATCACAAAATGAAGACCGTAGCGCAATAGTTCATCGGATAAAGGCATTAGAAAACAATCCCTACGGAACTAGATCACTGAAGTACGAGTTGGCATCATATCGTAGGGCTAGAGCGGCTGGCGGGCGATATCGGATTTTCTTTAGAATTGAAGGCGCTACGGTCCGCATCGAATTTATCGGGATGAGGATCCCGGGTAGCGGTCAGGACGCTTACGCATCATTCCGGCGTATGCTCACTGAAAGCAACCCTTGATCGCACAAAGGATTCAATGATGGTTGGCAACACGGACATCAGACGCGTGACGCAGCTAGTGCCGATGGAGGACTTGGCAGAACTCTTGCCGGGCCTGCAAAAAATCCTGAATGCCAACCCGGACGCGGTAGTTGCGATTACCAGCCAGGGCAAGCCGGTGATGGCATTGCTGTCATGGGGGTCTTGGGAGGAAACCGAGGACATGGCCGCTACTTGGGAAACGCTGGAGATCACTGCCGACCCCAATGCCATGGCCGCCCTGCACCAGTCCCAATCCGAAGGCGCCAACGCTCTCATCCCCGGCGACGTAGCCGTGCAGCAGCTCATTGCCGAAGGACTGATTGACGCGGAGGATCTCTAGAAGATGATGCTGAGCGCCCCGTGGTCGGACAATTCCTCCAGGTCAAGCACGGCACGCTTCCGGCAGATCCGGAGACTGCCATCCACGCGGCGCAGGCGCAGGTCGTAGCGACCGACGTAAGGAGACGCCTCCCCGGCCCGGTACCGCCACACGGCGACGGAGCAGGTGACGTCGAGTTCGCTCCCTTCTTCCGCCGTCACCATCACGTTGGAGATGAACCGGCGCGTGCGTGACCACGGGTATTCCCGGTGAGCGTGACGGCTCTGCAAGCGCACCGCCCGCCCCTGCATCCGCCGATAGTCGTCGTCGATGAACACCAGGTCGGAGGCCGGGTCGCCTTCCGGCAGGTCTGTCGTCGGCACGACGTAGCGGGCATCCGGCGTGTAGAGGGTCAGCCACGCATCAAGGTTCCAGTCGTCCAGCAATCGCGCTTCCAGGTACAGCAGCTGCTCCACCTCGTGCTGGAGCAGCAGGGATTCGGCCGTCGCCGGCAGACCCACCGCGTAGGGCTCGACTGGGATATTGTGGGCAACCATGAATATCGGGCTCCTGCGGCTAATCGTCGGCGGCGACGGCGAGCTCGGGTGAAGGCTGCACGTTGGGTATCTCACCCGGCGTCAGCCCGCGCTCGTACTGCTCAACGTGGGGGCGGTCGGCGACCAGCGACTGCCAGCGGCGCCAGAAAGATCGTATCTGGAGCTCGTCGTTGCCCCGCGGGTCCCGGTGGAAGCCGCGCGACAGATCCGACCATTCTACGCCGCCGGAACGGAAACCCTGCTGGCACGATTCCAGCGCCTCCGTGTCGTCCGGAGTGGCGAACCCTCCGGGCCCGAGGAAGGTAAGAAAGGAGTCCAGGCGACGGTTCAAGCGTGAGCCGGTCTCGCCGGCGGGCACCATCTGCCACGCCGTCACGTCCATGCTGTCCGGGCCCGTGGGCTGGAACACGCGGATGGTCACCGCCATGATGTCGTTGATGACCAGGTTGGGAAAGATCACCATGTTCCGGCTCTTCTCGCACATGCGCAGGGCCTTGGTGTGGCCGTGGCGGGCAATCAGCTCGTCCTTGATGCCGTTGATCTCTTCGCGGGCCTCCTCGCCGAAGTAGGGGTGCCACATGGCAATCGGACGGCCGTAGATCGCGTCGTTTTCCATGACGCCGTGACCATTGCCCAGCGCCCGGCCGAAACCGTGGCGGCGGTTGATGGCGGGAATGTCGCTGCCGGCTTCGCTGGCCATGTAATCGAAATAGGTCTGGTGCGTGGGCAGCGCGTGATAACCGTCGATACTGTTTTCGGCCAACAGTTTCCAGTTGGCCTTGATGGTGTAGCGGTTGGAACCGGGGATCACCTTCATCCCTTCCGGCGCCTGGTCGGCCACCAGATCGAGGTATTCGGCCGCGCCGGCCAGGTAATCGCGCAGAGAACCGGCATCCGGGTCGAAGCACACGAATATGAAGCCCTGGTAGCTCTCGTAGCGAGGGGAGCGCAGGCTGAAATCGGCGCGGTCGAAATCGGGGCCGTAACCCTCAATATCGGGCATCCCGATCAACTCGCCGGAGGTGTTGAAGCTCCAGGCGTGGTAGAAGCACTGGAGCACCTGGGCGTTGCCGTGGTCGGTGCGGCAGATGAGCGCGCCGCGATGGGGACAGGTGTTGTGGAACACCCGCAACTCACCCTGGCGGTCCCGGGCGAAAAACAGGGCGCGCTCGGCAACCACCCGGCGGGCGTAGTCTCCCGGGTTGGGCACTTCCGACTCGTGCCCCAGATAGAGCCAGCAGCGATCAAAGATGCGCTGTCGCTCCAGCGCGTAGATGTCGGGCGACGTCATGCTGGAGCGGTGCACCTGGAACTTGCCCAGGTCCGGCCGGTCGTACACCAGATTGTCGATATTCATACCAACCCTCCAGGGTCTGTTCGATGGCAACACTAACGGGCCGCGTCAAAAATCAGTTCGCGCACCCGGAACTCAAACCCCGGCATCACGTCCTCGCCGGACAGGATTTCCGGGTTCTCCACGGTTTCGGGTTCCCGGTCAGTCCGGTAGATGGTTGCCTGACGGTTGCGAGGGTCAATCAGCCAACCGAGACGGACCCCGACAGTCATATATTCCGCCATCTTGCGCTGCAAGTAGGTGAGACTGTTGGATGGGGAACGAATTTCGGCCACGAAATCGGGGCATACCTGCCCGGTCCGGTACTGTTCAGCATCCAATTCGGCCAAGCGTTCCGGCGAAACCCACGACGCGTCCGGGCCACGCCCACCCAGTCCGGGGATGCGAAGTACAACGCTGGATGATGGCGCCAAGCCGCCGTTCCTGCGCCTCCAGATTCCGACGTCAATAATCAGTTCCGATTCCTCGTCTGCGACGGGCAGATATGACGACGGCATTACGACCAGTTCCCCTGTTTCGTTGTATTCGATAGCGTACAGCTCATTGGCCTCCAGGAACGCCCAAAGCGCATCGGGGTCAATCTCCGCCAGGGTCTTGCCGCCGAGCAGGGGGCGCAGGTCCAGGGTGACGGGAAGGCCGGGGCTGTCAGCGTCCAGCCAATAGGCAGCATCGGCAGTGGATTGGAGCGGTTTTGCGATCTGGGTGGTCATAGGATTGTCTCCGCACTCAGCGACGGTCAGCGGGGAATGACCGGCAGCGTGACGTGCGACGGGTAGCGGGCGGAGTGATACACGGTCTGGCGAGCCGTTTCGAGCCGGGTGTCTGCTCCGAGAGCCGCGCCGGTGTTCGGGTTCCGGTCAAAGCGCGGGAAGTTGCTGCTGGAGATGTCCACCCGGACGCGATGGCCGGGCTTGATCACGTGACTGGTGGCCCACAGGTCGATTGTATAGCGGTACACCTCGCCCGGGGTCACGAAAGACGGCTCGCGGACCGACGTGCGATAGCGGGCCCGAATGATCCCGTCCTGGAGATTGTGGGCGAAACCGTCGGGCCGCACGTCCACCAGTTTGGCGGTGAAATCGGTGTCCACCGCAGTGGTCGCAGCATAGAGCGTCACTGAAATGGGTCCGGTCAGTTCCAGGTCGGACTCAACCGGCTCGGACGTAAAGGACAGGACGTCCGGGCGGTCCTCGGCGGGCCCCTGATCGAAGACGCCGTACTCGATGATCAGGGTGTTGCCGCCCAGGGTGGGCGCCGGGTCGCTCGGGTCGTAGGTGAATTGGTCCGCCGGCTCGTTCGGCTCGGGGGGCACGGTGGACAGTGAGCCGTCGCCGCTGCGAGTGTTGGCGCTGCCTCCGGAGTGGAAGTACCAGCGGGTGTATTGGGTGCGGGCCAGCGGCCATTCGTTCTCGTCGCGCCACTTGTTGTCGCCCATGACGAACAGGCGAACCGGAGGGTCATCCATGATTCCGGTCTCCTCGCCCTTCAACCAATAGCCGTACCAGCGCAGGAGATAATCGTGCAGTTCAATGGCCGCTTCGGATCCGAAGTCTATGTTGCCGGCGCCGCCCGTGGTGGGCTCGGTAAACGGACGCAGGTGGGCCCACGGACCGATCAGCAGCTTCTGGTTCCGCCGGGCGGTTTCGTTTCCGCCATGCTTGCCGATGGCCTGGTAGGCGTTAAGCGCGCCTTCCAGAAAGATGTCGTACCACGAGCTGACATGGAACATGGGGATGGTCACGTTGCGCGCCTGCCGCTGGAGATTGATGCTCCACCAGTACGGGTCGTCCAGTTCCTCGTCGAAGTACTCGTGGAAGTAGGGAGCGGCCTCCTTGAGACGGTCGATCCAGTCGCGGAGAGGCAGGTGCCGATACCACTCATCGGACAGCGGCTGGCCGAAGTTGCCGGGCTCGATGACGTACTCGTCCATCTTGGCCAGCAGCGCCTCGTGACCGCCGCGGGCCAGGGTGTTCCGGCCCTTGAGGATGGCGTAGGGAACCGTCCACCCCCATTCCATGGCGCCGCCGGTATGGTAAACCCAGGACTGGTGGAAGTCGGAGGATGCGGAAACGACGGCCATGGTATGCAGGTGGGGCGGCAGCGGGCGCTTGCCGGCCAGCGTGTACTGCGTCGCGCCGAGGTAACTTTGTCCGGTGGTGGCCACGCGGCCGTTGGACCAGGGCTGGCGGGCCGCCCACTCGACGGTGTCGTAGCCGTCCAGGGCTTCCTGGAACAGCGGGTCGTAATCGCCTTCCGAGTTGAAGCGTCCGCGCACGTCTTGGCTCAGGAGCACGTACCCATGCCGCGGGAAGAACCAGATGGAATGGTCGGGGTTGTCGAGGTAGCTGTCCTTGCTGTACGGGCCCCGGTTGATCAGCACCGGGAAACGGCCCGGCGCGTCGGGACGCACCACGTCGGTGGCCAGACGGGTGCCGTCACGCATGGGCACCATGACGTCGGGCTCGCGGGTGACCTGGTACTCGGTTCGCTGGGCGGTCATGGGTGGCACCTCCGAAGGCGGGCCGGCAATCGTTTCCGGCGTCGACTGACGGCAACGATACCCGCCGGCGTACACAGCGTCAACAAAAGGACGTGCTCTGCAAGTGTTCAGAATCTAGGAGATTGTCATTGCGAGGCGCTTGCGCCGTGGCAATCTCGCCGCAGCAGCAACGTCTGCCCCAAAGGACTCCCCTACGCCAACGAGATTGCCGCGCTTCGCTCACAATGACGCTTCCCTGCGAGCCTGAACAGTCGCCTTGCACTAACCGGGGCAGCGCCGTTTCTTATGAATGCACGCACAAAATACCCCTCCCTTGAACCGGGAGGGGCAACGCTGCGGCGTCGGTCTTCCGGAACGGGACTCAGGCAGCGGTGGTCCCGCCGTCGATCACCAACTCGGAGCCGGTCACGAAAGACGACTCGTCGGACGCCAGGTAGAGCGCGCCGTAGGCGATTTCGCTGGGCTTGCCGACCCGGCCCAGGGGCAGCCGCTGCATGCGCAGGGCCATGTTGGCGGGGTCGTTCAGCGTGTCGGCGATCATGTCGGTTTCAATCGGACCCGGGTGGATGGAGTTGCACCGGATGCCCTCCCGGGCGTGCTGGATGGCGGTGGACTTGGTGAACAACCGGACGGCGCCCTTGGTGGCGGTGTAGCTGGCCGAGCCGTTGGGACTGCCCACCAGGCCGGCGGTGGAGGAGATGTTGATAATCGAACCGCCGCCGGCATCGCGCATGGCCGGGATGGCGGCCTTGGTGCCCAGGAAGACCCCTTTGGCATTGACGGCGAAGATGCGGTCCCAGTCGTCTTCGGTGGTCTCCTCGATGTTCTTGCGGATCAGGATGCCCGCGTTGTTCAGGAGCACGTCGAGCTTCCCGTAGGTGTCCACGGCCGACTGCACCGCCGCCTCCCAGTCGGACTCGCTGGTGACGTCGAGGTGCACGTAGGTGACGTTGTAGCCGAGTTCCTGCAACTCGGCCTCGGTCTGGCGACCCTGGTCATCCAGGATGTCTCCGATGACGACGCTGGCGCCCTCTTCCGCGAACATGCGCGCCTCCACTGCGCCCTGCCCCCGCGCTCCGCCGCTGATGAGCGCGACTTTGCCTTCCAACCTGGCCATGGTGATGCCTCCTGTTCGTGGGTTGTCGATGCTCGGATTGTCGATGCTCGGATTGTCGATGCTCGGATCACTGAGTTGCGGCCACTTTATACGGGTTGACAATCGGGCGCAACCAAACGGTCAGTGGATGGACGACGGGTCCCAAAGGCGGCGGAAACTCATCACCCCATCGCCACCGACTTCAACCCGATACACGTCGGGGTTGGACAGGTTTTCCCATCCCGCGTAACCGAAACCGGGATCAATGGAGTGCAGGACCAGGGCCAGCAGATTCCCGTGCGTGACGACGACCGGGAGATCCTGGGGCCCGCGCAACAACTCGTTCAGCGCCGGCCATGCTCGTCCCAGCACGTCGTTCGCGGATTCGCCGCCCGGCGCCCGCAGGTCGAGATCCGCAAAGGAATCGCGCACCATCTCGCGCCAGTTAGCGATGGGGCACGGCGACAGGATGCGTTCGTTGAGCCGGGGGTCGACCTGAACGCTGAGGCGCAAAAGGTCGGCCAGCGGTTGGGCGGTCTGCCGGGCCCGCAGGTAAGCGCTGGCGGAGACGGCATCGACCGGCAGAGTGGAGAGGAAGCCGGCCAACTGCTCTGCCTGGCGACGGCCGGCAGCGGTGAGCGGCGCACCGGGTTCCTGGCCCGCCGCTTCGCAATGCCGGACGAGGATGAGGCTGGACACGCTCGCGGCTACGGCCGCCAGCGCAGGCGCGCCCCAACGTTGGTGAAGCCGGCCCGTTGGTAGAACTGGATCTGCCTCTCGCCGTGGTACGGAGTGCCCAGTTCGACCATGGCGCAGCCGCGCGCGATGGCATGGTCCAGGGCAAACCGGAGGACCTCCATGCCGACTCCGGAACTGCGCACGCTGGGATCGACGTACATCTCCTGGATGATGGCGTAGCGGCCGACGCTGCGCAGCGCCTCCACGAAAGACACGGTGCAGACGGCAACGAAGCGTCCATCGTCCTCGGCCAAGACGACGAACCCCGCTGGCCCGTCGTCAGCAAACCGGCTGAACACTGGAGCCATGGCTTCAGCGGCAGCCGGCGTCCCGCCGAGTTCGGTGAGGAGGAGGCGCACCAGATCGATGGCGGCGTCGCGGTCCCGGGCGGTTGCCAATCTGACGTCAGGCATCGCTGCTGCTGCTCCAAGAAATCAACGGGATGTCGCACGCGAACGCGGCCTTGCCATTGCTCCGATTAATGCGGGCGTTCGGGAACTCGTGCTCTCGCGCGGCCGCTCTTCCGGTTGGCTCAACAACGAACGACGCTTCACAGCGTGTCGAATCCCTTCCAGCCCGGGATGGCGGACGCCTGCCGGATCCAGCTCACGACGAGTTCTTCGTCGATCACGCCGTCCTCATAGATGTGGTAGTAACGGGTATCCTGGTCCTTGGACTCGACTGGCGGGATGGGGTCCAGCGACGATCCGTTGAGGAAAGTGACCTTCACGTAGCGGGTGAAAACGTGGTAGCTGAGGAACCAACCTTGGCCCTCGACTCCGTAGAAGGGCGAGTTCCACCGCACCGCCTTGCGCACGTCGGGTACGGTGCGTACGATGAGGTCGTCCAGCCGGCGGCCGACATCGCTCTTCCACTCCGGCATGGCCGCGATGTAGGCCTGCACCGGGGCGTCGCCGTCCGCCTTGGCGATCTGCGGGTTGCCGCCGGAGAGGAGTTTAACCTCGCCGGTGGCGTTGTCGGGAGTACCAGCAGCAGTCTTGCGGCGAGCTTGGTTAGCCATTGCGCTTACTCCAACCGTAACTGTTGAGAGTTGCGGGGAAAGTGTCATTGCGAGCGCAGCGCGGCAATCTCGTTGGCGCCGGGGAGTCCTTTGGGGCAGACGTTGCGGCTACGGCGTCGAGATTGCCACGGCGCAAGCGCCTCGCAATGACA
>DAOULH010000002.1:0-19878 GCA_034420475.1 Dehalococcoidia bacterium
AATCAGCGGCGGCATGGGTCGTCCGATAGCCATGGTCATCCTCCCTCTGGGCTGCTCGCCCGGAGAATACCCCATTCCTCACGCTTTTACTACTAACTTCAGTTCCAGGACACTATTTTCATAACGGAGAGATTCATGCGGTCAAACCGGATGTCCGGGTTCAGCATCGCCAAGCTGGTGGCGGCGAAGTGCACGGCCGAAAGTTGCACGTCGTAGCCGTGCAGGGCCTGCTCCACCATTGCCTTGTGCAGGGCGGCGACATTTCGGCCGCCGGCCCCGGTATGGCGGCGTTCCGCTTCGGCGGCCACGGCCATCAGCAGCGTGCCGGTGCCGCAGGCAATATCCGCCACGCTGAGGGAAGCCGGAAATTCATGGTCGCCCCAGTCAACCCCCGGCGGCCAGTTGTGAAACACCAGCCGGGTGAGCAGCGTCGCCGCCGGAACCGAGGTGTAATAGGCGCCGGTGAATTTGGCGTCAGTAAGCAGAGTGTGGAAAAGCCGGCCAGACAGGTCGTGTCCTTCCATATGGCTGGTGTCATCAACGGCTTTGAGCAAAGGAGAGAGCACTGGCTCATGCAAGTCGTCCGGGCCATCGATGAGAATGTCCATGATGTAAGCGGCCAAGCCGAAAACAGGGAAGTAGCCAATATCGTCGCAGATATCGCACCAGGCGCGGAAAAGGCCGTGCACGCCGTCGCGCCACGCTTCCGCAACGGTGGGTACATCCTCGTCTGTGGCGGCAAGACGTAATTGAAAAGCTAATGCGTTAAATATCACCAAGCAGCCAATGCGCAAGGCTTTGGCGCGGTCGCTTTCTTGGTCAGTCTGGGCAATGACATCCCTAACTCGTCGGGCAGTTCGCTCATGAGTAGCGAGTTTTACAGCCGACTGTTCAACTGCATGCTCAATGACAGCGGCAGCAGCGGCCACCCGGTCGGTACCTTCGAGTTCCAACGGCAGCGTCCGCAACTGTTCAGCAATGTCGGCAAGCGAGCCAAAGCGGGAACGACGTTCTGCCATCGGCTCGCCCCTGGAACCGTGGAGCCACCATGCAAAGTCGCTTGCGCTTTCCAGCCCTTCGCGGGTATCGTCCAAGTATTTCAGACCTTGAGGATAAAGTACACCAATGACGCCCAATGCGTCGGGGAACTGCTGGAGGCGAGTGTCCAGCTGACTTTCCAACTGGCTCACGGAATCTTCCCACTTGCATTCCAGCAGCACGGTGTCGCCGGTCTTCAGGGTAACTCGGACGTCGGGGGTGGAATTGCGGTTGCGCCGTTCAGGGCGGGCCGAGACGCCCTGGTCGCGGAGTAATTGGGCCAGCAGCGTATTGACCGCTTCCTCACGGATAGTGTCCCGGCGCTCCGGGCCGGGTGAGGCGGCATTCTCATTTCGTCGTGGTCGAGGCATGGCCGATCTTCCTTTTGGTTCAGGGCATCATAGCCTGTCCGGGGCTGCCATTTCAATCGCGCGCCGTCGCAACTGCCAACCCGCTATAATCCCTTCGTTCCTGCTTCACATGACATAGGGAGGCCATCCCATGGATTTGACCCGCTATCCGAAGGATGATGACACTGAGGCGAAAATCGCGTTGATGTTAGAGTTCAAAGAACTGGCAGCGCGGATGCGTCAGGAATACCCGTCGTTGAAAAAGCAGCATCCCGACCACTGGGCTGCCCTTGTGCCCAGCGGGGAAATGTTCGTCGCCGGCTCAATGGACGAACTCCTCGCGATTCTTGATGAAAAGGGCGTGCGGGATACGAACTTCGTTATCGAGTTTTTGGACACCAATCCGAGGTCGGCAATAGTATGATCCTGGGGGAATTTGGATCGGACGGACTGCCGGTTGTGGAAAACTTCCTGACGCTGCCCCGGTTCAATGTAACCAGGAGCGTAATTTTCCTGGTTGACACCGGAGCGTATGCGACGTGTATCCACCCGCGAGACAGTGCGCCGGCCCGGCTTCCTTTTGACTTGCTCGAACGCCAGATACCGTCTGACGGTGTGGGCGGTACTGCTACGTATTTCGTAGAGCCGGCCGTCCTGGAATTCGTGGACGGCGACGCCAGAGAAATTCACCGATACCGGATTGACGTGCGCATTGCAAAACCGGCCCCGGACCCGCGACACAGCATAAACCGCCTCCATTCTTTGCTGGGCCGCGACATCATAGACCGCTGGCGTATGCTGTACGACCGGACGGATAGTCTGCTGGAATTCACGGTTCGGAACAACGCAACTGCCAACCCGCTATAATTCCCCCGTCCCCATTCCAAATGACATTCGGGAGGCCATCCCATGGATTTGACCCTGAACGGTAAGGTAGCGATGATCACCGGCGGCAGTCGTGGTCTCGGTCGGCAGTGCGCTCTGGCCTTGGGCCGCGAGGGCTGCGCCGTGGCCATCTGCGGACGCGATGGCGAAACGGTCGAAAAGACCGTATCCGAGCTGGCCGGTCTCGGCGTAAAGGCCAACGGCAGCCAGGCCGACGTGACCAACTCCGAGGACGCCGAGCGGTTCCTGCAGGAAACCACCTCTGCCCTCGGCGCGCCCGACATCCTCGTGAACAACGTGGGCGGTCGCCGCGGTTCCGTCCTTTTCGACGAGACCTCCATGGAGCAGTTCCTGGAAGGCCTTGAGGTCAACCTGATCTCCGCCGTGCGGATGACCAAGCTGGCTCTCCCGCACATGCAGGCCCAGGGCTGGGGCCGCGTCATCAACATCTCGTCCATCTACGGACGGGAGCACGGCGGCTCCGTGGACTACATGACCGGCAAGGCAGGAATGATCGCCTTCTCCAAGCACCTCGCCCTGCAGTTGGCACAGACCGGCGTGCTGGTCAACTGCGTCGCGCCCGGCAGCATCGACTTCCCCGGCAGCACCTGGGACCGCTTCCAGCAGAACAACACCCCCGAGGTCGTGGCCGAGTTCATCGACCGCAACCTGCCCATGGGCAAGTTCGGCTGGCCGGAGCCCATCGGCGAAACGGTGGCGTTCCTCGCGTCGGACCGGGCCGGGCTGATCACCGGCGCCTGCATCAACGTGGACGGCGGCCAGTCCAAGTCCCTGTTCTAGGGATCATCTCAGAAGCAGGATTGCACGGATTGAGGCGTTCTGAGCCGTCGGCCCTGCCAATCCGGTCAATCCGCTAATCCCGAAAATCCTGCTTCAGACAATCAATCGGGTTGGTGCGCCGTCCCCACGAATTCCAGCCACGCCTGCACGCACTTCTCCGGCGCGGAGTGCTGGACATAACCTCCCGCGCCGGGGATCCTCGCCAGGGTGCAATTGGGCATCAGGTCGGCCTGACCCTGTGCCCGGTCGGGGATGTCGCCTTCGCTCAGCGCACCCACCATCGCCAGCGCCGGCGTTTGGATCGTCGACAACTTGTCGGAGAGGTTCTGCGTGCCCAGGTAGGCCAGCGTTTCCAGCACGACGTGGCGCGACGTTGATCCCATCTGCTGGATGTACCACTCGTGGTGCTCCGGGGCTTCATCGGCGTTCACCCGGCGGCCTCCGGTGGCTCGCGCCCACCCCTCGGTGCCCTCCTCGGCCACCAGGCGATAATAGTTCTGATAGGTGTCTACGCCGGTGAAATTGTATGGCGACGTGCATGTGGTAACCGTGTGCAACCGCTCCGGGAACTGGTAGGCGAATTGCAGCGCGATGGTTCCGCCAATCGTTTCCCCGATGAAGTGAACCTTGTCCAGTTCCAGGTGGTCGAGCAGGTTGCGCACGTCTTCGGCGAATCCCTCCAGCGACCAATCGTACCCGGGCTCGGGCACGGTTGAGCGACCGAATCCTCGCGCGTCAACCCGAATCACCCGGTACTGCCGGGCCAGCAGCGGCGGCCACGCGTACCACAGCCGGCCGCTCTTGGCGTTGCCGTGGTGCAGCACGATGGTTTCGACCGTCGCCGGATCGCGCCAGGGGTCGGTAAAGTTGTCGTCGTCGTAATACATCTCCAGGTCGCCGGCTAGCGATGCAATGGCCATGGTCCTCTCCTGAAGTGATGCGTTTCGTTGGCAGGGTTCGCGAGGTTCCGGATACCGCGGCTACACGCCGAAACCGCCGCCCGGCGTCTGGTCCGCCAGCGGGATCTGCACGCTGATCCGATCCACGTCGCCCACGCTGCGCGTCGTGTGGCCGCGCCCGGTCAGGTCCTCGCACAGCTCGATGTCGCCCACGTTGAAGATCCGCTTGGTGCCGTCGCCCAAGCCGATTTCCACCTGGCCCTGCAGCGTGATGACGTATTGGCGGCGCGGGGCGGTGTGAAAGTCCACCAGCTGCGTCGGCTTCAGCAGGCTGAACTGTACGCCCGTGGCGCTTTGCGTCGCGGTCCGCAGCGCGTGACCAACCTGCTCGAAGGGCAGTTCCAGATCTTCGATGTGTGATTCTCCATCTTCGCCGGTATAGAGCCGTACCACCTGCATATCAATTCCTCCAGTATCGATTCGGATGGCGCCATCATAGCATCAACTTCCCCGGCGCAGATTTGATTATTCTCCTGCATGGGGAGGGCGGAGCGGGTGCCGGAATATGTCGGACATCGGTATGGCGAAACCGGGCAGCAACGGCGTGGTCAGCGTATCTTCCGCGGCCAGCATGGCCCGCTCCACATAGGCCCCATCCTGGAGCTCCAGCAGCGTCAGCGTGTCCTGGCGCAGGTCGCAAATCCAATAGTGGGGGATGCCGGCCTCCGCGTACACCTGCCGCTTCCGCACCAGGTCGCGGTTCCGGTCCGCAGACAGGACTTCGATCACGATGTCCGGCGCTCCCTCCACCATCCGGTCCCGAACCACGCCGGGATTGCCTGGCAAAATCACCGTCACGTCGGGAGCATACAGCCGACCCAACTCCAGCGACAGGGCGACAATCACGTCGGTATAGACCTGGATCGGTGGCCCGACAGCGGCGGCGCGGTTGCGGTAAATCGCAAAGTGCAGATAAAACTCATTCTGGGCAAAGTTGTGCACTATCCGCGGTCGAGGCATGATGTAAAGCACTCCGTCGTCCAGCTCCATTTTCCGCTTGTCCCAGGTGTCGTCCAGTTCCATGAACTCTGCAACGGACAGCCGGAGGCCGCTACGAGGCTTGGTTGTGGTCATACGGCAACTCCTAATCCTGTTGAACGACGGCGACCCGACCGGTGGCGCAAATATCCTGCAGGCAACACCCGCCGCATCGGGGGTTGTTCTTGGCGCAGGCTTCCTTATGATGCCGGTCCAGCAGGGCGTGAAACTCATTGTACACTTGCGCATCCTCCGGGATGCCGGCGTGGAACAACCGCTGCCAACCATCGTAGTTGTCCCGCTCGACGGGCTCCAGTCCCACCCGTTTCAGTATGCGGATGGTGTAGGCGTCGATGACGAAAGACGGCTTGCCGGCCGCGTACACCAGGATGTCGTCGGCGGTTTCCGGCCCGATGCCGTAGATGCCCAGCAGCTCGCGGCGGAGCGTCTCCGTATCCGACGCGAACATGCGGTCGAGCTCACCGCCGTAGCCTTGGCAAACGTGGGCGGCAAAGGCCTTGAGCTTCCGAGCCTTCGCGTTGAAGTAGCCGGATGGCCTCACTAATTCGGCCAGAGCGTCGACTGGCAACGTGTGCATCGCCGGCCAGCCCTCAATCCCGGCCGAGCGCAGGTTGCCCAGGGCCAGTTCCACGTTGCGCCAGGCGGCCGCCTGAGTGAGGATGGCGCCGGCGATCATCTCGAACCGGCTCTGCGCCGGCCACCATCCCTGCGGGCCGTAGGCGTCCAGCAGGCGCCGGTATATCTCTGTCAAAAGCCAGGCATTATCCCCTTTATTCACATCGTGACCATCCTGCATATCGATGTCAAACTAAAGTCGCACCGGAACCTCATCGGCCAGGATGATGCGCTGCTCGCTCACCCGGCAGCGGTAGGCCCAGGCATCCACGCCGGCGGCTACCGCCTCTCGCAGCGTCGCCCCCAGCAGCGGGTCCGCAACGTCGTGCGGGGCAAACGCATCGGCATCCGCCCGCTGGATGACGAACACCACCGCGGCCTGATGACCCTCTGCCCGCGCCGCCATCAGGCTCCTCAGGTGTTTCACGCCCCGAATGGTTGGGGCATCGGGAAACAGCCCTACGCCGTCTTCTACCAGCGTCACCGATTTGGTCTCGACATAGCACTGTCCTCCAGGGCCCTCGAGCAAAAAATCGAGACGGCTCTCGCCGAAAACCTGTTCCGCGCGCGCCACCGGGTAGGATGCGAATTGCGGCATGCGCTTTTGATTCAGCGCTTCCGCGACCAGCTTGTTCGGCAGGCGCGCGTCGGCGGACGATAGCGCGCTTCCCGTGTCAACCAACGCCAGGTCAAAGCTGGTCTTGCGGTTGGCTCCCGGTGGAGCCGGCAACAGCAACACTCGAAATCCCGGCACCAGCAGTTCGCCCATCCGGCCTGAATTGGGCACGTGCGCCAGGTATTCGCGGCGCTCCACGTCCACCAGCGCCGCGAATCGGTTCAGTCGCTTGATGAAGCGCCCTTCAACGAGGGGAGGAAATCGCACCGGCTATCTCCAGAATCCGCTACCGACTGCGCGTTTGCCATGCGCACGGCGACGGCAAACCGCCGTCCAAATTGATCGCACCGGCCATGTAACAAAAGCGTAATCAGTTCGTAATTGCCCGTTAATCCGCTGTGCGCAATATAAGGGCATCGGCAGCAACCTGACAAACAATTCTCATGCTGCTGATGAGGTTCGGCGATGATCACGTATGCAGGTTATCAACCCACCAACGACGTCGCTCCTCGCGTTCTCATGCTGGGACAGGGCTGGGAAATGGTCAGGGGCGCGTTAGCCGCCGCTTCCGATACTGGAGCCTTCGAGTTGATTGGCCCGGAAACATCCTACGACATCGATACCGATTACGGTCCGGACTCCCCGGCAGTGCTGTTGTTGTCCCCCGACGCGGACGCTCCAGGGCAACCGGATGACGACACCGGGCCCCTGGTGCTCCGTTGCGTACCCGACGACGAGTTGGACGATCCTGACCTGTACGACGATTCCGACGACTTCGTGGCCGTGCCCTGCTCGCCTGCGGAACTGATCAAGCGGATCCTGCGCCTGGCCCACCGGCACGCCTCCGCGACTGTTGCATCCGGCTCCATCCGGGTTGGCGGCATAGCGCTCAACCCCGCCACCTACCAGGTTACCGCCAACGGCCGACCGGTGGACCTCGCCTGGCTGGAGTTCCAACTGCTCCAGTTCCTGATGGACAACGTGGGCAAGGTATTCACCCGCGACCAACTGCTGGCCAACGTTTGGGGGGTTGAGAACATCGGCGGCACGCGCACGGTTGACGTGCACATCCGCCGCCTGCGCTACAAGCTGGAGAACGGACCCGAAACCTACTTCCGCACCGTCAAGAACGTCGGCTACGGGATGGTCGAACCGTAGCTCGACCGCCAAGGTTGCAGCCAAAAGGGGCGAGTGTAAACCCGCCCCTGATGTGTTGCTCGCTGTGCGGAAATGTCCGCTACCACTCGGCGGGCAGGCTCACCACGCCGCGAATGTTCAGCAGGTTGTGGTATTCCAGACCGTCCGGGTCGCTGGCGAACTTGAAGGGCGGGAACTTGCGGGTCAATGCGCGGAACGCCTCCTGTCCCTCCAGCCGCGCCAAGTTGGCGCCCAGGCAGTGGTGGATGCCGCCGCCGAAAGCCACGTGCGGGTTCGGATAGCGGGTGATGTCCAGGTCCTCGGGATTCTCAAACGCCATCGGGTCCCGGTTGGCGGAGTTGATGATCGCCATCACCTTTTCCCCTTCCCGGATCTTCTGGCCACCCAGCTCGATGTCCTCCAGCGCGATGCGGGGCGCGCGTTTCACCGGCGAATCGTACCGCAGCAGTTCCTCCGTGGCCCGAACCAGGAGGCTGTCGTCCTCCTTGAGCATATTCCACTGCTCGGGGTTCTTCATCAGCGCCATGGTTCCATTGCCCACCAGGTTGATGGTGGTCTGGTGGCCGGCGATGAGCAGCAGCAGGGTGTTTCCCAGGACTTCCTCCCGGCTCAGGTCGCCCTCGCGCTCGCCGATGGCCAGCACGGACAACAGGTCGTCAGACGGTTCGCTGACGCGCTCCTCGACCAGCGGGTTGACGTAATCATTCAGCGTGGTGATGGCTTCGTGCACCCGGGTGTGCCGGTCCGGCGATTCCTGGTCCAGCGACAGCAGCTGCCGCGACAGCGTCCGGATGAACTCGCGATCCTCCGCGGGCATCCCCAGCCAGTTGGCGATCACCAGCACCGGCATGGCGTTGGCGAAGTCCTTGAGCACGTCCATGTCCCCGCTTTCAGGATCGAAGTCCTTGAGCAGGTCCTGGATGATGCTTTGCACCATCGCGCGGAACCGATTGTCGATGTACTTCGGGTTGAACACCGGGTGAACGGTGCGGCGCATCCGCAGGTGGTCGGGCCGGTCGCGGCGGATGAACCAGTTGTTCATGTAGTCCAGGTTGTACTTGTACTTCGGGAAGTCCTCTTCCGAAATCGGCGGGCTGGGCGGCTTATCGTCCCGCAGGAACACCTCGGACGAGAAGTATTCCGGATGCCGCAGCGCCCACACCACCGCCTGGTATGACGTGATCACCCAGGTGTCGAACTTGGCGTTCCAGTACACCGGCGCCTCTTCTCGCAGCATCGCGTAGTACGGATACGGGTTGCGCAAGTTTTCCGGTGAAAGCAATTCGTCGTGGACTCGGTCTTTGAGCATGTTCCCAGCCTCTCTAAACGTTTGGAGCTGACAAGATAGCCGCCAATGTAGCCTCTACTTTGCGACGATGTCAACTTGAACGCGAGCGTCGCAGGACCCGCACGTTCCACCACACGATCAGCGGCGTGATCACCACCGTGGGCAATATCCACGGCACCCAGACCGGCTCCATATCGACGTTCACCACGGTCACCGCCGTGATGGTGGCGATGGTGCCGGCCATCATGTTGGTCAGGTGTCGAGCGACCCGGCGTTGACCTCCAGGTTGGCTCCGGTGAAACCTCGCATCCGCGAGGCCCAGGGCAAGGGCGATACCGCCGAATATCAGCAAAGTCACCCATTGGGAACTGCCGTCGATCCCCAGGACTACCGCATATCCCCACATGCACAGGCCGGTAACACTGATGGCGGAGACTGCGATCCAGTCCACCGGATGGGCGCGGCGTTGCCGGTTTCGCGCGAAACGCCACCCCGCGAACACCAGGTAGAAACTGAACAGGGCGATCAGGAACAGGAACGTATTATTCGCTAGAACCGCCAGCGGGATCGCGGTTACGAAGACCAGCGTCATACCCACCGCGTAAACCCGCCCTACCAGGACATGCCGTTGCCCGCCTTTTGCGGTTACCAGCGCAACGCCCGCGGTCGCCAGCGCAACCGTTCCGGCGGCGATGTGGATGATGAGAAGCGCCAGGGCGATAGCGCTGCTCATTCAATCACTGTGCCGGTTTCAGCCACGCCGGCGGATGCTATCCATTCGTGGTACTCGCGCAGCAGGGTTTTGACCATTGCAATCAATTCGACGACCAGAGCGCCGGTAAAGTCGCTGACCTCGAAACCGTGGGCGATAGAGTTCCGACATTCCGCTATGTGGCGCAGTCGGTCGGCGTTGTCCCGGTCGATGGCGCCAAGATAGACGGCGTAACTCAGGACATAATCCGGGGTGGTGACGCGCTTGATGGTGATGCCTTCAGCCTCTACCATTATCCTGATGAGGGCCTGAGCCCCCGCCCAAGCCAGCAGCAGAGCCGCCTCGGTCAGGCCGGTATCAAGGGCGGTTTCGGCTTGGTCCAGGCGGTTGAGGATGCCGGACTCGTCCAGTGGCTGGGAGTTTTCTGCGGGGGCCAGCCGTTCCGGTTCGCCCACCAGAAGCAGCTCAAATTTCCACCCGGGCTGGGAATTGACGATCCGCTTGAATTCGCTGAAAGCAGGGTCAGCAACCAGGGATGGCCGCGTCTTCACTGCAATAACTTTTCTTTCGTCGCCTTTTTTAACCAGCAAATCGGCGCGAAAACCGGGCAGAAAATGCAAAGGCGCATCCTGCCATACTTGGTAGCCTTTGCCGATGTACTCCGCAGCCATGATGTCGGCAATCCGCTTTTCGGCAATAATCAAGTCGGCAATCACAATAGCACCCCCGCTCCCGGAGCGTCACTTACACAAATATAGATGAATTGGTTGTAGTTACTGAAAAATTCGTCAAAGACCGGCGAGTTTTGTGCATCCCGGAGATTACTACTCTTGCGCCGTTTGCGACAAATCAGGTCGGTTACCTGATTGTCGTCTGAATATATCAAGCCCTTCAGGGCGTCCATGATGGGCTTGGGAATATTATCAACGTCAAGCGGGTCGGCGTCAAAGATGTACACTATGCTGACTGCGACGTTGCCGGCGGCGGGCGCTCTGCTGTCCCAATGCCGTTCTGCGGCGTTGCGCACGTTTTGCGTCCACTGCCGTAACAAGGCACGACGACGGGTCTGCTGAGACACTGGTGAGCCTTCCAGAGCGAATTCAATAGGCAAAACCATTCCGCAGCGTCACTCCAACGCCCCGGCGTCCGCCAATTCCCGGTACTCCTCTGCGTTGAGGCCCACGATCTCCCGCAGCGCGTGCTCGGTGTCCTGCCCCAGCAGCGGCGCGGGGCGATCCAACCGGCCGGGAGTCAGCGAAAGCTGCGTCTCGGTGTAGTCTGTCGCGTAAGACCCCATTTCGGGGTGGTCCAGCCACGTGAAATGCTCTCGATGACGCAACTGGGGATCCTCGAACAGGTCGCGGGTGTCGTTGACCACGCCGGCAGGCACGCCCACCGCTTGCAGACGGCGCATCAACTCATGGCGGTCGTGGCTCACGGTCCAATCCGCAATGATGCCGTCCAGCTTGTCCTCGTGGGCCTTGCGCACCCGGAACGTGCGGAACTCGCCCGAGGTGATGTCCGTGAACCCGTCGGCAGCGACCTCGTCGCGCAGGGCGGCCCATTGCCCGTCGTCGAACGCGGCGATAGCAATCCAGCGGTCGGCTTCCCCATTGGCGTCGGGCGCGCAAGGGTAGGCCCCGTGGGGAGACGCCGAGGGATGCCGGTTCCCCACCAACTCCGGTTCGCGGCCGTTGACTCCGGCGTCCAGCAGCATCGGCCCGCCGAAATGAAGGCTGGTCTCCAGCTGGGACATGTCCAGGTGCGTCCCCCGGCCGGTGGCCCGCTGCCGGTCCACGGCGGCCAGTATCGCAGACACCGCGAACTTGGGACATACGAAATCGGTGTAGGCGCCGTAAGGGTTCACCGGCCCGCGGTCCGGCCAGCCGATGATATTGGTGTAGCCGGCCAACGACGACAGCACCGCCCCGAACCCGGGCTGCGTTTGCATCGGGCCGCCGCGCCCCAGCATTGACGCGCTGAACAGCACGATGCGCGGGTTCACCCGGCTCAGCTCGTCGTATCCCAGCCCCCAGCGTTCCAGCGTCCCCGGCGTGAAGTTCTCGGTAACGACGTCCGCCCACTCGGCGATACGCAGGATGAGGCCCGGCGCCTGCGGGTGGCTCATGTCGATGGACAGGCCGTACTTGTTGGCGTTGTAGTTGGCGAAATAACCGGAGCGGTTGACTCCTGACTCACCGCCGGCGAAGGGTCCGGCCCGCCGCAGCGTCTCCGGCCGCTTGGCCGACTCCACCCGCAACACCGTCGCGCCGTACTCCGACAGGTATTTCGTAGTCATCGGGCCAACGGCAACCCAACAGAAGTCCAGCACCTTCAACCCGGCCAACGGCAAGTCAGCCATCAACTCAACTCCATGTTCAAATATCTTTACATCGATATACAGGATAGAAAGGATAACAACGTCCTGATCCTGTCAATCCTGTATATCGATGTAAAAACTTAAATAGCTC
This sequence comes from Dehalococcoidia bacterium, assembly GCA_034420475.1. Classification (GTDB taxonomy): domain Bacteria; phylum Chloroflexota; class Dehalococcoidia; order Lucifugimonadales; family UBA3495; genus Bin87. Next base: position 11,893 of record DAOULH010000002.1, read on the forward strand.
CGAGTTCGGTTAAGCGCGCCAGGTCGCGATCATTCAGCCCCAACTCGCCGCCGAGAATTTCCCGGTTGTGCTCGCCGATTCGAGGCGCTCGTCGGCGGATCCCCACCCGCGTCGGATCATTGAGGTCCTTCACGAAATGGCCCGGATACGTCACCGTTTCACCGATGTCGTCGTGCTCGATCCGGTCGTAGTAATCCCGTGCGGCCAACTGGCGGTGCGCCAGGATGTCGCTGGGCGTCGCCACCGGAAACAGCAGTATGCGCCGCTCCAGCGCGCCGTCGGCCAGCTCGTTGCGGGTGTGGGTCATGAAGAACGGCGCCACCGCGTCCACCGTCTGCTCCATGATCTCGGCGCGGGCCGTGCCGTAGCCCAGCTCTTCCCAGTTGACCGCCTCCAACTCGGGGCTGCCCATCCCTTCCTCGGCCATCCAGGCCAACATGGAACGCACGCTGCGGGCTGCGCCCGCGGTCCCGCCGCCCGGCTGGAAGTTCACGTAACCGTCCTTGCACGGCCAGTTGATCCGGGTAAACGTCCCGCCGGCCGACTCCCGGTACGCCCCCATTCGGCGCAGGATAGTCTGCTCCAGGTCCCAGTACTGCGGCGCGTGGGCCAGCGTCCGCGCCACCGCCTGCTGGCAGGACACGTCCACGTGCTGACCCTCGCCCGTCAACTGACGGTGCGTGTGGGCAATCATCGCTCCCGCCGCGCCGGCTGCGCTACCGTGCTGGTAGAACTGGGGCATACTCACTCGCAACGGCGGCCGGTCCCCGTCGCCGGTCAGGTGCATGAACCCGCCCAGCGCCATGCCCACGATGTCGGACGCCGCGTAGTCCGCATACGGCCCGTTCTGTCCGAAGGCCGTGATCGAAACCATCACCAGCCGCGGGTTCAACTCACGCAACTCCGCGTAACCCAGCCCCAACGATGCCATGTAGCCCGGGTCCGCCGACTCGATCACAAAGTCCGCTTGCCCCGCCAGCCGCCGGAAGAGCGTCGCGCCGTCCGCCGTGTTGAGGTTCAGCGTGACGCCGCGCTTGTTGGCGCAATACGCCCACCAGAAAAGGCTGCGTTCCGCCCCCGGTTCATCCTTGTAGAACGGACCAATCCTGCGGGCCGGGCTGCCTCCTGGCGGTTCCACCTGGACCACGTCCGCCCCCAGATCGGCCAGCATCTTGCCGCAGAGCAGACCGCGCCCGTCGGTAAGGTCGAGGACGCGGTAGGGAGCGAGGAGGCCGGGGCCGTATTCGTTGTCAGCGTTCATTGCGCTGGCGACGACTGGTCGGGATTGGCCCCGGTGGGTTCCATACCGGGCGGTACGGTGAACACGGCATTTCCATCGGCGTCATGGGTGTGGTTGGCCAGAGAGTACAGGAGTTGCTGATTGCCTCGGTGCATTTCTTCGCGCAACTCTTCTATCTGCACAGACAAATTCTCTACCTGGTTGGACAGTTTGCCCAACTGGTAAATGCCAGTGGCCGCAGCGATCAACATCATCACCACGGCCACGGCAGCCGTGACATTTCCGGCGTTCACTTTCATAGTCGCTGCTCTAACACGGCGCAAGTGGGGCCAGACCCGACCGCGCACCGTGCGTCAATCATACCAGATTGACCGGACGCAGCTACCTAATCCTCCAGCGCCAGCAGAGACGGCGGCGCGGCGTCCAGAATATCGGCGATCAGGCGCGCGATGTCTGGCGGGCTGAAAACGGTTCCCGCCATGGGAGAGGGATCGTCCTTCCACATGTCGTCCAGGCAATTCGCCAGCACAAAAAGGTGCCATTCCGGTGCTTCAGGCAGGTCTGCGATGGTGTTGTGGGCAAGGAACGCAGCCAGGCGGTTTTGAGGACGGGTCGTGCTCCTTGCCGCCTGGGCGGCGTACACGACGCGACCGCGGATGGATTCGGGCAAATCGTCGCGGTTGAATTCGCCGGACCCGTCCCGCAGACCGTAGCAAGCCATCATGACCGCCGGCTCCACATCATCATCGTACTCGGCGGCTTCGGCCACCTCCTCGCTCGGCGGCCAATGATCCATCGCCAGCATGTGCCCCACCTCCCAGGCATCCTGGCATTCGTGAACGCCGCTCTGCTTTTTGGGCACACGGAAGCAGTCAGGGCGGCGCAGCCATTCCGACCAGACCCGGCGGTTGTGCGCATAGTCGGTTTCGCTGAGTTTGGGAGGCGGCATGGTCTAGAACGTTGCCAGCGGGTTTACCGGCGACCCGGTGGCGTTGTGCCAGCGCAGCGGCGCGACGGTGAACATAAAGTCCCAGCGGTTCAGCCTCTGGCACACCGGCGCAACCTCGTCGAAATTCGCCGCATCAATCAGCCACAGACCCATGCCGACGATGCCAACCTTGTGGATCGGCAGCCCGATATACGGGTACTCTCCGGGCGCAACGTCCCAGGACGCGTCGCACGCCGCGATGGATACGCCGCGCTCCCGCAGCCAGGGCAGCGTCTCCGCGTGCAGCCCGGGCCGCCCTTCGGCCGCCGTGGGAGGCCCAACCTCCTGGCGGCGCTTGTACCAGCCCAGCCGTATGCACAGCGCGTCGCCTTCGGTGACCCGAACTCCCTGCGCTTCCTCGGCCGCTTCCAGGTCGGCGGTGAACACCGGCTCGTTGGCGTCAAGCCAATCTCTACCCTTAACGCCGGCGATATCCAGCAGCACTCCGCGCGTCACGACGCCGTTCTTTACGGCATCAACGGCCCCGGCTCCCGCCTTGTTGGCATTGTTGATCAGGCCCGCGTCCTTGCCGTTGTACATCTTGCCGTTCCAGAACTGGTGGCACAGGCTGTCCAGGTGCGTGACGGTGAGCCCGTGGAACGACACGCCCAGGAAGTCGCTGGCGCCGCCGCCCCCCTCCGATGGCGCCGACTCGCCGGTGGACACCATGTAGTGCAGGGGCGGGATGCTGGTCACGTCCGGAGCCATCTCCGGCACCAGCAGGCGCGAGCAGGTGACGCTGATGCCTTCCCGCACCAGGCTGGCCGCCTCCTTCCGCTTGGCGTCGGTGATCAGGTTCAGCGTGCCCAGTTCGTCGTCATCGCCCCAGCGCCCCCAATTGCTGAGGCTGTCGAACCAGCCCAATACTTGCTCTTCAGTGGGGATAGTTGGCGTGGTCATGGTGGTCCCTCCGATGCGGTCAATGTTTCCGTATCTCCTACCAATTGGGCCGATTGTAGAGACCGCCACCGGGCAGGTCAACGGCGGTTGCGGTGATAAAATCCGTCCCATGAACACCGCGCCCACTCCCAACTTCGCCGACCGCACCATATGGACCGGGGACAACCTCGACATCCTGCGCGGTCTCAACTCCGCGTGCGTTGACCTGATCTACCTGGACCTGCCCTTCAACTCCAACCGCAACTACGCCGCCCCGGTGGGCAGCGCGGCGGCCGGCGCCGCTTTCAAGGACACCTGGACCCTCTCCGACCTGGACGTAGCCTGGATGGGCCTCATCGCCGACGAGCAGCCGGCCATGTACCAGGTGCTCCAAACCGCCGGCCTCACCCACGGCAAGGGGATGCAGTCGTACCTTGCCAAGATACCCATGTCCACCTGAAAATTGGAGTGCATTATGAAATCATCAATCGCTGTTAGCACCCTCGTTATCCTCGCCCTGTCCGTCGCTTGCGGCGCCTCGCCCGCCAAAGTGTCAGCTGACGAGTACGGAGCCGCTTGGCCTCTCACGGTGGACAAGGCTGTGCTACATTGCACAGGCGATGAGCAGACTCAAGTGGTGTGGATGCGTGCGGGGGAGCATTATTATGCACTAACCGGTTTTTCTCAGACGTACCTGAACCGACACCATCCCAACCTGCAATTGCGACCTCTGTAGATGGTGCATCGGGTGGAGAAGGACATCGGCGTGCTCATCCAGCGCGCTAGGGAAGCTTGCAGATAGGGAATCTCTATGCGAACTCACTACAAGATCTGATCATGAAACCGGGGTTGATATTCTTGCCGGACGTAGTCGTCCCAAATGTTGTTACCCACCTGAGGGACCGCCGATCACGTCGGAAACCTCCAACTGCTCCGCGCCGGCTGCAACCGGATCAAAGGCGACCGCCCCCAGGAAAACGTGGTAGCCTGCCTCCGCGAAATGGGCATGGCGGCGTAAAGGTAAGCCGGACAGTAATGATAAAATGACAGTACTGGAAACATTCACGCTGGCAGCGCAAATTGCTTTCTACCTGACGCCGCTCATCATCGCGCTGGCGACTTTGGGCTTGGCATGGTGGCGTTTCAAGATATTCAGAATCAGGGAGCCCGCTATCACGACTGACTTACGGGTCTCCAGTCGCCAGTGCAGTCCGTCTTACAACGCGTTGAGCGCAGTGGTCGTACTGACGAACACATCCAGAGTGGCGGTACGAATCACCGGACTGACGTGGTCCGTGCAGGTACTTGCACCTTACAGTGATGAGGATGTGGAAAGCAAAATTAACCAATATGCGCCGCATCTCAAAATTGATGGTGCGCCCATCGATTTCCCTTGGAATGTCAACTATGCTATTTCGCAGGCCAACGCCAGGATTGCTCTGGAACCCGGAGAGTCAAACACGATCAGCATGAGTCTGGCTATTCCGAATTGGATCGAAGCGGTTGATGTTCTGATAGAGCTGGACAGCCCGCCCGTTAAGAAAAGTCCGCCACTGTGTTGGGCAGCACGGCGTCAGCACGACATCAAAGAGGGGGTGTGAAATGTCGTTCAGATACCAGCGTGATAAGCTCTTGCCAAAGGGGCTTGTCCACGGGATCACTTCAATCATGTTCGAAAGCGCTTTGGAGCCGGCAAAGCCGCCGGAATCCCAGACCAAATCTAATGCCGGCCCAGACCGGCCAACACCGGCCAAATACATGGAAGAAAAAGATGAGCAATAATTCATCTGAACAGAATGCCAAGCCAACACAGCCACCGGATCCAATTTCCGACGGCGAGCGCATTCCGGCGGAAGGACCTCACCATGATCAACTTTCCGTCCCAAAACGATAGTGCTTCCTTCGGCACAGGCACCCGCTAAGCCGCCAAAGGCAGCGCAGGAGCCTCCGAAGCCTTCGCAATCTGACGCCAAAGGGAAGTAGGCTAGGAGCGAGTGCGGTCGTCTATCGCCGCCAGGTCAGACCATGAAGGTCAAATACTGTTCGGATACCGACCAAATCTACGGAGGCCTCATGGCTGAGCCGTCCAATTTTTATGCTGACTTGCCCAAAGCTCCCGATTCGAATAAAGATCTACACGTCATTCCGTCTGATTGCTCGTGGGACGGTGATTGGGAGTTGGCCGGCGACTTGGTGGTTGAGGTCCAAACCTATCGAGAAGAGGTGCTGGCTATCGCTCACGAGCTGACGGTTGAGGAGTACGGAGCGGGCGCATCGCTCGAGGAAGCGGTACAGGACCTGTTGACATCATTGTCGGAGTACCGCGAATCTTTGGAGGAACGGGAGGACAGACTTGGAGTCCCTGCCGTCGCCGACCTGGCAAAGCTGCGTAAGATGCTTCGTAGCCGCTCTCATCGGCAAGGGTGAATATGGACGTCAGGGAACTGGAGCGTGCCTTGCGGCGCAAGCTGGGAGCGGTTGAGGATAGGCGTCGGCACCACGTTTTCTGGTGGTTGGAAATCAACGAGCGGGAATATAGGGTCGCAAAGTTTTCGCATTCCAGTCGTGGCCAATTGCCTCAATACATCCTTGCAGATACCGCTAAACGGCTGAAACTTACCAACTCTGAACTCGACGACTTGGTAAATTGTCCGCTGACAGGAGACGAATTCCGGCGCTTGTGGGCAATCCGCTAATGCGCGCTATGGACATACCCTGCGCATCCAACGTCTCCACATCCCGCTCATCCCGTCCATCCCTGCAAAACCTCACGCCTCCCGCAGCCGCCGCGACAGCAGGCACAGGAACACCGCCACGGAGCCGGCGATCCCCAGGTACAGCGCCGTCAGCGGCGCGCCGATCTGCGTCACCATCCACCCGTTGAGCGCGCTGGCCGGGAAGTGCGCCTGGATAGCGAGGACCCGCATTCCGCCCATGCGGCCCCGAAGCTCCGGATCGGAGTTGCCCATCAGCACCGTCATCACCAGCACCAGCGACACTGATCGTCCGATGCCGGTCAGGACCTTGATCGCCAGGGCCACCACCAGCACGGCCCCAAAGGGCAGCAACTCCGGCAGCGTCAGCACGGCGACGGCAAACAGGATCATCGACCCGTGCCAGCCGCCGTTCACCGCCCACACCAGCCACCATCCCTGTCTCCGCAGGTTGCTGATGCCGGCCACCACCAGCGCGCCGATCACCGCGCCCGCGCCCATCGCCCCGTTCAGAAGACCCAATACCTCCGGCCCGCCTTGCAGCGTGTCCTTAGCGAAGATGGGCATCAACGCCGTCGTGAACGGGAACCCGGTCACGTTGTACATGGCGGCGATCAGCAGCGCCATGAACAGTTCCTTGCGCTGCCAGACGTGGCGCAGGCCCTCGCCAACCTCGATGATGATCTGGCGTGGCGTGGTGCTGCCCGCGGTGGCGTTGCGGGTCCGCACCATCAGTGCCAGGAAGCCGCCGACCACATAAAACGCGCCGATAAATCCGAACAACCCAGCCGGCGTGAGCGGCGTATAGAGGAACCCCCCGACAATCGGCCCCACGAACTGCATAAGATTCTGTCCCAGGACCAGCATTGCCACCGCGTTGGTCAGCCGCTCGCGCGGCACGGTATCAATCAACAGGGCATTGGTCACCGGCAGTTCGATGGTTCGAAACCCGCCGCCCCCAAGGATGATCACGAAGATCATCCAGACCTTGAGCGCGTCCGCCATCAGCAGGGCCATCAATAGGAACGCCAACGCCGCCGCGATGAAGTGACCCGCCGCCATGAGCAGTCGGCGCGGCATCCGGTCCACCACCGCGCCGGCAAAGACGGAAAGGAACGCCAATCCGAGGGCCGATCCGCCGGCCAGTCCGACCAGCAGGGCGTCGCCCGTCAACTCCAGCACCAGCCAGAGCACCGCGATGATCTCCATCTGCCGGCCGGCCATCGCGATGTTGGCGGATACCCACACCAGCGAAAAGTCGCGCCGCCGGAACGAGCCGAAGGTCTCGCTGGCTCGGGCGCCCAGGAATGTGGCCAAGTCTCCAGACCCTCCGTCGCAAACCGGCGCCGATTATAGCACCGGGATTCCGGGTCCACTTACGTTCTTTGCCGACCTACAGCACTGGAAGGGGGTATTAACATTGCGCGTTATTAGCGCAATGCGTTAGTATCGTTCCATGCGGCGGTTCGCTGATGAAGCCACCGAGAACGTGTTCAGAGGTTTGCCAGTGCGTCGCTTGCCGCCAGACATCCAGCGGCGGGCGCGAATGAGGCTTCAAAGAGTTGTTGCAGCGACGAGATTGGGCGACTTGGCAGTGCCGCCATCGCATCACCTGGAGCGTCTGCGAGGCGACCGGTCGGGTCTGCATAGTATTCGCATCAACGACCAGTGGCGCATCTGCTTCCGGTGGACTGAGCATGGGGCACGGGAAATCGAGATAATCGACTACCACTGATCGACTACCACTGAAGGAGGAAGCTTTGACTGTTACCGCGCCGTTCACCAACATGCCAATTCATCCCGGCGAGCACTTGATCGAAATACTTGAAGAACTTGGCATCAGTCAATATCGACTGGCCAAAGCCATAAACGTGTCTCCCCGCAGAGTTAACGAAATCGCCCACGGGAAGCGATCGGTCACCGCCGACTCTGCCCTACGCATCGGTAAGGCATTGGGCATGTCTCCGGAATTCTGGCTAAATCTCCAGAGCATGTATGATCTCGAGGTTGCCCAAGCGGCCATCGACACTGACAACGTGGAAACGTTAGTGAGCTAGTGTCCTGGAACTGAAGTTAGTAGTAAAAGCGTGAGGAATGGGGTATTCTCCGGGCGAGCAGCCCAGAGGGAGGATGACCATGGCTATCGGACGACCCATGCCGCCGCT
>DAOULH010000003.1:0-13362 GCA_034420475.1 Dehalococcoidia bacterium
TATTACAACGACGGGTTAAGGAGGAAGTCCGGAAGCATCTCGACGGAGAGTAGCGCGGCGTTTCTCGTGGGAGCGTCGGGCCCGTTCGTTACGTTCCTGGACATCTGCCAACCACCCCAGCAGTTCTCGCGGCCCGAACTGCTCTTTGGGCAAGAGTTCACGCACCACTCGGTACACCTGGGGTCGAGTGATCTGGGGCATCTTTTTCCCCCCAATCCTGTTGCAGGCTCAGCAGGAAAGCCCCGGCCAGCAGGCACATGGTGATGTGGTGGTGCCAGCCGGCCCAGGTGCGGGTTTCGTACTCGTCCATTCCCACGTCGCTCTTCTCAGTCTCGAATTCGGTTTCGATGCGCCACCTTGAGCCGCCCACATAAGCCAGGGTCTCCAGGGGTGTGTCCCCGGGAGCGTTGGACAGGTAGTAGCGAGGCTCGCTGCCGTCCCGGTTCTGACGATAGATTGCCCAGAGGATTTCGCCGGGCTGGCGCCGCTTGGTTGCTCTGACCCGTTGGGCGCTGTAACGGTAGGTGCGCGGTCCCTGGCTGCCTTCGGCCACTGTGATCTCCCGCCAGGCTTCTTCGGGCAACGCCAGACTGCGTTGGACCATGGTCTGCCGCTCCTCGCGTGATGGTCTCGGTTTGCGGGGACGGCCGTTACCCTGATACGGCGGCTTGGTCCAGGTGGGCTCCAGCGGCCATACGGTCATATCGGGACGCACGTCCAAAACGTAGAGCACTCCAGCCTTCGTCAGGCCGTCCCGCAAGTTCGGCGACATTCCGAATGCGCTATCCCCAGCTACCCACTGGGCGCTGAGGCGCCCACGGGCCTGGGCCCGCTCCACCATCTCCAGCGCCAACTCCGTCTTGCTGCGGTACTGCCGACGCTCCGCTGGCACTCCCGCCGCCGCACAGCGCTCCACATCCCCAGTCCATTCCTCCGGCAGATACAGCCGCTTGTCCACCAGCGCTCGGCCCTTGGGCCCCACATGGGCGAGAAACACCCCAGCCTGACAGTTGGCGATCTTTCCCAACGTCCCACAGTACTGCCGGGCTACTCCCACCGACTTCACCCCCTGCTTGGGAAAGTCGCTGCCGTCCAGCACCCACACGCCCAAAGGATCCGCCAATCGGGGTCCCAGATACTCCTGCAACCGGCCGATCACCGCATCGTCATCCCAGCGGGCTTCGGTAAGAAAACGCTGCAGCACCCGCGGCGTCGCCGCAACCGCCTCCGACAGGTTTTCCGCATTACGTCGCTCCTGGGACTGCACCAGCAGGGCTTGCAGGTATTCCTCGCTACGCTCCCGCCACTGCTTGCGACCGAAAACCGACCCGCAGTAAGCGTGAAAATCCTGGAAAGCCTCATGCACCCTCTCCAAAGCTGCCGCGTCCATCACCCCGCCTCACCCCCCGAAGCCTCCGATTGCTCAGCCCAATCCTACCACCCTAACCCGTCGTTGTAATACTAACGTCGTCATCCTGTAATTCAAACTCGAACAGCGCAATGGTGTCGTTTTCCATCATTTGAGCGGCTACCGGTCGACAGATGAGCGCGCCCCATCTTTCCTCGCACAGTGCAATGTCCTGTTCAAGTTGCACTCGCCCAATCTGATCACGTTCGGATTTCGCCTGCACAGGCACTATGTACTGCGCCCCTCGCCGGTCAACCCCCACGTAGATCTCGTCCGTTTCGATTTGCCCGATACCTTCAACGGTGGTCCTCAAATGGTTTTGCAATGAATAGCAAGTTATGCCCAAGAAAATGTCTATCAGGCGATTGTAGCGTAGCCGCGCCAACAACGACTGCTCGTCGGTCTGAGAATGCTGAGCCACAATTCCCGGGGTAGCATCTGGAATCTTGGTAAGGGCAAGGTTTGGATTGGGCGCGATGGGCCTGTCGGGGACCAATACGAGCCGATAGATACTTCTTCCACCGCTTCTCCAGATCCACGTTTCGCCATCGGACGCAGTTTCCATGATCCGGGAAGGGCTTAACCCTCTGTGCCGGAAACTGTAAGGTATGTCTCCCATGTTCCGGGGACGCTCCAAGCCCAGTTCCTCAGCAGCGTCAATGAGGTCCTGCCGAGTGAATTCAACCTGACGGGAACCGTGAACGTACTTGTCGAAGAAAACTTTCGTCAAAATCTGTTCATACCTGTTTGGCTCGTGCATCAGAAATACCTCTCGCTAGTCGTCTGACCACTCCATCAGCACAACCTCCTCCCGTAGGCGTTGACCAGTGGCGGTGGACAACCTGGTACGAAACAAGTCTATGCCAGTCACACGATACCCTAACGACTCAGCAATGTCCGCTAATATTTGGCCGGTAGGTATCATCACTCGCAGATATGACGCTTGATCCCCTACCACGTAAGCCAGTTTCGCGCCTGGATGTAGAACAGATCTCAAAGAAGCAAGGTGCCTAAACATACCTCCGAAATACAGTTTGGCAACTCTAGCATACAGTCGTTCAAACCCCGATGTTTTTCCCAGTTCAATACGCCGACGCTCTATTGCGTCAGCAATTGACATGATACTCTGGAAGTTTGCAACTGACTCATCATCGGTATCGTCTTTGTAAACCCCTCTGGTATTTGACCGCAGGAGACCCTGCTTGACCTGCCGCAGTTCGTGTCGACTGCTGATCAAGCCCAACATCACCGATTCTAAGCGAGTGGTCCTGGTATAGTCTTTTTCGTTGGGGTACGGTGGAGAAGTGATCACAGCATGAACAGACTCCGGTTCCAACGCCCGATCCATGTTTCGAGAGTCGAACTTGATGACCCGTGCCGGCACCTCTGATCGACCCTGGACGAATCTGAGGTCGTCGGCCATCCGCTGAATGCGTTCACCCCAAGATTCCAAGACGGGGGCATCGGCTTTGATTCGGCCAACTCCAACCTCAGGGCCAAACTTCAAATTGCTCACACCGTTCACCAGCGCTCCCGCAAGCGCCAGTCGCCCGATGTTGCGGAGGCTGGCGTCCCCATGTTCGTCAATCTTGCACAATAGAGTTAGCGCTTTCAGCACCGGCCTGGGGCTGATTGAGTTTTTTATCAGCAATTGGAATTCTTCGGGACTCAGGAGGCCCAAGGGCAAATCGTCAGACTGGAGATTTCTGTTAGCGTGAGTCAGCACGGTTTTTTCGGGATTTTCCATTGCCGTGCTGAAAGATTCCGCGACCTGCCCGGCATACGCCAGCACACGGTCAGAGCTCACCGACCAATCTACCTTGACCGAGCTGGCGAAATGCGCCATCGGGTGGGAATCCATTCCCACGCTGGCGATACCAGATTTCTTCGCTTCTACTAACGTCGTGCCTGCTCCACAGAACGGGTCCAGGACAACATGGGAACTATCGATACCGAACCGCTCGATGTATGTTCTGACTAAATGAGGCGGAAACGAAAGAACGAAGCGATACCAGTCATGCACCCCCCGGTCATCCGGCAGAAGCTGGTTTTGGTTGTTTGAACGACTGCCAACAGGCATCGATGTTTGGTGAGACATTGGCCGTGGCATTACAGCGCAACCTCCACCTGCCGCGTTTCGACAGTGAGCGGCAGTCCCCGTTCGGCGCGCACTTCCATGCAGAGCTCGATGGCCTCCCGGATGTTGGCCAGGGCCTCATCCTTCGTATCGCCCTGGCTTACACAACCCGGAATAGATGGGCATTCCACGATCCAGACGCCATCTTCATCCCGGTCAATGGTCACCGTGAGTTTCATGGCTCAATCCTCCCTGCGCCGGGTCAATCGCCTACGTAAACGGCGTCGGCATCATGCCCACGGGCACCTCGATGAGGCTGGGGGCGTCGGCGGCCAGGGCTTCGCGGAGGGCTGATTCCAGCGCCTCCGGTCCCTCGGCGCGGGCGGCGCGGACGCCGTAGGCCTCGGCCAGCTTGACGAAGTCGGGGTTGTGCAGCTCGGCGCCCACGGCGCGGCCGTTGAACTGGTTCACCTGGTCGCGGAGCACGTTGCCGTAGGCGTTGTCGTTGAACACCACTGCCACGGCGTTGATGCCGTGCTGCACCGCCGTGGCCAGTTCCTGCGAGTTGAACAGGAACCCGCCGTCGCCGCACAGGGCCACCACCGGCCGGTCAGGCTGGGCCACCTTGGCTCCCAGGGCGGTGGGGTAGGCGTAGCCCAGGTTCCCCGAGTAGCTGGAGGTGATGAAGGTGCGCGGCTCGTAGGTGGGCCAGAAGGCGCGGGCGTAGTAGCCCAGCTGGGTCATGCCCGACACCAGGATGCCGTCCTCCGGCACGGCGGAGCGGACGGCCTGCAAGTACGATTCCTGGGGTTCCGGCCGCAGGGCTGACTCCTTGCGACGCTGGCGCAGGGCTTCGGTCTCGGCGGCAAAGGACGGGCGGGAGCCGATGTCGATGGTCTCGGCCAGCCTGGCGTCCACCTGCTCCATCACGGTGCGGGCGTCGCCGGCCACGCCGTAGGTGTTCTCCCAGTTGCGGCCCAGCTCGTCGGGATCAATGTCGATTTGGACCACCCGCTGGCCGTCCAGCCACATGGGGAAGGCCATGCGGCTGCCCACGCCCAGGATGACGTCGAAGTGGGGCTCCTCCTTGGCCACGGGATCGTTGCGCAGACGCAACGCGCCCAGCGCCAGCGGATGCCGGTCGTCGATGACGCCTTTGCCCTCGGCGGTGGTGATTACCGGAGCCTGCAAACGCTCGGCCAGCCGCACCAGCGCCTCCGACCCCTCGGATGAAATGACGCCGCCGCCGGCCCAGATCAGGGGACGCCGCGCTCCGGCGAGGATGCGCGCCGCCTCCGCCACCTGCTCGTCCGACGCCGCCGGACGCGGGTAGCCCTCGGCCTCGATCAGAGACACCTCTTTTTGCTCCGCCATGGTCTCCGGCGGCATCTCGATCTCAACTGGCCGCGGTCGGCCGGTGGTCAGCTGCCGGAAGGCCTCGTGCACCGCCTCGGGCGCTTCCTCGGCGGTCATCATGCGCCGCACGTACTTGGTGATGGGCCGGATGCAGTCCTGCTGGTCGTTGACCTCGTGCAGGATGCCCCGGTCCGCGCCGATCAGATCGCGCTCAATCTGGCCGGACACCACCAGCACCGGCGAGGACGCCGAGTAGGCGGTGCTGATGGCCGCCGATGCGTTGAGCAGGCCGGGTCCCGGCACCATCAGCGCGGTGCCCACGCCGCCGCTGGCCCGGGCGTAGCCGTCGGCCATGTACGCGGTGGCTTGCTCGTGCCGTGTGGTGATGAGCCGGATGCCCGGCACGTCGTTGAGCGCGTCCAGCGCGTGGTAGAGCTGCACGCCGGGCAACCCGAAGATGACGCGCACCCCCTCCAGGTACAACGAGCGCATGAGAGCCTGGCCGCCGGTCATGGTGGGCATGATGAAACCTTCCTGAAAGCAATGATGATGCCCGTGGCAACGGGCCAGCCTACGATAGCACAGCGTCCCTACCCTGTCATTTAAGCCGCGTCACCCGTTACCCCGCAGTCGCTCTCGCGTACCCAGTTTGGCGAGATCGGAGAATTTACATGGATGCACAGGATGGACAGGATAGGATTGATGCGCTGCGCTATCGTGGTTCCGGGTCGAAGCGGTCAGCAGCGGCGCCCCAATGACGGCAAGGCGACTGAAAAGGGAGCATTTATCTTACTGCTCTGGGATGGTTTCCGACGGCGGACTGGTTTCTATCATCCAACTCATACCATCCTATTCATCCTGCGCATCCATGTAAATTGTTCCTCTTCTGCAAAGTGGGTACGCATGAGCCCGCAGTCGAGATTGCCGCGTTGCTTCCCGCTGTGCTACCCTGCCCAACTACCAACCTGTCGCGTTCGGAAGGGTCGATGATCACGTTCAACTGCACGATTCAAGAGGGGATAGTCCCCGAGGATCTACGTCCCCGGTTGGCCTCGGAACTGGCGCGCATCACCACCGGCTTCGTGGGCGGCAACCCCGACGAGGTGTCTGTCAACTGGATCGAAATCCCCCACGGTTTCGGCTTCCGCGGCGGCCGGCTGTCCACCACTTCCGCCGTGCGTGGCGAGATCCCGCCCGGCCTCCAGCAGGAGACCCGCGTGGAGTTAATGAAGTCCATCCAGGACATGTGGATGGACCTCACCGGGTGCACCACCGACGAACTGGTCGTGTCCGCCCGCGACCGACGCGACAACTAGCACATCAAACCGGCGCAAGGAGCAGAAAATGCCGCACTATCGCTGTTTCATCCCCCAGGACGCCCTGTCCTTTGACCAGAGGCAGGAGATCGCCCTGGCTTTCACCGACATTCACTGCGGCTCCACGGGCGCGCCCCGCAGTTTCGTGTCCGTGACCTTCCTGGAGACGCCGGAGGGCCAGACCCACGAGCACGGTGTGGGCTACTACCTGGACGGCGGCAACCGCGCCGGCCGCTCCGAGGAAGTCAAGCAGCAGCTCCTCGCCGACCTCACCCAGACATTCGCCAGGGTCGCCGGCGTGTCCCCGCAGGACATCCCCGGCCGCATCACCGAGAACCCCGCGTCCTGGACCATGGAAGGCGGCTTCGTGCTGCCCGAGCCGGGCCAGGAGGGCCCCGAGTGGTACGCGGCCGCGGAAGCCGCCGCTGCCGCCGATTAGCATCGCTCCGGCAAACCTTTACGTGGACGGGGGCAGGGCCAGCACCTGCCCCCGATTCATGTATGCGCGTCGAGCCCTGGCGCTCTGAGGCGTGGACATGACGACTTCGCCCACTGTGTACATCCTTGCGGGTGCGCTCGTCGTAATCATAGTAGCGACGCTCTGGTTGCTGCCGGCGTCATCATCAACCCAAACCGCGAACCAGCCGCTCACCTGCCCACCCCTTGCCGAAAACGATGCACTGAGGATAGACGCTCAATACTACGCGAGCGATTTCGGAGTCAGTGTTGATGAAGCCGTGTGCCGCCTGTCTCTGCAAGGCAAGGTTGGACCGCTGGGAGTTGCCCTCCGTTCGGGAGAGCCCGACACCTATGGCGGATTGTGGATCCACCACGAACCCGATTTTGGCGTGACTGTGTTGTTCACTGAAAACCCCGAGGCCACCCTGGCGCCCTACGTGGTTGACCATCCTCTGGAGGGGATCACCAAGGCCCGCAAGGCGGAGGCGTCGCTGCGGTACTTGGAACAGGCGCAGAACCGAGCGCACGCTCTTGCCAGCGCCACCGGTATTCCGGTCGAGTCGGGATCAACATTCCCGAAAACCGCGTGGAACTCTACGTCATCGACGTGAAGGGTCTCACCAGGGCTCTCAGAAAAGCCGGCTCCAGGCTCCCCGATCACGTCAAGATCATCAAGGTTGAGCAGCACAGTTCACCCGCCTGAACGAGATGCGACAGTCCAGCCACCTCCGCTTTTCTGCTGTCTTCATTGTGCCCGTGGAACTAAGGAAATCCAGTTGCCCAAATCCATTCTGTGTCTGCTGCTGATCACAGCATTGCTCACGTTGGCCTGCGGCCGTCCGGCGACGCCGGCGACGGAGGATCCTGCGCTGACCCTGCCCGCTCCGTTGCCAACCCGCGAACCGACCGCGGCCGTTACGGTCGATCCGACTGCGCCCAGCCCCGCCCCCGTCGCTGCGCCGACGGCCGTCACCTACGACTCCAACCGCACCATGTACGGCATCTGGCACGGTCCTGACCACCCTGCGGAGACGACATTGGCCGCGCTGGCGGACACTGAGGAATATATCGACAAATCCCAGGTCGTGGTCATCCTGGAAGCTGTCAAGTTCTTCAGGAACCGGGACGCTCTCCGGCAAGCGATGGACACCCTTACGGTTCTCACCGGCCAGGATTTCGATTTCGACCGCCGGCGATGGCGGGAGTGGATCGGGCCCAGGATGGAGGAATTCGCTCCGCCTTCGGAGTATCCCCGCTGGAAGGTGAATTCGCTGGCGGTCATCGACCCGGCCATCGGAGCGATACTGGAACCTGGCATCACCCGTTCGCGGGTCGATCTCACCGAAGTGGTCTGGGGAGGCGTGCAGCTGGACGGCATCCCGCCGTTGGAGCAGCCGCCCCACATCCTGCCGGAGCGGGCGACCTGGCTGTGGCCGGGCGACCGGGTGTTTGGCGTGTCAATCAACGATGAGCACCGCGCGTATCCCTTGCGCATCATGAACGCCCACGAACTGGCCAACGACGTGCTGGGCGGTGAACCGATCTCGCTGGTGTATTGAACCCTCTGCGGAACCGGAATCGTGTATTCCGGCATCGTCAACGGCGAGGCGACCACCTTCGGCACTTCCGGCCTCCTCTACCGCAGCAACAAGGTGATGTACGACCGGGCCACCCGTTCGTTGTGGAACCAGTTCATCGGCGAACCCGTTATCGGTCCCCTGGCCGATTCGGGCATCAGGCAGCCTTTCTTCCCGTCGGTGGTGACAACCTAGAAAGAATGGCTGGAGGAGCATCCCGATACCACGGTGCTGGACCGGAACACCGGCGTCTATCCTCCCGACTTTTACGTGCCCGAGAACGACCCGCGCGCAATCTACTACGACTATTTCACCTCGGATGAGGTGATGTTCCCGGTGTGGAATCGGGACGCAACTTTTGAACCCAAAGCGGTGGTCGTAGGACTGTCCATCGGGGACAACGCCAAGGCTTACAGCGTGGCCGACTTGCAGCAGGCGCGGTTGATCAATGACACTCTGGGAGAACTGAACGTAGTAGTTGCAGCATCGCCCGACTCCAGGGCCGGCCGCATCTACGAGCGAGGTGAAGCGACATTTTTCTTGCCGCCAACGGACGAACCGGATGTGCCGCCGTCCGTATTGGTCGATGGAACGGGCGCCGCTTGGCAAGTCACCGAAACCGGCTTGGTCAATCAGTCCGACCCATCGGAGGTTTTGCCCCGCATCCCCAGCGTGACGTCCTTCTGGTTTGGCTGGTTCCAGTACCACCCTGGCACGGAGGTCTTTCGGCCGGCCTCGCCGTGACGACGGGAGCGCGGGCGCCCGGGTGTCCGTGCTATAATTTTGGCCCGCCCTTCGGGAACCTGCATGGTCCGGGTACGTGCGACCGTCCGGACAGCCGCGGAGAGGTGCCAGAGTGGACGAATGGGCGCGACTGGAAATCGCGTAGGGGTTAACGCCTCTCGCGGGTTCGAATCCCGCCCTCTCCGCCACTGAAATTCAACAGGAGATTTTGAACAGGAACCAGGCGCCGGTCAGGCGCGTTGCCGCCGCGAACCCGGCCCAGCGAGCCGATTCCCTGCTGATTCGACGGAACGGGACGGAATCGAACTGGATCACAGGGACTGCGGAGACAGGCCCGGCGCAATCGCTTAGGAACCCACCGAAACCGACGAAAAAAGTTGGCCGCAGCGAGCCCCACGCTCGCCACGGCCGGTTGAGTTTCCTCCCTTCACCGCAGGAGAAAATCGTGAATCACTATACACCAAGAGACTTGGCCATCGCGTTCTACCTGCTGGCGATCGCGGCGTATGTCGTGGGGGTTACGGCGTTGATGCTGAAGTCGGAATATCCGCCCAGCGGTCCACTTATGGCTTACGGCGGGCTCGTCGTGGCCGCTGCGGGGATTGTCGGACTGGGGATTTACGTCTACGAGCACGTCAACAAACCACCGCAGGCCTGGCGGGAGCGGATGCTGTTCGGTTTTTTTGCCGGCGTGCTGAGCTTTGTGTTCCTGGCATTGCTGGTGGGGTGAAGAATGAACTGGCCCGTTATAGCGGGATTAATGATCGCCGCATTCTTGCTGTTCTATATGTACTGCACTTGACCTCAGGCATCCACCGCAACCAGTCCCTGAAGAAAACCGTAGCCATGTCGCTAGTCCTGATTATCCCTACTCTCGGAGGGCATCATGATCGGAACCTTATTACCGGCGCTGTTTTTCCTGGCAGTCCTATGGATCCTTTTGCTGGCCGAAGCATCGCCGCTGGCCTTGGCGATCGTAGCACTGCCGCTGTTGGCCTACATAGTAGCGATGCTGTACGCCGTGAGCAGCCGGCAATGACGGAACCCCTGAGGAGGAATGCAGAAAGATGAACAGAACCGGCTCCATGATTTTCCTGTGACGACGTGTTTCGGAGGAGCCCATGCCCAGGGAAGACGAAACCTACCGCAACGCGTCCGGCGGCCACGTTCGGACCTGCACCTGCGTGGACTGCACCAACCGGCGCGTTCGCCCGAGACGCGCTCCCAGGCCGGCTCCGCCTGTGGATACGGATTACCGGCCGTTGCGAGTGGACGGGGCAGCGCTGTGGGCGGAACTGGAGCAACTCGGCCGTGAGGAAACCGTAGATGAGGCAGCGGACCGTTTGCCGGAACAGACCCCGTAGAGACCTTGCGGCATGGTAGAATCGGCCACAGACCCCAAGCGTGAAGCTTTCCTGACCGCCATCGAGCGGGCCCGCGAGGACGGCCTATCCCTGGACGACATGGCCAGCATGATCACCGCCGCTGCCGACATCGAACGCGCCAACGGCTCCGTGCCCCACTCGGAGCCGGAGGACGTCATGTACGACCCCGGAAACCTGCCCGAGGGCCTGATCAGCCTCCCTGACGCTTCCAAGAAGTACGGCATCCCAGTCAGGACGTTGCGCTCGTGGGTGAATCGCGGCAAGCTGCCCAAATCTGGCCGTGTTCGGGCGCGTGCCGCCGGCGGCGGTTACATTCTGACCGTAGATGCCATGATCGAGTATTGCCGCGACCACCCCCGCAAACCTGGTCCTAGACGTTCTGCATCCTCTTGACAGTTCTGCATCCTCTACCATAACCTGCCTCCCGCGAGACATTCGCGGGAGGCTTTTTTATGACCCGCCCCATCTGCTCCCACTGTGACCGCGAAGTGCCGGAGGGCGATTACCGTCATAACACGTGGGCCCGGCATCGGGTCTGCGGAGGTTGCCGCCAGATCGTCTGCCTCACCTGCCCCGACTGTCAGGAGGAATGACCGTGAATGATGGCAAGCCGGTACATATTCGCAAACCCCGGTACTGCAGGGATTGCGGTCGCGTTGGCGAAAAGGAAGTTTGCAAGTGCGGCGGAAGAACCCTGCCGGGCTGGCAGCTCCGGAGATAGGAGGAATGACGATGACCCTGCTGGACTGGATTGAACCCGACGCCGACGTGTTTCACGGTGACCACCACGGGCCGGACTACAACCACGGCTACGCCCACGGCAAGGAGAAGGCCCACTGGGAGATCCGGGAGGTGGCCCGGGACGAGACTTCCCACGCGCCCAGTTGCGGGTGCGAACCCTGCCAGACCCTGCTGGTCGCCGCCATGTCCTTCACCTACGAGGCCGCCTACGACACCGTTCTCGATATGCGCCCCGAAGCGGTGACGGTCGAGCAGTGGGTGCCGGTGACGATGGAAATCGCGACCCGCTGCTCCACCGCCGACACCGTAATCGAGATGCTGGCCCACGGTCACGAAGGCATGGCCATCGCGCTGGCCGCCAACCTCGCCTGGCAGGAAGCCGCGCCGCGCGTGTCCCGGGACACGCCGGACGGCGCCCACGTTTCGGACGCGGATCTGGCGGCCAAGTACGGAGCGACGATAACTCCGGGAAGGGAGGGCCAGGCATGACCCCACGAGTCATAGCCGCGATGCTCGGCGATGAGGCATATCGCGCGTTGCTGGATGCAGCGCACCGCCGCGGCCTCACCCCGGATGGTCTGGTGGTCCAGATTGTCAGGGAATGGCTTGCGAGCAGAAAGGAGGACTGACATGGCCAAGAACTACGTGAAGCGCGGCCACGTGCCTATCACCATCAACGGCCTCGAGGCCAAGGTGTTCGCGCCGGAGCGTTTGCGCGAGCTGGAGGAACGCGACCCCATGAACCTGGGGCGTGACGTCACCCTGGACTACATCGTGGACGTGCGCTACGAGGAACGGCCCGCCGACCGCTGGAACATCGAGGTGGCCATCGAGGGCGTCCACACCATCATTCCATTCAGGGTGTTCGAGCGGATGGCCAACTACATCGGCGACATCAAGGCCGAGCGCGCAACCGACCGGCGCCGGCAGATCCACGAAGCCGAGGACCAGGAGGCCGCGGAACGCACCACGGAGTCCAGCGCCGTGGCCACGCCGTTCCTGGGCCTGCCGGAGGGCGACCTGGTGGGTGTGGAGGCGTGATGCCAGTCGTCAGGCTCGTTTCCATGTTCGACATGACCGCGGACAGCGATACATTCATGACGGCGGAACAACTTGTCGCGGAAGGTTGGGAGCCGGTGTGCTACCCGCCTTGTGATTACCATTCGCCGGATGACATCGATGGGGCGGCTCATCCCGGCGTCGAGGTTCGCCCAAGGGACCGTAGCCTCCGTTGGATGTGGTACGGAACCGCTCTGGATAGGCGGCTCGGTTACGACCCGAACACTAGGCCGGACTATGCGGCACGCTTCCAGGCCGTCCTGAATGGCTGACCCATGAAACCCATCAACGTCCATTGCGCCAGGTGCCTGGCTCTTCCCAACGAACCATGCACGACGACCACCGGAACAACCAGGCGCACCACGTCCTTTCACTTGCCGCGCATCCGCCTGGCGCGGGTGGGAGCGCCTTGTCCCCAATGCGGGGCCGGCGCGACCGAGCCCTGCGTGCATTCCAACGGCAAAGTGCGGATGCGTAACCACCATCAGCGACGACCCCACAGGAGCAAATCATGACCCTGGCAACACAGGAAGCCCGCATCAAGCTGCAGAAGCGCTTCGGTCGTAGGGTTCAGCACGTCGGCCGCTGCACCAGCTGCAAGGGCTGGATCACCGCCGAGACCAGGAAACAGTGGCAGCGCCTCTGCAAGGAGCCCTGCCCGCACTGCGGACAACGGGGGTGGTGATCATGCCCGCCACCGACCTTGTGGACGCGCATGACCGTACGGCCGCCGGTCTGTTGATCGCCGCCCTCTACTGCCCGGGTTGCGATGAGTACTCCGGTGGAGGGCTGTGTCGGCAGTGCGAGAAAGTCCAGCGCGAACCTGATCGCCGAGAGCAATTATGAACATCATTGGAACTCCGGAACCTGCCAGCAACTGGCCGGCCGACCTGCGCATTGAACATCGCGATTATCTCTGGCGCCGCGGCGTGACGCCGGACGTGGCCCGGGCGAGGGGCTACCGTTCGGTGCGAAGCGGCGGCGGCCGCAACGTCGATGAATCCTACGCTGCGGCCTATCACGGACTGCCGCGGCGCAGCGGTCTGCTCATTCCCCTGCATCCGCTCCTGGGCGGCGACCAGCGCTACCAGCTGCGTCCGGACGAGCCCCGCCTGAACAGCGACAACGGGTGTCCCGCGTCAACTATTCTTGCCGATTTATCGTCGATTAGTTTTGCCGGTTCACCTCCTCGGCCGCAGCAGTCTCGCCGCGTTGCTGTGCTGCGTCAGTCCGGTAGCTG
>DAOULH010000004.1:0-149258 GCA_034420475.1 Dehalococcoidia bacterium
GCGAGTCCTGCAGCGGCGGGTTGGCGGGATCCGACACTCCCACCAGCACACGGTTGGGCATGAACCGTTGGCTCACTTCGTCCAGCATGGAAGTGGTGGCCGGGTCGCTCGCAGGGCCGACAATGACGATTTCCCGGGGCAGCGAGACGTAGAAGTCGAGAGCGCCCAGCCAGTGGCCGGTGGCTGCGGGAGCGCGGCCGAGAAGCTGCTGCATGGCCCGGAGCGGAGTCGCGCCCTTGCTTGAATAGTCGTCATTGCCGGTGATCACGCCCAGCCGCAGCAGAACGTCCGCGGCGACCGAACCGCCGCAGGGCTGGGCATTGTCGAACACGTCCCTAGGGCGGATCACCAGCGTTTCGTGGTCGCTGCCGGTGTCGTAAAAGCCGCCGACGGGATCATCCCAGAACAGGGCATTCATTTCGTCGGCCAGGGACACGGCTTCCTGCAGCCAACGGGGTTCCAGCGTGGCCTCGTGCAGGGACAACAGTCCGTCGGCCAGGCAGGCGTAGTCTTCCAGGTAGCCGTTCAGCTTGGCCTCGCCGTTGCGCCAGGTGCGGAGGAGGCGGCCATCGGGTCCGCGCATGGTTGCGAGGAGGAAATCCGCGTTGCGACTGGCGGCGTCCAGGTAGTCCGGGCGTCCCAGCGCCGCGCCGGACTCCGCAAAGGACCGGAGCATCAGGCCATTCCAGGAGGTGAGTACCTTATCATCGAGGAGGGGGTGAATGCGCTGCTCGCGAACATCGAGGAGGACGGCGCGGGCGCGCTGGACGGCTGCGGACAGATCGTCCTCGCTCACGCCCCGCTGGCTCGCGTATTCTTCCGGGGGCCGGGGGACGTTGAGGATGTTCGCGCCTTCAAAGTTGCCCCGCTCGGTGACGCCATAGTAGCCCATCACCAGGTCCGCATCCTCGCCCAGCAGCGAGCGCAGCTCATCCGGCGTCCAGACGAAGAACTTGCCCTCAACGCCCTCGCTGTCAGCGTCCTGGGCGGAGTAGAACCCTCCCGCCGGATCCGTCATCTCCCGCAGCACGTAGTCCAGCGTTTCCTCGGTGATGCGGCGGTACAGCGGATTGCCGGTCACCTGCCAGGCGTGGAGGTACAGCCTGGCGAGAAGGGCATTGTCGTACAGCATTTTCTCGAAATGGGGGACAAGCCAGTAAGCGTCGGTGGAGTAACGGTGAAAGCCCCCGCCCACCTGGTCATACATGCCGCCGTAGGCCATTTTTTGCAGGGTCAGCTCCACCATTTCCAGGGCGCGGGCGTTGAACCCGTGGCGGTGGTAGCGCAGCAGGAACTCCGGGGTCATGGGCTGGGGGAACTTGGGGGCGCTGCCGAAACCGCCGTTGAGGTGGTCGAACTGGGTGGCCAGCTGGGAATAGGCGTTGTGCATCACCTCGGTGGTCAGAGGAGTGAAACCGCGCGGCATCTGGCCGGTGCGGCCCATCTGCTCGGCCAGTTGGCGGGTGACCCGTTCGATCTCGCCCTTGTTGGTATGGTAGGCCTGGCTGGCGGCGGCGAGGAGACGGGGGAAGCCGGGCATTCCGCCGCGATCCTCGGGCGGGAAGTAGGTCCCGCCGTAGTACGGGCGGCCTTCCGGGGTCAGGAAGACAGTCATCGGCCAGCCGCCGCTGCCGGTCATCATCTGCACCGCTTCCATGTACACGGCATCCAGGTCCGGGCGTTCCTCCCGGTCCACCTTGATGTTGACGAAGTTGTCGTTCATCAGTACGGCGATGTCCTCGTTCTCAAAGGACTCCCGTTCCATCACGTGGCACCAGTGGCAGGCGGAATAGCCGATGCTCAGGAGGATGGGACGGTCATCCGCGCGGGCGCGCCCCAGTGCCTCCTCGCCCCAGGGGTACCAGTCCACCGGATTTTCGGCGTGTTGCAGGAGATAAGGGCTGGTTTCGTTGATCAGGCGGTTGGACACGGCGCAACACTCCTTGTTGATGGGCTCAAAGTTGATGGGCTCAAAAGCTCAAATCCGGGCATCAGTTGGAGACATACACTCAAACGCGGGAAGGTCTGCTAAAATCGGTTCAGGTCGCGTGCCAGCATACCAGACAGGACGACGCCCCATTCCATGTCGATTATCAGGTCACCGGAAATACAAAAACTCCTGACGACGCTGGCGATTGCGCTGGTGATTGCGGCTCTCGCGTTGTCGTGCGCCCCCGCCTCCAACGAAGGCGGCACGGACATGGCCGGGATGGACATGGCGGGCATGGCCCCAGGCGAAGGCGATGTTGACCTGAAGATCGGGGAGACTGCGCCGCCATTCGCCATGATACTGGCCGACGGCACGAACGTATCGTCCGATGATCTGGCAGCGAGCGGCCGCCCGGCGCATCTATTCTGGTTCGCCACCTGGTGACCCGAGTGCCGCGCTGAGTTACAGACGCTGAACCCCATCGCCAGCGAGTTTCCCGAAATCGACTTCTACGTCGTCGCCTACAATGAACCCGCGGCGACGATTGCAGCGTATATCGAAGAGAACGGATACACCGATGTGATCGCCGCACAGCCGGTCGGAGCCATGCTGGCCGATCTGGAAATCACGCGCCAGATGGCAATGATGGCGGTAAACGCCGATGGCGTTATCTACCACCGACAGCTGATGGGCAGCGCGGACCAGTGGTCGCCACAATTCACCGCGTTGACCGCCGACCCACACGCCGTACCAACCAAAACGGAAGTCAAGCAGGAACAGGACCGGCGGCTGATGGACATGCAGCTGCCGGCTTGATGACAGTAGGCTCCGGCGTCGTTGACGCCGCCAACCTGAAAGAATGAAAGGAACTTCCAAATACTTGAGTGGTTTCGCGGTCGCCGGACTTCTGGCCATGGCAGTGGTGGCGTGCGGCGCCGAGGAAACACCCGCGCCGGCGACACCCGCGAACGTCGCCCCGGCCGCCACGACGGCGTCGCCTCCCACGGTCACGCAACCGGCTACGAGCGAACCAGAAGCCGCGACTGCCACCTCAGCGCCTCCCGCAACTTCGGGCTCGCCAGCGGCCACGGCTACTGAAGCGCCAGCGGCAGCCGTTACGGCAGCCGCAACCCAATCCCCCGCGGACCCGCCGGCTCCCACGACGCCAGCGCCAGCCGCCACCGAAGCGGCGACGGCAGCCGTTGCGCCTACGGATACTCCGGCCCCCGCCCCGCCAACGGCGACCGCAGCCACTGAGGCGCCAGCCGTCGATGTGGGGAATGAGGTTGGAGAGACGCCGCCGGCATTCGCAATGGATTTGTCCGATGGATCCCGGATCGAATCGGCTGCCATCGTGGGCAGCGGCAAGCCGGTTTTCATGCACTACTTCGCCACCTGGTGACCGGTGTGCCGCGCCGAGTTGCGGACGCTCAATCCTATCGTCGCCGAATACGCCGGACAGGTTGACTTCTACCTGGTAGCTTTCAATGAGAGCACGACTACCCTGGAGTCCTACATCGCCGATAACGGCTATGCCAACATGATCGCTGCGCAGCCCGTTGATTCCATGCTCCGCGACCTGAAAATCGTGAGCCAGTCGTCGATGATCGCGGTGGACGGCGAGGGCGTGATCACCTTCCGCAAGGGATACGGCAGAGGTGGCGACGCGGAAACGCTAAGCGCAGAGTTCGCCAAGCTGGTCCAGTAACAAGCCAGGGCGGAACTTGCACGCGAACGCGCAAACGAAACGGTAACTATTCAGAATTCAGGGGTTTGTCATTGCGAGGCGCTTGCGCCGCAGCAATCTCGACGCAGTAGCAGCAACGTCTACCCCGAAGCACTGCCTTGCGCCATCGAGATTGCCGCGCTGCGCTCGCAATGATAACTTCCCCGCAACTCTGAACAATCACGCGAAACGGGCGACCGCTGGGGCCGCCCGTCTTCCTTTCCCCGGAATGTCTCGACGTTATTTGGCTGCGGGTGTACCCGCGAGTCCGGCCCACAGCATATCGGTCACCTCGCTCAACGGCAGGGCGCCCAGGTTGTCGCCATCGCGGGTGCGGACCGCGGCGGCTCCGGCGTCGGCCTCCCGGTCGCCCACGACCAGCATGTAGGGCGTCTTCTGCAACTGCGCCTGCCGGATCTTCTGGTTCATGCGCTCGCTGCGGTCGTCCACCTCCACCCGGAAGCCGGCATCGCGCAAATGCGTCGCCACGGATTCCGCGTACTCGTTGTGACGGTCGGCGATGGGGATCACCGTGGCCTGGACCGGAGCCAGCCACAGCGGGAACGCCCCGGCATAGTGTTCCACCAGAACGCCGAAGAACCGCTCCAGCGAGCCCAGGATGGCGCGGTGGACCATGTAGGGCCGGGAACGGTTGCCCTGGTCATCCTGGAAAACCAGGTCGAAGCGCTCGGGCAGGTTGAAGTCGAACTGCACGGTGGTGCACTGCCAGTCCCGACCCAGCGCGTCCTTGATCTTGATATCAATCTTCGGGCCGTAGAATGCTCCGCCGCCGTCGTCAATGCCATAAGTCAGCTTGCGGTCCTCCAGAGCCTCCTGCAACGATTTGGTGGCGTGTTCCCACATATCAGGCTCGCCAACGTACTTTTCCGGCCGGGTGGACAGCATAATGTCGTAGTCCTCGAACCCGAAGGCGGCCATGATCTCGAAGGTCATGTCCAGCACGCCGTCCACCTCGGCCGTCACCTGATCGGGCAGGCAAAAGATATGGGCATCGTCCTGGGTGAACCCGCGCACGCGCATCAGGCCGTGCAGCACGCCGCTGCGTTCGTAGCGGTACACGGTGCCCAATTCCGCAATGCGCAGGGGCAACTCGCGGTAGCTGCGCAGCGCGGAACGGTAAACCTGGATGTGGAAGGGGCAGTTCATCGGCTTCAGGAAGTATTCCTGCTCGTCGATTTCCATGGGCGCGTACATGCTGTCCCGGTAGAAATCGAGGTGCCCGCTGGTCTGCCATAGCCGGGCGCGCCCGATGTGGGGCGAATAGACGATGTTGTAGCCCCGCCGGTAGTGAATGTCCCGCCAGTAGTCCTCGATGAGCGAACGCATGATGCCGCCCTTGGGATGCCACACGATCAGGCCGGGACCGATCTCGTCGTGCACGCTGAACAGGTTCAGCTGCCGGCCCAGGGTGCGGTGGTCCCGGCGTTCGGCTTCGGCGAGACGCTCCAGGTGCGCCTCCAACTCCTGCTGCGACTCCCAGGCAGTGCCGTAAATCCGTTGCAGCATCGGACGGCTTTCGTCGCCACGCCAGTAGGCGCCGGCGACGTTGAGCAGCTTGACCGCGGCAATTTCTCCGGTGCTGTCCACGTGAGGCCCCTGGCAGAGGTCGGTGAACTCCCCGTGGCGATAGATGCTCAGCGTCGTTTCGTCGGGCAGATCGTCGATGATCTCCTGCTTGTAGGGCTGGGAGTCGAACAGGGCCTTGGCTGAATCGCGGCTCAACTCCTCCCGGACGAAGGGCGCGTTGGACCGTATCGTGTCGAGCATGAGCGACTCGATGCGTTCCAGATCCTCCGGCGTGAAAGGCTGGGCCACGTCGAAGTCGTAGTAGAAGCCATCGGCGGTGGGCGGGCCGATGCCGACCTTGGCCTCCGGGAACAGTTGCAGCACCGCGTCGGCCATGACGTGGGCGGCCGAGTGGCGCATCCGATGCCGCAGCGATGCGATGGGATCGTCAACGGCGTGTTCCGGGGTTCCGTGGTCCAGCATACGGGATTACCTGCCTGGCGGGAGATGCAATTATTATACGCCCACTGCCGGCTGACCGGCCCGTTCAGAGGCGAGCCGCCGTGAAGCCGATGATGCCGTTGCCAACATCAATCTGCCAGGTTTGCCAGTGGTTGAGGATGTCCCGGCCTAGCAGCGACGGTATGTTGGCGTTATCGTCTTTTGGTTCTGCGATGTAGAGGGTAGTAGCATAGCGAAGCGGCGTTGATGAAGCGTCGTCATGGAAAGTGAGTGTGCCGGGTATGAGGCGGTAAATAGACCCGCCGCCGATGCCGTTAATTTGCACCGTTTCCGCTTCCTGCATATCGGCTTGGGGTATTGCCAGCTTGGGAACGTCCGCAGGATGAATTGCCGTAATACTCGCTCCGCTGTCAACCAGAAATATCAGCGCCGCCGGCCGGCTGTCAGGGCTCGTCATGACCGTTGCTTCTATAAAATAGCCGTCGTCGGTTATGCTTCCGGTAATCACAGGATCATCAATTTGGGCTTGGTCGCCATGAAGCCGGTGGCAACAGCGCCGCCGAGGCAGCCCAATTCCTTGAGGAGATCGGCCAGTTCCAGGCTGGTAGGCGCGACAGCGACCACACCGTTTTCGTCGACGCCCACCCACTGGTCCGGATATTCCGCCGTCAGAGCGGCCTTATCCTGCCATAGCCGCAAATTTGCGGCATGGTAGCGTTCCATCAGGGCGTTGAATTCATCGACATCGCCGGTGAATGGGACCGGCGTGGCTTTCGCGGCAGGCATGATGTTTCTCCACGTTGGGTCGTCAGATGTAATTTAACGTCCGCCACTCGGAATCGCAACCACAGGCACGGCGTCGGCCATCACGTGGGCGGCCGGGTGGCGCATCCGATGCCGCAGCGATGCGATGGGATCGTCGACGGCGTGTTCCGGGGTTCCGTGATCCAGCATTGCGCTACCTGCCTGATGATTGAGACGGGAAAACTCTGCGAATCATTATAAGGACGGACTTTCCGGGTTACCCGGGCGCCGTTTTGGACCCTCCGGGATGGGCCCAAGGCCTGGGTTATAATTGAAAGCCGGAAGAAATCTCACGATGTTCGGAGGGTCTCGCGATGGAAGAACTGCGCCAACAACTTGAAGAAATGTCCACCAAGTTGGACGCGGTCATGGAGCGTCTTTGACCTGTCAGCGCGTGAAGAATCCATCGCGCAACTGGAAAAGGAGGCCTCCGCCCCGGGTTTCTGGGACGACGCGCAGGTCGCCCAGCGCAAAATGCAGGAACTGGGCCAATTGCAGCACTCGGTTGAGTTGTGGCACGGCCTGCGGTCCCAGGTAGCCGACCTGCTCGAGCTCACGTCCCTGGCGATTGAAAGCGACGACGAGAGCGTCGCCGACGAGCTGTCCGCCGAGACGGCGACGGCCGCCGCGAGCCTGGCCAGGGCGGAGATGGAGCTGACCCTGTCGGGTCCTTACGACGACCGGCCGGCGATCTTGACCATCCATTCCGGCGCCGGAGGCACCGATTCCCACGACTGGGTCGAAATGCTCACGGGCATGTATTCCAGTTGGGCCACCACCAGCAATCGGCCGGTCCAAGTGCTGAACACGGCCTACGGCGACGAGGCCGGTCTGCGGACCAGCACGCTGGAAATTGGTGGGCAGCACGCCTTCGGCTACCTCAATGCTGAGGTTGGCGTGCACCGCTTGGTGCGTATCTCACCTTTCGACCCTGCCCGGAGGCGACAAACGTCGTTCGCCCGCGTCGAGGTGCTGCCGGCGGCGGTGGACGACGACGCCGAGGTGGAAGTGCGGTCGGACGACCTGAAAATGGACTTCTTCCGTTCCAGCGGGCCCGGCGGCCAGAACGTGCAGAAGGTCGCGTCGGCCGTCAGGTTGACCCACGTGCCCACGGGCATTGTGGTCTCGTGCCAGACCGAGCGGTCGCAACACCAGAACCGCGATTATGCGATGCGGATCCTCAGGGCCAAGCTGCTGGCTTTGCGAGAAGAAGAGCGCGCGCAGGAGTTGTCAGCTCTTCGTGGCGAGCGCGTCTCCGCCGAGTGGGGCAACCAGATACGCAGCTACGTCCTGCACCCGTACAAGTCGGTCAAGGACCACCGCACGGACTACCAGATGGGCAACGCCGACGCAGTGCTGGGCGGCGAAATCGACGGGTTCATCGCAGCCTGGCTGGTGAGCCGGCTGGGCGAAGGCGATTAGGGACGATCAGGTGGGAGTGCTATCGCGGTGACGATGCGCGAGCAATTTCAAAAGTACCTGGCTTGCACGTTGTGCGCGTTTCCGGCAGCGCTGCTATTCTGCGGAGACGTAGCGTTGTGCTTTGGAGAAAAGAATTTGCCATACGACGATGCGATGATCGCGGTATCGTTTTTTGTTGCTATGGCTGCGGTCACTGCATACTTGGCCAAGGTCCCGCCGTCACCCGAAACCATGGGACGAGCCTGTCTGTGTTTTGCCGCTTCGGGTTTTGGACTGGCCGTTGCGGGCGTAGTGTTCTACGCGACTGAACCTCCGTCAGAGAACCCGATATTTACCAGAGGCATCGTGATGGTAGCCGCGATATTGGCCGGGTCCGTCTTGGGGATCATAGGTTTGGCTCTGCGCAGCGCCATCCTGAAGCCGTCCTCAGGCGAACGCCATTGACGGGTCACGGGCGGGCGGGCCGCTAAGCGGATTGCCGCCGGCGAACGGTGTGCGACGGACCCGCTTTCCGCACGGGAAAAGGCCGTCTCAAGCTGTGCCGTCGAAACGAAAGGCGCTCTTTGCAGGATCTCTAGAGCGAGACGTCCGGAGGACTGGGCTTCATGGGTGACAGCAAATGTCCCATGCTGTCACGCTTGGTCCGCATGTACTCCTCATTGGTCTCGTTTGGTGGCACCGCCAGGCTCACCCTAGCCGTGACCTGGATGCCGAGACCGCTGATGCCCGCCATCTTGTGCGGATTGTTGGTGACCAGCTGGGCGTGGGTAATGCCGAGGTCGCGCATGATTTGAACGGCGAGATCGTACTTGCGCTCGTCCGGCTGGAAGCCCAGGGCCACGTTGGCTTCGATGGTGTCCATGCCCTGGTCTTGAAGGGAGTATGCCCTGATCTTGTTGTGGAGGCCGATGCCGCGGCCTTCCTGGCGCAGGTAAACCAGGGCCCCGCGTCCCTGGTCGAAAATCATCCGGATGGCCAGGTCCAACTGCTCGCCGCAGTCACACTTGAGGCTGCCGAAGGCGTCGCCGGTCAGGCACTCGCTGTGCACCCGAACCAGCACCTCGTCGCCTTCTTGCCAGTCCCCAACCACCAACGCAGCGTGCTCGCCGCTGTCTATGGAGCTCCGATACCCGATTATCCGCGCGACACCATACTTGGTGGGCAGGTTCGCCTCGGCCACGCGGGAGATCAGGGATTCACTGATCCGGCGGTGGGCGATCAGCTGGGCGATGCTGAAGATCTTGAGGTCGTGCTTCGCGGCGAATTCCTCGAGTTCCGGCAGCCGAGACATCGTGCCGTCGGTGTTCATGATCTCGCAGACCACGCCGGCGGGATAAGCGCCGGCCAGCTTGCACAGATCGACGATGGCCTCGGTGTGGCCGGGGCGGTTCAGGACGCCGCCGGGGTTGCTCCGCAACGGGAACATGTGGCCGGGGTGGACAAAATCGGCGGGAAGCGCGTCAGGGTCAATCAGCGCGCGGATGGTGGCGCTGCGATCATGCGCCGATATGCCGGTTGACGTGCCCCGTTTGAAGTCCACGGAGGTGGTGAACGCGGTTGGCTGCGGTGATGGAGCGTTGCGGCTTCTCAGATTGGGGATCTGCAACTCGTCCAGGCGTTCACCCTGCATCGGCACGCACACCAGACCCCGGGCGTGAGTCACCATGAAGGCAATGGCCTCAGGAGTGGCGTGCTCTGCGAACAGGAACAGGTCGCCCTCGTTCTCGCGCCCCTCGTCGTCGACCACGATGACAAACTTGCCGGCGGTCAGATCTTCGAGCGCCTCTTCAAGGCTGCATAGGGGCATTATTCCTCCGAGGGAAGCGGAAATGTTTGAAGCCGGGTAAACCGGCGATTGGTGGACTTGCGCGGAGTTGCTTCCAGCCTGTCGCTCGGCCTCTCAGTCGGCCTCCGGACCGGACGGGTCGTGCTCGCGGCGGTATTCGATCAGGTCCTCTATGGACAGGATGTTCAACTCGTGCTTCGCAGCCATCTTGATCAAGTCGGGGAGGCGGGCCATCGTGCCGTCGTCTTTCATGATCTCACACACGACGCCGGCGGGATACAGACCGGCCAACCGGCAGAGATCGACGATGGCTTCGGTATGGCCGGGACGAACCAGGACTCCTCCGGTGTGGTAACGCAACGGGAAGAGATGGCCGGGCTGGATGAAGTCCTCAGGACGCGCGCACGGATCGATCAGGGCCCGGATGGTGGCCGCACGGTCTTGCGCAGAGATGCCGGTAGTAGTGTCAATGGCGTAGTCGACGGGCATCGTGAACGCGGTGGGCATGGGCGAGTCTGAGTGCCGGCTCGGCAGCATAGGGATGTCCAGCTCGGCCAGGCGGTCCGCGGTCATCGGCATACACAGCTGCCCACGGGCGTGGGTGACCATGAAGTTCACGGCTTCGGGGGTTACGAACTCCGCCGGCATGACCAGGTCGCCTTCGTTCTCGCGATCCTCATCGTCTACCACGATGAGGAATTTGCCGGCTTTCAGGTCTTGCAGGCCCTGTTCGATGCTTGCCAACTGCATCTAAATTCTGGATCCAGCGGATGGATGGCTGTGGCTCAGGCGAACCTGGCGGCCAGCAGACTCTCCACGTATTTTGCCAAGATGTCCGCTTCGAGATTTACCTTGTCGCCGACTTTCCGCTCGCGCAGGTTTGTGTGCTGCATGGTGAACGGAATGATCGAAATCGTGAAGCGGAGTTCCGCACTTTGTACCACCGTAAGGCTGATTCCGTCAACTGCGATGAACCCTTTCTCCACGATGTAGGGCGCCAGCGATGCCGGCGTTTCGATCTCCAGGATGAAGCAGTCCGCTTCCGGGGTGATCGCGGTGATGCCCCCGGTGCCGTCCACGTGGCCCTGGACAATGTGTCCGCCCATTCGGTCGTGGGCGGCAAGAGCGCGTTCGAGGTTAACCGCGCTCCCGGGGCCAACCTGTCCCAACGACGTCCGGCGCAGTGTCTCCGGCGCCAGGTCCACCGCGAAGGAGTTGGCGTCGAACTCGACCACCGTCAAACACGCTCCGTTGACGGAGATGCTGTCGCCCGCGTGGACATCCTCCAGGACGGTTTCGGCCCGGAGGGCCAGCCTGTAGTCGGACAGAGAGGCGACTTGCCCCACTTCCTCCACGATGCCGGTGAACATTCAGTCGCCTCCTTCAGTGAGATAATCGGCAGTGGGATAACCCGTGATCAACCAATCGGGTCCGATAGGTTCCGCCGTCATGCAGTCGAGGCGCAAAACGTCGGCCATCGTGGTAGCGCCGGTGCCTTCCACGGGCGAGCGCGCGGCCGCGCCTCCAATCAACATCGGTCCGATGAACACGGCAAACTTGTCGATCAACCGCGCATCTGCCATCGCCCCAAGCACTCCGCCGCCACCTTCCACCAAGAGGCTGACCACTCCCTGTTGACCGAGGTGCTCAAGCAATCCGGACAGGTTCACACGGCCGTCGGTTCCGGGGAAGGATAGCACCTCGGCTCCCGCATCCTGCAGCGCCGCGGCGCGTAACGAGCTGGGGTCGCCCGCCGTGGCGATCAGCGTCCGCCCCGGCTGGCGCAGCATTCGTGCCGCGGGCGGGGTGCGCGCGTCACTGTCAACGACGATGCGCAGGGGCTGCAAATCGGTCGGCAGCGTATCTCCATGGTCGTCGCGGGCAGTCAACTGCGGATCATCTGCCAGGGCCGTGCCGATTCCCACCATGATGCCGTCCAACTCTTTTCGCATCTGCTGGACCCGGGACCGGGCATCGGGTCCGGTGATCCACTGGGAGTCGCCGGTGCGGGTGGCAATCTTGCCGTCCAGGCTCATGGCGAACTTGGCCACCACAAAGGGCAATCCGGTGGTGACGTGCTTGGCGAATGCTTCGTACAACACCTCCGCTTTCGGGTCGGGGCGATGTTCCACATCCAACCCGGCCGCACTCAGCGCGGCCGCGCCGCCTCCGGATACCCGTGGGTTGGGATCGGTGACCGCGTAAACCACGCGCGTTATTCCGGCCTTGATGATGGCGTCGGTGCACGGAGGGGTGCGACCGTAGTGGCAGCAGGGCTCCAGCGTACAGTACAGCGTCGCCCCGGCCGCGGCCGGGCCGGCCTGTTGCAGCGCGCCGATCTCCGCGTGAGCCTGACCGGGAGGAAGCGTGAAACCCTCGCCCATCACACCGGCTTCGCCAACGACTACGGCCCCCACGGCAGGATTGGGGCTGGTGGACCCCAACGCTGACTGGGCCAGGGCAATCGCCCGGGCCATCGGGTCGTTGGGAGTGGCCAGGGCGGTCACGGGTTGCCGGACCCGGAGAAATCCTGGTGAAAACGGCTGGCCGTGGGACCGGATTGGCCCTGGTAACGGCTCCGCAGTTCCGGGGACCCGTACAGCCGCTCCGCCGGGGTGGTCAACTGGAGGAACGAGATCTGGCCGATTTTCATGCCGCAGTACAGGGCGATGGGCAGACGGGCGACGTTGCTCAATTCCAGCGTCAGGCGACCCCGCCAGCCCGGGTCCACGAAGCCGGCGGTGCTGTGGATCAGCAGCCCCAGGCGTCCGAGACTGCTTTTGCCTTCCAGCCTGGCGACGAGATCATCAGGCAGTTCGATGTGCTCCAGGGTACTGCCCAGGACGAACTCCCCGGGATGCAGCATGAACGGCTCGCCGTCAGCGATGGTGACCGCTTCCGTCAGGTTGTCCAATGGTTCCCGCACGTCGATGTAAGGTTGGCGGGAATTGGAGAAAACTAGGAACCGGCTATCCAGGTGGAGGTCGATGCTCGCCGGCTGAATATCGGCATCGTCCACGGGCTTGATCACGATGCGCCCTTCCGCGATCTGGCGGCGGATGCTGCGGTCACTGAGAACCATTGGTGTCACTTCAACTCGTAGACCCCGGTGACATTCACGGTGACAGCGCCTTCTCCGGTCGAAATCGGTGTGTCGAAATCGGCGGATTCCGCGCGTAGCAGGAACGCGCCCGAGGGCAAGTTCGATTCGTCGAATATCCCTTCGGAGACTACCTTGAGTTCGCCCAGTTCCCGGTCGGAGAACTCGGCCAGTTGGGCTGCCTTCTCCCGCATGTTTTCGACCGCAGCTTCGCGGGCCGTCTTTTCCAGTTCGGTGGTGTCGGAGAAGGAAAATCCCAAGCGGTTGAAAACGAGATGATCCCCGCCGGCGGCGACGGCAGCGTCGATCACAGCAGCCACTTTGTCTGTGTCCCGGACGGTGACGGAAAGGCCGTTGCTAACCGTGTAGCCGACATGCTCCCGCCCGTCGGCCCCGTACTCGTACTCGGGATGGATGCGGAAATGGCTGGTGGCAATGTCGGAGTCAAGGATGCGCTGGCGCTTGAGAGCGGCGCGGACGTCGACCATGGATTCGGCCGCCGCGTCTCGGGCTTTCCCAACAGTGTCGGAGGTTACGGACACCGCCAGGGACAGCTTGGCAAAGTCCGGCACTCCGCTGGCGCTGCCAAACCCGGTCACCACGATGGCATCAAAAGGGTACACCGCCGCCTGGGATGCCGGATTGGAGGCGCCGCTCACCGGTCCGCCGGACAAGGACGCCGCGGGCGTTGGGAAACTGCACGCCGCCCCGAGCATCGCGAATAACGCTACCGCAAGAATTACCAGCGTGCGAACCGATGCCTTATTCATGGATTGTATTCCTTCTCATCCCTGGAAGTTGACACGCCCGCCAAGCAGCGCGCGGGCCATCACGAATTTGTGGATCTCTGAAGTGCCGCCCCCGATGCGGGCGTGGCGGAGCATGTGGTACCAGTGGGCGATAGGCAGGTCCAGAGTTTCGCCCATACCGCCGAAGACCTGCATGATCTTGTCGATGCTGCGCCAGCCCCATTCGCCGGCGGCGTACTTGACCATCGACGCCTCCACGCGCACGTCTTCCCCGGCATCGGCGCGGGCGGCGGTCTCTCGCGCAACCGAGCGGAGGGCGATGATGTCCATGTATACGTCGGTGAGCATCCACTGGATGGCCTGCCGGTCGGCGATGGGCCGTCCGTAGGTGACGCGCTGCTGCGACCACTCTATCGCCATTTCCAGCGCTCGGGTCAGGATGCCCAGGGCCATGGCGCCGCGCAGCAGCCGGTCGTGGTGTACCAGCCACTGCTGCCCCAGGGTGAACCCGCCGCCGACCTCGCCGAGAACCTGGGTCTGCGGGACGCGCACTTTGTCCAGGTGGATGTAATGCTGCTGGGCCTTGGTGGGGACGATCCAGACGCGGATGGGCTCGAAGGTGACGCCGGGCGTCGGATTGTCGATGATGAACATCGTGATGCCGCCGCGCTGCATCTTGTCAGGGTCCGTGACGGCCTGAACCAGCAGGAAGTCGGCCGACGCGGCGCCGGAGATGAACATCTTGGTGCCGTTGAGAATCCAATCATCGCCGTCGCGCACGGCGCGAGTCTGCATCATGCCGCCGGGGTCGGAGCCGGCCTGGGGTTCGGTTTGTCCAAAGGAGTAGTACAGATCGCCGTTAATGGCGGGGTAGAGGTATTTCTGTTCCTGCTCCGGGGTGCAGGCTCCGATCATGAACATGGGCACCGGCGAGGTGGGAAGGTGAACGATGCTGCGGTGCACTTCCTCTTCCAGAACCAGGTGCCCCAGCGCTCCCATGCCGCCGCCGCCGTATTCCTCGGGCACGAACGACGTGTAGATGCCCGTCTGCTTGGAGACGTTGTTCAGGCGGCCCCACTGGTCCGCGGAGAGGGTGCCCAGCACACCGGGCACGGTTTCCAGCACCCCGCGCGGAGCCCCGTTTTCCGGTTCGCCTTCCTGGGGAGGGTGCGCCAGATACTCGGGCTCGAGCGGGATGCACTCGTCGCGGATGATCTGGCGGACAGTATTTTTGAGAGCGTCAAGCTCTGGAGGCAAACCGATGTCCGGGGTCATGTTTTCTCCTGGAGGAACGAACGGCACATAGGTTGGGGGGCAGGCAATCTGTAACTCGTGGCCCGATGTCCGGGCGCGTCAACGATCAGCCCGGCGTCGGGGCGACGCTTAATGGAACGGGCAAGCGTATTTCAACGCTTCCAGGGCCGGGTTTTCGTCCGGGGCCGGAGCCAGGCGGGCGACGTATTCGCCTTCACCTGATGGGGTCGGCGCGGACGTCGCCGAGACAACTTCCATAACGGAGCCGACTGTCCCGAACAGGATAGCCCCAGCGAGGATAACGAGAATCCCGATGCCTACCGTTTTTCGTTTCATGGTATCCGGTCCCGGCTGCACATTCATCGCACAGCTTGAACTGTCCCTATGATAGCGCATCGGGGGCGTCCCCGGAACGCGACTACCCACTCCGAGGGCAAAGCCGCTTGGAGGATCGTAAACCACTGTCGCCAGTCCGGCGATATTGTCGGGCGCCAATGCCAGGAAATGCCCGGAGCCAGGAAATGCCCGCAGGCGGTGAGGTGGTAGAATACCGGCCAAGAATGAGGCTCGCCGCAATAGCGGCCGCCCGCAAACTTGGGCTACAGATGACTATCGGTTCTGAACTCCGCAACCTTCCCAGCGTTGAGCGCGTCGTGAACGGCGAGGCGCTTTCGGACGCCGTGGGCGCGCACGGGCGGGAGATGGTGGTGGAACTGGCCCGGGAGGCGCTGGAAGCAGCCCGGAAGCGGGTGTTGGCGGGAGGCGCCGCGCCGGCCGGCGACGAGATCGCCGAAACGGTGCTGTCGCTGATGGCAAACCTGGCCGAGCCGTCGCCTCGTCCGGTGATCAACGCGACCGGGGTCGTCATCCACACCAACCTGGGTCGCGCCCCGCTGAGCGACGCCGCCCTGGCCGCCGCCGACGCCGTGGGCCGGGGATACTCTGATCTGGAAATCGATCTGGGAACCGGACGACGGGGATCACGGCAGGCGCATCTGCAATCGTTGTTGCGGCGCATCACCGGGGCCGAGGCGGCGCTGGCAGTGAACAACAACGCATCCGCACTGCTGCTGGGCTTGTCCGCCCTGGCAGCCGGCCGAGAGGTCATCGTCGCCCGGGGCGAAGCGGTGGAGATCGGCGGCGGATTCCGCATACCGGACGTGTTGCGTCAAAGCGGATGCACCCTGGTGGACGTGGGCACCACCAACCGGACGTACGTGCGGGACTATGCCGACGCCATGAGCGACCAGACCGGGGCCTTTCTGAAAGCGCACGCCAGCAATTTCAGGGTGGAGGGTTTCACCGCGTTCGTTGACGAGCGCGACCTGGTGGCGCTGGGCGAAACGTCGGGCGTCCCGGTGCTGCACGACGTCGGCAGCGGCGCTTTGCTGCCAACCGAACGGTACGGGTTGGCTCATGAACCAACCCCGCAGGAGAGCATTGCGGCGGGCGTCGGTCTGGTGTTTTTCTCCGGCGACAAGCTCCTGGGCGGCCCACAGGCAGGCATCGTTGTCGGCAAACGTGACTTGGTGGCGCAGTTGGAGAGGCATCCGCTGGCGCGCGCAGTCCGGATCGACAAGATGAGCCTGGCCAGCTTGACGGCGACGCTGGCGCATTACGTGATGGGCGAAGCGGAAACCAGGGTACCGGTCTGGCGCATGATCTCGGCGAAGGCCGACGACGTGCGGTGCAGGGCGGAAAAATGGAGCGCCAATTTGGCTGCCAACCGGGTCGCGGCGCGTGTCGAGCCGGCTCGATCCGCCATCGGCGGGGGGAGCCTGCCCGGCGAAACGCTGCCGTCGTGGGCGCTGACGATTGATCCGCCGGCGGGCCATTCCCCGGAATCGGTGTTGTCCGCGCTGCGCGAGCAACCGACCCCGGTGATAGCCCGGATCGAAGTAGACTCAGTCCGGCTGGATCCGAGAACGGTGCTGCCGGAGCAGGACGACGACACAATTCAGGCGCTCACCGCAGTTATGGCGCGATGAGGGCGGTACAGGACGCAGCGGTCGAACAACTCAGGGGCAGAGCGTGTCGGATTTTCTATTAGTGCACGGAGCCGGGCAGGGAGCGAAAAGCTGGGGCAAGGTCTGGGGCTACATGACGGCGCCGGAACAGCACCCGCCGCCACTCTTTCGGGCCCGGCAATCAGTACGGGTGCGGGCGGTAGATCTGCCGGGCCACGGAGCAGACGCCGCCGCTGACGCCGGCATGATCGACCTCGCGGAAGCGGTGAGGTCGGTGGTACGTGTCGTCGAGCAGGAGAACTTTACGGATTACACGCTGGTTGGCCATGAACTGGGCGGGACGGTGGCATTGCAGGCGCTGAACGAACTGCCCCGGGCGCCCCGTCGGGTAGTGCTGGTCGGCGGCATCGTGCCGGAGCCCGGGCAACCCGCGGTCTCCGTGTATCCGACGCCGGTGCGGCTGATCGTCCGCATGTGCAAGACGATAGGCGCGCTGATCGGCCGGGACATCCCGGCGCCCGCGGAGGCGATCAACCGCTACCGATGCGGCGGCCTGGACCCGATGGATCGGGTGCAGACCATCGGCCACTTCGGACCGCTGCCCCTCCGGATGCTGACTGAGCCGGTTACCCTCAACCTGGACTCCCTCCCCTGCCCGGTTACCTACGTGGCGCTCACCGGGGACCGGTTGATCAGCGCCAGCCGGCAACAGACGATGGCAGGCCGCATACCCGGAGCCACGGTGGTGCAATTGGACTCAGGACACCAGGTTACCGTGCAACGGCCGCGGGAACTGGCCGAGACGCTTTTGGCGGCGTGACATGGCCGCCGGACTGGCGAGTTCGTTAGTCGCCGATCTGCACATCCATTCCCCGTACGCGTTTGCGTGCAGCAAGTCCCTGACGCTGGACAACCTGGCGTCCTGGGCGCAGCGCAAGGGCATAGACCTGCTGGCGACGGGCGATTTTACGCACCCGGTTTGGGCGGACAACCTGCGCTCGAATCTGAAAGAGCGTGGCGACGGCCTCTACGAGTACGCAGGCGTGCGGTTCGTGCCCGGCGCCGAGATCAGCTGCGTGTACCGTCAGGATGGACGCACCCGCCGCATTCATCTCCTGGTGCTGATGCCTACCCTGGAAGCCGCTACGGCGTTTACCAGCCGGTTGGACGATTACGGCAAGCTGGAGAGCGATGGCCGGCCCACGGTCAGTCTATCCGCGCGGGAATTGCTGGAAACGGCATTGGACTGCTGCCCGGAATCGCTGGTGATTCCGGCGCACGCCTGGACGCCATGGTACGGGGTGTACGGCTCGAAGGCCGGGTTCGACAGCCTCGAAGAATGCTTCGGCGACTTGGCTCCGATGGTCCGCGCGGTGGAGAGCGGCCTGTCGTCAGACCCGGCGATGAATCGCGCCATCCCGGAATTGGCCCAGCGGTCGGTGGTCTCGTTTTCCGATGCCCACTCGCCGGCGAATCTGGGTCGGGAAGTGACAGCGTTTTCGGGTTCGTTGTCGTGGGAGGGGTTGAAGACCGCAGTCAACGGAGATGGCGTCGCCTACACGGTGGAGTTTTACCCGGAAGAAGGAAAGTACCATTACAGCGGGCACCGCAAGTGCGGCGTGGCCTACGGCACCGCCGACTTGGAGAGAAACGGCCCCGTGTGCCCGGTGTGCGGCCGGCAGTTGACGCTGGGGGTGCTGCACCGGGTCAATGAGGTTTCCGGCCGACGGGCTGCCGATGGATTGGAACCGGACGCCGACGGATTCATTCGCGGCGGCGGCGAAGGTCCACCATACGCTCGGTTGATACCGCTGCGGGAAATCATCGCGGCAGTGAAAGGCGTGGGCGTGAATACCCGCACGGTGATGCGGACCTACTTGGCCATCACGGACGCAGTCGGCAGCGAGCTCGATGCGCTGCTGTGGGCTTCCTCCAGCGACCTGGCAGCGGTCACCGAGGGGCCGGTAGCCGATGCGATCCTTCAGGCCCGGACTGGACAGGTGCAGGTTACCCCTGGCTATGACGGGCAGTATGGAACGGTGTCTCTACCCGGCCGGTAGTCGGCTATAACCGATGGCATCCTGTGCCCCCAACAGGATGCGACGTGGCTGGCGCGACGGTTTGTTAGAATGGCTCAATTTATCCGGGAAGCGGCGGTTATGGACATTGCTCTGCGCCGGATGCGGGCCGAAGACATCCCGCAGGTGATTGAGATCGAAAAGGAAGCGTTCACGCCCGGCTGGGTGGGCACGCCGTTTCGCCGCGAACTGAACAGCCGTTACACCCGATTCCTGGTGGCGTACCACGCTGATAACCCGGAACACCAATACCCGACCACAACCGACGGCCAGCAGCAATCGGGCCCGGCCGACGAGTCGCTGTGGGGGAGGATGCTCACCGGTGTCCGGTCGGTGTTCGGCATGAGGCCGGACAGTGAAGGGGACGACCTGGCCGGGTACGTCGGCATCTGGCTCCAGGGCGACCAGGCCCACATCACAGAAATCGCCGTGCGGGAAGAATTGCGCGGACGCGGGATCGGAGAACTCCTGATCATCGGAACGCTGCGGGTGGCCTACGAGCAAGGGCTTGCCGAAGTAACCCTCGAGGCGCGCGTGTCGAATTTTGTCGCCCAGAGGCTGTACGATAAATACGGTTTCAACGAAGCGGGAATCCGCAAGAACTATTACGCCGACAACCGGGAAGACGCGGTGATAATGACCACCGATCCCATCCACACCGCCGCTTACCGGGAAAAGTTCGCCACATTGCAGGACAACTTCCTGACGCGGTACGGCGAGATCCGGATCCAGATCTGACGGTGTCGAGCCATTCCCTGGGATTCCTCGGCGCGGGTTTCAGCCAGGGTTATGCCGCAACATAACGAAGGCTGACGACCTGCCTCCTATTGGTGGGATCACAGGGCGGGTCGCGTTGAATGTGCGTGGAGCGCGCCGTCCCATCCTGGTTTGCGCAATCGGGAATAGCGGCGTCGTTGCCCGGCCGGGATGCGGATGTTAGAATTCCTGCCGTTGCGAATACATGAGAATTTAGTCGACATAACCAGCAAGGATTGACCGATGGCCTCTTTCGACGATTACGTTCTGGTAAGCCAGTTCCCGGAGCAGCCGGTCGAGCGCATGATCGCAGCGTTTCGTGGGTGGCCCGACGCGGGAGACGCGGCTACGGCCACCCTGAACTACATGCTCACAGCATTGGGAGCGCAAAAATTCGCAGAGATAGATCCCGAGGAATTCTTCAATTTCGCGCAGGAACGGCCACGGTCAACCCGAAGCAAGGATGGAATAAGGCATCTGCAATGGCCGGCGAACGAGTTTTACTTGTGGCCCGGATCGGACGACGCGCCGGCCGTGGTCTTCTACCTGGGGACTGAACCGCATCTCAAGTGGCGCACGTTCTCATCGTTGGTGGGTGATCTGGCGCGACAATGCGGGGTCAAGTCAGTGGTCCACATCGGCGCCCTGTTGGACGCGGTTCCCCACACCCGGGTGACCAAGTTCAGCGGCACGTCAACCAACCAGCGCATCCAGGCGGCTTTTGACCGGGCGAACGTCCGCACGTCCAACTACCAGGGACCGTCCGGCATCACCTTGCCGGTTTCGGAATCGTTGGCCGCGCGAGGTATCAGCTACACTTCGCTCTGGGGACACGTCTCCCATTACCTGCACGCGACCCCCAATTTTCGCGTCGGCTTGGGGCTGGCGCAAAACGTGTCGGACATGCTGGGCTTGCCGGTCGATTTGGGCAAGCTCACGGTGATGGCAGAAGCCTTCGACCGGGAGGTCGAAAAGGTGATCGCCGACGACGATCAACTGGGCCAGTACATCATCACGCTGGAAGAGAAGTACGACGCCGCTGTCGACGCCGCGGAAATGCCTGACCCCGCAGACCTGGTACGCGACTTGGAACGGTTCTTGCGGGCAGAGCGGATGGGAGGCGGCGAGGGCTGAATCGACCCACTTCGGTCCGTCTCGGTGTATGGGCCGACAACCGCCGCATGGATGTCTGGCCCGGAGGTGATTCCGGTTGGACCGTATGGAGGCGCCGCCCGCCGCCGGGTCCGGGTTGCCCGTACTGAACGCGGCGGGTATAGTCTGGCTGTCGCCGAACACGGCGCAGTGAGGACGAAACGATGATTTTCGATTGGCCGACCCGGATGCAGCAGATGGCCGATTTTATGGGTTTCTCCGAGGAGGACTTGGAGTTGGTCCGGGCGAGCGGGCCGATCCTGCTGGACCGAGCCGACGAGTTGACCTCGGCGGTGTATGACCACTTCCTGCAGTTTCCCCAAACGGCGCGGTTCTTCTTGACCCCGGAGGGCGAAATCGACCAGACCCGGCTGGACCGACGCAAGCACAGCCTGGCGCGCTGGCTCAGGCACAGCATCGATTTCCGACTGGACGAGCAGTTCCCGGTCTTTCTCCTGGCCATGGGCGTGGTCCACAGCAACCCGTCGTTGGAGCGAGGCTACCTCGGGTCGGTGCCGGCCAGGTTCATGATCGGCACGATGTCATTTGCGCAGACGGCCATCGCCGGCATACTGCTGGAGGAGATGGCGGACCCAGTGCAAGCGCTCCGGACGTCCAGCGCCTGGAACAAGCTGCTGATGCTGCAATTGGACGTGCTTCTGGCGGGCTACGTCACCGAGACGCCAACACCGGCAACGGAACCGCCCGCGCCCGATGTTGATGATCCGGACGCGGAACCTCAGGGTATGCGCCGGGTGCTCACGAACATTCTGGACGGAAATCGGGCCAACGGCAACGCCGAGGGCCATTCCGAGTAACCGCAAGGAGACAGACAATGACCAAAGTGCTGGTGATCCAGGGCGCGGGGATGAATATGCGCGGCAAGGTACAGGTCGAGATCTTCGGCCCGAACACCCTGGAGCAGATGAACGAGCAGATCCGCGGCTACGGCGAGAGCCTGGGTATCGACGTGAAGATCGTCCACTCCAACGTGGAAGGCGAGGTAGTGAACGCGCTGTACGACGCCTGGGAAGACGGCTACGATGCCTGCCTGATCAACCCGGCCGGATACACCACCGTGAACGGGCCGCTGCGCGGGGCGATTCAGCAGGTGCCCATGCCGGTGATCGAAGTACACGCCAGCAACCCGACGGCTCGCGGCACGGTGTCAGCCGTCCTGCCGGTCAGCAAAGGATGCGTCTACGGGTTCGGCGTGTACGGTTACTATCTGGCGATGGAGGCGGTCAAACACACCGTCGAATAGCCTCCGGCCCCTCGGGGCTACTCGCAGCGCAGGCAGCGCACGTCCTTGAAAACCCGGTCATGGATGTCCGGGTTCACGAGGATGTAGTCCATGACGATGCGGACCACTTTGCCCTCGTCGGCGATGTTGTACTTTTCCTTGGAAGAGTTGATGAGGCCGATGTGCTCGGCGTTGACGTCCACGGTGAGTGCGGTTTTGGTGCCGGCCATAATTCAGAGCTCCTGATGGTTGGGGATGGAGTTGGCGACCAGCCGGGTCGCTGGCGCGTCGGCATAGGATAGCGGCACGGAACGGGATAGTTCAACCGTGTTCCGCGAAGTCGGTCAGGGCGGGGCCGACGACGACTTACCCTGACCGGCT
Source organism: Dehalococcoidia bacterium (assembly GCA_034420475.1). GTDB lineage: Bacteria > Chloroflexota > Dehalococcoidia > Lucifugimonadales > UBA3495 > Bin87. The sequence continues at coordinate 22,338 of DAOULH010000004.1, forward strand.
TATCGCAAGCCTCAACTCGCTATACTGTAAGGGTAAAGATCGTTGGGAAGGAGGGAAAGCCATGGTACACGTGAAAAAGCTCGAGCATCCGCTGATTGACCATATGATGATGTACGAGGAAATGCGGCAGGAACTCGAGAGCAATTGCTTCGGGAAGTGGGTTATCATCGGCGATGGGGAGATCGTGGGAGAGTACGAGACTTTCCACAAAGCCGAAGCCGCTGCTCAAGAGCGCGGCTTGAACGTGGCCAATTACCTGGTCACGCGGGTAGGAGTAGAACTCCCCGTAATCCTGTCTTACGAGAAGTAGCAATTGACCAGAATTGCGGAATACACCATCCACCCGTCGTACATTCTGGAGACAGGACCGCCGATTGTCCTGCAAATCAATGGACAGCCATTTTTGGCACTTCTGGATACTGGAGCTTCTCGGTCCGTCATTGACACTGCAGCGGCGCGAAACATGCAGTTGGTCGAAGATAACGAACCGCTTGACATGATTGGCGCTACAGGTCAGGGCAGGTACCCGCAATTCCGGGCAAGCTTGTATATCCCCATACTGGAACTCACCATACCGTCTCCGATCCCAAGTTTGCCTCTCAGGGAAAGCGGTCTTTCCTGGGCGGCCATCATCGGCAGGGACGTGCTTTGCCGATACGAATTTACCGTCAACGGGCAGACGGGACTGATTCGGTTCACAAGGGAATGACCGCGGCTTTCGTGTTTCAAGACAGGCGAAAGGAGCATAGCTATGGCCACCACCGGAACAACCTACACCTGCGCCAAGTGCCGGCACACCGAATACGAGACGGACGAGTTTCGCGCCACCGGCGGCAATTTCGCCAAGATCTTCGACGTGCAGAACAAGAAGTTCACCACAGTGTCATGCAAGCAATGCGGGTACACCGAAATTTACAAGGGCAGCACGTCAACACTGGGCAACGTGCTTGATTTCTTCGCCGGCGGTTAGTCCGGCCTCGCCGGCCTCGGCCAAAAGTAAGCCCTCCGCCTGAGGCGGAGGGCATTTTCATTTGCTGGTACCCCGGATGGGCTTCGATCCCATGATCTCCACCTTGAAAGGGTGGCGTCCTTGACCAGGCTAGACGACCGGGGCGTGCTTCATGGCGATTGCCACGTCTAATCATTTTACCACAGGGGCCGGTTTTACGGGTAAACGGCCAGGGCCTCCAGGGACATCTCCTCCGGAAAACCGCACATGAGGTTCATGTTCTGCACGGCCTGGCCGGCTGCTCCCTTGACCAGGTTGTCGAGGCAGCTGATCACGATGAGCCGGTTGGTGCGCGGATCAACCACCGGATAGACGAGGCATTGGTTGTTGCCCAGGGTCTGCTTCGTCTGCGGCGGCGCGTTGGTTACCTGTACGAAAGCGTCATCGCCGTAGAATTCCTGGTAGATACTGCGGATGCGCGCGTTAGCGTCCGGGTCCTGGGCGATTTCGCCCTGGAGCGGCGCATAGCAGGAACTGAGGATGCCCCGGGTCATGGGGATCAGGTGGGTGAGGAACGTGAGGTTCACCGGGTCGTCAGCTATCGAATCGAGTTCCTGGCTGATTTCAGGGAGATGGCGATGGCCGTTGACCGAGTAGGCCATCACGTTTTCGTTCACCTCGGAGAAGTGGGTGGTCATGCTGAGGGTGCGGCCGGCGCCGGAAACGCCGGACTTGCTGTCGACGATAATGTCGCTGCCAATCAGGGCGTTCTGAATGGCCGGAGCCAGCGCCAGGATGGCGCTGCTGGGATAGCAGCCGGGGTTGGCAACCAGACGGGCGTCAGCCACCGCATCGCGGTTCAGCTCGGTGAGCCCATAGACCGCCTCTTCCAGGTAGGTGGGATCGGGATGCTCGACGCCGTACCACTGGCTGTAAACGTCAGCCTGCTTCAGGCGGAAATCGGCGGAAATGTCGACGACCTTGACCCCCTGCTCCAGCAGCGGGATGCACGCTTCGGCGCTGGCCTTGTGGGGAAGGGCGGAAAAGACGAGGTCGAGATCATCGCACAGGTCGGCGGTGATATCGAGGTCCATGTTGTCCAGGTGAGGGAAGACCTCACCCAGGGGTTGACCGGCGGCGCTGCGCCCGGTTACGGAGGCGATTTCCACCTCGGGGTGATGGCGCAGGATGCGGACAAGTTCGCAGCCGGCGTATCCGGTGACGTTGATGATTCCGACTTTCACGGTTGGAGCTCCTTGACGACCTGGGTGTGGGGAACGGGAGTGGGGCCATCCTGGCGTCGTCGGCGACGCCCGGGGGCCTGCCCGTCGGGGCGGTCGTTGTCGGCGGTCTCGCGTGACACGGGTTCGGTCTCGGTGGGCTCGATGCGGGCGGCGGCTTGCCGTATCGCCTCTTCATCGCGCGACGGGCAGCCGTAGCTCACGACGCAGTCGCCGCACCGGGGTCGCTGCGCCTTGCACACCTGGCGGCCGTGGGTGATGAAAGCGACGTGGAAGGGATACACGTCCTCCGGCGGCATGGCCGCCTCCAGCACCTCATGGGCCTTGTCGGCGTTGACCTTAGGGCCGATGATGCCCAATCGCTGGCTGACGCGGAAAATGTGCGTGTCCACGGCCATGGCGGGCATACCGAGGGAGAAACTGAGGATGATGCCGGCTGACTTGGGGCCGATGCCGGGGAGCTGCCGCAGCCAGGCCCGGGCTTCGCCCATGGGCATCTCGGCGAGGAAGTGGAGGTCCAGTGAGCCTTGATTCAACTCCAGAATCATGCCCAGCACATCCTTGATGCGAGGGGCCTTCACGCGGGCCAATCCACCTCCGGAGATCGCTTCCTCGATGTCTGCGACCTCCGCCTCAGCCACCGCCTCCAGCGTGCCGAAAGTGTGCATCAGATTGCGAAAAGCCCGCTCGGAGTTCCGGTCCGACGTGTGCTGGGACAGGATGGTAAACACCAACTCGTGGGCTGGGTCCAGGCGTGGCTCGTTTTCGAACGGGCCGTATTGATCCGTCAGCAGCCGGATGGCGTCAGAAATGGTGACGCCGGGCTTTTTAGACCGGCGGCGACGGGGGTTCTTGTTGGCGGCTTTGGGGGGCATATCGGGTTACCGCAATCGTGACGACGCGATTTTAGCACAGGGCGCGTCCGACGCGGGCACACTGTGTTCCTGTCGCTTGCCAGGCGAAAGTTGCCCGGCAGGGGTGCCGGCGGCTCAGGTGGCCCGAGGCTGGGGGCGCGGGTTCGTTTCCGGTGGAGGCTGCGAAGGCCGGGTGACCAAGGGAGTGAGGAAAAGCGCCGGCAGGGAAATGGCGATGCAGGCGATTGCGTTCAAGGTCACGGACGTCTGGATGCCGATGACGTCTCCCAACCAGCCCATCAGTATCCCCCCCGGCGGCGTTCCGATGCCAATGCACAGGCTCTGCAAGCCCACCATGCGGCCCCGCATCTCCGGCGGCGACGACCGCATGGTGATGGCTCCCTGCATCGTTCCGAAACAGGAGAGGCCGATGCCGCTGATCAGCAGCAGCGCAAAGGTAACGGCGTACCAGGGCGACCAGATAAAAACCGTTGACAGTATCATCACGGTGAAGGCGCCGGCGGCGAAAATGCGCCCATGATAACGCACGGTTCCAACCGAGGCTAAGACTACCGCCGCCACCAACTGGCCCATAGCCTCCGCCGCCACCAACAGGCCCACCAGCGTCTCCCCGACTTGCAGGTTGTCGCGCCCGATGGCCGGAACGAATTGCCGCGCCGGGAACGCCAGCCCATTAATCATGATGGTGATGAAGAGCATCCCCAATAATTGCCGGTGGCTGAATGCCGCGCGAACCACGTCGCCCAGACTGTTCCAGATGGGTTCCACTCGCCACTCTCGCTCCACTTGCGGAATTCGCACCCGGATCGCCAGCGCCACGGCGGCGACGTGAAGTATGACAATAATCGCGTAGGCCCAGGTGTAACCGGCGTAGTGCGGCCAGAAATAGCCGACGTGCTCGACTAAGAAGCCGCCGAAGAAGGGACCGAAAATCCGCCCCACGGTCCCGCTGATGGAGTCGATGGACAGGGCGTTGACCACCCGGCGCTCGCCAACAACGTCAAAGATGGCGGTGCGCCGGGCCGGGTCCTCCAAAGCCCGGCTGACGCCTTGCAGCAGCATCGCGGCGAACACGTGCCAGGGTGCAATCTGCCCCAGAAACAGCAGGATGAACAGGGCGGAGCCGGCCCCCAGCTTGATGGTCAGGGAAATGACCCAGATTTTCTTGCGGTCAAAGCGATCGGCGATAATCCCGGTGAAGGGAGAAAACAAAGGCCGGGCCAGATTTTCAAAAACCAGCACCAGCATCAGCATCAGCGCGGAGTCGGTCAAGTCATAGACCAGTATGCTGGTGACGACGACCTCCATCCAGCGCGTCGGCTCGGCAACATTCACCACGTACCAGATCGCCCGGAAACGTGGGTTCCCGAGCACCTCGAGCATCGGGGATGTGGAACGGACACCAATGCGTGCCATGCAAAACACTCCGCGCCGGCGGAGTGTGGCCCGCGAGCACGGTGGGATTTTACACGGCAACCGCGAGGCGGGAGTAGTTGCGCGGCGACGGCGCAAAGGGAAAAACGGGACTGATGGGAACTGCCACCCGGTCAATCCATACCGGCAGGGCACGGCTCTTGGGGGCGAGAGATCATCGAGTCCGACGCCCGCATGGCGCCGCGAGGTCTGTGCCCATCTGCTCCATAGGGCGAATTGGCGAATCCAACTCTGGTGCCAGCCCAGGGGTTTGACAACCATTGCAGGGTCGATATCATCGCTTCACGCACACGACGAATGCACAGGGTTCGATCACGCAGGAGCCGGAAAAATGGCCAGCCCAAGACTGACCAACGAGCGATCCGAGACCAGCCGGTCGTGGCGTCTCCGCAGGATAGGGTATCGTCCCGGCGAAACCGCCAAATCGGCGACGTTCGCCTCCGGGTTCAACAGTTTTCTGACGACCGGCAGGCTATCTCTGGCGCTGCGCCTGGGATTCAAGCACGGGGTGGACCGGGAGTTCATGGCGCGGTATCTGGGCCTCCTGTTCTGCGACGCCCTTTTTTCGCCCATGCGGTTGTGGCAGAGCATGGCCTATAGCGGACGGATTACCCGCGAAGAACTGCACCCGGAGCCGCTTTTCCTGCTGGGTTTCTGGCGATCCGGCACCACCCTGCTGCACAACCTGCTTTCCATGGACCCTCGCTGGGGGTTCGTGAACACGTACCAGGCCGCCATGCCGGACGTATTTCTGGCCGGCCAGAACCGGGTGCGGCGGATGATAGAGAAGAGCCTTCCGCCAAACCGGGGCGTGGACAACATCCCGGTGGACTTCGCCATGCCCCAGGAAGAAGAGATTGCCATGATGTGCAGCTCCGGGCTCAGCCCTTACGCCTTCCTGCACTTCCCGCGCACGGCCGAGGACTCGCTGGATTACCTCTTCGTCAAGGAGCGACTGGACGAGCGGCAACAGGCCGAATGGCGGCGTAAGTTCACCAAATTGCTCAAGACTGCCAGCTACCACATGGGCGGCAAACCTCTGCTGCTGAAATCGCCCTCCAACACCAGCCGCATCACGGCGCTGCTGGAGCTGTTCCCGAGCGCGAAGTTCGTTTACATCCAGCGGGACCCTTACGACACGGTGCGGTCCTACGAGGGCCTGATCAGGCTAATGAACGACTGGCACGCCCTGCAGCGCGTCGATTTCGACGATCTGCTCACGAAGCAGCTTGAGGTGTACCGGGACATGGCGACGGCCTACCTGAAACAGCGGGAACTGATACCGGCCGGGCGTCTGGTGGAGATACGGTACGAGGAATTGGAACAGGACAAGGCGGCGCAGATACGTCGCATCTACGACGAGCTGGGGTTGGAAGGCTATGTGGAATTCGAGCCGAGGCTGACAGAATACGTGGCGTCGATAGAAGGATTCGAGAAAAATCCATCTCACGTGAGCGACCGGGTGATCGAGGTCGTCAACGAGTACGTCCCGTTCCTGGTCACAGAGTACGGTTACGAGTTCAGAGGGGCACCGGGCGCCGGCGCCTGAAGCCACCGTGATAACATTCATTCAAGGCTAACCCTGCGCTCCGGCCAGGCTCGCATCACCGGGGTCGGACTATCCGTTGGGGCGCTTCAGTATCGTAACGGCTTATCAGTTGAGCCGGCAGTTGCGCCCAGGGTGGGCACTCAACCACAGATCAGGAGGGACGAACATGGACCAGGCAGTCACTGACTTTTGGGACGCTACGCGGGCGATCTTGAGCGAAACGCCGGTGGGCGCCGAACTCTCCGCCAACGAGGAACTCAGCGGGCGGGAGTATGAAACCTGGGACGTGACCCTCCGAAGCTACGGAGGTCAGCGGTTACGGGCATTCTACACGGCGCCGCGGGATTTGCCGCCGTCGGGGAAGTTTCCCGCGATGCTGGCGGTTCCCGGCTATGGCGGCGTCAAGGAGATCCCCTTTCATGTGGTGATGCACGGGTTTGCCGTCCTGACGCTGTTCCCGCGAGCTCAAGGCGAAAGCATCCCCGAATGGGATCTGCCCCACGGAACCAAGCTGACCTACAACGTGACCGACCGGGACAACTACTACTACCGGGCCGCCTACATGGACTGCGTGCGGGGCGTCGATTTTCTCACCGAACGGGATGAGGTGGATGCCAGTCGCATCGGCATGTGGAGCCGTAGCCAGGGCGGCGGCTTCACGCTGGCGACGGCGGCCCTGGACCAAAGGGTGGCGGCGGCCGTGGCGGAGGAGCCCTTCATGTGCAACTACCCGGTGGCCATAGACATCGGGACCTCGCCATATCATGAGCTGAGAAATTACGCGCAGGAGCACCCGGAGCAGCGCCAGCAGATCCTGGACACGCTTCACTACTTTGACACCATGACCCTGGCGGACGCCATCGAATGCCCAACACTGGTGAACATCGGGATGGCCGACAGGACCTGCCCCTACGACACCATCATGCCCGTGTTCGACCGGATCAAGGCGCACAAGTCGCTGCTGGTTTATCCGGACCTGACCCACAGCCCGTGCACCGATTTCAACGTGCACGCGATGAACTGGCTCAAGAGGTACCTGGGCACCTGATTCGCGCTCGATCCCGCAAGACATAACTTAATGCACTGAGGCAATGGAAAGGGGAGGCCGATAACATGCCCGCTAGAACCGGGGCCGAATACCTGGCCGGCCTGAAACGGCAGGAACGCGAAATCTGGATGGACGGCGGTCAGGTGGAGGACGTTACCGAGTTTCCGGGCCTGTCCAACGGAGCAAAGTCCATCGCGCAACTATACGACATGCAGCACGCTGGGGCTGCCGATTGCGCGATGACCTACCCGTCCCCGACCACGGGCGACCCGGTGGGATTGTCGTTCCTCATCCCGAAGACGAAGGATGATCTGACCCGGCGACGGGAAATGATGTCGCAGTGGGCCCACGCCAGCTACGGGATGATGGGGCGAACACCCGACTTCCTGAACGTGACGATCATGTCCATGGCGGCGGCCGGTGACTTTTTCGGCGAGAACCGGCCGGAGTTCAAGCAGAACGTGGTCAACTACTACGAGCACGTGAGGGAAAACGACCTTTGCATGACCCACACGCTGGTTAACCTGCAACGGAACCGGGCGCCCTCGGCCACGTCGATGGACTACAGCACCGACGTCGCGCTGCACGTGGTGAAGGAAACGGACGCCGGGTTGGTGGTGCGCGGCCCGCGGGTGCTGGCGACCCTGGGGCCGTTGTCGGATGAGATCATGGTGTATCCCACCCGGTCGTCGCTGCTGGCGCGGGACGAGGACGCGCACAAGTATGCCTTTGCCTTCGCGGTGCCGTGCGGGATCGAGGGGCTGAAGTTCATCTGCCGGGAGAGTTTCGATCTGGGCAAGTCGCACTTCGACCACCCGTTGGGGTCGCGGTTCGAGGAGATGGACGCCATCGTCTTTTTCGACGACGTGCTCGTGCCCTGGGAACGGGTCTTCATGTACGGAGACCGGCACAAGTGCAACAACATGTCCAACGAAACCGGGCAGTACGTCCACACCGGCCACCAGGTGGTGACCAAGAACGTGGCCAAGTGCGAGTTCATCACCGGGATTGCCAGCCTGATGGTGAAAACCCTGGGCAGCGGTGACATTCCCCAAATGCAGGGATTGCTGGGCGAACTGGTGGAGAATTTGGAAATTACCAAGGCGCTTCTGACCCAATCGGAGGTCAACGCGAAGATCGACGCCTGGGGCGTGATGCTGCCGGACCGGGTGCCGCTGAACGTGGCGCGGAACCTGTTCATCAAGATGTACCCCAGGATGGCGGAGATCATCCAACTGCTCGGGTCCAGCAGCCTCATGGCCCTGCCGTCGGAAGGCGATTTCGGCGGGCCGATGGCCGAGGTGCTGGACACCTACCTGGACACCGATACCGCCACCGCGCAGGAACGGGTCAAGCTGTTCCGGCTCGCCTGGGACGCGGCGTGCAGTTCCTTCGCCGGCCGGCAAGTGCTCTACGAACGGTATTTCCAGGGGGACTGGATGCGGAACGCCGCGCTGCTGCTGGGCATCTACGACCGCCAGCCGTTGGAGAAACAGGTGCAGGAGTTCCTCGAACGCGACTGATCTTCACGAGTTCGTTCGCCGAGAGATCACTGGAATCGACGATCAAAAAGCTGTAGGGGCGAATGAACATTCGCCCCTGCATTTGCCTGATCGTTGCTCCGGGTTATTTCATCAGTCCGTCGACAACCGATCCCTTGAAGGCATCGTCGCCACCGAACACCGTGCCCGTCGCCCCCGAATTGAACTTCGACAGCCCAAGGTCATACACCTGCTGCGGGAACGGAATGTATCCCACCGACGCCGCCAACTCCTGCCCGTCCGGGCTCAGGTAGTACCGCACGAACTCCGCAATGTGCGGCTCCTGCGCCGCGTCCGCACGCACGTAGATGAACAGCGGCCGGCTCAGCGGCGCGTACGAACCGTTGTTGATCGCATCGTCCGTCGGCGCTATGCAGCCGTTCCCGCCGTCAATCGGCACCACTTTGACCTTGTCCTTGTTCTCCACGTAGTACGCGTACCCAAAGTACCCGATGCTGTACTTGTCGCCGGACACCCCCTGCACCAGCACGTTGTCGTCCTCCGACGCCACAAAGTCGCCCCGGGACACGCCGCCGTCGCCGTTGATCGCCTCGGTGAAGTAGTCAAACGTCCCCGAGTCAACCCCCGGCGCGTACATCTTGATCTCTTCCGCCGGCCAGTCCGGGTTCACCTGGTTCCAGTACGCCACCACGCCCTCGGACTCCGGCCTCCAGATCCGGTTCAACTGTTCGACGGTCAGGCAGTCCACGAAGTCGTTGGCCGGGTTCACCACCACCGACAGACCGTCGATGGCCACCGGCAGCTCGATGTACTCGATGCCAGCGGCAGCGCAGAGGTCAACTTCCTTCTGCTTGATGGGACGGGAAGCGTCGGAGATCACCGTCTCGTTGGCGCAGAACTTCTTGAAACCGCCGCCCGTGCCGGAGATGCCGACCACCACCCGAACCTGGTCATCGGTCAGACCGCCGAACTCCTCGGCAACGGCTTCCGTGATCGGGAACACGGTGGACGATCCGTCTATCGGTATGTCGCCGGACAGACCGACGTACATGCTCGGGTCGGTCGCCTTTTCCGGCTGGCCGGCAGTGGTGCCGGTAGCAGTGGTGCCGCTGGTCGTGGACGCCGCGGCGCTGCCGGTCGAAGTGGTTCCGGATGCTGGCGGGCTGCTCGAGGTAGTGGCAGCAGCGGGCGAACCGGCGCCGGAGCCGGCGGGAGCGCTGGGAGCCTCGTCCGCGGCGCTACAGGCGGCGCCCATGAGAACGGCGGCGCAGCCCAATGCGGCAACGGTCAGCAGCAACCGAAATGGAATTTGCTTCAGAGTATCCATCGTGGCGGAACTCATTAATCCTCCTGCAAATGGAAGGTGGGTTGATTTTCCTGTGGATTGGGTGGATTGGCGCTGGCCAATCGCGGCAACCACGGGCCGAACGCCGCAGTGTTCAATAGGCATCCCTCCTGATGTTCTCTTCCGTATCCCAATGCGCTGGCGGAGCCAGCCTCGCGGTTGGAACGACAAAAAAATAGCGAAATCGAACGATTTCGCTGAAAATGATTGAGAGCGAAACCCGCCGCTCCCATGGGCGCGGCAGGTGCAATTGGTGGTTCGCTCCCGTGGACTGGGTGTGGCGGCTCGGCAGCCCGGATGGTGGCGGGCCAAAAAATAACGGGGGACGAATCCCCCGTGGTACCAAAAACCGAAGTTCCGCTCGGTTCGAGCGCGGCAGGCGGCACGATTACCGACGCCGCGTCCACCGCAGCAGGTGCGGCGGACAACGCTCCTTCTTTTGGCAATTTCATCACGATATGGTCCGCAATCATCGGCGTAGTGGACATGCGATTAAAGGCCAACGGTCTCAGCGTGAGTCCATCACGATGGATTCCAGCTCATCCGGGTCTTTCGGTATGGCTTCCGAAAGCACGCGGAAGCCATCTTCCGTGACGAGCACGTCGTCCTCGATACGGATGCCGATTCCTCGATAGATGTCAGGGGCCTGCTTTGCCTGCGGGCCGAAGTAAAGCCCCGGCTCGATAGTAAGCACCATCCCCGGCCGCAAGCGTACCTGGCCCCGATCATCCCGGTAAGGGCCGCAGTCGTGCACGTCCAATCCCAGCCAATGGGACGTGGCGTGCATATAGTAGTCACGGTACGACTGTTGTTCCATGATGCCGTCAACGCTGCCCGACATTATGCCCAGATCGACCAGGCCCTGGATCAAAGTCCTGGCAGCCGTTCGGTGCACGTCATCGAAGCCCGCGCCGGGCTTGACCTCAGCGATGGCCTTGCGCTGGGACTCCAGGGTCAATTCGTAGATCGCCCGCTGCGGAGCGGTGAACTTGCCGGAGACCGGCCACGTCCGGGTGACATCAGCGGTGTAGAAACCGTATTCAGCCCCGGCGTCGATCAGCAACAGATCTTCAGGCCCCAGCGCGTCCCGATTCCGAATGTAATGCAGGACACAGGCGTTGGCCCCCCCGGCCACGATGGAAGGATAGCCGTTGCGCGGCGAACCCAGCTGCCGGAATGGGCGCTCAAGTGCGGCTTGAACCTCGTATTCGTGGACTCCCGGCGCTGCGGTACGCATGGCGGCATCAAAGCCGTGGGCGGTGATGTCGATTGCCCGCTGAAGAAGGGCGATCTCATCGTCGGTCTTGATCTGACGCATCAGGTCGATGGCCGGGGTGGGGTCCTCGATGCGCCGAATGGGCTTCGCGCCTCGCTGGGCCAGGGCGCGGCGGCGCTGGACCAAACTTGAAACGATTCCGTCCACCCGATCATCGCTACCCAGAGCGTAATGGACCGTATCGTAGTCCGCAAGCAGCTTGGGAAGTTGACTGTCCAGCTGATCGATGGAGTAGGCGGCGTTGGCACCCAAGGGTCCGACGGCGCCCCGCACGCCCGCGCGATAGCCCACCCAGATCTCGAAGGTGGGGTCATAGGGACGTACGAAGAGGGTATACGGAGTGCGTGAGCCCGGGCGCAGCACCGCCACCGCATCGGGTTCGTCGAACCCGGTCAGGTACCAGAAGGTGGAAGGCTGGCGGTACTCGTGGTCGACGTCGTTATTGCGAGCCGACTCGTGGCCTGCGGCCAGGACAATCGCGCCGTTTGAAAGGGATTCCATCAGCCGTCTGCGGCGGCTGTTGAATTCGCGGGGTTCGGTTGCCAGAACGTCGGCGCTCATTGAGAAAGAGGCTCACTGCCGGGGGCGTTACCAGTCTCTAATCCCTCTTTGACCGTGCGGAATTATAACAGTGGGCCACGCTCGTCGCAATACTGGAAAAACAAGCGTAACTGTTCAGAGTTGCGGGGAAAGTGTCATTGCGAGCGCAGCGCGGCAATCTCGTTGGCGCCGGGGAGCCCTTTGGGGCAGACGTCGCGGCTACGGCGTCGAGATTGCCACGGCGCCAGCGCCTCGCAATGACAACCCCCTGGATTCTGAACGGTTACAAACAAGCGCGCAGTGTCCGGTTTCGTTGGTTCAATTTTCCCGCCCATTCCTGCGAAAGCCGGGATCAAGTAGCGTTTCCCGGACTCCGGCTTTCGTCAGAGCGACGGATCATCAACCGAACCACCCAAAACGCAACGCTGCCCTTGCGCACGATTTCTCTTGCGCTGTGTCAAAACATGGGTTATATTGATACTTGAAGCAAGTATCCGCGAACGGCACGGATGCAGATAGACTAGGTCGCGACGCTAGGAGGCGCAGACGATGGTAATGCAGAAGCACGACATTCACGAGTGCGATACCCACGAACACCACGGCGATGAGCCGGGCCATGTCCACGACATCCACGAGTGTGACGGCCACGAACATCATGCGGAAGTGCATGACCACAACATCCACGAGTGCGATACTCACGAACACCACGGCGATGAGCCGGGCCACGTACACGACATCCACGAATGCGACGGCCACGAGCACCACGAGCACGACCACGCCGGGCACGTTCACTAAGCGTTACACTCCCAGTGCGATAAGGCCCCGGCTTCGGCTGGGGCCTCTTTTTGTTTGGCGCGCCGGCCCGTGTCACCAGAATCTATAAGGGCAACAATCTCCGTCGGCTCGTGCGCTGCAGGGCCTCAAGATGACCCACGTGGTGATCCTCGGTGCAGCCCTCAATCGACTGCTCTACCTGGAAAGTGATGTGACTGATGCCGAATTCATCGCTGGCGATGGCTCGCAGTTGCCGCAGTGTCCGCTCGACCTCCTCTTTGGGCAAAGCGGGGTCAAGCAGCACGTGGGCGGTGAGCGCCTCGTAGCCCGACGTAATGGTCCAGCAATGGACGTCGTGGATCAGCGTCACGCCGGGTACTTCCTCCAGCGTGTGACACACCTGGTACATATCCAGGCGGCGGGGTGTGCCTTCCACCAGCACCTGGAAAACCTTCTGCACCAGGCTCCACGAACTGGCCAAAATCAACAGGCCGATCAGAACGCTGATAATCGGGTCGGCCAGATTCCAGTCCAGGAACCACACCAGCAGCGCCGAGATTACCACGCCGATAGAACCCAGCAAATCGGCCACCACATGCCAGAAGGCCGCCTCAACGTTGAGGCTGTGCTCCGCCGAACTGTGCAGTATGAAGACTACCGCAATGTTGATCACCAGTCCGATTGCGCCCACGATGAGCATTTGCATTCCCAGCACTTCAGGGGGGTCACTGAAACGGTGGAAGGCTTCCAGAAAGATCCAGCCGGCAATCAACCACAGGCTGAGGGCGTTGACCAGCGCGGCCAGTATCTCGGTGCGGTGATAGCCGAAAGTGCGTTCTACGGAGGCCGGCCGGCTGGAAATCCACATCGCGAACAGTGCCAGGGCGATGGCCGCGGCGTCGGTAAACATATGGGCAGCGTCGGCCAGCAGGGCCAGGCTGCCTGAGATCAGGCCGCCGATGATCTCGACCACCATATAGCTGCCTATCAGCCCCAGAGAGATATACAGACGGCGGCGGCCGGCTTCTCTCAGATCGTGGTCATGGCCCGCGTGATCGTGACCCGCGTGGTCTTCATGCGCCCCGTGCTCATGGCCCGCGTGATCGTGGCCCGAAGGCGCAGGGCCTCTGGCATCGCTCTCCCTGTCATGCATCATTATCCTCCGTTATTGATACTATAGGCTCCGACGACTCAGGCCGTCAACAGCGGAGAATGATGGTCTTCAAGACATTTGCGACGCCGGCCGGTCAAACTTCAGCGCGAGATCCAGCCCACAGGTGTCCGGCCTGCCGGTTTTCGGGACGGTCCGCATCTGGCGCCGGTATTCGTCAAGCCTCCGTCACCGTTGGTGAATTCGGGCGCAGCCAGGACCTGAGAAACCCCCGTCGGGGAGACAGTGCGGCCACTAACAGGAGCAGTCCGACGGATACCACCACGATGGTGGGCCCTGTTGGCAGGTCAAAGTAATAAGAGCAGTACAATCCGATAATCACCGCGAGCAGGGCGCAAGCCACGCTGGCCGCCATTATCGACGACAGCCGCCGGGCCAGCAGGGTGCCGGTAACCGACGGCACGACCAGCAGGGACATGACCATCACGTTGCCCACGGTTTTGATGGCGGCAACGGTCGTCAGCGCCACCAGCAACGGCAGCATATACTCGAGGAACCGCACCGGTACGCCGGCGGCCTCCGCCACGGTGGAGTCATAAGTAGTGAACACCAACTCCTTGTAGAAGGCCCACACCACTCCCATGACCCCGAGCGCCAGGACCCCGACGCTCAAAACGTCGAGCCACGAAGCACCCAGGACGTTGCCAAACAGTATCCCCAGCAAGTCTCCGGCATAGCTGGCCAGCGAGTTGATGATGATGACCCCTACGGCAAAACCACCGGCGAACATCACGCCGATGATGGCATCGATGCGGATGCCCGTGCGACGTGACAAGGTTGAAATCACCAGCGACGCGGGAACCGCCCAGCAGAGCGCCCCAAGGAACACGTTGGCGCCAAATATGAACGCCGCGGCCATACCGGTCAGCGACGAATGGGCGATGGCGTCGCCGAGAAAAGCCATGCCACGCAGAACGACGAACGTGCCGACTATGCCGCAGGCAGTGGCAGCCAGGGCTGACACCAACAGCGCGCGCTGCATGAAGCCATACTGCATCGGCTCGATGATCAGGTCGAGCACAGAGACCTCCGGTAGGCCGGCCGCGCCGGCCTTTTCTGATGACCCGTGGGGCCGTGGTCCCGGGTCAGGCTGCTGAATGCGTTGTTTATAGTTTGCCGGCGGCGCGCAGTTGATTGCGCACCTTGCCGACGCCACCGAACTTGAGCCGCAGGAGGCCCTTGACGTCCTCCCAGGCGGTCCGGATGATGCGGACACGGGTGTCGGGATCGTCAGTCCAGCGCACCGGTATCTCCCGGATGCGAAAACCGCACTTTTGGGCAAGGATCAGCAATTCCGAATCGAAAAACCATCCATTGTCCAAAACCAGCGGCGCCAGATCGTGGGCAACTCTCCGGCTCACCGCTTTGAACCCGCACTGGGCGTCACGAAACGGCGTGAAAAACATGGACCGAAACAACAGGCTGTACCCGCGTGAAGTTATCTCGCGCTTCAGCGTTCGCCCGATGACCCGTGAGTCGGGCAGCAGGCGGGAGCCGATGGCGACGTGGTATCCCTCATCGGCAATCGCCGACACGACTTCGGGCAGGTGCGCGAGGTCGGTGGAGAGGTCAACGTCCATGTAAACCATGACGTCCGCGATGCTTTCGGTCCACGCCCGGCGCAACGCCCGGCCGCGTCCGCGTTCGGTGAGGCTGATATATCGCACCTCTTCGAATCGGTCCGCGAGGTCAGCAGCAGCCTCGAGCGTACCGTCGGTGGAGCCGTTGTCGGCAACCACGATGTTCCAGTCGTATCCATCCATGTTGGATGACATAAACTGGTGAAGCCGACAAACGCTCCCGGGAAGCGCGCGTTCTTCATTCAGGCACGGTATGATCACGTCAAGGCTGGTTCGCATAATTGAGACATTATAGCAACAAGGAGTCGCGGGATGACGCCGGCAGCGCGAGGCATTCTCCGCGCCTGGCTCTCCCGACGCCGGTTGGCGCGACCGTAAGGCCGAACGGCGAAATGCTGATAGTGCGCGCTGACAGTGCACATGGACGCGCAAAATTGTAACGGTTCAGACTTGCAGGGAAAGCGTCATTGCGAGCGCAGCGCGGCAATCCCGTTGGCGCAGGAGAGTCCCTTGGGGCAGACGTTGCGGCTACGGCGTCAAGATTGCCACGGCGCGAGCGCCCCGCAATGACAACCTCCTCCCGGATTCTGAACAGTTACGCGAAATTGACAAATATCGAAGCCCGGTGCTATATTCCGTTCGATTAACAGACGGCGTTATCGTGTTCGTGATTAACGATGTCGAATGCGGCACGACGAGTTTGTGGCCCAAATTTTCGGTGACAGCCAATAGCGCCTCCCGCACGGATGTGGGCAGGTGTTTTTTTGACTGCGTTCTGAAATGCGTGAACCCCTTAGTGGATCAAGCCGGCCCTGTTTTCGCCGATAACGGCCGTTGCGGAGGAACCTCCAGATGCTAATGAACGACTTCGTCGTCAGGTTCGCCGGTGAAGGCGGACAGGGCGTCGTCACTTCGGCCGAAGGACTGGCCCAGGCGTCGACGCAGGTCGGGTATCACGCCCTGACCTACGCGACGTTCCCGTCCCAAATCCTGGGAGGGCCTACCTGGACCCAGGCCAGGATATGTACCGAACCCATTCTCAGTTCGGGTGACCAGGTGGACGTGCTGGTCGCCTTTAACGAGGAAGCTTACGAGACCCACGCTGAAGAGGTGCGGGAAGGCGGCGTGATAATTTACAACGCCGACGACTTCACCATGACCGACCCGAGGTCCTTCGGCCTGGCCGTCGACTCCCTGGCGCGCTCGACCGGCAACAACCGCGCCGCGAACATGGTGGTGATCGGCGCCCTGGCGCAGCTGGTGCACATGCCCCAGGATTACCTGGAGGACTTCGTTGAAGCCAGGTTCCGCCGGGGACGGGATAACGACGACGAGATTATCTCGTCGAACATCGAGGCCATGCGCTTGGGTCGTCAGAACGCGGCGGAAAGCGGCTTCGTGCTGGGTGATCTGGCGCCGCCGAATCCCCCGGACTACCAGCAGCTCATGCTCAAGGGGAACGAGGCCATTGCTCTCGGAGCCACGCACGCGGGCGTCCAGTTCTACGCGGGCTATCCGATCTCGCCGGCCACCACCATCCTGCTGTGGATGGAGCGCAACCTGGTTGGCGAGGACAAATTCGCGTATCAGGTCTCTTCGGAGATTGAAGCGATCACGGCGATCCTCGGCGCAGGCTACGCCGGCAAGAAGGCCATGACCGCAACCGCAGGACCGGGCATCTCGCTGATGAGCGAGGGACTGGGCCTGGCCTGGATGGCTGAAATCCCGCTGGTGGTGGTCGACGTTCAGCGCGGCGGACCGGCAACGGGTCTGCCCACCAAGACCGAGCAGTCGGACCTCATGGGATGCCTCTTCCCGGCTCACGGGGACGTCCGGATGCCGATCATCGCCCCCGGCTCGGTGGAAGAGTGTTTCTACGGAGCGGTGCAGGCCATCAACTGGGCCGAACGCTACCAGGGCCCGGTGATCCTGATGAGCGAGATGTCCATGGCCGAACGGGTGCAGAACATCCCCCGTCCCGACCTGAGCAAGGTTGCGGTGGAAGAGCGGCTGACCTACGAAGGCGGCAACGGCTACCATCGATATTCGGGCTACGAGCTGTCGCCGATGCCGCTGCCGGGCGGACCGGGCTCATACGTGGCCAACGGCAGCGAACACGACGAGATGGGCGACACCACCCACCTGCCCAGCCGGCACATCCAGATGACCGAGCGCCGGTTCAGCAAGCTGAAGCTCCTTGAAGAAAACCACTACGAGAGCGACAACACCCAGGCCAAGATTGCGTTGATGCCGTGGGGCGGCTCCAAGGGTCCGGTGCGAGAGGCTTACGACGCGCTGCGGGAAGAGGGAATCGACATCGCCTGGTATTACACGATGTTCCTGCACCCGATCCCGCCCAAGCTGCGCGATGAGCTGCGTGCCAAGGAGCTGGTGATCGTTCCCGAGCTGAACTACCAGGGACAGTGGGCCAACATCCTGCGGTTCCACCGGGTAGCGTCAACGCCGATCACGCAATACACCGGGCTGCCCTTCAAGGTCAGCGAGCTGGTGACCAGGGTCAAAGAGATCATGGCAGAACACACGGAGGAAGCACGGGCATGAGCAAGAAGAACCCGGAATACGACTTCAAATGGTGCCCCGGGTGCGGGGACTTCGGCGTGCGTCGCGCGCTGGAGTTTGCCATGATCAACCGGCTGGAAGAAACCGGCCTGCCCATCGAAAACAACGTCGTCGTGGCCGGTATCGGTTGCAGCGGCAACCTGGTTCACCTGCTGGAAGGTGAACAGCCCTATGGAATCCACGGCATCCATGGTCGGACGCTGCCCGTGGCCATGGGGGTCAAGATGGCCCGGCCCGAACTGAACGTGATCGTTGTGGCCGGAGACGGCGACTTCCTGAGCATCGGCGGCGAACACATCGCCCCACAGGCGGCGCGCAACGTCAATGTCACCGCCGTGATCATGGACAACGG
The DNA here is from genome assembly GCA_034420475.1 of Dehalococcoidia bacterium. GTDB lineage: Bacteria > Chloroflexota > Dehalococcoidia > Lucifugimonadales > UBA3495 > Bin87. The sequence continues at coordinate 40,554 of DAOULH010000004.1, forward strand.
CGTGTACGGTCTCACCAAGGGCCAGAGCTCGCCCACCACCGAAATGGGCGCCGTGACCAGCAGCACACCCTTCGGCAAAGTGGAAGAAGATCTCGATCCCCTGGAGCTGTACCTCACGCTGGGCGTCTCGTTCATCGCGTCCGGTTTCTCCGGACAGCCCCGTGTCCTGGCGCGATTGATCAACGAGGGCATGAACCACGACGGAATGTCGATGATCCATGTCCAGTCGCCCTGCGTGACTTACAACGACACCTTCCAGCTGATCAAAGGCAACGCCAAAGAGGGCATTGCCCCGGCGCTGTGGGACATCCCCGACGACCACGACCCGTCTAGCAAGCAGGCGGCCTACGACCTGGTTCAACAGGGTGGCCTCCCCGTCGGTGTCATCTATAAGGATGAAAGCCGCGCCTCGCTGGAGACCAACATGGACTCCATCCGGGCCAAGGCCCGAGAGCGCTCCATGGAGCAGTTGATGAACGCCTACGCGTTCTAATTCTGCATCGAGACCGCAGAGACCAAACGAAGCCGGCGTCGAGAGGCGCCGGCTTCGTTTGGTTTATTGGTGTGTTCTCGCCGGCTGGTTCGCACTCCCGGCCAGGGATCTGATCGGCGCCGAATCAATAGGACTGCGCCGGCGCGACCGCGCCGGGCATGAGGTCAGGGCTCTCGGCCGGCATCGACTGGTATTTGGACGGGCATTTGACGAGGATGTTGTCAGTCGTGAACACTCCTTCCTGTCCATCGTAATGACCTTCCAGGATGATCTCCGAGTGCGGGTTGAAGAACAGGTCGGGCAGGACGCCGACGTAGCTGGCCTCCATCTGCGGGCTGCCGGGCGCAATCCCCGGCACGTCAACCTGCTTGTCGCCCAGGCTGAAACGGGACAGCGTGGACCCATCCTCCCGTCGGAAGGTATCGGGAGCCAGGGCGCCGGCCACTCTCAGGGTCTGGCCGTCGTGAAGCTTGGGGTCACCCACGAACTCGCTGACGGTGACGAAATACAGCGTGTTCCCGGGGAAGGCGGCGTAAACCATGTAGGCCACCGCCAGGGCGATCACGCCGCCGAGGATCAGCAGCCGGGTGCGATGATTGCGCCACGCGGAACGCTCGGTCTCTTCCTCCGAGGTTTGCGCCGCGGCTGGAACAGGGCCGGTGTATGGATCAGTCTGCATGGAAACTCAGCATGTAAGGGTGTTGATGGTCAATACCATTATACCGACCCGATGCGTTCCGCTTCGTCCGTGTCCGGGTCTTCGTCTGATTCGACCGTTGATTGGAGTTCCCGCAGGTCCCGTTGCACCGACTGACGGCGCCAGGACATGTACGCGGCGTAGATGAAGAACACCGCCCACACGACGGCGAAAGCGGCAAAGAGGAAAGGCAGGTTGTTGGGTGACACGGTCATTCTAATCGTAGGTTCCTTGACGGCGAATGGCGGAAACGGTGTCCTCGGCCCCTCGGAGAGCCACCCGTTCCAGCAACAGATACGAGAACAGCGCCAGCACAGCGAGCAACGAAAAGACGAGGATCCGGGCCATGATAGGCTCCAGGGCGTCGTCTGCCGCCTCGGGCCCGATCACCTGCACCGGGTGTATGGATCGCCACCACTGTACGGAATAGTACACGATAGGCACGTCCACAAACCCGATGATGCCGACCACCGCCGACCAGGCCCGTCCCTGCTGGGGAGTGGGAGCGTAGTGGCGAATCATCAGGTACGCGACGTAGATCAACCACAGGATCAAGGTCGTGGTGAGCCGCGGCTCCCAGGTCCACCAGACCCCCCACACCGGACGGGCCCAGATGACCCCGGTGACCAGGGCCAGGGTGACGAACACGACGCCGACTTCCGCCGCCGCATGAGCCACGCGGTCCCACATTTCACCCCGTCGGATGAGATACCCGACGCCGGCCACGGCGCACACCAGGAACCCCAGGAAGGAAAGGATGGAGATGGGGACGTGGATGTAGAAGATGCGTTGGATGTGGCCCAGCACCTGGTCGGTGGGCGCCACAACGAAAATGAGATACCCGTCAATGATGGTCAGGACTGCCGTGAGCACCAGCAGCCAGGAACGGGGATCGCGCAGGGAGGATCGAATCGGGCTGTCGGTAGGGCCACCGCCCGTTACTGCCGCCAAGTTATGCTATCCCTCGAACACATACCCGAATATCCACGGACATATTACCAAAAAGAGCGCGTCGAAGACCACCAGCAGCGGGAGCCACCGGGTCCAGACCGGCAACATCGGCCCGCCTTGCAGCACCAGGGCGGTGGCTTCCACGGCGGCGATGATTACGGGAACAATCACCGGGAAGAAGAGCACGGGCAACAGGATTTCCCGTGACCGAGTTTGCGCCGCGATGGCGGCAAAGAAGGTCCCTACGGTGGCGAAACCAACGGTCGCGAGCAGGATGATCAGTCCCAGCGCAGCCGACAAGGTTGGCAAGTCCAGCATCACGGCGAACACGGGCAGAAGCACGACCTCGATCACCAGCATGAAAGCCAGAGTGCCCAACATCTTTCCCAGGAACACGGCGTCCCGGCTGACCGGGGCCGCCAGCAGCCCGTCCAGAGCGCCTTGCTCCTGTTCCCGGGCGAACGCCCGGTTCATCGCCAGCACTCCGACGAAGCCGTAAGCCACCCAGAGGAGACCCGGCGCCACGGGAGCCAGGCTGCCGGGTGTCCGGTTGAGGCCGAAATTGAACACGACGACCACGATGAGGCCAAAGATCAGGGCGGAAACGACGGTGTCGCGGGAACGGATCTCGAGCCGCACGTCCTTCCATGCTATTGCCAGGGTCGCGCTGAGCAGCCGCATGGGCGACGATCCAACCGGAGCGTTTCAGCCGTGAGCGACGCCGGGTCTTGATGCGGCTCGCTTGGGCGAGGCATCACGATTGAAAGGCAGACCTTCCGCCAATCTTCCCCGCTCCAGTCTGAGCGCTTGGTCGGCCCAGGCCTGACCGATTTCGGAACTGTGCGTGGTCAACAAAGCGCTCTTGCCCGACGCCGACCAATCCTGCAACAGGTCGCCCAGGGACGCGACCGAAGCGGCGTCGAGGCCGGATTCAGGCTCATCCAGCAGCAGCACCGCCGGCTCGTGGAGAATTGCGCGGGCAAGCGACAGGCGCTTTTGCATCCCATGAGACAAAGTGCGCACCCGACGTTCCGCCCGGTCGGCGAGGTTCAACCGTTCGAGCACGTCGTCGATGCGGCTCGCAGGATGGTCGATGCTGTAGAGTTTCGCGTAGAAGACCAGGTTTTCGCGGCAGGTGAGGTCGCTGTACAGCAGGGTCTGGTGGCCGACGAAACCGACCAGGTTGCGCGCCCGCCCGCCGGAACGCCGCATTCGCAAGCCGGCGATATGCACGTCTCCGGCATCAGGACGCGAAAGGCCGGCCAGGATACGCAGCAGCGTGGTCTTGCCCGCCCCGTTGGGTCCGAAGAGCACTGCGGTCTGGCCCCAGGGGACGGAGACGTCGACCCCGCGCAGGACGGTCCGGTCGCCGTAGTCCTTGCGCAGACCGACGGCCGAGATGGCTGACGAATCGGCCGGTGCGTGGCTCATCCGATAGGGTCAGCGGTGATGTTCAAAGCGTTCCCGGAGAACCTTTTTGTCGAACTTACCCACGCTGGTTTTGGGTATTTCGTCGATGAACACCACATCATCCGGCAGCCACCACCGGGCAAAATCGGGCCGGATGAAGTCCAGGATTGTGTCCTTGGTGAGCGGGCCGGACGCCTCGGAGCGCGCAACCACGCAGGCCAGCGGCCGCTCCTGCCACTGGGGATCCGGGATAGCGATGACGGCGGCCTCCAATACGCCGGGGTGGGCCATGATCGCCGACTCCAGGTCCACGGAGGATATCCATTCGCCGCCGCTCTTCACCATGTCCTTGACCCGGTCGACGATCTGGATGTAGCCGTTGGCGTCGATGGTGGCGATGTCTCCGCTGTGATACCACCCGTTGATGAAGGTCTCCGCGCTGCGTTCATCGTCAACGTACTGATCAGCCACCCACGGGCCACGGAACCAAAGCTCGCCGCGCTGTTCGCCGTCCCAGGCCAGGTCATGGCCATTCTCGTCGGCCAGCTTCATATCGATGCCCGGAGCAACGACGCCCTGGCTGGCGTTCAACTCCAGGCGCTTCTCGTCGGGAAGGTTGTCCAGCCAACTGCGCCTTCGGTTCACCGATATCAGCGGGGCGGCCTCAGTCATACCGTAAGCGTGGACAATTTCGACTCCCAATTGATCCCGGTACGCCTGCAAGACGGCGAGAGGAACCGCCGAGCCACCGCTGACCACTTGCCGCAACGAGGAAAGGTCGTATTCAACGCCGGATCGCTGGAGGTAGTCGAGAACGCCGATCCAGATGGTCGGCACGCCGGCGCTGATGGTCACCCGTTCGCGCTCGATCATCTCGCAGATGACGCGCGGGTCGGGCCTAACCCCCGGGAAGATCTGCGACGCGCCGAACATGGTGGCCGCGTAGGGGAAGCCCCAGCAGTTGGCGTGGAACATGGGCACGATGGCCATTATGCGGTCGCGTTCCGAAACGGCCAGCATGTCGGCGGTAGCCGCGGTCATGGAATGGAGGTACACGGCCCGGTGGGAGTAGGCTACGCCTTTGGGCAAGCCGGTGGTGGCCGATGTGTAGCAGAGGCCCATGGTGGAGTATTCGTCCACATCGGCCGGCCGATATTCGGGCGACGCCGCGGCCAGCAGGGTTTCATAGCACTCGGCTTTAGACAGCGACGTGGCCATCTCACTGGAATCGCCGAGGATGACGAAATGTTGCACCGAGGTCAGACGGTCGGCGATGGCCTCAATCAAAGGAGCGAGGTCCGGATCGATCAGCAGAACTTTGTCGCCCGCGTGGTTGATGATGTACGCCATGTCGTCCGGCGCCAACCGGATGTTGATGGTGTGCGTAACCGCGCCGATAGTGGCCGGGGCGAAATACGCCTCCAGGTGTCGGTAGGTGTTCCAGGCGAACGTGCCGACCCGATCCCCGGGGCCGATCCCCAACTCCCGCAGGGCATTGCCCAACCGCGAGGTGCGCTCGAACATATCGGCGTAGGTATAGCGATGGGTGTCCTCGCCTACCCGCGTTGCGATTTCCTTGTTGGGGAAGTGGATTGCCGCGCGCTCCAAGATGCGGTTTGCTAACAATTCATAATGCATCGTCATGGCGAATCTCCTGTGACGGGTCCCGCTACGTACATTATATTGAACGCGGATGGTCGGATATTCGGTCGCATGGACCCGACGACTTCGCGGCAGGGAAAGATCACAGCCGGCATCTGCATGGCTCTTCAATCACGGATGCTTGATGCTCACCCCGCCATCAATGGCCCAGGTCTGGCCGGTAACGTAGGATGCGGCCGGGGACGCGAGATAGACAGCCAGGTAGCCAACTTCGATGAGACGGCCGACCCGGGCGAGGGGAATGGTATCCCCGGCGGAGGCGTCGCGGGCCGCAAAAGCTTCCTCGGACATCTGCTCCGGATCGGGAAAAGTTCCCGGAGCGATGGCGTTGCAACGGATGCCGAAAGGCGCCCACTCTTGCGCCACGCACTCGGTGAACCGCATCAGGCCGGCCTTGGCGGCGTCGTAGGCGGCCGACATCGGGCGTCCGCGGAATGATGCCCATCCGCTGATGTTGATAACGTTGCCCTGGCCTCGCTCCAGCAGGTGTGGTCCTACGGCGCGGCAACCCTGGAACGCCTCGGTCAGGTTGATATCGACGATGCTGTGCCACTCCGCCTCGGTCATGCCGGGGATGTCGCTGCCGGGCAGTTGGACTACGGGCTTGCGGATGGCGTCGCCCACGCAGTTGATCAGGGTGTCGATATGGCCGAACTCGGCGATGGTACGTTCGACAATGGCGTCGGTATCGGCCGCGGTGGTGGCGTCGCCGGTGAGCGGCAGGCAAGTCCCGCCCATACCCCTGATTTCCTCGGCAACCCGGTTCACGCCGGTGGAGGTCAGGCCGGTCACGGCTACGTCGGCGCCGGCTTGCGCGAACGCCAGGGCGATACCTTTGCCAATGCCACGACCCGCGCCAACCAGCAGCACTTTCTGTCCGCCGACGTCGAATATATCCAAGCTCATTTGCCCACTCCTGGCCGTGTACAACGCATTGTAGTGATAGGGGGCATCATGGTGCCACACCGATGGGTGCACGGCAACCGCAACGACAGTCGCAACAGTTCAGAGTTGCGGGGGAAGTGTCATTGCGAGCGCAGCGCGGCAATCTCGTTGGCGTATGGGAGTCCCTTGGGACAGACGTTGTTGCTACGGCGTCGAGATCGCCACGGCGCCAGCGCCTCGCAATGACCGCCTCCTGGATTCCGGACACTTGCCGCGGGGCCGTCCGGCGTGGCGTATCGCGCCGGCGATGGGGTAAAATCGTGCAACGCGTTTTCTACCCGGTTTTCGAGGTGCCAGACATGCCCAGGGACAGTAATCGGGTCGTGTACCCGCCGGAAGGGTGGACGAACTCACTGATCGCGGAATACGTGGGCCCGGACCAGTTCGGCAACGGTGAAGTGTACGACGCCCGACTGGACGGTGACCCGCTGATACGGCTGATCTACGACCACCGCGACGAGGAAATCACGGTGAGGTGCCTGCGCTGCGAGCAACAAACCCAGGCCGCGGGCCGGTTCACCGCGTACCCCATGATCGGCATTGTGAGCATCAACGCCACCGCTTTGCTGGTTCCCATGAACACTCCGCGCATCATGCGGCACTTGGCAGACCGGCACGAGGAAACCCTGGGCGACATGGACGATGTGGATTTCTTCAATTGCCTGCTGGACAGTTGCGGCCTGTGACGAAAGCCGGGACGACTGGAGATTGGATCGTCGGGAGGTAATCCCTTGCAGGAGGTAATCCCTTGCAGTATGACTACATAATCGTCGGCGGAGGCTCGGCCGGGTGCGCGCTGGCGTCCCGACTGACCGAAGAACCCAATGTGTCGGTTCTGCTCCTTGAGGCCGGCCCGGACTACCCCGATTTTGAACACCTGCCGATTGACCTGAAAGACGGCAACAACGTCTGGCGTTCCGCGTATGGCCCGCACAGCTGGGGATACCTGGCCAAGGGGACGCCCCAGCAGGAAGAGCCCATCATCATTCCCCGAGGCAAGGCCATGGGCGGTTCGTCCAGCATCAACGGCCAGGTGCTCTTCCGGGGCGTGCCCGAGGACTACGACAACTGGGCAATCTGGGGTAACGACGAATGGTCGTTCACCAAGGTGCTGCCGTATTTCCGCCGTCTCGAAAACGACCTGGACTTCGGCGGTGACGACTTCCACGGCAACTCAGGTCCCATACCGGTGCGTCGCTACAAGCGTCACGAGTGGCTGCCCGTAGCGGAGGCGTTCTATGACACCTGCCGCGACCTGGGGTTCCCCGAAGACCCCGATCAGAACCATCCCGACTCGGTTGGCGTAGCGGCGCGTCCCTTGAACAACATCGACGGGGTCCGCATGAGCACCTCGCTGACTTATCTCTCCCTGGCCCGCCATCGCATGAACCTGACGGTGCGGGGCAGCGTGGTGACCCGGCGCGTGCTCTTTGAAAACAAGACCGCCGTCGGCGTTGAAGCGGAAAGCGGCGGCGAGGTTTTTGAAGTCTATGGCGACCAGATCATCCTGAGCGCCGGCGCCATCGGGTCTCCCCAGATCCTCTTGCTGTCGGGTGTGGGCCCGGCCGACCATCTCCGCGAGATGGGCATACCGCTGGTGCACGAGCTCACCGGAGTCGGCGAGAACCTGCGAGACCATCCCGCGGTGTTCAGCCTGTTCCGGGGGGTGGGCGATCCGCCGGACCTGGACGCGCCCAGCATCCAGGTAGCGCTGCGGTACAGCCCGGAAGGAACGGGCACCCGCGGCGATATTCAGCTCTCGCCAATCCTGATGACCAGCGAGCATCGCCCGGCCAGCGTAAACATCGAAACGGACGACTTTCACTTCGGCTTCAGCGCGGCCCTCCAGAACGCCGCCACGGCCGGTCGCCTGCGCCTGGCCTCCACCGACCCACACGTCCAACCGGACCTGTTCTACGATTACCTGTCCGACCCGGTGGACCGCCAGCGTCTGCGCGCCGCGGTGCGGTTGGGTTTGCAAATCGCGGAGCAGCCCACGTTCCGCGAATTCGTCGCCGAGCGCCTGTCGCCCACGGACGAGGACCTGGCATCCAACGCCGCGCTGGACCAGTGGATGTTGCGCAACGCCTACACCCAGCATCACTCGTCGGGCACCTGCAAGATGGGCCCCGGCTCGGACCTGGACGCGGTGGTCGACCAGTATTGCCGGGTCTACGGCATGGAGAACATCCGCGTGGTCGACGCGTCGGTGATGCCCGACGTGATCCGCGCCAACACCAACGCGACGACGATCATGATCGCGGAGCGCGTGGCGGACTTCATCAAGGAAGGCAAGTAGCCATCAAAAACGCATCGCATGATCTCGATGTTCAAACTTGGGGGATCCATGAACGGCGAGAGAATCATTGAACTGTTGTACGACGAATTTGGGCATGAGCGGTTTTTGACCAAGCAGATCTCGGACTCCACAATGGCATGCTTGGTCGAACTGATGGGCATTACAGAGTCGCGCCACCAAGTTCGCAACATGTATGTTGGTCGTTGCATGGGTTCACTGGAAGGCAATGAGTACGCTATAAGCGCTGGCAAAAGGGTGCAAATGACCGTGGAGAGACCAGTTGATAAACGCCTTAATCGCATCTTCCAGATAGTTGCCGACGACGACATCTGCAATCAGGCCGCATGCACGAAGGTAGAAGCTGGCCCCGTCGCGTTGGGTCTTACATTTGACGTGGTGGTAACCAATTCCGGGTACGGCTTTTCAGTCAGTTGTCCGGCGTTGCTCGGTTGCCATACGCAGGGTTTGACGGAAGCGGAGGCGTTGGACAATGTTCGTGAAGCCATCACCGGCTGGTTGAAAGCCGAAGCTCGTGCGGTAAAACGTCGTACTCAAGGAATGGTGGACGAGTACAATGCCGCCGGGTACCCCAGCAAAGTAGCCGTCGTCAGTGTATCGCCGGTGTTAGATGGATAATGCCGCCATTCATCACCGGAATTTCTTTCAATGAAGCAATTGCCCGGTTCAGAATGATCGGCTGGCAAGATGACGGGCAGGAGGGCTCGCATCACTTCTTGACGCATCCCAAAATGCCGGGCGTTCGCCTTAATCTTCCCGATCACCGTCGTAGCGACATGGACCCGATGACATTGGGGAAAAATCTCGTATCAGCCGGCATTACCAGACAGCAGTTTATGCAGTTAACCGGCAGCGGCCGCCGCCGCAATGCTCGCCGCATCCGCCAGGAAGTGTACGGGATGTCCGATTAGTCTGATCTGGAGATACCCGGCCGGCCATCTGATGCTAAACTGGCTGGCAATCAGTGACTTTACACGGAGGACGGCACCAAGCGATGACTACTTCCGCAACTCGCGTCGAACGCGACTCCATGGGTGAGATGGAAGTCCCCGCCGACGCCCTTTACGGCGCGTCGACCATGCGGGCGGTTTTGAACTTCCCCATCAGTGACCTGCGCTTTCCCCGGCAGTTCATAAGGGCCCTGGGGCTGATTAAACTGGCCGCCGCCCAGACCAACATGGACTTGGGCGTCCTCGACGCGAGGGTCGGGAACGCCATCGTCCAGGCTGCCCAGGAGGTCGCGGACGGCAAGCACGACGATCATTTCGTGCTGGACATCTTCCAGACCGGGTCGGGCACCTCGACCAACACCAACGCCAACGAGGTGATCGCCAACCGGGCCTCGCAAATTCTGGGCGGCGACCTGGGCTCCCGGCTGGTGCACCCCAACGACAACGTCAACCTGGGTCAGTCCTCCAACGACGTGATCCCGACGGCCATTCACCTGGCGGCGCTCCTGGGCATGAAAGAGGAACTGGAGCCGGCGCTGGAATCGCTGCAATCGGCATTGCAGGCGAAAGCCGACGAGTTCTGGCCGATCATCAAGACAGGCAGGACACATCTGCAGGACGCGACCCCGGTTCGACTGGGCCAGGAGTTCAGCGGTTACGCCGGCCAGGCGCAATACAGCGTCACGCGGGTGCGCCGGGCACAGGAAGCCCTGGCGGAGGTTGCTCTCGGCGGCACCGCAGTCGGCACCGGCGTTAACACCCACCCGGAGTTCTCGCAACGGACCTGCGCCAGGCTGGCCGAGATGACCGGGGTTTCCATCCGCGAAACGGGCAACCACTTCCAGGCGCAGGCAGCGCTGGACGGCATCGTCGAGGCCAGCGGCCAGTTGAAAACGGTAGCCATCAGCCTGCACAAGATCGCCAACGACATCCGGTTCCTGGGGTGCGGGCCGCGCGCCGGTTTGGGCGAAATCAACGTGCCGGAAGTGCAGCCGGGCAGCAGCATCATGCCGGGGAAGGTCAACCCGGTGATTTCGGAGTCGGTCATCCAGGTCGCGGCCCACGTGGTCGGCAACGACGCGGCGGTCGCCCTGGCCGGCGCCGGCGGATACTTTGAGCTGAACACCATGATGCCACTGGCGGCGTACAACCTCCTGCAATCGGTTTCGCTGCTGGCCGCCTCGGCGGGCAATTTTGCGGACCAGTGCGTGGTGGGAATCACCGCGACGGATACGGGCCCCGCTATGGTGGAAAAGGGCCTGATGCTGGGAACCGCATTGGCCCCATCCATCGGTTACGACGCGGCGGCCGGCATCGCCAAGAAAGCCGCGGAAACGGGCGGCACGATTCGGGAGATCGCGCGCAGCGACACCTCCCTCAGCGAGGCAGAACTTGACGCACTGCTCAACCCCGAGGAGATGACCAAACCCAGCCTCGAGGTTCGGGGCGGCGGCGGATAGCGCCACCCGCTTGCTGGCAAACGGAAATCCGGGCCGGGCCTCGGCCGGAGCGGTTCCGACTGAGGCCCGGCTCCCCGGTTCCGGGTTGCGGCCATCTGACCTGGTGATTTGAAGGATTAATCGCCACATGATCGGGACGAGATTGGGATCTGGGACGCCGCGTTTTGCCTCACGCCACGCTTTATTGAACAAAAGCAGCCCGCTTTCCGTTTGACAAATACGTTCCAAATCGGGTAGCATTTTGAGACTTTCGATATATGCGCAGAATACTCATCGCTCTGATTTTTTGAAGTTCCGCCTGCTCCCTCAGCCCTAACTGGCCCTTTGATGCGGCTTGCCGGCAGCGGCAGGCCGTGTCTTCGTGTCTGCTCGTGAACTACGAAGGAGCAGGCAAAATTTCGTTAACCACCCACTGCGCACCCATCAGGAGGGTCGTTTCATGGTCTTGACCCGTAAACGCTCAGGCAGGAATGAACGCGGTCTGTCCGCCCGCGACGTGAAAACCTACTCGGATTCCAGCATCGCGAACGTACTGGACGTGCCCAATCTCATCAGGAGCCAGATCGAATCGTTCGACTGGTTCAAGACAAACGGACTGGCAGAGACTTTCCGGGACTGCTCGCCCATCGTCGCCGGCATAACCCGGCGCTTTGCCAATGGCGAGGCGTCGCGCCGGGCCGAGCGGTTCGAGCTGTATTTCCTGGACCACTGGTTCGACGCGCCGCAGTTCAGTCCGGAAGAGTGCCGGGAGCGCGAGATTACTTTTTCCCAGCCGTTGTACGTCAAAGCGCAGTTGCGAGACCAGGAAACGGGCGAGATCACCGAATCGGACATCTTCTTCGGCGACGTGCCGATGATGACCGAGACCGGCACTTTCATCATCAACGGCGCCGAGCGGGTGCTAGTCAGCCAACTCCAGCGCGCCCCCGGCGTGTACTTTGAACGCGAGCCGTCGCAGGACCCGGCGTGCCCGGAATGCGGGAAGCTGGAGAACTGGTACTACAAGGCCCGCATCTCGGCCAGCCGCGGCGCTCGCATCGAGCTGTCCACCTGGACCCACTACTACGCCCGGCGCCGCAACCTTCCGGAAACGATCACGGTCAGCGTTGACCGCCGCCGCCGGATGGGCGTGTCCACGTTCCTCTACGCCCTTGGCATCGTCAGCGCCGAGGAGATGAGGGCGCTGTTCGAGGAAGTGGACAACCACGAGTGCCGGCGGTTCGTCGCCGGCGCCGAGCCGGCCGAAGACCGGGATTACAGCCCGCGCGATGAGGAACTCCGGTCATTGTGGGACCGTATGCACCCCGACCGCGAGTTCGACAGCCAGCAGGCGTATCGCATCGGCCTGGCCCAGCGGAACCTGTACAAGTGGCTGCGCCCCGGCGAGCCTGCGGTACAGGTGGATGCCGCCTGCACTTTCGTGCTGAACCACTTCTACGACGGCCGGCGTTTCGACCTCGGAGAAGTCGGCCGCATCAAAGTGGACCAGCGCCTGGGCCGATCCAGCGCGCAGATCCTGACCGAACACCAAAAGAACATCCTCGACCTCGTGCGCAACCGAGTGGAAAATAGCGACGGAGCCACGCCCGCGGAAATTTTCGAGGCGTCGGGCCGGGAGCACCGGATACTTTCAGACCGTGATGTCGACGCCCTGATCAACTACGGTTACCTGGCGCGACGGGCCGACCGACGGATCGTACCCGTCGACCTGTTCGAAGGACAATCGGACGACGAGCAGACCGTTCGGGTGGAGACCTACGACGCCGCCAACGCCGGTACGTTACTGTCCCTGATTGGAACGCAGGAAGACGGCATCCGCACGGTTCGGGTTCAACAGCAGGTCACCGAGACCCTCGGAGAGCCGGTGGCCGCTGCCACGCAACCGATCTTCGGCGGTTCCACGTCCGACGATGCCATCACCCATGGCGAAGTCGCCATCATGAAGAACCGTTTTCTGGCCGGCGACAGCATCGTCGAAGCGGGCCAGTTGATCTACGCCGAGCGCGTCAGCCAGGGCCCGTTCCAGTCGTGGCGGCTCACGCCGGTTCGCGCTCGGGCTTCGCGTATCGTCGGCGTGGTAACCGAGGTGAATTGCGGCCCCAACGGCAACATGCACAAAGTGCGGTTCAACCTGCCGGGCATCGAACTGGACGAGCGCCGCGTGCTCGATCTGATGGACATTGTGGACACGCTGGAGGCGTTGATCACGCAGCACGTCGCTAACGACGAGCCCCGCGACAACATCGACCACCTGGGCAACCGCCGGGTCCGCGTGGCCGGCGAACTGATGCGCGACCAGGTGCGCATTGGCCTGCTCCGCATGCACCGGATGTTCCAGGACCGGGTCGGCCGTCTGGAAAAACCCGAGGACGCCGTCCCGGCGAAGCTGGTGAACGTGCGCCCGGTGACCGGAGCCATCAGGGAGTTCTTCGGCGGCGACAAGCTGTCGCAGTTCATGGACCAGACCAACCCATTGGCGGAGTTGACCCACAAGCGCCGCCTCTCCGCGCTGGGTCGCGGCGGCCTCACCCGGGAACGGGCAGGCTTCGACGTGCGCGACGTGCACGCTTCGCACTACGGTCGCATCTGCCCTATCGAGACACCGGAAGGAGCCAACATCGGCCTGTTGAGCAGCCTGGCCGCCTACGCCCGCATCGACCGGCTGGGGTTCATCGAGACTCCGTACTGGCCGGTCATCAAACAGTTGTGGCTGGGCGACTGCCGCACTCCCGGATTGCCCGGATACTTCGATCCCATCGGGCACAAGGTGGCCGCAGACATAAGCACCCGCAAAGGTGAAGTCATCGTCGCCGCCGGCGATACGATTACCGAGGAGCACTGGCGCCGGCTCCGTCGGCTGTCCGGCGACCTCGCCATCGAGGTCGCGCCGTTTGTGGACACTCGCCCCGAGAGCGTCCAGTACCTGACCGCCGACCTTGAAGAGCAATATCGGATCGCGCAAGCCAACTCCGGCTTTGACGATCTGTACCAGTTCACCGACGAGTTGGTCGAGGTACGCGAAGGTGACAACTACCGTCTGGCTCCGCCGGCCACAGTGGAATACGCCGACGTGTCGCCCCTCCAGATCATGAGCGTGTCGGCCGCGTTGATCCCGTTCCTCGAACATGACGACGCCAACCGCGCCTTGATGGGCTGCAATATGCAGCGGCAGGCGGTGCCTCTGCTCCAGCCGCAGGCTCCCATCGTCGGCACCGGCATCGAAAGCCGCGTCGCGCGGGACAGCGGACAGGTGCTGCTGTCGCGCGTCCGGGGCTCGGTGGTGTCCGTGAACGGCCGCGAAATCGTCGTGGTGGACGACGCCGGCCGCGAGCACGCCCATCGGCTGATCAAGTTTGCAAGGACCAACCAGGGCACTTGTCTGAACCAGCGGCCCGTCGTCCAGAAGGGAGACCACGTCAACGTGGGCGACACGCTGGCCGACAGTTCCTCCACCGACGGCGGCGAACTGGCTTTGGGCCAGAACGTGCTCGTGGCGTTCATGTCCTGGGAAGGCTACAACTACGAGGACGCCATCATCATCAGCGAACGCCTGGTCAAGGACGACCAGTTCACCTCCGTGCACATCGAGAAGTACGAGGTCGAAAGCCGGTCCACCAAGCTGGGTGACGAGGAAATCACCCGCGACATTCCCAACGTGGGTGAAGGCAACCTGAGGGACCTGGACGAACGCGGGATCATCAGGATCGGCGCGGACGTTGGCCCCGGCGACATCCTCGTCGGCAAGGTTACTCCGAAAGGCGAAACCGAAATGACGGCCGAGGAACGCCTGCTGCGCGCCATCTTCGGCGAAAAGTCCAAGGATGTCCGTGACACGTCCCTGCGGGTCCCGCACGGCCAGCGCGGCAAGGTTATCGGCGTGAAGGCGCTCAGCCGTGAAAAGCGCGGGGATGAGCAGCCCGGAGACCAGTTGCCGCCGGACGTAAACGAGGCGATCCGCGTCTGGGTGGCGCAGACCCGCAAGATCTCCGTGGGCGACAAGATGGCCGGCCGACACGGCAACAAGGGCGTGGTGTCACGCATTCTGCCCGAGGAGGACATGCCATTCCTGCCCGACGGCACCCCGGTTGACATCATCCTCAACCCCATCGGCGTGCCCTCGCGCATGAACCTGGGCCAGGTGCTGGAAAGCCACCTGGGCTGGGCGGCGCGGAGTCTGAACTTCCAGGCTCTTACTCCCGTGTTCGAAGGCGCTGACGACGACAACATCGAAGACTCGCTGGCGCGCTGGTGGTTCGCCGAGCAGGCCAAGGCCGCTGACAACACCGCCGACCCTGAAGGCGAAATCGACCTCAGGAAGGTCTACGCCTGGCTGCGCGAGCAGGGCTTCGACCCGGAAGCCATCTACGACGAGGCCCAGCACGGCCTGGCGCGCGAGGCGTGTCTGTATCTGTGGCTGCGCGATGTAGCCGGTCAGGTCCAAAACTCCGAAGGAAAGGATCTGAGTGATATGAACCTGGCCGAACTCCACCAGATGGCGCTGGACGTGCACCGCGACAAGCTGATCTCGCCGCCCACGTTTGCCAAGTTCCAACTGTACGATGGCAGGTCGGGCGAGGCTTTCGACCAGCCGGTCGCCGTCGGCAGCATCTACATGCTGAAACTGATCCACCTGGTTGAGGACAAAATCCACGCCAGGTCAACCGGCCCGTACTCCATGATCACCCAGCAGCCCCTGGGCGGTAAGGCCCAGTTCGGCGGCCAGCGCTTCGGCGAGATGGAGGTCTGGGCCCTGGAAGCCTACTCGGCCGCGCACAACCTCCAGGAGGTGCTGACAATCAAATCCGACGACGTAACCGGTCGGGTAAATACCTACGAATCCATCGTCAAGGGCAACCCCATCACCCAACCCGGCATCCCGGAATCCTTCAACGTCTTGCTCAAAGAGCTCCAAAGCCTGGGGCTGAACGTGAGGCTGGAGGACGAAGAGGAGCAGGAAGACGGCAGCCTGGGTCTGCCTGGCGAAGACGACTATCTCTTCACCGCGGAGGTCAACTAGATTATGGTCAGAATGCTGGACAACCGCGAAGCCACTTCATCCGACTTCAACGCAATACGCATTTCCATCGCCTCGCCCGAGCAGATCACCGGATGGTCGTCCGGCGAGGTCCAAAAGGGCGAAACCATCAACTACCGCACGCAGCGGCCTGAAAAGGACGGCCTGTTCTGCGAGCGAATCTTCGGCCCCACCAAGGACTGGGAATGCCAGTGCGGCAAGTACAAGCGCCAGAAGTACAAGGGCGTCGTGTGCGACCGCTGTGGCGTTGAGGTCACGCGGGCAAACGTTCGGCGCCAGCGGCTGGGACACATCGCCCTCGCCGCTCCGGTGGCCAACATCTGGTTCGTGAAAAACACGCCCAGCGTGATGAGCCTGGCGCTCGACCTGAAACTGTCCGACCTCACCCGCGTTCTCTATTACTCCGCCTACGTGATCAACCAGGTCGATATCGACCTGATGCGTGAGCAACTGGATCGACACAGCAGGGAGGTCGACGAACTGCATGAAGGGCCTTTGGCAGTCGCCTACAGCGCGTGGCAACGCATCTGGGATCGCGTGGGCGATTGGGCGCTGGAAGGCAGCCTGCACGAGGCCGTGTCGATTATCACCGCCCCGTCGGAAACCCTGCCGCAGGCGGTCGCCGCAGCCAAGTCAGCCCTGGATCGCCTGTCCGGCGTTCAGGATCTGGAGGATGGAGACTTCACCGCAGAGTTGGAATCCCTGCTGGCTCTGGCGGCGGAAGGAACCAGGGCCGAAAGGGCAACTTACGCCGTCGGCCAGTTGCTGTTGGCCGAAGGGGTCATTGACTCCCCCGACAAGCTGGCCCTGGCCGCAATCGAAGGCGACCAGGTCGCGGTGGCGATCTCGAGCCTGCACCACGGCAGCGTACCCATTGTGGATGCGTTGGAACAGCAATCCTCGAGCGCCCAGGCCGTGGTTGACGCCTTCAACGCCTGGCGTGGCGGTCCCAGCGAGGAGCTCCAGGACGATCTGGTTGACGCCGTGGAACGCCTGCGCGGTGACATCACCGCCGTTTACGAAGAGGCGTTGGTGCCTGCCGTCGGCGGCGTAGCCGCCGCAGTGACCGGAGTCGGTTCCGCGTCCTTCGGGCCCACAGCGCAGCAGCCGTTGTCGGACGACCTGGCGGAGATCGAGCACGCCTTGTCCACCGTGGAAGAAACGGTCCGCAGCTGGAACTACCGCCGCTCGGATGACAACCCCGAGGGGCGTGGCTGGAATCTGCCGGCATTCAACGCGCTGCTGGACCGTTTGCAGGCCGACAGCGTGGACATGAAAGTGATCGGCGAACTGGAAGACCGCATCGAGTTCATCCAAACCGACATCACGCCGGAGGATCAGCAAAAGGAAATCTCGCTGTGGCGGCGGCAATTGCCGGTGCTCCGCGACTTGATCGGCGTTGTCGATGATTATCTCTTGCGCGCCGTCTCCGAGCGGCGCAAGGAAGCCGTCGACCTGATCCAGGCCATGCGGTGGCTCCGTTGGGATCCTTCCCAGCGGCCGCGCAGCATGGACGTGGACTGGCTGTGGGACGAGTTGAAATTGCCGGCCGCAGCGCGGAACGAGACCGAACTGCCGGACGAGTTCTACATCGCCCGCAGCGGCTCGCCGGGCCTGCACCTAACCACCCTTTCCACCAGCCGTTACGACCGGTTGAAGCCCTTCTGGGGCGAGGCTTTCGACGCCGAGATGGGCGCTGAGCCAATTCTGGAATTTCTGAAGCTGCTGGATCTGGACCTGGACCAGGAGCGGTATTACACCGAACTGGAAATGCGGGCCACCTCCTCGCAGATCCGCACCAAGGCCGGCAAGCGCATGCGCCTGCTGGAAACCTTCCGGCGCAGCGAAAACCGGATGCAGGACATGATCATGACCGTGCTGCCGGTGCTCCCGCCGGAACTGCGGCCCATGGTTCAGTTGGACGGCGGCCGGTTCGCCACCAGTGACCTGAACGACCTGTACCGCCGGGTGCTCTCCCGCAACCATCGGCTCAAGCGCTTCGCCAGTATGCGCGCTCCGGGTCTGATGATTCGGAATGAAAAGCGGATGCTCCAGGAAGCCGTCGACTCGCTGATCGATAACGGTCGGCAGGGCAAGGCCGTCAAGGGCAAGCGCGATCATGCGCTCAAATCCCTGAGCGATCTTCTCAAGGGCAAGCAGGGCCGGTTCCGGCAGAACCTGCTGGGCAAGCGGGTGGACTACTCCGGCCGCTCCGTGATTGTGGTGGGCCCCGAGCTGAAAATGGACGAGTGCGGCCTGCCCAAGCGAATGGCCCTGGAGTTGTTCAAGCCTTTCGTGATGCACCGGCTCGTGCTGAACGCCCTGGCGCCCAACATCAAGGCCGCCAAGCGCATGGTCGAGCGATCCTCGCCGGAGGTCTGGCACATCCTCGAAGACGTCATCAAGGACCGCCCGGTGATGTTGAACCGGGCGCCCACCCTGCACCGGTTGGGCATTCAGGCTTTCAAGCCGGTGCTGATCGAGGGCAGCGCCATCCAGTTGCACCCGCTGGTGTGTTCCGCGTTCAACGCCGACTTCGACGGCGACCAGATGGCGGTGCACGTGCCCCTGTCGGCCATGGCGGTTCACGAAACCGGCTCGGTCATGCTGAGCACCAACAACATGCTGTCCCCGGCGTCGGGCGACCCGCTGGTCGCTCCCACCCTGGACATGGTGATGGGGTGCTACTATCTGACCGAACTGGACCAGGACGCCAAGGGCGCCGGCCGCATTTACTACGACATCGACGAGGCCCGCATCGCGTACTCTGATGGGCAGCTGGGCCTGCGCGCCCCGATCACGGTGCTGAAGGTGGACGGCGCGGACGGCAAGATCGACGAGACCACTATGGGTCGCCTCATCTTCAATGAGACCATCCCCGACGCCCTGGGATACAAGAACCAGTTGATGGACCGGGGCGCCATCAAGGACCTCACGTCGGAACTCTACCGCAACCTGTCCAACGAAGAGACGGCCATAGCCCTGGACAGCATCAAGGAGATGGGCTTCTACTACGCGACCAAGTCCGGCATCACCATCGCCATCAACGACATTCAGGTGTCGGAGCGAAAGCGGGACATCCTCGACTCGGCCGGCCAGAAAGTGGCCGAACACGAGGACAACTTCATGATGGGAATGATGACGGAGGAGGAAAAATACGAACGGATCATCGACACCTGGACGCAGGCTTCGGAAGAGATGGAGGCCCTGGTCAAGGAAGGGCTGGACAGCGACAGCTACGGCGGGGTGGCCGTGATGGCCAAGTCCGGCGCCAAAGGAAACATCTCCCAGATCAAGCAGATGGCCGGGATGCGCGGCCTGATGAGCGACCCCGAGGGCCACATCATCGAGCGGCCGGTCAAGTCCAGCTTCCGCGAAGGGCTGACGGCGCTGGAGTACTTCATCTCCACCCACGGCGCCCGCAAGGGTCTCACCGACACGGCGCTGCGAACCGCGGACAGCGGTTACCTGACCCGGCGGTTGGTGGACGTTTCCCAGGAAGTGATCGTTCAGGACTCGGACTGCGAGTTCGCGGAACCCTTCTACGTGGAGCCTCGTCCCAACGATCCCACCCTGTCCAATCTGCCGGAGCGCATCGTCGGCCGCATGGCCGGAGACGTTATCGCGGACCCGGCCAGCGGCGAGATCATCGTTGACCGCAACGAAATGATCGACGAGGAACTGGCTGCGAAGATCCGCGATGCTGGCGTCGACCGGGTGCCGGTTCGCTCACCCTTGACCTGTCAGACCCGTCGCGGCATCTGCCAGATGTGCTACGGGCGGCTGCCGGCCACCGGCCAACTCGTCGAGATCGGCCAGGCGGTGGGCGTCATCGCGGCCCAGAGCATCGGCGAGCCCGGCACCCAGTTGACCATGCGGACCTTCCACACCGGAGGTATCGCCGGCTCCGACATCACCACGGGTCTGCCCCGGGTGCAGGAGCTGTTCGAGGTACGGCCGCCGAAGGGCGCCGGCGTCCTGACGCATATCGACGGCGCCATTTCCATCGAGGAAGACCCCAACGGGTCGCGGCGGATTCGGGTCACCTACGACGAAGAGGAACGCCACGACTACGCGCTGCCTCCCGGAGCCATCCGGTTGGTGGAACGGGGCGAGCCCGTTGAAGAGGGCAAGCTGCTGGCCGTGGTGCTGAACACCCAATCCTCGGCAACAACCGACGGCGAAGGCGAGGAGAGCGCCGCGTTGGCAAATACCGACGTGGTGAACGAAATCCGCTCCGATTTCCAGGGTGAGGCCGAGGTCTCCGCCGATGGGGTCACCGTCGTGTGGCGCGAGGAAGAGTCCCGCGTGTACGACGTGAGCTCCCAGATGACCCTGAAGGTCACCAACGGGCAGCAGGTCATGGCCGGCGACGCGCTGGTCGACGGGCCGCTGGACCTCCGCGAACTGCTGGACATCCGGGGCCTCGAGGGCCTGCAGCATTACCTGGTCGACGAGGTGCAGGAGGTGTATCGCTCCCAGGGCGTGAGCATCCACGACAAGCACATCGAGGTCATTCTCCGGCAGATGCTGCGTCGGGTGCAGGTCGAGACGGCCGGGGACACCGAGTTCATCCCGGGTGACGTGGTGGACAAGTTCCGGTTCCAGGACCAGAACGCCCAGGTGCTGGCCGAAGGCGGCGAGCCGGCGACGGCGAAGACGCTGTTGCTGGGCGTTTCCAAGGCCGCGCTCACCACGGACAGCTTCCTGTCCAAGGCCTCATTCCAGGAAACCACCAAGGTCCTCACCATGGCCGCAGTCGCCAGCGACCGGGACTGGTTGCGCGGTCTCAAGGAGAACGTGATCATCGGCCGTTTGATCCCGGCCCGGCTGGACTCTCTGCTGGAGGCGGAGAACGACTTCGAGTTGCGTGAAGCCATGGACGATTTTGCCGGCGAATTGCCCCCGTCCTGGCTCTCCGGCGACGGCGACATACCGGAAGAGTTCGCCGGACTCGACGGCGCGGACGAACTGATCGACGAGGAGCTGATCGCCGGGCAGGCTCTGCCGCAATTTGGCGGCACGGGTATCGGCGACGCCGGCTTCCAGATCAGGACCGCGGAAGAAGAGGACGAACTGGTGCGGAGGGCCCAATCCCTGACCGACAACGATTCCGAAATCGATCGGGAAGTGGAGTTGACCGCCTCACGAATCTTCTCGCCGTTCGAGGAGGAAGACGAGGATATCCCGCGCCTGTAATCGGCGAAAAACCTGCAATAACCAGTAGGGGCGAATTTTTGGTTCGCCCCTACTTCATGCCGAAGGAGTCCCTGCGCACCATGGACCTGTCCGTCAATCTGGCGCCATGCAAACCCGATGGATTGTTATTGAGCAACCCGGTCATGATCGCGTCGGGCACCTTCGGATACGACGGGTACGGGCGCGGGCTGGCTCCGGACGCTCCACTGGCATCCCTGGGCGCGGTATTGCCCAAGACCTTCACCCGTAACCCGCGGCTCGGCAACCCGGAACCACGTTGGTTTCCCGCGTCGTTCCGGGAAGGACTGGAGGCAGGCGAGACCACCCTGCTGAACTCAGTGGGCCTGACCAATCCCGGGATCAAAGCGGCGATGGCCGATTTGGCTCCGCAATGGGCCAGGATAGATGCCAACATCGTGATGAGCATGGCCGGAGACTCGCCCGAGCAATGGGAAGAGATGGCCTCGTTCACCCGCGGGGCGAAAGGATTCTCGGCGATTGAACTGAACCTCAGCTGCCCCAACGTGGACGACGGCGCGATGTTCAGCCATCACCCGAGACTGACGGAAGCGGTCGTGAGCGGAGTCCGCCGCCAAACGGATTTGCCGATATGGGCCAAACTGTCCTCCAACGTGCCGGACATCACCGAGATCGCCCATGCTGCGGTGGCCGCCGGCGCCGACGCGCTCACCATCTCCAACACCATACCGGCGATGCACGTTGACGTGGAGACGGGGCGAGCGGTGTTGGGCACCGGGTACGGGGGACTATCGGGGCCGGCTTTGCGTCCCATCGCCATGGCCCTGGTGCACAAGGCGGCTCAGGCGGTGGACGTTCCCATCATAGGCGTGGGCGGCATCATGACCGGGCGCCACGCGGCCGAGTTCCTGATGGCCGGCGCCACGGCGGTCCAGATCGGCAGCGCGAACCTGGCGGACCTGAACGCCCCGTTCCGCATATTGGCGGAACTCGAAGAACTGCTCGCTCGCTGGGAAGTGAAGAGCGTCCGCCAGATCATCGGCGCTGCCTGGTGGGACGAAACGCCGGCGTCGTCAGACTAGCCGGACTACCACGCGGAACGCAGCACCGCCTCCAGCTCTTCGGCTCCGTTTACCGGCCGCACGTTTCGGTGCAGCCCGAAATCGGTCAGCGCATCCTCAGCAATTTGAGGGATTCCTTCCGCCGGAACGCCGACATCCCGCAGCCGGACGGGCATCCCGACGGCTTCAAAAAACCCGGTTACCGCCGCCGCCGCGGAATCGGCGGCATCCTGATCGCTGTCGCCGCGCTCACGGACGCCCAAGGCATCGGCAACCCGCGCCTGCCCGGCCGCGTTGAAGTCGCGGTTGAACCTCATTCCGGGCCCGGTGGTTATCGAGTACGCCGCGCCGTGATCGCAGTCCGGATACCGGGTGTCCAGGCTGTGCGCCAGCGCGCTGACCACGCCGAGGGCTGATCCGCTGGCCCCGGTGTCCCAGGCGCGGTTGTACATGAAGGATGCCACGCACAGGTTGACGCGGGGAGTCCCATCTGCGTCGGTTTTTCTAACCAACGGAATATTCTCCACCAGCAGACCCAGCGCGGAAAGCAGATCGGCCGCGGCCATGGGGTTGACCCGCGGCGCCTGCAAAGCGCTGATTACCCCGCTGAACAGCGAGCCCGAGGCGCTGATGCACAGGTCCGCCGGCGCGGTCAGAAGGGCATCGGAGTCCCAGATCACGGCGGCAGGCCGCGTCTTGGGATCAAACATCTCCAGGCGGTGGCCGGTGTCAGCGTCGATGACGGCGGTGCCGGCCCGGGTTGCGGCGGTGGTGGGTGTGGTCAGCACCAGGATATTGGGTATCTTGGGCGCCATCAGCCGTGGACTCACGGGCGGTTGTCCCTCGGGATATTTGGTGGCGTGATCGCGCGGGTGGCCACCCTCCGCCAGCATGATGATGATGGCCCGGGCGGTCACCACGGCACTGCCTCCGCCCACGGCGATGATCAAGTCGGCTCCGGCTTCACGGGCCATAGTAGCGCCCTGCATGACGGACGGCACGGGTGAGCCCGCCTGCACGCCGTCGAATATCCCCGCCGGTTTTTCCCCCAGTGCCTCGGCAACTCGATCCAGCAGATCCGTGCGCTTGGCAACCGATTGGCCGCAAACTACGAAGGGCCGGACCGCTCCGGTCCGCTGCACCGCCGCGGACAGGTTGGACAAAGCGTTATCGCCGGCGAAAACGCGAACCGGGTATGCCACGTGGCGAAACGGAGATACAGTTGTCATAATCGAACCTCAACAGATAGTTGGATGCCCGGGAGAAGCCGGCGGCAGTCAGCCAGTGTACTACTTGGTTCGAGGGCTCGCCACGACAGTCTGCTAAAATCGATTGCACAGCATGAATGACCGCCAATCAACATCGTCTTCCGGATCTCTGCCGGCTCGCCTGGCCCGATACCGCAACCAGGCGGTTCGGTTGCAGGAATCGGCGCACGTCGCCATGCAGCGTGGGCAGTGGACCCAGGCGGAAGAGCTGATCTGGGGAAGCCTGGTCGCGGCGTCGCGGGGCGTCGCGTTGTGGTACGGGGAAGACGTCAGCAACGACGCCAGGCTCAAGGAATTTGTGCAGCGCATCGGCGAAGAGGAGAAGGACCGATACATCCGCGACGCTTTCGACCACCTGTCGGCCCTGGCGTATGCCGCCGAGCGGGTGCGCGAAAGGCGGACCCGAGTCGACTATCTGATACTCGCCATGGACGACCTGGACGAGGGTATCGACCGCCTGGTGGCCCGAATACCGGGTGGCGACGACATCCTGCCTTCCGTTGACCCGGATGACGACGTGGCAGACTTTGGCGGGTGAAACGTGGCTACCGACGGGATTGTACAGGTAATCCGACGGACGACGGCGGACCGTCAAGAGCCTGCTGATGCCCAGGTTGCCGAGGCGGGCACCGTTGCCATTGAGACCCACGGGTGCAAGCTGAACCAGGCCGACAGCACCGTCCTCGCGCAGGAGTTCGCCCGCGCCGGATACCGGCTCGTGGACCGTCGCCGAGACGCCGACATCATTGTCGTGAACACGTGCACGGTGACCGCCACCGCCGACTCAAAGGCTCGACAAGCCCTGCGCGCCGCCCATCGGGCCAATCCGGCAGCGGTAGTCGTCGCGGCTGGATGTTACCCGGAACGGGCGGAGGAGGATCTGCGCCGCATCCCCGAGGTGTCCCTGGTTGTGGGGAATCGGTCGAAACCCGACCTGGTGGCAATGGCCGTGTCCGAGAGCGCTCAACGCCGGGGGATCACGGCTGACGCCGGGGCTCGCAACGACAATCCTCTGCCTGTCGGCATCCTCCGTCGCAGCCGGGCGATGGTCAAGATCCAGGAGGGCTGCGACCAGGTCTGCGCGTATTGCATCGTACCGAAAGTGAGGGGCCGCGAACGCAGCATCCATCCGGCTGAAATCATTGGCGCAGTGCAGCGGTATGTGGCCGCCGGCTTCAAGGAAATCACGCTGACGGGCACGCAGCTCGGCACCTACGGGTTCGACTTGGACGGGGCAGACTTGCCAGGTTTGCTTGATCGGATACTGGGCGAAACCGACCTGCCGCGGCTGCGCGTTTCGTCGTTGCAGGCCCACGAAATCAGCGCGAACCTCCTGGGGCGTTGGAACGATCCACGCCTGTGTCCGCACTTCCACGTCCCTTTGCAGAGCGGCAGCGATAACGTACTCAAGACCATGCGCCGCCGGTACGATACCGACACGTTCCGCAAGGCGGTTGCGACCATCCGGGAACGGGTGCCTGCCGCCGCCATCACCACGGACGTGATCGCCGGTTTCCCGGGCGAAACCGGACCGGACCACGCCGCCGGCCTGTGCCTGGTCCGCGAGATGGAGTTCGCCGACGCCCACGTTTTTCCCTACTCCCAACGCCCCGGCACCTCCGCTCACCACATGCCCAATCAGGTCTCTCCGGCGGACAAGCGCCGGCGCGCGAGTGAGCTGACTGCCGCCGCTGCCATTGGGTTCGGGGAGTTTCGCGCCCGAATGCAGGGCAAAGTTCGCCCCGTCTTGTGGGAAACGGCCAAACCGATTAGCGATGAGACCATGCTCTGGAGCGGGCTCACCGACAATTACGTGCGCGTGTCAGCCGAGAGCGGCACAGAGTTGGGCAACACCATAACCCCGGCCCGGCTCGGGGACTTGGTGGGGAAAGC
Source organism: Dehalococcoidia bacterium (assembly GCA_034420475.1). Lineage (GTDB taxonomy): Bacteria > Chloroflexota > Dehalococcoidia > Lucifugimonadales > UBA3495 > Bin87. The sequence continues at coordinate 65,874 of DAOULH010000004.1, forward strand.
GTTGCGAGCGGAAGCGCTGAAAGGTTGATCTATCGCCTTGCGGTATAATGGTTCGCCACGGACTGGTAAAGATTCCGGCTTGTGATTACCGCGGCCGGCGGCGTGATTGCGGCCTTCCCAGCGGTGACATACGGCGGCGCCCTCGGCAGAAAATTACCGTGATGCGCGCGGGTGACCGTCAAACGGCCGGCGCTCCAAAAAATAGGTGAATGGATGACAGACGACGTAATCCTGCGAGTGCAGGATTTGCAGACCCACTTCTTCACGCGGACCGGCGTGGTGAAAGCGGTGGACGGCATCAGCTTCGAGCTGAAGCGCGGCGAGACCCTGGGCATCGTCGGCGAGTCGGGCTCCGGCAAGAGCATGACCGCCTGGTCGATCCTGGGCATGGTTCCGCATCCGGGCCGCATCGTCGGGGGAAGTATCAACTACCTGGGCGAAAACCTGCTGGAAAAGAGCCGCGGTGAGATGCGCGACATTCGCGGATCGGGCATCTGCATGGTCATGCAGGACCCGCTGACCTCCCTGAACCCGGTGTTCACCGTAGGCGATCAGTTGGTCGAATCGTTGCGCCTGGAGTACAACGAGCCCCGGCGGTCGCTGCGTGACCGGGCGATCCGACTCCTGGAAAACGTCCGCATTCCGGCCGCCGAAGACCGCCTGACCAACTTCCCCCACCAGATGAGCGGCGGTATGCGCCAACGAGTGGTGGGAGCGATATCCATAGCCCGCGCGCCCAACCTTCTGATCGCCGATGAACCGACCACATCGCTGGACGCGACCATCCAGTTGCAGTACCTCCGCCTCCTCAAGGACATCCAGGAGCAGACGGGCGCGGCGATCATCTTCATCACCCACGACTTCGGCATCGTGGCCCGGATGTGCGACCGCGTGGCCGTCATGTACGCCGGGCGGATCGTGGAACAGTCCGACGTGGAGGATATGTTCGACCGGCCGGCCCATCCCTACACCGAGGCGCTGCTGGAATCCGTCCCTGACCTGGACGCCGACGTCGACATGCTGCCATCTATCGAGGGTCAGCCGCCATCCCTGGACGCCCTGCCCCCAAGTTGTACCTTCGCGCCGCGTTGTCCCCACAGGTGGGACCGCTGCAACGAATACCCGCTGGAATTCACGGTGGCCCCGGGCCACGTATCGCGGTGCTGGAGGGCGGAATAATGGTTACGACTGCTGCTGAAGCCACAGGATCTGCAACCGGCGCTAGCGAACAGCCCCTGGTCAGGCTGGAGGGCATCCGGCGTCACTTCCCGATATTCCGGGGCAACGTGCTCCGGCGGCGAACGGGGACGGTGAAAGCCGTGGACGGCATATCCATCAACATCATGCCGGGCGAGACGTACAGCCTGGTCGGAGAATCGGGCTGCGGGAAGACCACCACCAGCCGCATGTTGCTGATGGCAGACCAGCCCACCGAAGGCAACATCTATTTCGATGACCGCCCGATGAACCAGTTCTCCGGAGCCGAGCGCCGCAACTTCAAGGCCTCGGTGCAGGCCGTGTTCCAGGACCCGTGGAGCTCCCTGAACCCCAGGATGCGTGTCGACCAGATCGTCTCGGAACCGCTGATCACGCACCAGCGCCTCAGCCGGTCGGCGGTGCGCGCCCAGGTCCAGGAATTGCTCCAGGTGGTCGGACTGCACCCGTTCCACGCCGAGCGGTATCCCCACGAGTTCAGCGGCGGCCAGCGCCAGAGGATCGCCATTGCCCGGGCGCTGTCCACACGCCCCAAGCTGATCGTGCTGGACGAACCCGTGTCCGCGCTGGACGTGTCGATACGCGCCCAGATTTTGAACCTGCTGAAGGAACTCCAGTCCACCTACGAGCTCAGCTACCTGCTGATCGCCCACAACCTCGCCACAGTGCGCTACATGAGCCACATGGTGGGCGTGATGTACCTGGGCAAGATCGTAGAGGAAGCGCCGCCCATTGAGCTGTTCACCAACGCTCAGCACCCTTACACCCGCGCCCTCATCTCCGCCTCGCTGCCAGCCCATCCGAGGCGCCAGCGTGAAGAGATAGTGCTCACCGGAGAGGTCCCCTCGCCGCTGAACCCGCCGTCCGGGTGTACCTTCCATCCCCGTTGTCCGTTCGTCATGGACCGCTGCTCGGTGGACGTGCCCGTCCTGACGGAATACACCCCCGGCCACGCTACCGCTTGCCACCTGTACGACGAAGGGGACGCCAACACCTGCTAGGCCCGCGGACCAAAGCCAAAGCTTCAACGCGACTCAGCGCCGGCTCGGGCGGACACCGGAGCCGGTGCTGAATTGTTGAACGGCGGTGACTTTGGAGTAGGCCAGCCGATCCGTACCATCTTGCCGATATTGGGTCGAGAGTACGGCATGAACTTTCAATATGACAAGGTTTTACATATTTGAAACAAGGATAGCAACGCTGAGTGGAGTATAATTGGCGCGTCGGATTCGCCGAATTGGCGGATTGAATTGCGATTATCGCAACGCAGCGGGAGCAGGTAGTTGATTCAGGCGAGTGAGCTGGCCCATCCGATCCGGTTGGCGCGCGGGATGTTCTACGGATGGTGGCTGGCCGTCACGGGCGCCCTGATCATGGTGATCGGCACGGTGCCGCTGTTTCAGGCGCTGTCGCTGTGGCTCCCGGTCCTGTCGCAAAACTTTGGCTGGACCCCTTTTCAGCTGTCGTGGGCATTCACGCTGACGCGCGTGGAAGGCACCGTGATGGGTCCCATCGCCGGCTGGTGCGTGGACAAGCTGGGGCCGCGCAAGATGGTAGCCATCGGCCTGGTGATATTCGCCGCCGGCTTCGTGCTCTTCAGCCGGACCGACAGCCTTTGGATGTTCTACCTGGCTTTCGTGGTGGTCAGCCTGGGGGCGGGCCTCGGTTCCTGGCTGCCGGCCAACACTGCCCTCAACAACTGGTTCCGCGTGCGCCGCTCAACTGCGATGTCCATACCCATGCTGGGCTTTGGCATCGGCGGCGTTTTCGTGGTGCCGTTGATGGCGTGGGCCATGGGTTGGGACGTAAAAGCCGGCGTGGAGATACCGGGTCGTCTCGGGTGGCAAAATACCGCGCTGCTGGTGGGCGCCATCGGCCTGGTAGCGTCGGTGCCCCTGGCCCTGATGGTACGGAACCGCCCGGAGGACTACGGCCAGCACCCCGACGGCATCGATCCGGAAACCGCCGCATCGCCCGGCCGACAGCGCACCGCCAACGGCGGCGGAACCGTGGCCCCGGACTACACCTGGCAGGAGGCGATCCGAACGCGTGCTTTCTGGCTGATCACCATGGGGCACGCCAGCTCGTCCATCATCATCATCAGCGTGATGTTCTATCTGGGCCTGCTGATGGTCGAACGCGGTTTTGGGCTGGGGCAAATCAGCGGGGTCATTTCAGCGCAGACCGCAGTGTCCACAGCCTTCATCCTGGTGGGGGGAATAGTCGGCGACCGCGTACCGATACGATTGGCCATCTTCGGTTTCTCTTTCCTGCAATCAATCGCCATGGTCATATTGCTGACCGCTGAAACGTTGCCCATGTTTTACCTGTTCACCGTGCTGATGGGCATCGGGTTCGGCGGCAGAACGCCGCTGACTACAGCCATTCGCGGCGTGTATTTCGGCCGCAGCAGCTTTGCGCGCATCACGGGCATCTCCATGATACCCATGAACATCATGTTCATCGTGGTGGTGCCCTACGTCGCGTGGATGCAGGAATTCATCACCGGCAGCTACACGCTGCCGATGGCTTCCATCGCGGCAGTCAGCGCGGTAGGCTCCATCATGTTCCTGTTCCTGGGCAATCCGCGCCTGTCGCCCTCCCAGCGGCGGCGCGCCGACGTGCAACGATTGGTAACGCAAGGGGCCAGCACGTCGGCAGGCAACTGATGACCACAGACCCCGGCCCGACACCCGGCGCCCTACCGGAGCAAACCGGACGCCGCGGGTTCTACGGATGGTGGCTGGTTCTGGCGGGCGCCGCAGTCATCGCCATCTGCGGCAGTGGGGGAGGTCTCCCGCCAATCACCTGGTTTTTCGACGACGCGCAGACTGGCGCCGCCGGCATGGCGTGGCTCATCAGCGCGGTGCTCCTCTTGCCGTTTATCGGATGGGCCGTTGACCGGTGGGGCGCGCGCCGCATGGTGCTGGGGTTGTTGGCTGGGTTAGGCGGGGGTTTTATTCTGCTCGCCGGCGCAAAAATCACGGCGGTATTTTATTTATCCAGCGCAGTATTGGGCATTGTCGGGGCGATTGGCGGGACGCTGCCGGCAATGGCGGCGGTGAACAACTGGTTCCGGCGGCGGCTGGCTACTGCGATTGCCGTCGTGATCCTGCCGTCCGCTCTGGTTGGTTTCTTAATCCCGTTTCTGACCGGGGTCGGGTTTTCAATAGTCTCCAATGCGGCGGCGGTATCGTTGGTGATAGGAGCGGTCATTCTGGCGGCCGCCTGGCCCCTGTCGAGGTCGATGCGGGACCGGCCCGAGGACTACGACCAGTATCCCGACGGGATTCCGCCCGCAGAAGACAACCCCGTGGTCCCGGACTACACGTGGAAGGAGGCCGTCCGCTCACGAACTTTCTGGATTATGGCCATGGGCAGCGCCGGCTCGGCCGGCGGCAGTAGCGGCGCGACAATTGCCGTGGGCCTACTCATGCTGGAGAGCGGGTTGCCGACGCTGCAATGGGGCCTGGCAAGTGTGGCGGAGAATCTCGTATCCATCCCTTTCATTCTGGTCGGTGGAATGGTCGGAGACCGCGTTCCCATCCGCTGGGCCGTCGTTGTCTTTTCCCTCCTGCAATCTATTGCCATCGGCCTTCTGCTGCTCGGTGATACGTTGCCGATGATCCTGACGTTTTCCGTCTTGATGGGCATTGGCCTTGGTGGTCGAGCGCCGGTGGATATTGCCATTATCGGCGTCTATTTCGGACGCCGCAATTTTGCCACGATAGTCGGCATCGCGGCGATACCTGCCGCCTTGATGCTTGCCATAGCTCCGGTATCAGTCGCCTTGATGTACGAGAGCGCCGGCGCCTGGGCAGCCCTTGCCGCCGCAGCGTCGGTGAGCGTGCCGGGAGCGCTGCTGTTCCTGTTACTGGGCAATCCCCGGCTGTCGCCGTCGCAGCTGCAACAGGCTGACGCAACGCGGCTGCCCACTCCCGGAGCGGGCAGGGCGGTGGATGGCTGAAAGCGAGACGACGCCGGGTTTTGCGGAGCGGCCGAACGGCGGCGTGTTCTACGGCTGGTGGCTGGTTGCGACCGGTGTAATCATCCTGGTGTTGGCCGGGGATACCCTGATCAAGGGTTACACGGCGATGCTGCACTTTGGGCCCCTGGCGGACTCGAGAATAAACCTGGTCTGGACCATCTCGTCCATCGGCTCGGGAAACGTTGTTCTCCTGCCTTTCGCCGGTCTGGCGGTGGACCGGTTCGGACCGCGCCCGACGATCCTGGCGGGGCTGTCACTGTGCGCTCTGGCCTCGGTCTCAGCGGCGGTGCTGCCGGACAGCATCGTGCCGATGGCGCTGTACCCCGTGCTGATGCTGGGCGTGCTGGCGGGAACCAACTTGCCCGTAATGGCATCCATCAACCACTGGTTCTACCACCGGAGAACGCTGGCGATTGCAGTGACGATGTTTGCGGTGTCCGCCCTGGATTGGCTGCTATCGCTGGCGACTGCGATCCGAAGGGACACGTTCGTACGCCGGGACACGTTCACAACCGGGGACACGTTCACAACCATGGCCTCCGGGCTGCTCATAATCGGGGTGGGGCTGCCGCTGGCATTTATGATTCTAAGACCAACGGCTACGCCGGCGAAGATAGAGGTCTCCGGCCAAACCGCGAGTTCGGGCACAAGCAGGTGGCACGACGGACACCCGTCGGTGGATTACGGCTGGAAGGAAGCGGTGAAGACGCGGGAGTTCTGGCTGCTGGCGTTGGCGGCGGCTTTACTCGCCGGGGCAGACCAACTGACCAGGATGGTGATTTTCACAGTGGCCGATTCCAGGTTCCACATGGATGGATCGTATCGGATGTTCCAGAACGTGCACGAGATCGTTTCAGTAGGGTCCATCCTGATCGGCGCGGCGGTGAGCAAAAAGGTGGGGCTGCGTACCGCGCTGTTAGCGTTCGCCGCCCTGCATGTGGTGGCTCTTGCGGTGATCCTAGTGGCGAATGGTCCGGGGTGGTTGTTCGCCGGGATTGCGATACTGGGCGTGGGCCACGGTGGAGGAATCGCGCTGGAGATCGCGGCGATCGGGGAATATTTCGGAAGGCGGCGCTTCGCCACTCTGCTGGGAACCGGCGGGCTGGTGACCCGGGCGTCCCAGGGTGTTGTATTCGGGCTGCTGTTCGGGATCCGTCCCTGGTTGGCGTATTTGGGCCTGCACCTGCCGGGCGATCCTTCCTGGGCTCTGGCCACGGCGCTGGTACCGGCGGCGGCAGGTGTCGTAGCCTACTGGAAGCTGGGTGATCCGAAGCCGGCGCCATCGCAGCTTGCGACCAGCACTGACGGCTAAATCGGCGGAGAGCCGAACCTGCTCATAACCTCACGGGCAAAGAGGGCGAGCGTCTCCGACGGCGCCGGGTTGGGGAACACGACGAAAAAGTACCGGATGCCGAATTCCACGTACTCGCTGAGACGCTCGCAGATCTGCTCCGGCGTGCCGGAGAGGGTGTTGCGCAGGCGATCCGCCTGGTACGCGGTAGCAGTCATCCCCGAATCTTCGGCAAGACGGGCCACGAGCCGGTCAAACTCCCGCTGCGTGGGCGCGATGACGCAGTCGGCGTTGTGCGTGAGCTCGATGCCCTCAGGATCGCGCCCCGCGGTTTCGGCCGCCTGGCGGATGATGCCGGCGTACCGGCGGTGTTGCTCCACGGTGTCGTTAGAGCCGACGTTGCTGATGTCGGCTGTCCGCCCGATGGTGGGCAGGACGTATCGCGGGCCGTGGCCGCCGACCAGGATCGGGGGTGCGGGCCGTTGCGTCGGTTTTGGTTCGATGGACGCGCCGGCGACATGATAATGCTGGCCGCTGAAATCGAGTGTGGGCTCGGTCCACAGGCGGCGCATTATCGTAATGGCCTCCTCCAGCATCTCGCAGCGTTCGCGGGTGGACGGGAACGGCAGGCCGCTGTGGGTGGTGTCGCTGCGACTGCCGCCGGCGCCGATGCCCAGCGTAATGCGGCCACCGCTGATAACGTCCAGGGTTGCCACCATTTTGGCCGTAAGCACGGGATGACGGTACGGGTTGGCCAGCACCATGGGCACGGCGCGGATGCGTTGGGTCTGGGCCAGCAGCGCGGTGAGCGTCGTCCAGCATTCCAGGGCATCCACGGTGAGCAGGTCAAACAGGCTGGCGGAGTAGTACCCCAGCCGGTCCGCCTCCTGCCAGACACGAAGCAGGTCCTCGTAGGAATAACGGTACTGGTTGACCCGAACGTTGAATTTGACGGGCGCGTCTGCGGATTGGATGCTCATGGCGTAAACACGAAAAATATAGGGGCGAATGATCATTCGCCCCTACGCGGAAATCCGATGCCGGCGGGATTACTTCGCGCCGTTGCCGTTCCGGAAGTGCGGGATGACTTCCTTGCCGAACTTCTCGATGGAAGCCATGACCTTCTCGTGAGGGATGGTCTCGGTCTGCATGATCAACATGACCTGGTCGACGCCGATGTCCTCGTACATCTGACAGGTCTTGATGCAGGACTCGGGGTTGCCGGCGATGATCACGCCGCGGTCCGACAGGGTCTTGCCGTCCAGCTGGGCGATGGCCGCCCGGGCGGCGCCGGGGCCAGCGTCCAGGGAAAGGCCGACATCCTGGGCCAGCTGCTGGTGTTCTTCGTCGGACTGTCGGAGCCAGCGGCTGAAGTCGGCGGACAGGTGCTCGGGAACCCCGCCCCAGGCTTCGAGCAGTTCTTCGTATGCGCCGATGCGGCCCGCGATGTAGGGCTTGTCCGGCCCGAAGAAGGTCTTCATCGATTCCGCCGCCAGTTCCTTGGCGTAGTCGTCATCGTCATCGCAGAAGCCGTGCACGTTGTTGCCCCAGAACTCGGTGACGAACTCACCCACCGGCTCGCAGTCCTTGAGGGCGTCGCGGTAGATCTGCACCTTCTCTTTCAAGACCTCGACGGCATAGGAGGCGGAAGACAGCACCCCGATGCCCTTCTGCGCGGCCAGGCGGAAGCTGTCCTCGGAGGTGCAGGCCAGGTAAAGGCGCGGGTGCGGCTGCTGGTAGGGCTTGGGCAGCACGCGACGCTTGGGCACACTCCAGTTCTCTCCCTCGTACTCGTACTCGTCGGAGGTCCAGATCTTGGGCAGCATGCTGATGGATTCGTTCCAGAGGTTGCGGGTTTCCCGGGGGTCGATGCCCAGCCCAGTCTGCTCGTAGGCATTGGAGCGGCCCGTTCCGACCTCGATGCGGCCGTCGGTGAGCTGGTCCAGCAGCGCCACGCGCTCGGCCACGCGAACCGGATGGTGGTAAGGCAGGATGCACACGCCGTACCCGATGCGGATCTGCTTGGTGATCCGGCTCAAGGCGCCGAACATGGCGTCCTGGGAGGGCGAACCGGAGAAGCCGGTCAGGAAGTGGTGTTCCACAAACCAGAGGTTGTCGAAGCCCACCTGGTCGGCCAACTCGCACTGTTCGAGGGTTTCCTTGTAAAGCGCGTTCCAGTCGATCTCGGTGCCCTGGAAGGGGCGCTGGCATTCGTAAAGCAAGCCGAACTGCATGGCAAATCTCCTGTGCTGCGAAATCGCGGGGTCGCCCGCTTCCGGTCATCCACCGCCGGGATGGGTACGAAAAGCCGCCCCGGGGCACGAACCGAGTCCTGGCGGCAGTATAGCGCAATTGATACTGGTTGGCGAACGCCGGGAGCAGAGGGAACCGCTACCGGGTCGCCTACCGGGAAGCGAGCCAGGCGTTGTAATTTTCCTGCATGTACTGGAGGTGCTCGGGGATGTGGACAGCGTACACGTCCAGCCAGTCGTCCAGCGTCATGTTCCCGTTCTCGGGGTGGTAGCAGGTGTTGGCCCAGGCCGATTCGGGCAGGGTCTTGATCAGGTCATAAGTCTGTTGCCGTAGGATCCGGAAAAGTTCCAGGGCATCCTCTACGGAACGGCCGGCATAGCCCAAGGCGCTGGCCCAGCCGTTTTCATCGTAAGCCATCAGGGGTTCGCCCGGTGGCGATGAAGCGGCGACAGCGAACGTAGCTGTTAGCCTCGCTGTCGGCGATATGGACCAGGTGCTCGTGGATGCTCCAGCAACCGTGCTCGTCGCGGAAGTCCCACATTTCCTTGGGGAACTCGCGCAGCCCAGCTATTAGGGTTTCATAGGCCGAACCGTAGATGGTGATCTTTGCGGATCGTGTCTCGGTGGTCATTGGTACCTCGCGCGTGCTCACATTGGTGAGGATCTGGCAGCCCGAGCCGTGAAATCCGCCCGGACAGAAATTGGCCGCACCGCGGCCGGCTCGGCCGCCGCGGTGCGGGCCGTCAGATTCTACCACTGCACTGAGCGGCCCGCCCCTTGCCGGCAGCGGCGTTAGGGGTGATAATCCGCCTCAAGGCGAAAACCCTAGCGTGCACCAGGAGGCGTAACGCGATGAAATACGACGTCATCATCATCGGGGCGGGGTCCGCCGGCTGCACCATGGCAGCCAGGCTGACGGAAGACCCCGACCGCTCGGTTCTTCTGCTGGAAGCCGGGCCCGATTATCCCGACTTTGATCTCTACCCCGACGACCTCAAGTACGGCTACGACCAGACCGCCTCGGCAGTGAACGCGCCGCACAACTGGACCTTCTGGGCGCAGAACCCCGGCCAGGCCAACCCGATGCCCGTTCCCCGCGGCAGGGTGGTCGGCGGGTCGTCAGCCATCAACGGCCAGGTGCTCCTGCGCGGCGTCCCTGAGGACTACGACGCCTGGGCGGCCCTGGGCAACGATGAGTGGAAGTTCACCGACTGTTTGCCCTACTTCCGGAAGATGGAAACCGACGTTGACATCAGCGACGACTTCCACGGCAACACCGGGCCCATTCCGGTGCGGCGCCACCGGCAGGAAGACTGGCTGCCCGCCCAGGTCGCCTTCTGGAACGCCTGCCGCGACGCGGGCCATCCCCACGACCCGGACATGAACCATCCCGACTCCGGTGGCGTTGGTCCGGTGCCGATGAACAATCCCAACGGCGTGCGCATGAGCACGTCGATCACCTACTTGCGCGAGGCCCGGCACCGTCTGAACCTGACCATTCGCCCCAACGTCACCTGTCGCCGGATCCTTTTTGAAGGCAAAAAAGCGGTGGGCGTGGAAGTGGAAAGCGGCGGCGAGGTCTTCACCGTCGAAGCCAACGACATCATCCTGAGTTCCGGCGCCATCGCGTCGCCCCAGTTGCTCTTGCTGTCGGGCGTCGGACCCGCCGATCACCTGCGGGATATGGGTATCCCCGTGGTACATGAACTGCCAGGCGTCGGCCAGAACCTGCGCGACCATCCCAACATCCGCGTTCCGGTCAAGGTCAAGGATGACTTCCCGCTGGACCCATCGGCCCCCCGAACTCAGGTGTGCCTCCGCTATACCGCCTCGGGGAGCCATCTCCGCAACGACATCCAGATCATGCAGTCGTCATTCTCGTCACCCATCGCCGGCGACCCGCTGGAGGCCGAGGGCATCCGCTTCACCTGCATCCTGGAATTGGCCATCGGCTCCGGTCAGTTGCGGCTGGCGAGCACGGACCCCCACGATCAGCCGGCGTTGAACTACAACTACTTCCAGGAAGAGTTCGACCTGTCTCGGATGCGCGAGGCGGTCCGGGTCTGCGTCAACCTGCTGGACAGCGACCACTACCGGGACATTGCCGACGAGTTGCTGGACCCGTTGCCGGCGGACATGGAGAGCGACGAGGCGCTGAACGACTGGCTGAAGCGGGTCGTGAGCACCTCCCAGCACATCTCCGGCACCTGCAAGATTGGGTCGGCGGACGACCCCATGGCCGTGGTGGACCAGCATTGTCGCGTCCACGGCATGGAAAACCTCCACGTCGCCGATGCGTCGGTGATGCCCGACTGCATTCGCGCCAACACCAACTGCACCACCATCATGATCGCCGAGCGCAAGTCCGACTGGTTCCGCGCCGGCGAATAGACACGATCCGGTTTCGGGAGAAAATCTGATGACTACCACCGTTCGAGAAGTGCACGTTTACACCAACCCTGGTTGATTCAGCTGCCGGACGCTGGAGGAATTCCTGGCGTCCAACGGTGTTCAGTATGAACACCACGACCTGCTGACCGACGAGCCGGCGCGGGAGGACCTGAAGTCCCGCGGCATACTGTCGGCCCCCGTAACCATCATCGATGGCAACGAGGTGATTATCGGCTACTACCCCAAGAAGCTGATACCCGCCTTGGGATTGGATGAGGCGCCCATCGACCTATCGGGCCGCACCGCCTGGCTGGCGGACAAATACCAACGGATATTGAAGGCCGCGGCGCGAGCGACGTGCGAGCTTTCAGAAGAGCAGCTGGCTCAACCCGTGCAGTGGCGACCCGAAATGCTGCGGGACACCCTGCTGCACATCGTTTCGTTCCCGGAACTGGCCTACACCAGCCGGACGCGCGGTTCGATGAACACCGACGACATGCGCGCGTGCAAGGAGAGCGTGGCCCACCTGACCAAACCCGACGACATCGCATCGTACGCGCTGAAGGTGGCGGAAGACATCACCGAGTTTCTCAACAGTGGGGACACTGAGGGCTTCGACCGGGTGGTGCCCGCCCACTATGGCGGCGAGGTCACCGTTCTGGAATTGCTCAACATCATCCTGAGCCATAGCACCCATCACCTCAAGCAGGTTTACTGGTTCATGGACGACCAGTTGGGACAGCCGCCGAAGGCTCCGGCTTCAGAAGCGGACATGGATGGCATCTTCACGCCGGCCCAGCTGATCTAGCATCGGCCAGAGGAGGGAGACATGGCCGAGCCGCTCATCGCCCTCGACGAGACCCCGCAGACGCGCGTGCTGATCGCCGGCTGGCGACGACAGTGGTCCGACGGCGGCAACATCTCCAGCGGGATGCCCCGCTGGCTGATTGACAAGCTGTCGGCGCGGCGCGTCGGCCAGATGACCGAAGAGATCTCCAGGATGTGCTTCCCCTTCCAGGTCGCGGGCACCCACGACCGGTACCGGCCCCGGGCTGCTTTCGACGACGGTCTCCCCAGCCGTCCCATGCGCTGGGACAACGGGTTCTGGGACGCCGGAGACGGCGTGGTCATCTTCCTGGGGGTCGAACCGTGGTATCGGATTGACCTGTACGGAGACGCCTTTTTCGAGGCCGCCGCGGCCTTGGGCAACCCAAAGATTGCTGCGGTCGAGGGTTACAACGGGCCGGCGCCGCCCGAACTGGAACGCCGAGTGTCGTGCGTGTACAGCAAGGCGTCGATGGCAGATGAATTGCGCCAGCACGGAATGCTGTTCTCCAGCTACGGTTCCCAGCAACGGCAGGGGCCTACGGTGGGCATGGCGCTGGTCAGCATCGCCCATTTCCAGCATCCCGACGTGGAGATGGTGCGGGTCGGAGCCATGGCTCCCATGTTTCCCTTCAGCGGAGGAAGTGGGGGCCAGTTGGGCATCACCACTGACCATCGGGCCTTCTACGACATCATGCGCCGGCTGCGCGCCCTGTATTCGCTGGACATCGATCTGTCCGACCTGAGGCCCCGGTACGAGGAAGAGGCGACGCGCCTCCTGGAATCGCTGGACCGGGTGGCCCAACGCAACGACGAGGCGAGACGGTACATCGACCGAGTGCGCAACGATTACCAGTTCCAGCCCTTCGAGGAGCCGGTCGAACTTGACCCAAGCATCGAAGGGACGCTCGCCGATATCCTCGGGCAGTTCGATCTGTCCGACTCCGACGATGATGACAACCTGGCTGGAGCGCGCTGACCAGGTTCCCGAATGTTGGGGAATCCAAAAGGGGCGGGTCTGGAACCCGCCCCGACTCGATCTAGGATTCCGGCTTTCGCCGGAATGACGGGAGAGAATAGGTCTAGTCGATGACCAGGACCGTGTTCTCCCGGCCCTCGCGGCGCATCTCGGCCAGACCCTCTTCGGGGGTATCGAATTTGTCATAGTAGAACTCGATGCCGTTCCCGTCCGGATCCTCAAAGTACACGCTTCCGGTCATGCCGTGGTCGGTGGTGCGGTCGACCTTGACGTCGTGCTCCAGCAGCGTGTGGTACAGGTCGCGCAGGGAGTCGAAGTCCTCGACCTGCACGGCAAAGTGATTGAGACCGATGTTGCCCTTGCGTGTCTCGGGGGAGTTCTCATCCGCCTGGAAGAGCGCCAGGTCGTGGTGGATCTCGCCGCAGGTCAGGAAAGTAGCGGTGGGTCGCTGGACGGCGATCTGGAATCCCAGGATCTCGGTATAGAACTTGGTGGACGCGGCAACGTCGGAGACGTTGATCACGAGGTGTCCGACTTGCTTGGGCTTGACCATTTTCTGCTCCTTGAGTGATCGAGATAGGGTGCCTGTTGGGGCGAACTATACGACAGTTGGCGTCGGCCGGCAAGAATTTAGCGGATTTGCGCCAATCCTAATCTGCGGCGATTTCTTCCGGCGTGAGGATCACTTGCCCCGTCTCGGGCTCGTGACGGTGGCGCATCACCAGATCCACCCGTTGGTGTAAGGCAAGGAGCAGTCCTTTGATTTCGCTTACTTCCCGGGCCAGCGCCGACAGTCCGTCTTCCAGCCTCTCGACGCGGGTAGTCAACGCATCCATGCGCTGTGAGAAGCTTTCGCCCATCGCATCCATACGCTGCGAGAAGCTTTCACCCATCGCATCCATACGCTGTGAGAAGCTTTCGCCCATCGCATCCATGCGCTCCGAATGGCTTTTACTCATTTCGTCAATGCGAAGATTGATGCCTCTGACTTCACCTTTCAACTCGCCGATTGCGCCGGACTGCCGTATCAACGCAACAAACATAGCGACGAGCAAAAGGGCGATGAACCCCAAAAACCCATACAGAACGTAATCGGCTAACGTGATTGTTTCCATTTCAGCACACTCGATCTACCAGTGTCTCAGCAGTATGGCACAGCGAGCAGACACGGGCAACTGCGCCCGTTCAATTGTAACGTTCAGATCTCGTTCATCCGTCTCACCATTGGCCGATACATCCAGCCGGCCAGTGAGATCACCAGCAGAACGGTGGCCCCCATAGTGATCGCGGCGGACCAACCGTATAACTGCGCCAGCCACGTCAGCGGCCACGCTCCCAGAAAGTGGAATACGGGAGCCAGTTGCATCATGGCCATCATCCGGCCGCGCATATCCGGAGCCGTCGTCAGCTGCATCATCGAGCTGGATACCGGCCAAAAACCTCCGATGCTGGTGGACCCAACCAAAGCCACCAGCATGCACGCCGCCCAGAACCATTGCGACCAGGCCATGGCGATCAGCCCGACGCAGCAGATCACGAGCTGCAGGTACATCAGGAGGCCCTTGTTCTTAGTGTCGCCCCAACTGGCAACCACCATGGATCCCATGAACGCTCCGGCGCCCCGGCATACCATGAATACGCCGGTCTGGAACGCATTCAGGCGCAGGAATTCGGTGGTGAACGCGGGCACGACCTGCATGTAGGCCATGCCGAAAAAGCCGAAGGTAGCGGACAGAAAGATCAGCACCGCCGCCATGGGAGTGCGGCCAGCGTGAGCAAGGCCACCCACGAAGTCGCTGATCGGGGAGGAATTACGCCGGGTGGTGGCGACGGGGCGCGACACCATCATCAGGAATGCTATCCCCACCAGGTAGCTTACCCCGTTGATCATTATTCCGGCCCAGGTGTCGATGTACTGGATGGCCCAGCCACCGACCAGCGGGCCCAGCATATTGCCTATCTGCCCGACGGACGTGTGCAGGGCCACCGCGTTCATCATGTCTTCCCGGGGTACCAGGTCGGCGGCCAGGGCGAACCGGGCCGGCATCTGGACCGCCATCAGGCCGCCCAGGACGAACACCACGGTGTATACGTGCCAGATTTGGGCCAACCCGGTCAGCGCCAGGAAGGCCAGGGTCAGCGTCACGACAGCGTTGCCCAGGACGCAGCAGATCAGGAACAGCTTCCGATCAACCCGGTCGGCCAGTACGCCGCCCACGAAAGTGAAGACCAGGTTGGAGACGCCGAAAAGGCTGACCGCCAGACCCAGCGCAGTCTTCTCACCGCCGAGGTCAATGATCAGGAAGCCGATGCCCAGGAACTGGATTCCCTGGCCGAAGGACTGCACCCCGATGTTCAGAAAGAACCACCGGAAATCCCGGTGGCGGAGAGCAGAGAATGCGCGCAGCCGTCCAGCGGCGGCGACAGCGGCCATAGGCTATCGGCCGCCGGCCCCAGACCGTGTGGGTGAAAGCAGCCGGTTCACCAGTTCGTGGAAGTTCGCTACCTCGAAATCAGGAAGGTAAACCGACTCTTCGTTCGGCAGGTTGTAACGGTTCACATAACCGGCTCGGAACCCGGACGCCCGCGCGCCGGTGACATCGAACGAATGGGAGGAGACCATCATGATTTCGCCGGGCGCCTTGCCCAGGATGCGGGTCGCTGTGCGGTATACCGCCGGGTGGGGCTTGAAGACGCCGGCCTGCTCCACCGAAATTACGTGATCGAAGGGGATCCCGACGTTGTTCGCCGCCATGCGCTCCAGGTAAGACTGCTCCCCGTTGGACAGCACCACCAGGCCAAATTGCCCACTGTCAACCAGCTTTTGCAGGCCCTGTACGGCGTCTTCGAAGGGACGCAAATCGTTGTACACGGCCATGAACCTTTCTACGTCGCCCGGTTCAAAGTCCACGCCGTGCAGTCGCAGGCAATAGACGAAGGAGCGCCGGCAGGTCTCCAGATAGCCGCTGTGTCCCAGCATGTACAGATTATCCTGGTACTGCTCGATGCGCTGGCGACCGCGCCAGTCGTCCCAGAACTTGTCCGCCGTAACTTGGGAGCCGTGCTCCGCCAGGAATCGCCCGGCCGGTTCGGACAGACTTCCGCCCAGATCGAGCACCGTGCCGAAGATGTCGAAGACCAGCGTGTTGATCTGGCGATTGGATTGCCGGTCATATCGGAAGACCTCGATGCGCTCAGGCAGGCTTGATGTTGTCGATGTTGGTCTGGTCGATGTTGATCTGGCGTTTCACGCTGTCAAAGTAAACGATGAGCCAGGTCGCCGGACCGATGGTCCGCTTTTCGCGGACTTCGCCGACGTCTCCCGTGGTTATGCTGCGCACCGATGAACCCACCGGGGAGGCCATCACCTCGCGGACTTCGAAATCGGCGACGGCTTCGACTTTCATGCCCTTTTCGTACAGGTCAAAACTCATTGAGATACCTCCTCGGCGGATTCCGGACAGCTTGAATCGAGGGGTCAACTGGCCCCGCAGTGTACGGCCCGCTGTTTGCGGAGTCAACGAGAGGCGCGCTCATGACCATGGCGGATCCCGAAGCCTTACGCCCGGCTAGACGACATAAGCAGGGCAGGGTATCATTTTCAGGACATTCGACCCCGAAACCATTCTGGAGGTAAACGACACCCATGAAAATCGTAAAGATGTCCGCAGTGGAAAGGACCGAAGGAACCGCCCCCCTGTTCACCGGCCCCGTCGGCCGGCAAGCCATCCTGGACCCGGACGACAGCAACAACTTCAACTTCGGCATCGTTCACTTCGGCGCCGGCGTCCGCAACAAGTTCCACACCCACAGCGGCGACCAGATCCTCATCGTCACCGAGGGAACCGGCATCGTTGCCACCCGTGACGAGGAAGTGACGGTTACGGAAGGCGACGTGGCCATCATCCCTGCTGGCGAGGACCACTGGCACGGCTCCCGCGAGACCGCCATGTCCCACATCACCATCACGGTGAAGGGCAGCCAGACCCAGCAGAACGAGGACTAACGCAGGGCGGCGCACCGCTGAAAGGAAGAGGGGCGGCCGGTCGGTCGCCCCTCATTTTGTTGGTCGCGGTCAATCAGTGCTGACGGTGCCCGTGGCCTTCATGCCCGCCATGGTCATGGCCGTGGTCATCGTGGTGACCGTGCCCCTGGTCGTCATGATGCCCGTGGTCGCCGTGACCATCGTCGTGACCGTGACCGTCGTGATGGTCCTCCACCGGCGCCAGCTTGGGCAATCTAACCAGGGCCAGGATCACCGCCGCGGCCAAGTACAGGGCCGCCGTGTAGTAGAACAGGTAATCAAAATTGAGCCCGTACAGCCATCCGGCGATGATAGGAGACGCCGCCGAGAGAATGAACCTGGAGGTTGACAGCAGACCCAGGGTGGTGGCTGCGGTCCCCTCGCGCACAATGTCCATGGCGGCGGCAGTCAGAATTGGCTGATCGCTGTAGAGGAAAAGGCCCAGCGCTGCCAGCAATATGGTGGTCACAATCCGGTCTTCCGGGCCATTGATGAGGGGCGCCATCAGCAGGGTTACGACGGCCAGAAACAGCATCCCCGGTATCAGGACGATCTTGCGTCCGAACCGGTCGGACAAGTAGCCCATGATGGGACTGGCCAGGATTCCCACCAGCACCAGCAAGCCGATGAGAGAGCCGCGGATGAAGAGGTTTTCAAAACTGCGATGTTCCGTAATGGTGAAACCCAGTTCGTCCACCAGGTACTGGGGCAGCAGCACCAGGAACCCGAGGTACGCCATGCCTCGCAGTCCTGCTACCACCGTAATACCCCAGACCTGGGGATTGCGCACCAGCAATTTGGTCTCGTCTATTTGCATCCGCATGGTGCTGACGGCTCGTTCTTCCACCGCCGCCTGCGCCCGCTGTCCAATGTCGCGGAACGCCCAGAACACCAGGAACGCCAGGAAGATGGGCACTGCTGCGTAGATGGTGATAATCGCTTGCCAGGCCAGTACTGCCAGCAGCGCCCCTGTGATCACCGGCCCCAGCACGTCCCCGATGTTCCCGCCCACGCCGTGGAAGGACAGTACCGCTCCGCGTCGGTGCGTGAAATGGGACGACAGGGCCGCCATGGCCGGCAAATGCCACACTGACGCCGCGATGGCGACAACAGACATGCCTATTATCAGAAGGGCATAACCCAGCGGATTGAAGGGCTCGCTGGCTCCGGCTGCCATCGCCGACGGTGGAGGGGCCACCCATCCGCTGCCCGGAACTTGCCACCCGGCCGCCGCCATCAGCAGCCAACCCACCCCGAACAGAGCCATGCACACCGCCATGACCCATCCCCAGTAGCGCCGCAATGCATCGGTGAGTACGCCCCCAGGCAGGGACACCACGCCCGACGCGATTTCACGGGCGGATTGAATGCTGTTGACCGCAATCACACTCCCACCAAGGAGCAAATCGCGAACCTCGGGCAGCACTACGATAAAGCTCTGGGCAATGGAGTGAAAAACGCCGTGTCCGCTGGAAAGCCCTCCAACGATAAAGGCAGCCCCCCTGCGGAAACCGGTCCGTCCTTCCACTACGGAAGGCGCCGCGTGATGATGATGTGCATGCGCCATAGCGACCTCCTGTGGCCAATGAGTTTGGAGGTTATTCCAGGGAACCGCCGGCGCTTCGAGGCAGCTGCGATAGCCCCCGCGAAGTGGCCGGTGAGCGGATAATCCGATCGCGAATCTTCGACCAGGCGAGGACCGCCACGAAGAGCACCGCCGACAATAGCACCACGCTGGCGCCCGACGACACGTCGATGAAGTAGCTGATATAGATGCCCAGCACGGAGCACATTATACCGATGCCGGTGGACAACAACGTCATCGTGCGGAAGCTGTTGGTCAGCAATCGGGCGACTATCGGCGGGATCACCACCGCGGCGGCAATCATGGTGACCCCCAGCACCTGCATCGAAACGACGATGGTTCCCGCCAACAGCAACGCAAAAAGGGTGTCCACCCAGCCGGTGGGCACGCCGTAGAACTGGGCGACGTCGGTATCAAAGGTCGCGAACAGGAACAGCTTGTAGCCAACGAAGAACACCGCGGCGACGACAGCGGATACCACCGCTATCGCGATCAGGTCTTCGCGGTCCACGGCCAGCACGCTGCCCCACAACGACGCCTCAAAATCCCGGGTGAAACTGCCGAAACGGCTGATGATGGCGATGCCCAGGGCAAAGCTGGCCGTCGTGATGATGCCGATGGCAGCATCGGATCCGATGGGGTTCCGTCGCGTGGTCCACGCCACCAAAATTGCCGAAAGGAATCCCCAGACCGTCGCTCCCACGAAAAAGTTGATCGACATGATCCAGCTGACTACCGCCCCGCCGAATATGGCGTGTGACAAGCCGTGGCCGATGTAGGACATCCCGCGCAGCACAATGTACACGCCCATGAGGCCGCACAGACCGCCGATCAGGCACGCCGCAATCATCGCACGCACGAAAAAGCCGAATTCGAAGGGTTCAAGTAACATCAATGCGTTTATGCGGCGGTCGTCAAGTCAACATGCTGGGGTGCGATCCATTTGGCGGGGAAGGATGGGGGCGAACCCAACTGCAGCCAGACGTCAATCATCGGCGTTTTCGTGATGGTGATGCACGGGAACGTTGCCGTCAGACGGATGCATGTGCGAGAGAATCGGCTCGGTGTGGCTGTCGTCCGGGACGGTTGCCAGTGGCTCGCCGCCATTGCGGTCGATCCAGAAGTGGGCGCTTTCCGCGACCAGCGTCATGCCGTGGTATTGGATGACCGGCATTTCGGCTCCGTACACCTCGCGCAGGATATGCGGCGTAATCACGCGGTGGGGCGGGCCGTCAGCCACGATGGTGCCGTTGAGACAGATTATGCGGGGCAGATGCACGGCGACCGCGTTTATTTCGTGCGTCGTCATCACGATGGTTACCCCGGCGTGATTGAGGTCGTGGAGCAGGTGCATCACGTCGTCCCGGGTCTTGAGGTCCACACCCGACGTGGGCTCGTCAAGCAACAGCAACTCGGGATTGCTGACCAGCGCCCGCGCCAGGAAAACCCGTTGCTGCTGGCCGCCGGAGAGCTGCCGGATGTGCCGCTTGGCCAGATTGTCGATGCCAAGCCGCTGCATCATGTCGTGGGCCAATTCCCGCTCCTGGCGCCGGAACCAGGGGAACAGGGAATTCGACATGGTGCGTCCCATCAACACCGCCTCCTCGACGGTAACGGGGAAGTTCCAGTCGATGGTTTCCAGCTGCGGCACGTAACCGGCCCGGCGGGCGCGGCCCCGTACCGGCTTTTCATTGACCCGAACCTCGCCTTGCTGAACATCCACCGCCCCGAGGATCACACGCAGGAGCGTGGTTTTGCCGGACCCGCTGGGCCCCAGCAGGCCCACGAAGTCGCCCGGCATTATTTTCAGGTCCACGTCCTGCAGCACCCTCGACCCGTTGTAGCCGGCGGTGACGTTTCGCAATTCCACCGCGGGCCGGGCATCCGGGTCCGGACGGTGCAGGTGCTCTAATTCTGGCGGGTGCAGCATGGCAAGTTGCCTGATCCTGATTGCGCGTGACGACGGGATTACTGAGGATAGACGGCATTGGACGCGCCGTCAAAGACCGGCGATATATCCACGTTGTCCAACGCCGACGCATCCCCTCCCAGGGCCGGGATCATGATGCGCAGGTTGGCCACCTCCAGTCCGAGGTAGCTGTGGTCGGGATCGCCGGGCCCGCCGGGAAGGTCATCGTCAGAGAGTTCGTCGATGTATTCGGCTCCGGACTCGGCGGCGATGGTCTGCATGACGTCGCTGGGGAAGACCTCCGAACCGAACACGGCGGGGATACCTTCTTCCTTGATCTGGGTGATGAGGTTGGCGACATCGCGGGCTGACGGTTCCGAGAAGTCTGACGGTTGGACGGCGCCGATGACAGTAAGGCCGTAGCGGTCGGCGAAGTAGGCCCAGGAGTCGTGGTAGGTAAGCAGCTTGCGGTTCTCCGGTGGGATGGTGGGGATGATAGTCTTGATGGCTTCATCCAGTGTTGCGATGCGCCCGGCGAAAGCATCGTAGTTGGCACGATAGTAATCGGCGTTGGCCGGGTCCCTGGCCGCCAGGTTGTCGCGCACGATCTCCGCGTAGCGCAGCGTCAGGATCGGGTCGGGCCACAGGTGGGGATTGGGATGCCCGTCCTCTTCGGGGAAGGAGAAGTCGAACTGCCACTGGTCGCGGGTGATGGTCTGCTCGCCCAGGCTGACGATGGCGGCGCCGGGCTTCAGGTTGGCCTTCGCCATTTCCAGGGTAGGCTCCTCGAGGAAAAGGCCGTTGAGGAAAATCAGGTCGGCGCCGGAGAGGGCGACCGCTACTGCCGGCGCCGGCTCGAAGGTGTGGGAGTTCACGCCCTCCGGCACGACACCCTGCAGCGCGATGCGGGTCCCCCCGATGTTTTCCACAATGCTGGTGATGGGAGACACGGTGGCCACCACGTTGAGCGGGCCGGATGCTGGCTGGGCCGGCGCTGCGGCTGACGGCTCACTGGCGCACGCGATGGCAGCCACGGCAGCCAAACCGAGCGCTATCAATATGCAAACTTTCGTAAAAGACATTAATTGCCATCCAATTGGGCGGAGAAAATCTTCCAGGATTGTGAGAAGAAACCATCTGCTACCCGTCCGTCAGCCTTGAGGCTGGCAAATGGAGCAGAGGCCGCCGATAGTGATGTTGTCCAGGTCGGGCGTAAACCCGAACTCCTGCTGCAAGCGCTGGCTGAATTCCGCCAGGTAGGCGGGGCTCAGGGTTTGCACCGAATCGCATTCGGAACAGACCATGTG
Source organism: Dehalococcoidia bacterium (assembly GCA_034420475.1). Taxonomy (GTDB): domain Bacteria; phylum Chloroflexota; class Dehalococcoidia; order Lucifugimonadales; family UBA3495; genus Bin87. The sequence goes on from DAOULH010000004.1 coordinate 87,641, forward strand.
ATTGTGGCGATTGTGGTGATCGGCCAGCTCGAAGTGGAGCTTGTTCCCGATCACCACCTCGGTCACAACGCCGAGGCGCTTGAGCAGCTGCAAAGTGCGGTAGATGGTGGCAAGATCGACGTAGGGGTGCTGCTCCTTGGCCAGGTTCCACACCTCATCAGCGCCGATGTGGCCGGGCCGGCCGGCCACGATGTCCAGTACGGACAGACGTTGCGGGGTCATCCGGTAGCCTTCGGAGCGCAGGTGCGCCACTGCCGATTCATGCCCTGACATACGCATACCACCGTTATTGCATGGATTTGCGACAGCCAATTATAGCGTAGCATTCCGTTGTGTCAATCGCGGTTGCGATCTCCGCGGCCGATCACGGGGCAATCGTATACACCCCATGCTTGCGTGCTAGAATTCGGCCATGGTGGCAGTGCAACCCGGACAGCGCGTGGCAGAAGTGACGGCGTCGCAATCGCAGCGCGTTGAGGCGCAATGCTACCAGGCGCATGCGGCCCCTCCGCTGGGGTCGTTGGTTCGGATCGGGTCGCCTCCGGTTTACGCGGTGGTGCTGGAAGTCCGACACGAGCCGCTGGACCCCACGCGACCGCTGACCCCCAGGGGCGCGGACCTGGAAACGGAAGACGAGGTGTATGCGGCCAACCCGCAACTGAGTGCCATTCTGACCACACGGTTTACCGCCGCAATCGTGGGTTATCACGATGGAGCCGGCATCTGCGCCGGTTTGCCGAGCTTGCCGCCCGACCTCCACTCCTTCGTGTTCCTTGGCGATGCCGGGGATTTGACAGTTTTCGGCAACGATTTCGGATGGCTGCGGCTGCTATTGTACGAACGCTCACCGGCATCGGACACTGCAATCGCCAACTTGTTGCGGCAGGCCGCCAATACCAGGACCGACTCCCGGGGGTTCCTGCTCAACGCGGGAAAGGCGTTGGCGACCGAACTCTCCGGGGACCCGCCTCGGATGCGAGCCCTGTTGCGCAAGGTGGGCAGATGATGCTGGCTGACGGTTTCGGAGGCAACGGCGCAAGCCCGGCGCAAGCCCGCCGGCTGGGTCAAGTCGTCGGCGGTTCGCTTTCCCGCGGTTTGGACGTGCGGCTGGACGGTTACGGCGCGAGTGCCGAGGACGTGGCCGTGGGGTCCTTCGTGACCATCCAGGGGCGCCGGCAGCGCTACTTCGCCGTGGTGACCGACGTGGAACTTCGGGCCGTTGACGACGGCGTGCGCCATTTTCCGCCGGCGTTCTCCACCGGCGCTGCCGACGCCGGAGATTTCACCGCAGAGGTTATCGCGGGGACGTTGGCTTACGGGCAACTGTCCGTGATGCCAAGCATGGCCGTCCCGGTTGGAAGCTCCCCAAACGGAACCGCCGAACAGGCGAAGACCATACCGGAGCATTTCGCCCCGGTCTATGCCGCGTCGCAGGCGGACATCGACGCGGTGTTTCGGGCACAGGACGGAGACTTCGCGCTGGGGTCGCCGCAGGGCATGGAAACGTCGCTGGTGCGGCTGGACCTGGCGGCCCTGGCCAACCGGTCGGTGGGCGTGTTCGGCGCGTCCGGTACAGGCAAAACGTTTTTGGCGCGGATGCTGTTGGCCGGCCTGGTGAAACAAACCCCGGCCGTGTCGCTGGTATTCGACATGGAGAGCGAGTACGGCTGGCAGGGCCAGGACAACGACCGGGGACGCCAGGTGAAGGGTCTGAAGCAGTTGTTCCCCTCCCGAGTGGTCACCTTCACTCTGGACGAAGCCAGCAGCCGCCGCCGCGGGGCCACGCCCGACGGCGTCGTAAGCATCGGCTACAACGAGGTAGAGCCGGCGGACATCGAGGTGCTGCGGGAGTCGCTGAACCTGTCGGAGGTGGCCGCCTCCACATCGTGGAACGTCGCCCGACACTACCGGGAAAACTGGCTGCGGGAATTCATGGCGCTGAGCGCCGCTGATGTCGGCGATCTGGCCGGCGAAATCGGCGTCAACCTCTCGGCCCTGCAAACGCTGCATCGCCGCCTGCTGTCCTGGGAGCGGTTCGGGTTCCTGGCGGAAAATGGGCAAGGCAGCGCCAGCGCCGGCGGCATCATCGAACAACTGGAGCGCGGCAATCACGTGGTGCTGGAGTTCGGGCAATACGGGCGCAACACCGCCGCCTATGTGCTGGTCAGCAATCTGCTGACCCGGCGCATCCACGAGACCTGGGTGCGACGCAAGGAGTCGGCAGATGGCGGGCACGGCGACGAACCCCGGCCGCTGGTGATCTTCGTCGAGGAAGCCCACAAGTTCCTGACGCCGGACATCGCCTCCCAGACCATTTTCGGCGCCATCGCCCGCGAGTTACGCAAATACAACGTGACGCTGATGATCGTGGACCAGCGGCCCAGCGGCATCGACTCCGAAGTGATGAGCCAGCTTGGCACCAGGCTTTCCTGCGCGTTGAACGATGACCGGGACATGAACGCCGTGTTGATGGGAGCCCGCGACGCCGGGCAACTCCGCAACGTGCTGTCGCGTCTGGACAGCAAGCAGCAGGCGCTGGTATTCGGCCACGCGGTGCCGATGCCGGTGGTGGTCCGGCCGCGAGACTACGACGAGGCGTTCTACGCCGATATGGGCGCCGTCTCCGGCGTCTCCGTTGCCGGTGTCATGGGCGAAACGGAAGCGGAGCGGATGCAGCGCGAGATCGACGAACTGTTCCCGCCGGAATGAAGTTCTTTGCATCGATGCACAGGGTGTTCAGGATATTGAATTATGAAAGTTGTTGAAACTTGTGCAGAGACGGCAGCATCGTGTCGAGAGGTCGAGCGTCCACTGGGCCTGGTGCCGACCATGGGCGCGCTGCACGAGGGGCACCTGTCGCTGGTCCGACAGGCGCGGGCAGACAGCGAGACCCTGGCGGCGTCGATCTTCGTCAACCCGACCCAGTTCGGTCCCAACGAGGACTTCGCTCGCTACCCGCGCAGCCTGGAGCGCGACCTGGAGTTGTTGGAGGCACAAGGCACCGACCTGGTATTCGTCCCGCCGCCCCACGAAGTTTACCCGGACGGTTTCGACACCTGGGTCGAGCCGGGGGCGGTGGCCGAGGGCATGGAGGGCGCGGCGCGGCCGGGCCACTTCCGAGGGGTCGCGACGGTGGTCGCCAAGTTGTTCACGATCATTCGCCCCGACCGGGCCTACTTCGGCCAGAAAGACGGCCAGCAAGTGGCGGTCATCCGCAAGATGAACGCCGACCTGAACCTGGGCGTCGACGTCGTGACCATGCCGACGGTTCGAGAACCGGACGGCCTTGCCCTGAGCAGCCGCAACGCCTACCTGACCTCGGAAGAGCGCGAAACCGCCCCCGCAGTTTACCGGGCCCTATGCGCCGCCGAGGACGTATGGCGCCGGGGCGAGCGAGACGCCGGACGCATCCAGCAGGCCGCCCGCAACATCCTGGGACGCGAGACCCTGATCGATGCCGTGGATTACGTCAGCATCGTGGACGCCGACACCATGCGTCCGTTTGAAACCGTCCCCGACGGCCGGCCGGTGATGATCGCCGTAGCGGTGCGGGTGGGGACGGTGCGGCTGATTGATAACGTGGTTTTGACCTGAAGGAGGGCGATTATGCCTGACGAAGTGGTTTTTGAAGTTCACGAGGCTGAGGAAGGCGGGTACTACGCCGCGGCTGTCGGTTACGACATCATCACCCAGGGAGATTCCTGGGATGAACTGAAGCTCATGGCGCATGACGCCGTGCTGTGCCACTTTGATGATGGAGTCGTGCCGGGGGCGCTCCGGCTGCACAAGGACGGTAACGGCGGTGCTATCTCGGTGCTGTGAGGTTGACGGGGGCCAAACATAGATATTGACGGTGTGAATGCTATTGGCTAACCTTGCCCGGTCGATACTGGCAATCAGGAGGGATGAGTGCAATGTACGAAGCTATTCGCTCAATTTTACATAGCAAGGATTTTTCGATCATTGAGGCGTTCAACATCGCTAGCAGCCCAGCGCGTTACGCGGAAATCCCGGCATTCCTGGATGGTACCGTGTTAGGGAGCCATCTCAACCACAACTACCCAAGCGGTTTGTGGTCTCACCAATCAAAAGCTCTGGAAATGCTAGGGCGCGGCGATAACGTCGTCATTTCCACTGGCACGGCTTCGGGAAAGAGCCTGGTGTTCCAGTCGTTAGCATTGCACAAGGTGATCCAAAATCCTTCCACCCGGGTCGTCGTATTTTACCCGCTCAGGGCGTTGGTATCTGACCAGCTTCGCGGTTGGAAAGAAACTGCGCGGGCGATTGGCCTTGACGAAACCGTGGTGGGGCAGATTGATGGCTCAGTGCCATTCCATGACAGGGATGCCGTTTTGCAAAAAGCGCGCGTCGTAGTGATGACCCCGGATGTCTGCCACGCATGGCTGATGTCCCGTTTGGCCATGCCGGAAATTCGAAGGTTCGTAGGGGCGCTGTCCACAGTGATAATGGACGAAGCGCATACCCTAGAAGGCGTTTTTGGGAGCAACTTCGCCTTTCTGCTGCGACGTCTAATGGCTGCCCGCAATTACCTGATCGGTAGAGATGCCCGCAATCAGACGCTTCAGCTCGTTGCGGCAACTGCGACGATTGCCAACCCAGGAGAGCATATGCGGCAGCTCACTAGTGCAGAGTTCTCTGTTGTGGATCACGAAGACGACGGTGCCCCACGTTACGAGCGTGTCGTTGCCCATATTGCTTGTGCTGAACATTCTGAACTGCAACTTGCCAACGACTTGCAACGCCAAGTGCTATACCATGGTAAGGAGGGCGGGTTCATCACTTTCGTGGATTCCCGTAAAGGCGTTGAAACACTGGCCATCGCCACGCAACAAGATGTCGATGATCTTTCCGAAAGTCCAGAAGTTGTCCCGTACCGCTCCGGATATACCGCAGAGGATCGTCAGCACATTGAACGCCAGCTCCAAAATGGTACACGCAGAGGAGTGGTCTCAACGTCTGCCCTTGAGTTAGGGATAGACTTGCCTCATCTACGTGTTGGATTCAATGTGGGAATGCCAGCAACCCGCAAAGCGTACCGGCAACGCTTGGGGCGGGTTGGCCGTAGTGGGCCGGGGGCCTTTGTCATCATAGGACCTCCGAATGCCTTCACGCGATATGGCACATCGCTTGAAGAGTATCACAGAATGTCAGTGGAACCCTCTTACCTCTATTTGGACAACCGCTTCATGCAATTTGCCCATGGTAGTTGCTTGGCAGTAGAGCGGGAATCATTGGCTGCGCCATCTGCCCTGCCTCCGATGGTGAATTGGCCGGAGCGATTTGGCGAAATATACGATGCCGCTAAGCCGGGAGGTAATCGTCCTCCGGAATTTGACGCTATTACAGAATTGGGTGGCGATACTCCAAAACGGGGATACCCACTGCGCAATGTGGGCGAGTTCAACTATCAAATCAAACGTGGCCGCGATGCTGATAGTTTCGGCGACGTAAACCAGTCTCAAGCGCTACGGGAATGCTACCCAGGCGGTACGTATTACCATTACTCACAGGCGTATGAGGTCACATCCTGGTTCACGCGCGGCTTTGAACCATTCATCCAAGTGAAATCCACGCACCCACGTCGCCGAACTCGTCCCCGGATAGCCACTTGGATCAACACCGGTATCACCTCATCCGATTTGATAGACGGACATCTCGCCAGGGGTGAAAGCGGCTTGTTGGCTGAATGCCAGATGCAGATTACCGAGCGGGTCGAAGGTTACTTTGACCCTCAAGGCAATTATCTCTCGTATCAGGATCTCCAACAGCACAACTCCAATATGCGCCCTCGTTCGCGAAATTTCCGTACCAGCGGCGTTGTCTTCTGCCTTGATGAGGAGTGGTTCAAAAAGCCGGGAGTAAAGAGCCGATTTGCCGACCGATTACGGGAGGTATTCGCCCATGAATACAGTTTATTGCCCCACGACATCGGTTCCGCAGCTACCAACGTGTCGGTTCGTAATGCGGACGGCCTAGTGCATCGCGGCGCTTGCATTGCAATATTCGACACTACATACGGCAGCCTGAGGTTCACTGAGAATTTGTACCTCCAATTCGGTCAAACATTGGAGCGTTTAGCCGTGGCCGCGGAAGCCGATCCTGACGAGGATCCCGCGGACCTCAAAGACATCGTGGACCTGATCCGCCAGCGGTTTGATACCTTCACAGCCGGAGCGTTTGTGGGCGACGATTTCTCTAACGACGTTCCCAGCGGCTACCAGCAAGTTTTTGCGGAAGGTTCTCGCGTGTGCTTCCGAGAACACGGCCAAATCGCAAGGGATGTGGAAATCATAGAGCCTACCATTATGGAAGGACGTCTTATGTACCGAGTGAAAGTGGAGGGCGGCCCCGGATTGGCTGCGACGCGCAAATGGGTTCCGGCAGATCGCATTGAGCCTTCCGCTGATGCTGACGCTTGGGAATACGTTTGGTGGAACCGGGCAACAGAAACTTACGAGAATCCGCCAGATGAGGCTGATAATGGCTAAGCGGTTAGAAATCCTGCTGAACGACATGGAGTACGCGGTGATTTGCGACGCGGCGGAGCGTCGGCAGCTGAGCGTGTCGGAGTGGGTGCGTCAGGCACTGCGCGACGCGCGACAGGCCGAACTCACTGGATCTCAGCCTAAGCGCGATGCTCAGCGCAACGACCCGGACCGCATTGCGAGAAAATTGCAGGCTTTGGAAAGGGCGGCGCAGTACAATTTTCCTACCGCCGACATTGACCAGATGCTGCAAGAGATCAAAGACGGGTACATGATGCGACGATGATTTTCGTCGATGCAAACGTGCCGATGTACGTCGTCGCGCTCCGCATCATAGCAAGGCCGTTGCTTACAGCCTAGTCAAAAGTTATCAACTGGCCGGCGAGCTGATTTCTTGCAACCGCTCCAGTATCCATGTGCGCACCAAGGTTCCGGCATCTACGCCGTTGGCATTTGCGTGCTTGCAGATTTGCGTAATCGTTTCTCCATCCAACGGTATTTGGAACAGTGACGTCAGATTTGGACTGCCCTGGACGTTGCCGGGATACAATTCATCCCAGTAGTCGGCGAAGTCGTGGGTGTCCCAAAACTCGGCTTCCTCTTCCCGCGTGGCGAACTGTGGAATGGGGTCCTTCGGCGAGCCCTGCTTCGCGTTCATCCCGTATCCTCCTGGTAGCGCCGGCGTTCCCGGCGACTGGCTGGGCGGGCTGTTACGACGTAATATACCCCGACGCCCTGCGGCTCGACGACAACTGCCAGTATGCGGTTCTCGTTGGTCGAGCCGACAAGCAGAATCCGCCCGGCGTAGCTCTGACAGTGTACGAATGTTCCGGCGCAGACTTCTTCGACCTCTTGCAAGGTGACGCCGTGTCGTCCAATGTGTTGGACGTTCCATGGATCCCAGATTAGGCGGTCAATCGGTTCCATTTCGATACAGGTTACCCACTGTATCTACGACTACGACTGCGTCAACTCCCGAACCGTCTCCGTCAGCGCCGGGATCACCTTCTCCCAGTCGCCCACCACGCCGTAGCGGGCTTCCTTGAAGATGTTGGCGTCGGCGTCCTTGTTGATGGCGACGATGGCCTTGGAGCCGCTGCAGCCGGCCATGTGCTGGCTGGCGCCGGAGATGGCCACGGTGATGTAGAGATCGGGCGTAATGGTCTTGCCGGTTAGTCCCACCTGGTAGTTGGCGGGAACCCAGCCGGAGTCCACGGCGGCGCGGGATGCTCCCACGGCTCCGCCCAGCAGACCGGCCAGTTCTTCCAGCTGGGAGAACGGTTCGGGTCCGCCCAAGCCGCGCCCGCCGGACACGACGATCCGGGCGTCCTCCAGCTTGATGCCCTCGGCTTCCTCCTTCACCACGTCAACCACGCGGGTCTTCGCGGCGCCGGCGTCGATGTCCACCGGGAAGGCGACCACCTGGCCGCTGCGGCCGGCATCAGCATCCAGGGGTTCGTAGGTCTTGGGCCGGATGGCGGCGATCTGCGGCGTCTGCGTGCAGCTGACCACGGCGATGGCGCTGCCGCCGTACACCGGGCGGTTGGCCAGCAGGCGACCCGTGCCAGCGTCGGCAGACACTTCCAGGCAGTCCTGCGCCAATCCGACACCCAGACGGAACGCCAGGCGGGGCGCCAGTTCGCGGCCCTCGTTGTTGCGCGCGATGAGGATGATACCCGGATTATCCTCCGCAGCCACGGTCTGCATCGCAGCAAGATACAGATCGGGATGGTAGTCGGCGAGGGCAGGGTTGGTCACCGCGTAGGCCTTGTCGGCGCCGCGGGCGATGGCCTGCTGGGGCGCATCGGCGACGTCCGAACCGATTACCGCAATTGCCAGTTCTTGGTTGAGCGCGTCGGCCAGCGCGCGGCCGGCTGCCAGCAGTTCCTGGGCGGTTGATGCCAGTTGCCCGTCGGGAGCGTCGCCGAAAACGAGGATGCCGGTTGCGTCTGCCATGTTTTACTCCGTGGGTGTGAACGCAGAAATAGGGCGGGCATTCTACCCGCCGGTGTTTCGAGAAGAAGTTAGATGAGGCGGTCCTCACGGAGCCGCAACGCCAGCTTGCGAGCGGAGTCCATGTCGTCGTCGCCCTCGATGATCTCGCAGTCCTGATCGCGTTCCGGCACGAACAGATCGTGCAGCGTCAGGCGCGGCTCCAACTGCGCGTCGTCGATGTCGAGATCGCCGGTGGTCCATACTGTCGGCCGCTTGCGCGTCGCCGCCATGATGCCCCGCAGCGTGGGATAGCGGGGCTGACCCAACTCGTTGCTGACGGTCACCAGCGCGGGCAGGTCCGCCTCGACTACCTCGAAACCATCGGGAGCGAGACGCTCCACGACCACCTTGCTGTCCTGCACGTCCACCTTCTTGCCCAGGGTGATGCAGGCCATTCCAAGCGTCTCGGCGACCCCCAGCGGCACCTGGGCATTGTCCCAGTCTGACGCCTGCCGGCCGCAGATGATCAGGTCGAACCCGCCCAGCTTGTTGATGGCGGCGGTGAGCAATTGCACGGTGAAGAACGAGTCCACCGAGTTGGCGAAGGCGTCGTCCTGGAGCAGGACCAACTCGTCGGCGCCCATGGACAGGGGCTTCTTCATCACGTCCAGGGCAAAGGTGGTACCGGATGATATGACGGTGATGTTGGCCCCCTGCTCGTCCTTGATCTGCAGGGCGGCCTCGACGGCGTTTTCGTCGAAACCGTTCACCACGGGCGGGATGTTAGCCGGCGGGACCACCTGCCGGGCGTCGGGGTCAATGCGGAAGGCGGCGGCGGGCATTTCCGGGTCGACGACCTGCTTGGCCAGCACGCAAATGTTAACGGGCATCAGGAACGCACTCTCCTGTGGCAATACGAAAATGGGCTATGTGAAAGTTATCACTAGCCCATTCCAGTGTCAAACGTTCGCCGAATTCGTCGCCGCGGCAACGTTTTCAAAACGGCGGCTGGGCACAGGACTGTCTCGTCTGAGCGCTCCGCTTACGTCGAAGGGATTGCCACGCTGCGCTCGCAATGACAGGGCTGCACTCGCAATGACAGGGCGGAGGCCGTGAAGGCGTGGCCTAAATCTCGCGGAAGGCCGGCTCCGGCTCTTCGAGGTAGAAGTTGTTGGCCCACAGGTCGTCGAGGATGGCCTGGTCGCCCTCAGTGATGGGCGGTGTGTCCACTGCCTCGGAGTATTCCTTGAGCTCCTCCAGCGTGGTGAAGTTGGGCAGCACGCTGGTGATGGTGGGCTGGTGGAGGACAAACTGGATCGCGGCCTGGCTCATGGTGCGCCCGGCTTCCTCGCCGGCCAGGAACTTGACCTGCTCGACCTTGACCAGCGCCTCGCTGAGCCACTGGTGCCGGCGATAGGAGCGGTGGTCGTTCTCGTCGAATTCCGGCGGCGCGTCGTACCGTCCGGTCAACGCCTCGGAGGCATGGGGCACGCGGGACAGCAGGCCGACCTGTTCCTTCTCGGCGATGGGGAAGAAATCCTTGGCCGGGTCCTGCTCCAGGATGCTGTAGATGATCTGGCAACTGCTGACGTGGCGCTCCTCCATGCTCGCCTGGCCTTCCTCGAACCAGCCGATGTCGGGCCCCAGGGCCGAGCCGTAGTAACGGATCTTGCCCTCGTGTTTCAGGGCCTCGAGGGTCTCGAACACCTCGTCCTTCTCCAGTGCTTCGATGCGCGGGTTGTGCAGCTGGTAAAGGTCGATGTAGTCGGTCTTCAGGCGGCGCAGCGACTGCTCGCAGGCAAACCGGATGAACTCCGGCTCGAATTTCTGCGGCCGCTCCTGGTGGCCGACCCGGGGCGTCGTCTGGTCGTAGATGTCGTAGCCGAACTTGGTGGCGATGATCATCTCGTGCCGGCGGTGGCTCATGAATTTGGCAAGAACCTCTTCGCCGTAGCCGTCGCCATAGGTGTCGGCGGTGTCGAAGAAGTTGATGCCCAGTTCCAGGGCCTCTTCCAGCAGTTGGCGGCGGGTCTCCTCGGGGATGCGGCCCCACCAGTTGGTGGCCACGGTCCAGACGCCGAAGCCAACCTCGGAGAGCATCAGGTCGGTGCGGGGGAGTTGGCGGTATTTCATGATTCCCTCATCCTTGCGTGGCGTCGCTCAGCCAGCGGCTCATGCCTTCAATGAATTCGTCTCGTATTGTACTCGAGGAACCGCAAAATTCCGCAATCAGCTGTTCTTTGAAAACCTGTGGATCATCGCCGGCGGGAACCACGAACGAATCGACTGGATCGCACGCGATGGCCATGTCTTTGCCGTTGGTGAACGTCCGGTTGACCGGCATCCCCAGGGGCCCGGCGCTGGACGGCCAGGTCGCGTCAACGTCCATCCAGCCCCCATCGGTTTTGAGGCGTATGTAGGTGTGCACATCCGGCACCGGCTCCCGGGACACCAGGGACTTCAGATCCGCGGGAAAGTGGCCGGTGTTTTCGCGAGTGAACCGATGGGTGCACATAATCACCCGAGAGTCCATGCCAAGCTCGCGAAAGATCGTATCCAGCAGGTAGTGCTTCCCGGAGCAGGTGCCGCGCCACTCGCGGACGATAGCCTCGGGCTCTCGCGTACTGGCGCGTTGGTAGGGCATATCCCTGACCAGCGCAAAAGCGGAAGCGGCGGTGAGCTTTTCATTGTCGGCGATGAGGCTGCGCCGTCGGCTTTCCTGTTGCAGCAGGTAGAGAAGGGTTGTCATGAGTCAGGCCTCTTGAGTGGGTCACGACGCGGCGGAATGGACTTCATCGGGAGTGACTGACGCCGCCAGGAGGGCAGCAACGTCAGTGTCTTCCGCTGAGTAGCCGAATATTCCGGTGTGTGATGGGTCATGGGATTCACCTAATGTAAGGATTTGGATGTCCAAGGTGAAAACATTTTCGCACGCGGTGACCACGGCGCCGACATTGAGAACGGCGAACCATGCCGTGGGTCTTACTCGAAAGCCCTTAACGGAGCCGAGGCGGGCGAGGGCGTCCGGGGGTAGAGGGCGTTGTATGGCGGGAGGCATGACGGTCTCGTGTCCTTTACGCTACGGTGGGATGTCTCCGGCCCAACCTCGTCTTAAACCGGAAGCCGCGGCCAGTTCTTCATTGGCCGAGTCGACCACGAGCGCCAGGACCTGCAACGTGGTCGCTCCGATGCACTGTCCACTGTCATCAGGCCAGAAAGCTACCGTACACGTTCCGGTGGCCACCTGTCCGGAGGGTAAAGCGATGGAAAGTCGCGCTTCTCCCCGTGGACACCCCAGAGCGCTGCCGTCAGCCAAATAATACAAGACCGGATTGCCCGTTGGTTGAATCTGCAGCGCTTCCAGCAGATCGGAGGGAAACGCCGAGTCCGAGGCTCCAGTATCCACGAGCGCCGACACCGGCAGCATATCGCCGCCGTTTACATTGCCGATCATGACTTCTGTGTAAAATGTGCCCATAGCTTTCTCCGCGGTTCAATTTCGGCAGTTCCGGCACCCACTTCGGGCCGGCCCCAGCCGCGCAGCACGTCGCACACCGCGGCGACGGAGCCGAGGCGGGCGAGAGTGTCCGGTGGGAGGGGGCGGGGAGTAGTTATCACGGCAGTAAATCCCTACGTTGGGAGGTACGAAGTTGGCGAGTTGCCTACGCTTGCCGCCAACCGAATAGCGCTTCGCACGTTGGATTCGATATCCCGGTACTTCGAGGGGGTTCGGAAAAATTCCCGATATCCGGTAAAGTCGTTCTTCTAGCGAGATTCTTCCACCGTATGGCTTATGGTAGCAACAGCCACAGCGTAAATCGGCTCAAACCAGTCATCCATTCGGGCCGCTGCGGTGGCCGCGGTGGTTGCGGGGAACATTTTGCCGATCTCAAGTTGGTAGTGGGTTCGGAGAATATCTCCGATAAGCCATACGATGTGGAATCGGGCGTAATCCAGCCAAGCAAATGCCTCGTCAATTTTCTTTTCTTCGGTAACACGCTGCCAAACTTTGCGCTGCACTATCGCCGGGAGCAACAACTGACTGGCAGTGAGATGGTCAGAGTATATCGCCTCATAACTGACGCTACTTTCACGTCCATAAGCAGGTACGGTCTCCTTGTTCAAGAAACTGCGGATGTTGTCTTTTGCTTCGCCTGGGAATCCGGAGAAAGAAACCACAGCCTGCGCTACTTCTTTGCTGGTAAGTTTGCGGTAGCCACCGGAAGGGTTGCGGTATGCTTCTTTGGCGGATGCCCCTCCTATCATCCTGGACCAATCACCGCGCTTAAATTCGTAGAACCACGGGGGAGTCATCGCCCTAAACTCACGTTGCAATCGCTCCTGGACATCATCATTGGAGATATAGTCTTCGGCGCGCAAGGCAGTTTGGCTATTCGTGGTTCTTGCGATGGTGTCCGCAAAGTGCTCATGGCACTCAGTCAGCTTGACTGTTACCAAAACGTTGGGATCATCTCGCACCACCGCGCGAGCATCCCACAGGGTGACCGTGGTTTGGCACCCATTTATAATCTGAAAGTTCTGCACGAACAGTTCGTTGTCGGTCAATTTGAAGGAATCGCAGATAGCGGTAATGCCATTGTTGAGCAGATGAAACCGCCTCCTGTCAATTTCATCGAGCAATGTGCGTTTGATGGATGTGTTGACCTTATTACCCAGCGGTCCGCGGGGGTTCCGGCGAAAGATTCTAAAGCTGTGTCTGGCGAATACATCAATAATCTGATTGACTGGTACCGTCATCAACAAAGTGGGGTATTCAGCGTTGATTTGATGGTACTCTCCTGGAGCAATCTGGAAAGTGAAGTCACACTGTGCGCTGCTATTGTCGCTATCCTGCTGATCAGTGTACTGCTTGTGGAGGTCGTTCAAGTCGTAACATTCCAAGGTAACAGTTACTTGAGTTGGATTACCTTTGATGTCCAGGGTCAGTTTCTGTGAGCGGTTTTCTTCCGCATGGCGGCGAGCCGTGGGGCTCAATGTGCCGCTGGTAGTCCAGACCATGTTGATAGAACATGAGCGATCTATTGAAGGCAGGCGCTTGACCAGCTCGTCGTGGAGGGCACGCGTCTCCTCATTGCGGCTGGCGGCAACCTCATTAGGATTTAACAGACGATTGGGAGCATTCAGAAATGGGGCTAACTCACGGGGCCCCATGGTAGTTCCAGGTTGACGGTGCTTGCTTTGGAACAGGTGAACGACGGAATCATCGTCAGATTCCGGTATAAAGTACCCGTCGACCTCAAAGTCGTCGGAACCGTCGATAGCTGTGTACTCTACGATGTCGTTTCCTGAAACATCGTGGCCAACGGCGAAAACCGTAGCGAATGCCCAGTGGCGAAATCCCCGGTCTATGTTCCCACCGTAATATTCCTCAGCCACCTCTTCAATGAACGGCAGTATATGGTCGTAGCGGTCTTGTGCCGCTTGTCGTCGGCTGGTCATCGTCAGTTCTCCATATGCAACATGATGTAGTCGTCTTGCCAAGGCAGGTTCCTGATCCATCTGCGCAGCTTGGCTTTTTCTGCCTGCCCCAGACCTTTGCGGTTTGCCCAGTTGTTAGCTCGCTTGCGGAGTCCAACCCGGCTGAACTCATACAGCCCGTTGTTGTCCCAAGAGCCGCCCCATGTATCGTCCGATTCCCACGGATCGTATTCGTAGCCTGTGTCGGGATCCAGCATCAAATCGAATAGAAAATCGTAGATCGGCGGAGCGGGCCGCTTCAAGCATGTATACTCGGTCTTGACCGTCCAAACGTCCATCCCCATAGCCTTCACCTCGCAAATCGGCGTGGCTATGGTTTAGCGGACCCGCACGCGCCCCGTCAACGGCCGGGTGTCATCAATTTTGGATTCCGGCTTTCGCCGGAATGACGTGACGATTACGCCGGCACCAGCCCCTGGCTTCCCGCACCGCCTCCAGTCATGAGAAGCGGCGAACGAACTCGGTTACGTTCAATACCGGAAAGTCCCATAGGCCGTTGCAATCCAGCAGGTCAGGGTCAACACTCACAATGGCGTCGGCTTCCTTGGCCAGCGCCAGGTCAACGAAGGGCCTGTCCTTTTCATCCCGGCACACTTCGTTTCCTGAATCGGGCACGTCTCGAGTGTACTCCGCATAGCTCAGGTACTCCGCTAGAATTGAGGCCCGCTCAGCCTCCGGGATGCTGAACCTTGGATCTGCCAACTTCTCCCGAAACTCAGCGTAGGTGGCCAGGGACACCAGCGGCACCACACGTCCTTTTCTGATCACATCCCAAAGGCTGCTGTCCGTGACTCCCGATCTTGCCTGGGTCAGGAGCGCGCTGGTGTCCGCCACGATCCGCGGCACGCTCACGAACGGGCAACCTCGATAATCTCAGCGTCGCTGAGATTGGCGGTGCCAGCGCGGAACTTCGCTATCGCATCATCAAAGGGGATCCCTTCGAAGGGGCACAACGTGGACTGTCCGTTGTGGCGGGCCACCACCCGGAAGCCATCAGAGACAAAATCCCCGGCATAATCGTCGGAAACCGTGAACGTGGGACAGCCACGCTCCCAACCGGATCGGAGCGCTCCCACAAAGAGGTCCAGTATCAACTCGTCAATGTCCAGCCCCACTTCGTCGGCGCGAGCTCGCAACTCTGCCGCTAAACTGGACGTTACAGGCACCGACACCACTTCGTACCCATCACCCTGGTAAACGCGGTACATCATGCCGCAACCTCCTGATCAGGGATCCAAAAGAGATCACTGATTGGCAGTGCATTATACATACCAATCATAGCAGCGCGTCCGGTTGCACCGGGAAAAGCGCTGCTCGATCCCCTCCGCGTCTGTACGCCGATTTGCCCACAGGCCCTAAACGGGCACCAGCCCCAAGCTCCCCCGCACCGCCTCAACCATCTCATTGAAGCGGGCGTCGTCCAGTACCGGCCTGGCGTCGCCGAGGCGGACGGTCGGAATTACGTCCACCCAGGACTTGCAGCCGCCGTATTCTGGGATGAATGGCGCCGTGGTCGCGCTTTCCATCTCGTAGACGCGCAGCAGCATGATGGTCAGCGGCACCATGGGCTTCCAGTGCAGGCGGGACTGGGCGTAGGTATCGGTCCAGATGTGGTGCGGCGCCAGGTCTTCCACCTTGCCCTGCTGGTCGATCTCGATCAACTCATGGACGCGGGCCCAGTGGGTGAAGGTGACGGCGTCCTTGTCGTCGGGATCGTCGGCCAGCAGTTGCCGGAGCGCGGGCTGGTGGCTGTCCTTGAGCAGGTCTTCCTTCTGGTGCAGGTAGGTGGGATACAGCAGGAACTCGGGATGCACCACGCGGAAGTCCTTGCTCTCCTCGTGGATGCCGCCCTTGCGCAGCATCATGATCTGGTCGCCGTCGGCCAGGGCCTTCACGGTGATCGCCCACTCTTTCAGGGCCAGCTGGCAGGTCGCAGGAGTAGTCATGGCCTCAACCTCCGGGGAAATTGCATGGATGGACAGGATATTCAGGATAGGTTTTGGACTGCCGGCTAGTGGCCGCGGCTGCAGAACTCGTCCCAGCCGGGCACGTCCTCGCCGGTGACATACAGCCAATAGTAGGTTCCGATGTCGCCCATGTACTTGAACTGCTTGCGCACATCCTTGATGGTGGCCTCCAGGTCGCCGTGAGCGCGCAGGTAGTTGCGGATGTCGCCGCCGTACTCTTCCTCCAGCTCGATGAGCTTCTGGGCGTTGTGCACGGTGGCCACGATCTTGCGGCGGTTGCGGATGATGGCCGCGTCGGCCGCCAGCGTGTCGATAGCCGACTCGTCCATGGCGGCCACCGCTCCAACGTCGAACCCCTGGAAACCGGCCTGAAACCCCGGCCACTTGGTGTTGACCACCTTCCAGGACATACCGCTCTGGAACACGGCCTTGGTCATGACCTCCAGGTAGTCGTTCAGGCTCCGGGGTTCGATCTGCTCCGGAGCTTCAGGATGCTGCCGTTCCTCTGGGGTGGTCATAAAGCGCTCCTTGACGAAACGGCGTGAGCCGCGGGGTGGACGGTCGGTCACCCCTGCGCCGAAGCCGGTGCGGAACCCGGGGCCGACGGGATGTCGATGCGGAGCAGCCGACTCAGGTTGGCCGTCGTCACCTCCGCCACTTCCTCCACCGAGATGCCCTTCACGGTTGCCAGGCACTGGGCCACATCGGCCAGGTGGCGCGGCTCCGTCCAGTTGTGGCGGTACTTCTTGAACGGCTGCGGGTAAGCGTCGGTTTCGAGCACGATGTTTTCCAGGGGAATATCCCGGGCCACCTCGCGCAACTCGGGCAGCCGGGTCAGCGGGCGGGCCAGCGAGATGAAGAAGCCGCAATCCATGGCCTCCCGCGCCGTCTCGGCGTCTCCCTGGAAGTAGTGCATGGCCCCGCCGACGAGGCCGGCGTTCTCCTCGCGCAGCACCTTGAACACCGCCGGATGCGACTCCCGCGAGTGGAAGATGATGGGCAGGCCCAGGCTCTTGGCCAGGTGGATGTGCGCCCGGAACACCTGGTCCTGCACCTCGTGGTCGGGCGACGTGGGCAGGTAATCCAGGCCAACCTCGGAGATGCAGACCACGCGCGGGTTGTCCCGGGCCAGGGACTCCAGCCTGGAGTAGGCTTCATCATTCACCGGGTCGTCGGCCTGCATCGGATGGATGCCCACGCCGGCATAGAACATCGGGTGCTCGTCCGCCAGGGCGATGCAATGCTCGGTCGATTCAATGGTGGTGCCGGCCAGCAGGATGTAGCCGACGCCGGCTTCTTGCGCCCGCTGCAGTATGCCGTCGATCTCCTCCGGCACGTACTGGTCCAGGTGAGTGTGAGCGTCGCAGTAGATGGGCGTAGTTGGCATAAGCAAAGTTCCCGAGCGCCGGCGTTGCCGACTGCTATTGCGCGAAGTATAGCATTTGACGGCTATACCGGCGCGTCGGGGCGTACAATCCAATCAGATGCGGGCTTGGGTAAGTCTCGTTGCTCCGGCCATCCGCCGCCTCCGGGAGGCCTGAAAATGGGAAGGTTCAATTGGGGCCGTGAAGGCCCGCCGGACGAAGCGTACTCCAGGGTCACCGAGCCCGAGCGGTTCCTGCCTCTGGTGGAATGGTCGTTGGACATGCTGTCTCAGCTGGAGGCGGAATACGACGTTACCCGCGAAGAGGGCTATTACCTGGATCCGCAACTGGACCTAACACCTCCGTCCCGGCCAAGCGCGTCCCGGCCAAGCGCGTCCCGGCCAAGCGTGAGACTGACCCCCAAACAGGGGTCGTCCGCGCCCATCGTCGCGGCGTTCAACGATTTGCCCGGAATCCGCGTCCGTTTCGGACATTACCTGATTGAACCGTTTCCCGATTGCGCCTGCGACGCGTGCGACGAATGCGCGGAGGGCGAGTTCCAAAATTTCAAGGAAACGGCGGAAGCCGTCGTGGCTGGCCACTTCCGGGAATGGTTCCGCTTGCTGCCCGACGGCAGCGGCCAAGTTGGACGCGAATTCTTCTCGGACGAGCTCCAATCGAGGGGTTGGTCACGAGTCGAGCCGGGCAGCGTTGCCGTCTATGGCGACGGGAAGGATCACGTTCTGGAGTGGCTGCCGTGGCCGCGGAGGACGGCGCAGCAGTGACCGCGACCACGTTCGCGGAAGCGTGCTTCATCCGATCTGCCGTTATGCCATCACTGCCCCGGAGTGATCGAGCAGTTGCCGGGCCGACGGCTCTCCCTGTCGGCGCTTGCCTGGTTGGCGGCGGTCAGCGCCAAGACGACCTCGGGGGTAAAGTCGTCGCCCAGGCCCCGGCCGAACACTGGCTCCAGCCCCGGCCGTGTAAACCGGAAGATCGCCCGGCCAACCAACTGCTTAATGTGGGCCCCGATGCCGCGGGCATCGACGCCACAGTGCGTGCCGGCCGTTATCGAATCAGTGGTGACGGTCATCAGGCATACTCCAGTCCTCGTATATTTCGATGCTACGGTCGCAATGTTTCCTGGCGATTACAGATCGGTAACGCCCGTGGTGCGCGCGGAGTTTGACCGCCGTTGACAGAAACACCGCCCTGGTCTACGATGATTGTTGACCTTAACGGTCGGGAATTATTAGAACCATCCGCCGGCAAGCCGCTATCACCGCCGGACGGGGAGGAAGTGGGCCCAATGACCACCCAGGCTCAGCGCGTGATTTCCCGTGACACCACGTCCGAGGAGTTGGACTCCGATTACCAGTGGGGCTTCACCATCGACATCGAGCAGGAGGCCATCCCCAAGGGCCTCAGCGAGGACGTGGTGCGCCTGATTGCGGCCAAGAAAAACGAGCCGGAATGGATGCTGGACTGGCGTCTAAAGGCCTTCCGGTTCTGGTCGCGGCAGACCTATACGGAGCCGAAGTGGGCCAACGTGGAATATCCGCCCATCGACTTCCAGGACATGCACTACTATGCCGCGCCCAAGTCCGCCGAGGATGGTCCCAAGAGCCTGGACGAAGTTGATCCCGAAGTCCTGGAAGCCTTCGACAAGCTGGGCATCCCGCTGGAAGAGCAGGCCCGCCTGGCCGGCGTCGCCGTGGACGCCGTGCTGGACAGCGTCTCCGTAGCCACCACCTACCAGGAACAGCTGGAAAAGGCCGGCGTCATCTTCTGCTCCATGAGCGAGGCCATCCAGAATCACCCCGACCTGGTGCAAAAATATCTCGGCTCGGTGGTGCCCTACGCCGACAACTTCTATGCCACGTTGAACTCGGCGGTGTTCTCCGACGGCTCCTTCGCGTACATCCCGCCCGGAGTGCGCTGCCCCATCGAGCTGATGACTTACTTCCGCATCAACCAGGCGGACAGCGGCCAGTTTGAGCGCACGCTCATCGTCGCCGACGAGGGCGCCTACGTGAGTTACCTGGAAGGCTGCACCGCGCCCATGCGGAAGTCCAACCAACTCCACGCCGCCGTGGTCGAGCTGGTTGCCATGGAAGGCGCGGAGATCAAGTACAGCACCCTGCAGAACTGGTATCCGGGCGACCGTAACGGCGAGGGCGGCGTGTACAACTTTGTCACCAAGCGCGGCAAATGCGCCGGCGCGAACTCCAAGATATCGTGGACTCAGGTGGAAACCGGCTCGGCTATAACGTGGAAGTACCCTAGCGTCATCCTGCAAGGCGACAACTCCGTCGGCGAGTTCTACTCGGTTGCGCTGGTGAACAACTGGCAGCAGGCCGACACCGGCACCAAGATGATCCACATGGGCAAGAACACCCGCAGCACCATCGTCGCCAAGGGCATTTCCGCCGGCCAGGGCCAGCAGACCTATCGCGGCCTGGTCAAGATCAACCCCTCCGCCAACGGCGCGCGGAACTTCACCCAGTGCGACTCGCTGTTGGTGGGCGACCAGTGCGGCGCCCATACCGTGCCGTACATCGAGGTCAAGAACCCCACCGCCCAGATGGAGCACGAGGCCACCACGTCCAAAGTGTCGGACGACCAGCTCTTCTACCTGCAGCAGCGGGGCATCGGCGTCGAAGACGCGCACTTCATGATCATCAACGGCTTCTGCCGGGGCATATTCCAGGAACTCCCCTTCGAGTTCGCCATGGAGGCCTCGCAGTTGCTCAAGGTCAGCCTGGAAGGAACGGTAGGGTAAAACCACCCGGCCTCCAGGTCTCCGATCTCCCTCCACGTCAAAGGACCCTCGACACGAAGATGACCACCGCTAACGATTCCCTGCCACCTATCCTCGAGGTCAAGGACCTCCAGGTTTCCATCGACGATCAGGAAATCCTGCGAGGCGTGAACCTTTCGGTAAGTCCGGGCGAGGTTCATGCGATCATGGGCCCCAACGGGTCCGGCAAGAGCACCTTGGCCAACACCCTGGCCGGCCGCCCTGAGTACACCGTCACCGGCGGTTCCGCCACGTACAAGGGCATGGATCTGCTGGATATGGAACCGGAGGACCGGGCCCGCGAGGGCGTTTTCCTGGCCTTTCAATACCCCGTGGAACTGCCGGGAGTGCGCGCGTGGCAATTTCTCAAAGCCGCGGTGGACGCCAAGCGTGTCCACGCAGGCGAAGAGGAAATGGGCGCCCGCGAGTTCGACCGCCTGCTGCGCAGCAAGGTCGCCGAGGTCGAAATCGATCCCGAATTGGTACGGCGCTCCGTCAACGAAGGCTTCTCCGGCGGCGAGAAAAAGCGGAACGAAGTGCTGCAAATGGCGCTGCTGGAACCCACCCTGTCCCTGCTGGACGAAACCGACTCCGGGCTGGACATCGACGCCCTGCGCATCGTGGCGGACGGCGTGAACCGGCTACGCCGGCCGGACAACGCGGCGGTCGTGGTCACCCACTACCAGCGCATCCTGAATTACATAACCCCCGACCGGGTGCACGTGCTGGTGGATGGCCGCATCGTCCTCAGCGGCGGCCCCGAGCTGGCTGAGCAACTGGAGGCCCGGGGCTACGACTGGGTGCGCGAAGAGGCTGAAGTAGCGGGCGAATGATGTCATACTGGGTGTACGAAAACTTCCCCAACGACAAAGCGATGGTGCATCGATCATCCTGCTCGTTTTGTAACCGTGGCTCGGGGGTTCATACGAGCAAGTCTTCCCGGAATGGGAACTGGCACGGTCCTTATAGCGATGTTGATGCCGCTCGTTCCAAAGCAAGAAGCACACAGCGGGTAAATATCCGTGACTGTGCGAAATGCGTCCCCTAAATCCCATTGCAATTCTGCTAGACGATGACACAAACTGCTACCTATGTTGACGTCTCCAAGGGGTTGACCACTGACGACCTCGCTCGTCTCTCGCCGCAATGCCGGGAGTATGCGACCACCAGCCCCATCCTGTTGCGGAAAGCCCACGACTGCGTGAGCAAAGGCGAATTGCTGCAAGCCTGCGTCTATGGTTGGGGCGCCGCCGAGGACATCACGAAAGCCGTTGCCGAAAACTGGAAAGAGTACGGGGTGGAATGCGGGCGTCCCCAAGATCTGCGGGCGTTGATCAATTCACTGTCGGTAACAGACCCGGAAGTTATCCAAGCCGTTGATATTTGGAAATCCGACTACGCTGAACTTGGCGAGCGACGCAGCCGGCAAGCGCTGAATGACCGACTGGATGCGCTGGGTTGGGACTGGAGCGAGTTTTTAGCTAACGGATTCTACGCTGCTACGGACCTGCTGGAGAGATTTTACGAAAGCAGGGCTAACGAGTTCATCGTAAAAAACGACCTGAAGCGGGTCGAGCAGTTTGTGGGGCAGATGCAAGTCTGGCTGCTGCAGCCCTGCCCGCCCGACGGCTTTCAGCAGTTTCACAACCAATAAAGACGCATCGCATCCAACGCTTCAGAGAAACCATGACAACCACCGCCTCTACATCTGTCACCGAAACCTACCCCCACTACGCCGCCGCATATGCCGCGCAGCCGGCCGGCAATCCCCCGGTTATCCAGGAACTGCGGCAGCGCGGTTGGGATGCGTTCAATCGCCTGGGCTTGCCTACCGCCAGGCGCGGCAACGAGCCCTGGAAGTACACCAACGCCGGACCCATCGCCCGGGAAAACTTCGCGTATGCCGACCTCGCCTCGCCTGTAGATACGGGGCTGACCGAAGCGGAAATTCGGGCCGTTGCGCCCTGGCAACCCGACTGGCGCACCCTGGTGGTCGTGGACGGAGCCTTCGCTCCGGGCCTGTCAGCCGGAAACGCCTATGGTGCGGGGATTGCCACGGGCTTGGGCGATGCGGTTCGATCCGAACCGGAACTGGGCGCGAATACCCTGGGTCGGCTGGCATCACCAGAAGACGACGGGTTCGCGGCACTCAACACTGCGTTCATCGGTGACGGCGTTGGAATATCGGTGCCGGCGGGAACGGACGCCGGCGTCATCAACGTCGTGTACCTTACCACCGGTCGCGAGCAGCCCCGAGCCACCCACCCTCGCCTCGTGATCTCAGCGGCTCCGAATTCCCGAGCCACCGTCATCGAGACCTTCGTCGGTCCTGAGGTGCGCTACCTGACCAACACCGTCATGGAAGCCTCGGTGGGCGAGGGAGCGAATATCGAGCACTATCGTCTGCTTCTTGAAGGTCAGGAAGCCTACCACGTCGGGGTGAGCCGGGTGCTGCAGCAAAAGGACTCCGCGTTCTCCTCGGTTGCTATCGCCCACGGGGCTGCGCTGGGCCGCAACGATTTCGGCGTCACCCTCGCCGGAACCGGCGCCCAGTGCACCCTCAACGGCCTGTACCTCACCACCGGCAGCCAGCACATCGACAACTACATCAACATCGACCACGCGGAACCCTACGGCACCAGCCGGCTCTTCTACAAGGGCATCCTGGACGGACGCTCCCGGGCCGTGTTCGGCGGCAACGTCACCGTCCGCAAGGACGCGCAAAAGACCGACGCCCAGCAGACTGACAAGAACCTGCTCCTGTCCGAGGAAGCCGAGGTGGACAGCAAGCCCAGCCTGCTCATCTACGCCGACGACGTGAAATGCGGACACGGCGCGACGGCGGGCCACATCGACGAGGACACGGTGTTCTACATGCGCAGCCGGGGCCTCGATCTTCCCACCGCCAGCCGCATCCTGATCCACGCCTTCGCCAGCGAAATCATCGACACGGTGGCGCTGGAACCGTTGCGCGAATATCTCGACGAACGGTTCCGGAACGCCATCCCTTCCGCCAGCATCGCCCTGCCCATCGGAGGCCGCTCGTGACCGCCGCGCTAACCGATCATGACATCGCGCTGATCCGCAAGGACTTCCCGATCCTGGATCAGCTGGTCAACGGCAAGCCCCTGGTGTACCTGGATAACGCGGCCACTACGCAAAAGCCGCGTGCAGTCATCGACGCCATCAGCAACTACTACCTGCACAACAATTCCAACGTGCACCGCGGCGTCCACACCCTGAGCCAGCGCGCTACCGACGACTACGAGGCCGGGCGCGAGGCGGTGCGCCGGTTCATCAACGCGCCGAATGCCGACGAGATAATCTACGTGCGGGGCACCACCGAAGGGCTGAACCTGGTCGCCAGCAGCTACGGACGCAAGTTCTTCAAGGCCGGGGATGAGGTCATCATCACCGGCATGGAACACCACTCCAACATCGTGCCGTGGCAGGTTTTGAGCAAAGAAATCGGCATCCGCCTGCGGGTCATTCCTTTCAATGACCAAGGCGAGTTGCTGATGGACGAGTACGAGAACATGCTGAACGACCGTACTCGCCTGGTATCTGTGGTGCACCAATCCAACGCTTTGGGAACCATCAACCCGGTGCCGTCCATCGTCGAATTGGCCCACGCTCGCGGCATTCCCGTCATGGTTGACGCCGCGCAGTCGATCCCGCATCTGCCCATCGACGTCCAGGCTCTCGGCGCCGATTTCCTGACTTTCTCCGGGCACAAGATGTACGGGCCAACGGGCATCGGCGTGCTGTGGGGTCGGGCTGACCTGCTTAACGAGATGCCGCCCTACCAGACGGGCGGCGAGATGATCCGTTCCGTGACCTACGAGGAAACCATCTACAACGTGATTCCGCACAAGTTCGAGGCCGGCACCCCGGACATCGCCGGCGCCATCGGACTCGGCGCGGCCGTGGAGTACCTCGAAGCCATCGGCATGGACCGCATCGCCGCCTACGAGCAGGCGCTGATGCGCTATGGCGCCGAGCGTCTCTCCGAGATCGAAGGGGTGAGACTCATCGGCACCGCCGAAAACCGCGGCGGCGTCCTATCGTTCTACATGGAATCGGCCCACGCCCACGACATCGGCACCATCCTGGACGCCGAGGGCATCGCGGTGCGTACCGGCCACCACTGCGCCCAGCCGGTGATGGCTCGCTATGAAATCCCGGCGACGGTGCGGGCATCCCTGTCCTTTTACAACACTACCGCGGAAATTGACACCCTGATCAAAGGCATTGATCGGGTCATTGAGGTTTTCGGCTGATGGCATCCGACCTGAGCGATCTCTACCAGGAAATTCTTCTCGAACACAACCGGCGCCCTCGCAATTTCCGCACTCTGGAGGACGCCACTCACCACGCGGACGGGTTCAATCCGTTGTGCGGCGACGAAATATCGCTGCAACTCCGCGTGGATGAGGAGACCGTCGGCGACGTGGGTTTCCAGGGGCACGGATGCGCCATCAGCCGGGCTTCCGCTTCCCTGCTGACCCAGGCGGTGAAAGGAGGATCGACCTCCGATGCCATGGCCATGTTCGACGAGTTTCACCGTATGCTCACGGAGCCCGACGCCGAGCTCGACTACGACCTGCTGGGCGACCTGGAAATGCTCGCCGGCGTGATCGCGTATCCCACCCGCATCAAGTGCGCCATCTTGGCCTGGCATACCCTGAAAGCGGCGATGGACGGCGAGGGCGTCGCCACCACTGAGTAGCCGGTCCTCTGGGCTCGCCCCGATGGCTTCCCTGCCCGACAATCCTGACGCGCTCTACGGCGACGTCATCATGGACCACTACCGCCGCCCGCGGCATCGCATCCCCTTGCCCAACGCCGACGTCGAAGCCGAGGAGTTCAATCCCTTCTGCGGAGACCGGGCCACGCTGCAACTGCGGCTGGGTCAGTCAGGCGATGAGCAGCCGGCCATCGAGGATGTGAGCGCCCTCGCCGAGGGGTGCAGCATCATCCAGGCGTCGGCATCGCTATTGGCCGACAGCGTGCACGGCCGCACCGTGGAGCAGGCCGCCGACCTGTCCCAGCTATTCCGGGACTTGATGCAGGGCAAGCCACTGCCGCCCGTGGCGATGGATGAACTGGGCGAGCTGGAAGCCCTGGAAGTAGTGCGGCAATACCCGGTGCGGATCAAATGCGCCCTGCTGCCCTGGGTGGCGCTGGAAGAAGGCTTGCGGCGATTGAGCCGGAAAAACGCGGCAAACCGCTAGCTGCCCGGCGTTGGGCTGGCGGCCGGCACCTCTCCGATTTCGGGCATTGCACCCGTGTCGGCGCAACTTTTGCTTCTTTGATTGAACTGGTCGCGCGGGTTTCTGACAAGACTTCAATCAGGCGACAGCCGTACTTGCCCTCAAACTGGAGCGGTTCTTTTTGCCCCGGAAACGCGCCGTATCATTCGATGCGGAGACGGTATTCATACCTCGGCTCGTGGGTGAACCAATCTATCTCTTTGTAGAAGAACCTGCCGTTCACGATCAGGCACATGCGGCGAAACGGCCCGTGGCACTCCCGGCGCGCCGGGTCCACGGTGGCCTCCATAACTCGGGCCGGCCCGTCGTTTCGTCGACAGTCACGGGTTCAATAACCCTGGGGGCGATGGCGCCAGGACGCGCAACCCGGGGTCCGGTGACGTTGGGGCCGATAGCTCCAGGGTTGGTTGGCGTCTCATCGAGCCCCGTTGCCGGCGGCCGCGCTGGGCAGCCCGCCCAGAACCAACCCAAACGCCAGCAGGATCGAGACGGCGGGCGCCACGACAACGTGGCGTCGGCCGGCCGGCCTCACTGGCCTTGTAACCCTCGCAGGTAGGCGATGTGCCCGACGTGCTGGTACATCTCGCCGATGATCTGACGGAACATCGCGCCCAGCGACATCTCCGGGCGGCGCTCCCGGGGAACCCGTTCCATGTCCTCCGGGGTCAGCGTGTCCAGATATGCCAGCGTGGCCTGCCGAACCGCCGCGCGATAGCGGAGAAATTCGCTCAGATCCAATGCGGGGAAGTTCTTCACCTGCTCTGCAGTATGACCAAAGCCGTTGTCCCGGGTGGGCAGGCCGAATTTCTCGTGCCAGCCTTCGGTTTCCCAAAGTTCCGTCTGAAACTGGGCGAAGAACTGGATCCACATATCCTCGACCCGGACCATGTGCCAGAGTATCCAGCCGATGGAATTGGCGTCGGCCGCCGGTTGCCAGGCAAGTTCCTCCGGGCCCAAACCGTCCAGGGCCTCCAACAGGAAGCCGTTTTCCTTCTCGAGGGCGTCAACAATGAATTCGTTGAGAGTCATTTGGTGACCTCCCGGTCTATCAGGCGGCGGCAGGCGCCAGAGTGCGTGCTCCCATCTCGCGGTCCAGCAGCAGCAGGGCGTCGCTGCGGCCGGCCACCTTGTCCAGGGAGGCAATCACGTCGCGGGCCGTTTTCTCTTCCTCAACCTGCTCGTTCACGAACCACTGCAACATGACTTGGCTGGCGAAATCGGCAGACTCGGCGGCAACCGCGTACAGTTGATTGATCAACTGCGAAACGTGCTGCTCGTGTTCAAGGGTTTGGCGCATCACGTCTTCCACAGAATTGAACTCGATGGGCGGCTGCTCGATGGGCAGCAGGGTGACCCGACCGTCCCGGTCCTCCAGGTAGGTCAGGAGGCGCATGGCGTGGTCGTATTCTTCCTGGCTCTGGATTCGCATCCAGTGAGCGAAACCGGGCAGGTCGATGGAATCGCAGTAGGTGGACATCGACAGGTAAAGGTACGACGAGTAGAACTCGGCGTTGATGTGGCGGTTGAACGCCTCCTGCAAGGCGGTGCTGACGGCCATGTTAATCTCCGTGCGTTTATCCGGTGAACGGCGTTGACCCGGCTGATGCCCACCGGTCAGTCGTGGAGGAAACCCAGGACGGTGTCGAAGAACGCCTCCGGGCGTTCCACTTGCGGTATGTGGCCGCACTGCGGGATAACGGTCAACGTGGCGTTGGGCAGCAGGTCACGGAACGCCTCGCCGTACTCCGGGGGTATCACCTGGTCGGAGTCTCCCCAGACGATCAGGGTGGGCATCACGATGCGATGGGCTCGCTTGGTCAGGCCCCGTTCCGGGATCGGCCAGGTGAACTTGGCGACCGATTGCAGGGTCTGGATGCGGTCCAGCGTATGCTCCAGCCGGGCCTCGGGTTCCGTGGGTTGGGCGACGGACGCATGGGCCAGTTCGCCTTCCGGGTCGTGCCACAGCATTTCGCGTCGTTCGTCGGGGGTCAGGATGAAAAAGTCCGCCACCGGCTTGTCCTCCAGCCACAAACCCAGCGAGTTCACCAGCACCAGCCGGGAGATGCGGTCGGGACGATGAGCCGCCAGCTCGGCGGCGCAAAAGCCCCCGTAAGAATGACCGATCAAGTGGCAACGCTCGATCCCCAGGGCGTCGAGAAACTCTTCAAAGAACTGCACCAGGTCCCAGAGGTCGTCCAGGTGGTTGAGGCCCGTGGACTTGGCGACGCCGGGATGCGCCGGCGCGTAAACGTGGTAGTCCTCCGCCAGCCGGTCCAGGAAATCCGGCCATCCGACGTATCCGCCGGCCCCGTGCAGGTAGATCAGCGCGTCGCCGGAACCACCTTCGGCGACCTGGACGTTGAACATCCCGCCGCGTACCGACACCATACGCTCCGTGTTAGCAACCATTGGTGAAACACCTCAATCACTATGTAGGCTTCGTAGAATACGATAATCGGGTCCCACCCCACCCGCCAGCTCGTCGAAAGCGGGCGGGCTGTAAGGGATTCCAAATACCGTGCCGCTAATACCATACCATAACCGTCCGGGCCGCCCATTCGTGGCCGGAGACGTTGACCGTCCTCGCGGGGCTCGCCGCCCGGTAACTGTTCAGACTTGCAGGGAAAGTGTCATTGCGAGCGCCCCACCCTTGTCATTGCGAGCGCCCCACTCTTGTCATTGCGAGCGCAGCGCGGCAATCTCGTTGGCGCAGGGGAGTCGGTTGGGGCAGACATTGCGGCGGCGGCGAGATTGCCACGGCGCAAGCGCCTCGCAATGACAACCTCCTGGATTCTGAACACTTACGCCGCCCGCGGCGCGTTGACGGCCAACAATACTTACGGCACAATGACTCGCGCCATGAAACTCCACGAGTATCAAGCAAAGGCAATATTCACCCGTTACGGTATTGCGGTGCCCGATGGTAGTCTGGCACACACTGCGGACGAAGCGGCCGCCGCCACGGCATCCTTTGGCGGACGGGCCGCCGTCAAAGCCCAGGTCCACGCCGGTGGCCGCGGTCTGGCCGGCGGCGTCAAGGTGGTTGGCAGCCCGGATGAAGCCCGCAGTTTTGCCGCCGGTTTGCTGGGTTCCCGACTTGTAACCAACCAGACCGATGCCGACGGCGTTCCGGTCGAAGCCGTGCTCGTCGAGGCGTTGGCGGACATCGGCAGCGAGATGTACGTGGCGGTGACCATGGACCGGGACCACCGGGGCCCGGTGGTTATAGCCAGCGCCGGCGGGGGGACGTCCATCGAACAGTTGGCGGCAGAAGACCCCGACGCCATCATCACCGAGCCGGTTGATCCCGTCCTCGGCTTGATGCCTTACCAGTGCCGGCGGATGGCAACCCGCCTTGGTTTGAGCGGTTCCGCGCTGCGGTATGCCGCCGGCGTGCTCGCCACCCTCTACCGTATTTTTGTCGAAAACGATTGCTCCCTGGTCGAGGTGAATCCGCTGATTGTCACCGGCGACGGTTCGATCATGGCCCTGGACGCCAAGATGGATGTCGAGGACGACGCGCTGTTTCGCCACGCGGACCTGCAGCAGTTGCGCGACCGCAACCAGGAAGACCCCCTGGAAGCCGAGGCCGCTGACGACGACATCGCCTACGTGAGTCTCGATGGCTCCGTGGGCTGCCTGGTCAACGGAGCCGGCCTGGCCATGGCCACGCTGGACGTTGCCAACGCCGCCGGCGCGGCCCCGGCCAACTTCCTGGACGTCGGCGGCGGCGCCACCGAGGAAAAGGTGGCCAAGGCAGTGGGCATCATCCTCTCCGACCCCAAGGTTGATCGGGTGCTGGTCAATGTATTCGGCGGCATCCTGCGCTGCGATGTCGCGGCCCGGGGCATCACCATGGCCTACGAAGCACACCAGGCGCAACAGCCGATGGTCGTGCGTATGCTGGGCACCAACCTGGAAGAGGGAAAATCAATCCTGGCCGGCTCCGGGCTCAACGTCACTTTCGCCGACACGCTGACGGAAGTCACGGCGGCGCTTTCCAACGCCCGGCCGGGCGCGTAGGCTTATGGGAATTCTGCTCAACGAACAGTCTCGGGTGTTGGTGCAAGGCATCACGGGCCGCGAGGGCAGCTTCCACGCCCGGGCCTGCAAGGAATACGGCACGCAGCTGGTGGCCGGCGTGACGCCCGGCAGAGGCGGCCAGCTGTTCGACGACGCGATCCCGGTATTCGACTCCGTGGATGAGGCCGTCGCCACCACTCAGGCCAACGTGTCGCTGATCTTCGTGCCTCCCCCCTTCGCAGCGGATGCAATTGCCGAGTCGGTGGACGCCGGGATACCGCTGATCGCCTGCATCACCGAGGGAATCCCGGTGCACGACATGGTCGGCCTGTATCGCTACGTGCAGGCGAACCCGGTCCGCCTGATCGGCCCCAATTGCCCGGGGATGATCAACCCGGGAGCGCGCTGCAAAGTGGGCATTATGCCCGGGAACATTCACATGCCGGGCCGGGTAGGCGTCGTATCCCGCAGCGGCACCTTGACCTATGAAGCCGTCGGCCAGCTCACCGGGCAGAGCATCGGCCAGTCGTCGTGCGTGGGCATCGGCGGCGACCCGATAATCGGCAGCAGTTTCGTCGACATCCTCCGCCTTTACAACGATGATCCCGACACCGACCTCGTGGTGTTCATCGGCGAAATCGGCGGCAACATGGAGCAGCAGGCCGCCGAATTCATCGGTTCGCCCGAGTTCACGAAGCCGGTATGTTCGCTGATAGTGGGCGCCACCGCCCCTTCCGGCAAACGCATGGGCCACGCCGGAGCGATCATCACCGGCGAGTCGGCCACTGCCGAGTCTAAAATCCGGGCGCTGGAACGGGCCGGGGCGCGCATCATCCCCACTCCGGCGGATATCGGGGATACCGTGGCAACGGCTCTTACCGAGATTGGCCTTGGCGCGTAGCGTTGCGGGCGGTCAGTTGCCGGGGTTCTCTCCGGATCGCCGCAACGACGCCATCGTCGCATCCCCAGCCATTGAGACTCCCAAACCGGCGGTCCGGGGGCAAATCGGCGAATTCGGCTCATCCCGTCCGCTTGACGCTCACAACATCGGCGTGTAGGATACGCTTGCCAAAGGTATCATTTCCCACCTTTACCGATGTCCCGATGCGGACTTACCTTGGCAGGCCGGCCAGCGATTTGCGATGACCGCCGGCAAGTCCCCGATCAGGCAAGACCATAAGGTTCCAGCAAGTGGACCGCGATTGTCCAACAGGGCCAGCAAAGTGATCCTGATTAGCGTGCGGCACGGGAACGGCTGTAGTCCAGATGCCCACTAAGTACATCTTCGTGACCGGGGGAGTGGTCAGCTCCATCGGCAAAGGGATTTGCGTCGCTTCAATCGGGCGCATCTTGAAGAGTCAGGGTCTCTCCGTAACCGTCATCAAACTGGACCCTTACCTGAACGTCGACCCGGGGACCATGTCCCCTTACCAGCATGGCGAGGTCTTCGTAACCAAGGACGGCGGCGAGACCGACCTGGACCTGGGACACTACGAGAGGTTTATCGACGTCGAGTTGACCCGGGACAGCAACGTGACCGCCGGGCAGACCTACCTCGAACTGATCACCCGGGAGCGGCGCGGCGACTTCCTCGGCGGCACCATCCAGACCGTGCCCCATCTGACCAACGAAATCAAGGACCGCCTCATTAGCCTGGCGGAAAAATCCAACGCCGACGTCGTTGTCGTCGAGGTCGGCGGCACCGTGGGAGACATCGAGGGACTGCCCTTCCTGGAAGCCATCCGGCAGATGCGAAACACCGTGGGGCGCAACAACGTCTTCTATATGCACCTGACCCTGCTCCCCTACATCTCGGCCTCCGAAGAACT
This sequence comes from Dehalococcoidia bacterium, assembly GCA_034420475.1. Taxonomy (GTDB): domain Bacteria; phylum Chloroflexota; class Dehalococcoidia; order Lucifugimonadales; family UBA3495; genus Bin87. The sequence goes on from DAOULH010000004.1 coordinate 118,837, forward strand.
GAAAACCAAACCCACTCAGCACAGCGTAAAAGAACTGCGAAGCATCGGAATCCAGCCGGACGCGCTGGTATGCCGCTCCGACGCCGATGTCACCACCGGCATCCGGGAAAAGCTGTCCCTGTTCTGCGACGTGGCCACCGAAGCCGTGTTCCCCATGCCCACGGTGAGCAACGTTTACGAAGTGCCGCTGGTGATGGACCACTTCGGCGTGGGGCGCTGCCTTTCGGAATCCCTCGGTTTGAACGGTGAAACCCACCTGGACGCTTGGAGCACTCTCGTCGACCGGATGAACGGCGCCACCGGCGCGGTTCCCATCGCCGTGGTGGGCAAATACGTGGAATATCCCGACTCCTATATGTCAGTGCGCGAAGCGTTGCGCCACGCCGCCGCGTCCTGCGGATTGCGGGCGGACGTGCGCTGGGTCCATTCGGAAGCCGTCGAGCGAGACGGGCCGGATGCCCACTTGAGCGACGTCTCCGCCATCGTGGTGCCGGGCGGATTCGGCTCCCGGGGGGTCGAAGGAATGATCGACACCAGCCGCTACGCCAGGAACAAGCACGTGCCGTACCTGGGCCTATGCCTGGGCATGCAGGTCATGGTCATCGACTGGGCGCGCGACGTCACCGGCCTCAAACAAGCCAACTCGTCCGAGCTTGACCCCGACTGCGAGCATCCGGTGATCGACATAATGCACGGGCAGCGCGGCATCACCGATCTCGGCGGCACCATGCGCCTGGGTCACTACCCGTGCCAACCTCAAAGCAACACCCGGACCGCCGCGGCCTACGCCCGCCCTGAAATCAGGGAGCGTCATCGGCACCGATACGAGGTGAACAACACCTACCGGGAGACGCTCGAAGCCTCGGGGATGGTCATGAGCGGCCTGTCTCCCGACGGCGAACTGGTCGAAGCCACCGAACTGCCGGACCATCCTTTCATGGTCGGCGTGCAGTTCCATCCCGAGTTCCAGTCGCGGCCCAACCGGCCCCACCCCCTGTTCAGCGCGCTCATCGAACAGGCAAACCAAACGGTACGAGAAGGCAGACAGTTGCCTTTCCGGCGAGCCGGCGGATGGTCATTCTCCGCGGATTAGCCCTTCCCCGCAGACCGAAAGCCGGCAAATTAAAACTCAATCCACGTTCCGGCGCGGGCCGGTTCCTTGATCCTGAACTCTAAAACTCGGCACGGCGCCGAACGCTCCGGCGGCCGTTCATCCGCGACAGCGGTCAGCCGTCGGCCTTGAACCGGCAAAAGACTTTCTCCCGGGCACGAGGAGGATGCGACATGAAACTGTTTTTGGACACCGCCAACATCGACGAAATCCGCATGGGCGCCGAACTTGGCGTCATTTCCGGGGTCACTACCAACCCGTCCCTGGCCGCAAAGGAAGGCATCGGCGGCGCGGCCGGATACCGGGCGGCGGTCCAGGAGATCGCCGACATCATCGACGGCCCGATCTCGGTTGAAGTGGTCAGCACCGACGCCCCGGGCATGATCGCCGAGGGGCGGGACATCGCCGAGTGGATCCCCAATCCCTGGGTAAAAATCCCCAGCACCGAGGAAGGTTTCAAGGCCATCAGCGTGCTGGCCCGGGACGGCATACAGATCAACCAGACCCTGGTTTTCACCGTCAACCAGGCGCTCCTCGGAGCCAACGCCGGGAGCACCGTGGTCAGCCCATTTGTCGGCAGACTGGACGACATCGGCCAGGACGGCATGGCCCTGGTCGAGGACATCGTCGCCGTTTACCGCCGGCAAGCCGTGGAAACCAAGGTGATGGCCGCCAGCATCCGGGGCGCCCGGCATTGCGTGACCGCCGCCGCCGCCGGCGCCGATATCGCCACCATACCCTACAACGTATTGACGCAAATGATAAAACACCCACTCACCGACGCCGGCCTGTCGCGATTCCTGCAGGACTGGCAGCAAGCTTCCGGAGGCTGACAAGATGGTCCGCGCCCGCACTGGCACCTCGACCGCTCCCCGACGACGCCGGCGCCCCCCGGCTAACGACGACGCCGGCGTCGCGCTGGCGGATCCCGTTCCCGCTGACGACGCCGCGGACGGAGGCCAGCCGTATTCCAACGGTTCTCAACCCGGACGCTACGTCGACGTCGCCGAACTCAGCACCATGTCCCACGAGGAACTCCTCGAGCTGGCGCCCGACGTAGGGCTCAAGGACGACGGGTCCCTGGCCGACCTGGGCCGGGACGCCCTGCTGAACCGCGTCCGAAACTCCGCCGCTAACCGCAACCTGCTGACCGCCTCCGGCATCCTCGAGGTGATGGACGCCGGGCACGGACTGCTCCGCTCGCTGCAATACCCGCCGGTGTCCGGCGACGTGTTCGTCGGGCAGTCTCAGATCCGCCGGTTCAACCTCAAGACCGGCGACACGGTAACCGGATTGGTGCGGCCCCCGAAAGAAGGGGAGCGGCGTTACGGCCTCACCCGCGCCACCAGCATCAACCTGCTGGAACCAGAGGACCAGAAACCGGCCTCCCGTCGGATCTTCGAGTCGCTGACGCCCATCTTCCCCGACGACCACATCGTCCTGGAACACCCGCAGGGCGGGCTGTCCTCGCGCATGATCGACCTGTTCGCGCCCATCGGGTTGGGCCAGCGCGGCCTGGTGGTTTCTCCGCCCAAGGCCGGCAAGACCACGGTCCTGCGCCAGATCGCCGCGGCCATCACCGAGAACCGGCCCGAGGTCATCCTGATGGTGGTGCTCATCGGCGAGCGCCCGGAAGAGGTCACCGAGATGCGCCGTGCGGTCAACGGGGACGTGTTCGCCTCGACTTTCGACGAGTCGGTGGAAGAACAGTGCCGGGTCGCCGAGCTGGCCGTGGAACGCGCCAAGCGCATGACCGAATCGGGCCGCGACGTCGTCATCCTGCTGGACAGCATCACCCGGCTCACCCGCGCCTACAACCTGGCGCTGCCCACCTCCGGCCGCACGCTGTCCGGCGGCATCGACCCGGCCGCCCTGTACCCGGCCAAGCGGTTCATCGGCGCCGCCCGCAACCTCGAAGAGGGCGGTTCCCTCACCATCATCGCCACTTGCCTCCTCGACACCGGCAGCCGCATGGACGAGGTGATCTACGAAGAGTTCAAGGGCACCGGCAACATGGAACTGCACCTGGACCGCCGGCTCGCCGACCAGCGCTACTTCCCCGCCATCGACGTGGTGCGCAGCGGCACCCGCCGGGAGGAACTGCTCTACGACCAGGAAGCCATGCCCCAGATCTGGCTGCTGCGCCGCATGGTGACGCTGGCCTCCGGCGGCGACCCGGCCAACATGGGCGACGCCACCAAGCGCGTTCTCGAACGCCTGGCCCGCACCCGCTCCAACAGCGAGTTCCTCACCAACCTGACCAAAGACTCCTAGGGGCTGTCGTCAAATTATCCCGTCATTCCCGCGAAAGCCGGAATCCAGCGACCAAAATCGATAAACACTGTTCAGTTTCCGTCGCCATACCATCGCTGGACTCCTGCTTTTACAGGAGTGACGGGCGTGTGGCTTCAAGTGCGTGACTCCTATCCTGACACCCGGCCAGCGAGCGGGCGAAGGACAAAAATCCAGGAGGCGGGTTTCAAGCCCGCCTCCTTTTTTGACCTTACGCTTCAGGGGCCGGGTCGCCTCCGCCGCCTCCGCCTCCGCCGCGCCGCCGCAGCGCCAGGGCAGCCATCGCTCCGGCCAAGGCCAGGATGGCCACCACCACGATCGCTATCAGCGCGATGGCCAGACCGCTCAGGCCCCCGTCGCTCGTTTCCTCTTCAGCTACCGGCCGGTCCCGGGTCTCGCTTTCTCCGGTTGTAACCGCCGCCACAATGGTGGCGGTCAGGGCCGCCTGGTCAACGGTTGGAGGCGGAGGGATCGGCGTGGCCGTGGGCTCGGGGGGCGCCGTGGGTTCCGGCGTCGGTGTGGGCGTCGGCGGAACCGGCGTGGGCGTCGGCTCCGGATTCTGTATGCTGACCCGTGCGGGCGACGTTCCGACGGTGTACCCCCGATCAGGCGAGATGTTCACAGTCAGCGAACCGGAATCGCTGTCCTGACTCCCCGATGTATCTACGGAATACGCGCACTCGGTGCCGGACGTGATCACGCACTCGCCGCTGCCCTCGGTTCCGAAGCCTCCGTCGGTCTCATGGGTCAGCTTGACGGTGACGGTTGCGGTATGGGACAGGGTGATGCGGAACCCGGCCGGTTCGCCGGCCACGATGGACAGGGTGTCCGGCGCCGGTTCAATCCTGGCGACCAGTTGCTCGGTGGCCCCGGTTGCCGGCCCTGACCATAGGCTAGGCCCCACGTCGTTGATGGCGCGCACCCGCACCTGGTACTCGGTGCCCTGGGCCAGGCCGGTGATGGTATGACTAGTGCCCTCGCCGGTGCCGGCACCAGTGTAATTTCCGTCCCCGGAGACGAGGTACTCAACGTCGTAGTGCGTGACGCGACTGCCGCCGTCGTAGGCCGGTTCTTCCCAGGCTACGGTGAGACCGAAAGGCCCGTCAGCGACAACCGCGGGGGCGGCCGGAGGATCGGGGGCGAACGTGGGCGGCACGAACCGCCGCGGCAGCAGGGTCACGGTGGCGGTCACGCCGGGCAGCCGGCTTCCCGACTTGTACACGTGGAACGTCGCCGGATGCGTCCGCTCCTCCGCGTAGTCGCGGTGATAGTCTTCGGGTATGACGGTGGTGCGGGAGAACGTCCCCGACCCGTCCGAGGCGAACCGGGTCTCACCGTCGAAGGAAAGCGTCGGCCCGCGGCTGATCCCCACCGAGTAGCCCTGCGTGAAACGGTCCAGTCCGCTCACCGTCACCCGGATGGGTTCCCCGATCCTCACTTCGTCGCGGTCAATCTCCAACCTGCCCGGGGTCACCACGAGATCCAGGTCCAGCGTCAGGTCGTGCAGCTGATAGTCGTCGATCTTGACAACCGGACGGAGTCGCTCGCCGCCCTCGGCGCGGGACGGCACGCGGTACTCGAACTCCCGGGTACCGCTGGAGGTGTAGACGTTGTGCGCGATCCGGCCATTGATTTCGACGATGATGTTCGGCGGATTGTAGTACCCGCGTTCCACGGGAAAGTTGGTGCCCCGGAACACCAGGGTATCGCCGGGAGACACTTCACCCTCGTCGGGGGAAACCGTCAGCGTCGGCTTGGCAATCTTGACGGTGGCCGACGCTTTGACGCCGGCCTCGCTGGTAATCTCCAATTCTTCCTCGCCGTCCGATTCCAGCAGCTTGGTGATGAGGTCGCTGTTGATGCGGCCGTTCTTGCCGATCATGGCCACCGGAGCGACGAAACGGCCCCCACGGGCCACGTCGCGGCAGTCTTCGACGCTGTCCTGGCCCTCGTCCAGAAAGGCCAGCGGAACCCCGTCCAGGCTCACCTGGCAGACCTGATTGCCCGCCAGGTTGTTGGAACTCACGAGGAACTGCTCTCCCAAACCCAGGCCGCTGTCCGGCCGAACCGACAGGTCGGCGTCTCGGATGGTGATGATGGTTGATACAAACTTGCCGCTGGCGAGGGTGACTCCAACCGTAACTCTACCGCTGGCGCTGGGCGGCAGCGTAACGATAAGGTTGTCCCCAGAGCGGCTCCATTGATCGTGTTGGCGGCCCTGAACGCGCACGGGATTGCTAGCTAATGCGCCACCCCCAACCAGTTTGAAGGTGACCCTGTCGCCGGGAGATACCTCTGAACTGCCTATGAGCTCGAGGCCGGCGGTAATCACGAGAGATATGGAGGTGCCGTTCGTGTTTCCGGCTCCATCCACTGCACAGATCTGGTGTCTAACCGCCGAGCGAAACTGAGTGGAGCTGATGTCGATCTCAGCGGTAAATCGGTAGTTGGATCCCACCTCTGCCGTCCCGACCTGGGTCCAACCGCTCCAGCCGCCGGCATTTGCCTCCCGGCAAGATACCGAACCCGTATTTGGCATAGCGTAAATTTCGACCGTAACGTTTTCCTCGAAACCAGCCCCCCGCAATTTGATCGTTTCGCCGTAACCAGCTTCGTCATCGCCATCGATATCGACCGTGGCGTCGACCCGTACACGTTCGGTCAGCGGTGACCCGCCATCCCACTGGATTGTTGCTATGTATGGATCGTCATCGTTATCCGGCTGGTCAGGCAGTTGCAAGTTGTTCAACTCTATGACCACAGGAGGGGAGGTATTGTCGCAAACCCCAGGGTCTCCGCTTCCCCGGCGCCAGGACTGACATCCGGGCAGTTCGATTTCATGAGGTTCGCCGCTGCCTCGATTTGGGTCTACCCAATCCGGGGAAAATCTTCCACCAGCGATGATGATAACGTCCTGCTTGTCGAACCCGGACGGTATCGTGATGTCCTCATGAAGAAATATGGTGAACTCGCTGGTGAACTCTCCCGGCTTACAGTCCTCAGGAGTGAACTTGAACGTCAGATCGAAAGTCGAGCCAGGTGTGTAGTCATCGTCCTGGTCCAAAACCAAGTCGCAACCCTGCTGCGCCTGAACCGCGCCGGCGTTCCCCGCCAGTAGCGCAATTGCCACCGCCGCAACGGCCGCCGCCAGCAGCAGCCCGGCCGTCGGCCAGACGAAAGCGCGCGGAGATCTGAGGAACATCGAAGAAGGTCGGAGTGGCACGGGTATCCTCCCGGGATTGCGTGGCGCAAGTATCATCCCGCCCGGCCGCTCGCCACAATTTTCGCGAGCCGACAATGCCGAAATCGGGCGGGAGCATCTCTACCGTATACGTCAAGGACGTGGGCAACGGCTTTATAATAGTTTACACGCAGGGAACGAGCGATCATGACCACGCCAACGAAACCGCGCACCGGGATGCGAGTATCCGTCGCCGAGTTCCTGGAGCTGGAGCTCCCCGAACCGGACCACAAGCTCAAGCTGGAGCTGGACGACGGAGTGCTCTACATCATGCCCAGACCACGTTTGCGACACCAGTCGGCCCAAATTGAGCTGATTTATTATTTCAGGAGCCACTTCCGCGCTTTTGCGGAACCGCCCGGCGAGGTGTACGCGGACATCGTCGTAGCCCTGCCCGCGGAATTGCCCCGTCTTTTCGCGCCTGACCTGTCCATCGTGCTGCGCGGCAGCGAGGTGGTCGTCAGTGACCGGATGATAGAAGGCGCGCCGGATATCGTGATGGAAATTCTCTCTACCGACCGAAACCGGGACCTGGTACCCAAGCGTCAGGTTTACGCCGCAGCCGGCATCCCGGAATACTGGATATTTGACTGGCTCAACGACACGGCGCTGCAACTGGAATTGCGCGACGGCCAGTACGTGGAGCGGGCCATCTTAACGGCTGACGATACGCTGACCACGCCCCGGCTGCCCGGCCTGGCCATCCCGCTGGCCGAGGTGTTCCGACGCCCCGGGCAGCCGGCGCAGAGCTGTTGACCGGGCATTGACCTGTGGATGGCTGACCATGACCACGCCAACGAAACCGCGCACCGGGATGCGAGTATCCGTCGCCGAGTTCCTGGAGCTGGAGCTCCCCGAACCGGACCACAAGCTCAAGATGGAGCTGGACGACGGAGTGCTCTACATCATGCCCAGACCCCGACCCGACCACCAGTGGGCTCAAGGCGAGCTGTTCTATTATTTCAGGCATCATTTCCGCAGTTTTGCGGAGCCTCCGGGCGCGGTTTATACCGACCTCAACGTGGCTTTGCCATCGGAATTACCGAGGCTTTTTGCGCCTGACTTGACCATAATCCTCTTTGACGGTACGGCAATCGTGGGCGACCAGATGGTGGAAGGATCTCCGGCTATTGTGGTCGAAGTCCTTTCCACAGACCGGAACCGTGATTTAGTGCGCAAGCGTCAAGTGTACGAGGCGGCCGGCATCCCGGAATACTGGATAATGGACGAACTCAACCAAACCGCCTTGCAACTGGAATTGCGCGACGGCCAGTACGTGGAGCGGGCCGTCTTGACCGCCGACGATACGCTGACCACGCCTTTGCTGCCCGGCCTGGCCATCCCCCTGGCCGACGTGTTCCGCCACCGCAGCCGGCCGGCGCGGTAATTCGGAGTACCATGCCCCCGCGCGCCGGCAACATACTCATCGTCGACGACGAAGCCGCGTCCGCCATCGTGCGCGCGGTGCGCCGCCGCCTGGAGGACGAGGGCTGGGGCACGACCGTCGTCGGCAAGGACGAGCACGGCTCCGCCGACGAGATGATGTGGGCCGCGTTGGACGCCATCGAACGGCAACTGCCGGACGGCGTGATCCTGGATGTCCGGCTCGGCGAGTACCGCGACGACCAGTTCAAGGGCCTGGACATCCTGAAACGCATCGTTGGGCAACACCCCCGCCTGCCCGTGCTCATGTTCACCCAGTACAGCCAGGGAGTCGAGCGCGACACCGTGGCCCGCAGCGCGCTCCAGGTCGAGGCGCCGGTGGAGTTCATCGACAAGCTGGCCTCGCCGGAGGAGGTCGCCCTGCGCATCCGTCGCCTGGTGGGCGCCGAGCCCCGTTCCATCGCCGTCGGCAGCCGGATCATCGTCGATACGGACGCGCACTCCGTGTTGGTGCGCGACGAAAGCGGGCAGGCGGTGCCGGTGCCGGACGTTTCCGGCCGCCGGTTTGACATCCTGCGAGAGCTCGCCGAGGCCTGGTATCGCAGCCCCGGCAACATGGTCCCCTTTGATCGGCTGGAGCGCTACCTGGAGGGCGACGACACCCGCGCCTCGCTGCGGGTTCGCGTGCGCGAGATCAAGGTATCCTTGGGTAAGGCCTTGGGCATGTCATTGGGCGCCAACGATTTCATCGTCAGCGTGCGGGACCGCGGCTACCGTCTGCTGCCCCCGCGCGAGTAGAGCGACCCCATGGCGGTTCTGACGCGACGACGACTCTCCTTCCACCCGTGGCCCGCCATGGTCGGCATCTCGCTGGCCGTCTTGGGACTGGGCCTGATGATCGCGTCGGTGTTCCTGCCGCCGGACCGGATGTTCCCGGAACCCTGGGCCGTAGAACCGCTGTCGTACATCGGCATCGCCGGGGTTGTGTTCGGCTTGGCCGTCGCGGTGAGCGTCTATGTGGTTTCGAGTATGCGGCACCGTCACGCCAACGGCCGCAACGGCGCGGATGACTGGAACAAGCTGACCGAGCAGCACTTCGAGACCTTCCAGCACGACCTGGGCCGGCCCATGCGCCGCATCCTGGGCAAGTGCCGCGAGGTTCGGGGCGTGCTGGCCGCCACCGGCGAGGACGTGTCCGACGTTATTCACGAACTGCTGGACGAGATCGAAGAGCAGGCGCCGTCCTTCCGACTCATGATGGGCAACATCCAGGTCATGATCAACCTGGAAACGCCGGACGCGCCCGTAGAGCGGTATCCCGTGGAACCCTCCGCCGTGGTCAGCCGCATCGTGGAAAGATACACCGGACAGGCCGCCGAGCAGGGCAAGGACATCGCCTGGTGGTCGGAACCCGAGGATTTCGGCCTTGTCTATTCCGACGCCGCCGCCCTGGAACACATCATTGCCAACCTGGTGGATAACGCGCTCCGCTACGGCGGGGACTATATCGAGATCACGGTCACCCGCGATTCCCACAATTTCCAGGTGCGCGTGGCCGATGACGGGCCCGGCATTCCGGTCCATTATCGAGCGCACCTCTTCGACCGTGGCTGGACGCCGCAACTGGGCCGCAGCGAAGAAAAGACCTCGTCCGGCCTCGGCTTGTACATCAGCCGCACCCTGGCGCTGCGGTACGGCGGAGACCTCGCCGTGGAGTCGACGCTGGCGACGGCAGACGGGACCCACACGGTGTTCACGCTGACGCTTCCCGTCGGCGCTCCCGTCGCCTAGCGGCCCGCCTGCTGCTTCGGACCGTCGTACATTGTGGCAGCAGATCGCAGCCGTCACCGCCGCAGTCCTGCTGGTGGTTTTGTTCCTTGCGCTTTGGCTATCGAATTTGCCGGGTCTTCCTGCCGTGCCTTACCGGGCGGAGCGGCCTCAGCCCACGGCCACTCCGATACCGGCGCTGCCCACTCCCGTGGTGGTGACCGCCACACCGACCGTTACCCCCACACCCACGCCGACCGCGCGGCCCACGCCGACCCCGCCTCCCACGCCGGTCCCCACGCCTACGCCGCGGCCCACACCGACCCGGCCCCAACCTACGCCCACGCCGCGACCGCATTTCCTGGAAGTGCACGAACCGGCGGATATGTCGACCATCTACGGCCCCCCGGTGACGGTCGTTTCCGGATCCACGCTGCCCTGGTCAATCGTTGAGTTCATCTATGTCAGCAGCGAGTTCCCGGAGCGAGACGTCAGGATTCAGGCGGACGCCGCCGGGAACTATGCCGGCACGGTGCCGTTGTCCGAAGGGACAAACGTGATTGAGGTGATCGGGTACCACGGCTCATCCTCGCGACAACAACGCCAGTTCCTCCAGGTCAATTACGTGGGCTCTCAGGAAGAGCTGACCTTGACCATTACGGAGCCTCCTGACGGGTCTGCGGTAAGCAACCGCCGCCTGGCCATCACCGGGATCACTGCGCCCGACGCTGAAGTGGTGATAAACGACCTGATCCCCGCGCTGCCCGATCCCACCGGGCAATGGATTGCCAACGTTCTGCTCCAGCCCGGCGCTAACACAATCCGGGTGGTGGCATCCCGGGGCGACGAAGCAACCGAAGCGGTCGTCACGGTCACCTACCAACCCGGCCCGTGACCCTGCTCCGGCCATGTCGTGGCCCGGCCTGTCCTTCCCGCCCGAGCGACCACCTCACGCGTACCCAGCGTCGCAGGAACTGTCATTGCGAGCGCAGCGCGGCAATCTCGTCAGGGCAACGGACGCCGCCGCGGGAACGAGATCGCCACGTCGCTGCGCTCCTCGCGATGACAGACCGGGTAGGCGTGAGCGCAATCCAGAGGTACACCAATCGGAGGTTTTGTGGTAAAATAGGTTTGGCGAATTGTCTTTGTGGTAATTTGCTTTCCTATGACGCAACTTGATGACGTAAAAAGCCGGCTGGACATCGTCGAATTAGTCGGCGGTTACGTTCAGTTGCAGAGGGCGGGCAGCTCCTTCAAGGCGAATTGCCCTTTCCACCAGGAAAGGACGCCTTCATTTTTCGTGTTCCCTGACCGCCAGTCCTGGCGCTGCTTCGGCGCCTGCGCTGAGGGCGGCGACGCCTTTTCCTTCGTGATGAAGGCCGACCGGGTGGACTTCAGGGAAGCCCTGGTTCGCCTGGGCGCCCGTGTCGGCGTCACCATCACCGACCAGGCGGAAACCGGCGGCCGTTCTCAGCTGCTCTTTGAGATCAACGACGCGGCGCGCCAGTTCTTCCAGCGTGTTCTGGCGGAACCGGAAGCCGACTTCGTGCGCGAATACCTGCGCCGGCGCGGCCTCAACGACCGGTCGTTGCAGACCTTCGAGTTCGGCTACAGCCCGGCGCGGGACAATCGGCTCCTGGCGCACCTGACCAGCGCCGGTTACGAGACGCAAACCATCGCCGAAGCCGGCCTGGCTCGGGAAACCGAGGACGGACGCTTCTACGATCTGTTCCGCGGTCGGCTGATGATCCCCATCCGGGACTGGTCGGCGCGGGTTGCCGGGTTCGGCAGCCGGGCCCTGGACGACAACGCCACCCCGAAATATCTCAATACACCCCGGACTCCGGTGTTTGACAAATCCCGAATTCTGTACGCCATGCACCTGGCCAAAGAACCCGTCCGCCAGCACGGCGCGGTAATCGTCGAAGGCTACATGGACGCCGTGATGGCCCACCAGCACGGGTTCGACAACGTGGTCGCGTCCATGGGCACCGCTCTGACGGAACACCAAGTTGCCCTGGTGCGCCGGTTGACCCATCGCGTCACCATGGCCCTCGACGGCGACCCCGCCGGCCGCAACGCCACGCTGCGCAGCCTGGAATCGTCCTGGGGCGTTTTCCAACAGCGCGACCAGCGATCCGCCAATCGGGCCGGCGCGTCCGTCCTACAGCAGCCGGAGGCATTGGACCTCCGGGTCGCGGAACTGCCGCCCGGCAAAGACCCGGACGACTACATCCGCCAGTCACCCCACGATTGGACCGAGTTTATTGAAGCCGCCGCCCCGCTGTTCGACTACCTGCTGGCCGCGCTGACGGAGCGCTTCGATATCGGCAATGACGACGGGCGTTCCCAGGTCGCGCAAACCATGCTGCGCTTGGTAGCCCAAATACCGGACCACATAGACCGGGATTTATACCTGGATACCTTGGCCAAGCACTTATCAGTAGATGTCGAGACCTTGCGAGCAGAGATGCACGTAGTCGCGCGTAGGGAGGTTCCTGGCCGGCGCGCCAACCGCGTCCCGGCTACTGCTGATGAAGCGATATCGCTACCCGGCCGCGACCGGAACCGAACCGAAGAGCTGGTGTTGGCGATATTGCTGCAACACCGGGACCAGCTGGAAAAAGACGCGGCCAAATCCGTCCACTTGGGATGGTTCACCCGCTCTGAGAACCGGGAAATTTTTCGATCCGTATGTTCTGTTATGGACACCAACACGAATGACGAGGCATCGGTTCCACCCGAATTGGAACCTCACTTCAACCAGTTGCGCGACACCGACCTGATGCTCTCTACTCCGGCTAAAGTCGAACGGGCCTGGCAGCAAGCCTGCTTGAACCTCGAAAAGGAGCACCTGAACAAAGAAATCCACCAATCAACCGATGCGATGGAGGACGAGGACATTTTCGAATCCGATTCCGAAATCCTCACCAATTGGTTGATTAATACGCAACGCCGACGCGAGATCGACCTGCTGCGGCAGCCAGCCTCGCCACACCACAGATAAAGGAGGGGTTTATGACCATCATCAACAACCGCCGCAACGTAATCGTGCCCGACGAAGACGGGGACTATGACGCGGGTGAAGCGGTCGCCATCTCCGACGACTCAGATAACTACGGCCGGGCCCGCTCCGGTGCGGCCGTCGCCGACGAAGCGGACTACGAAGACGAACGCGCCGAAGAGGACGACGTGAGCGTCGCCGTCGTGATTGTCGACGACCCGGACTCGACCGAAGACGAATGGCAAATCCGCCGCGCCGCCGCCGTCCGCACCGTCCTTCCCGAGCTGGACGGCCCGTCCGCCCGGGACATGGAGCGTGAAGAACGCGATTGGGCCGACGTCGATACTTCCGATGGCAACGATGCCCTGGATGATCCGGTACGCATGTACCTGCGCGAAATCGGCCGGGTTGACCTGCTCACCTCCGCCGACGAGCGCCGGCTGGCCCGTGAGCTCGAAGGGCTGAACCACCTGCGCAAGTTCGACGGCATGAGCTACCTGTCCAAGCTGGACAACCCCGAAGAGATCGAAAAAGCTCTGGACGGCCAGCCGCTGCTCGAGTCCAAAGACACCTGCCGCAAGGTGGCGGCCCGACTGGCGAACGGCTTCAGCATCGACTACCTGCCGGTTATCGGCGACGTCGAGTTGGACAACGCCGTCTGGGAAACCACCATGCTGTTGCTGGCGCGGATCGCCAACGCGGCGCCGCTGGTCCGCTCCCTGGCCCGCTATCTCGAACTCAACGAGGCCATGCCCCTGGACGAAGTGAAGGATTCCCCGGCGCTTCGCAAGGCCATCGACGCCGAGGTCTCCCAGGAGATGATTGACCAGGTAGCCAGCGACCTGAGCATCAGCCCGGAGGTCGCCTACCAGCGCATCGTCCAGCTCTCGCTGGACACCTGGGTATTGCCCCAGAACATCGTTGACGTGGTGACCGGCTACGTGCCGATTTGGGCGGAGCTGCATCCCGACGGCGTGGAAGGCTGCTACAGCCCGGAACAAGGGTTGGACGTGCCGTCGGTGTACGTCCACGACGATGAATGTTCGCTGTTGCTGCTCTCCCAATTGCTGCGCGAGCCCGGCCTGATCGACCGCGTGGAGGCGAAAAAGTTCGAGGCGGCCGGCTATTACTACATCACGATGAAGAACGGCGAGCGGGCCCAGACCCATCTGACCGAAGCCAACCTTCGCCTCGTGGTGAGCGTGGCCAAGAAGTACATCGGCCGCGGCATGGCCCTGCTGGACATGATCCAGGAGGGCAACATCGGCTTGATTCGCGCGGTGGAAAAGTTCGACTACCGCAAGGGTTACAAGTTCAGCACCTACGCTACCTGGTGGATCCGCCAGGCCATCACCCGCGCCATCGCGGACCAGGCGCGCACCATCCGCATTCCCGTCCACATGGTGGAGACCATCAACAAGCTGATGCGGCACCACCGCCGGCTGCTCCAGGAAAAGGGCCGCGAGCCTTCCACCGAAGAGCTGGCGGAAGCCATGGAAATGACCCCCGAAAAGGTCGAGGAGATCCAGAAGATCTCCCAGGAGCCGGTCTCGCTGGAAACCCCCATCGGAGAGGAGGAGGACTCCTTCCTCGGGGACTTCATCGAAGACCGCACCACCCTCGCGCCGGCCGACGCGGCGTCGGCGCAACTGCTCCGCGAACAGGTGCAGGAGGTGCTGGATACCCTGACCGACCGGGAAAGTCGCGTGCTCAAACTGCGCTTCGGTCTGGAAGACGGACGCACGCGGACCCTCGAGGAAGTCGGCCGCGAATTCGGGGTAACCCGCGAACGGATCCGTCAGATCGAGGCCAAAGCCATCCGAAAGCTGCGCCACCCCACGCGGTCCAAGAAACTGCGCGACTATCTGGAATAATCCCGACAACCGGGAACGTTTCGCATCTCGGGGCAGCGCTGAGCGCTGCCCCGCACGTCTTCAGATGGATGAACGGGTTACCGATTCCTCATAGACTTTTTGTAAAACCGCCAAAGATTGCCGCCCGATATGCAGGCAAATCATCGACATCAACCCTATACTCCGGGCTGCATACCCAGTCTGGAACGGGTAAGGGAGGTAATGTCGGTGGAAGCGATGGAGTTCCCGATTTGTCAACAGTGCAACATCGGGGCGTTGGTGCCCCTCTCGGACTATGGCGCCCAGGGTGCGCCGGTCCACTATAAAGCTTGGACCTGCACCAACCCCGGTTGCGGATACAACATCAAAATCCGCAACGGAGATATATTCGTCAACGAACCCATACGGGCGGGAAGGCACTGATCACGGTGTCCTTCCCGAGCCGGATTTAATGGGCGCTCCGCCGGGATGCCGGCGGAGTCGGATCGCGCGCACGAGCGGAAAGTGGCGCGAGAAATACACAGGAAGCGAATATGCAAATTGGACTTGACTACATCCAGATGCGCACCCGGGCGCAATATTACGGGTTGCGCTGGGCCGGCATCTCTCTCCTTGCAATCGGCGGAATCCTGGCCGCGGCCGGCATCGCCTACTACGGGTATCTCTATTTCCAGAGGGCCAGCCTGGATGATTATGAAGCGCTGCGTCAGGACGCCACGCTGATTGAATCTGCGGCCCCAGCAGGCACGGCAGGCGGAACGGGAGCGTCCATCGTTTCGCTGCCCCCCGGAGCGCACTCTCAACACCTGGCGGAATTGGGCTACACCGAGATGCCCAGCTCCGCAGCCTGGCCCGTAGGAACCCAGCCGACGGCGTCTCGTCTGATCATTCCCACGCTGGGGATCGACGCCAAACTGGATGCGGTCAGCGTCTCCGGCAGATCGATCGCCCGTTACGCCGCTGCTGACAACCCCGCCGCAGGTTACTCCTCGGTAACCGCCAATCCCGGCGAACGCGGAGCGATGTGGCTCTTTGGTCCCACCGGCCCGGGGGTGCGCAGTTTTGGCAGCCTGACCAACGCGCCCGGTTTGATCACCAGGGGCGAGGAACTGTTGATATTCGTGAACACGTCGGAGCGCGACTACCTCTATGCGGCTACACACAGCGAAGTGGTTCCGGCTGCGGATTTGCGCCTGAACAGCAGCGACCGCGCCACCATCCACCTGGTCGTTCCCGTACCCAACGGCTGGTACGACCACTTCCTGATCCTGAGCGGAGAGCTGATCGGATTCCGCTGAACTTTCGCCTCATCGACCGGAAATTATCCGGGACCGGAAACTATCCGGTTTTGCTTCGTTTCGCTGCGGCTGGGGGTATCAGCCGCAGTTCGTATATGCGGCGTCCCCGCACCTGCGTGACCTCGATCAACGTCCGGTCCGAAACCACCACGTCCCCTACGGACGGCATCCGCCCCAAGCGCGTGTAGACGTATCCTCCGATGGTGTTGACGTCTTCGGAATCGAACTCCAGGCCCAGCACGCGGGAAACGTCTTCCACCGGCGCGGTAGCTTTGACCAGCCAGGAGCCATCGGCCGCCGGCGCGAGTTCCACGGCAGCAGCATCATCGAACTCGTCGTCGATCTCGCCAACGATCTCTTCCAGCACGTCTTCCAGGGTGACAATTCCTTCCACCCCGCCGTACTCGTCCACCACGATGGCCATCTGCAGGGACTTCGACCGCATCAGGTGCAGCAGATCATCGACGGCCATGTTTTCCGCCACGAATTCCGGCTCCCGCATCATGGCGTCAACGCTGGCTTCGGTCGCGCCATCGGCCACCACCTGCAAGACGTCGCTGATGTGGATGATCCCAACCACGTTGTCCATCGTGTCCCGATAAACCGGCAGCCGCGTGTGCCTGGTGCTGACCAGCATCCGGACCAGTTCGTCCACCGGGACCGTCACCTCCACGGCCTGCACGTCCAGCCGTGGCACCATGATGTCCTTGACGTCAAGATCATCCATGTGGCTGATGGACCGGACCATGTCGATGTCGTTGCGGTCCAGGTTCATCAGTTCCGCGGGCGTCAGCGTCGACCCGTCCGCATGACCGTTCTCCGGATCGCCGTCCGAACTGCCTTCCATGGCAATTGGCAAACTTGGGCCGCTTTCGGACCCGGCCCGGTTTCCGTCGCCGGCCCATCGCCTGGGATCCGCCACGCGGCGCGCGGCCCGTGGAAATTGCCGGGTCCATAATCGGGCGCCGAGGTAAACGCCCGCCAAAACTGCCGAGGTCGCCAGCACCGCGACCGCCAGCGCGATGATGGCCGGCGAGCCGTTGGCAAGTTGGTACGCGACCGACAATGCGGAGCCGCCGGCGGCGGCAGCGGCGGCAGCTAACAGGATCCCAATCGCCGGGGATGACGGCCGGGCCAAAAATACCGCAGAGGCTTGGCTCTGTCGTCTGGACGCTACAGCGACACTGGCCCAAGCGAAAATCAGCAGCGAAGCTGCCAGGAACAATAACGGAGGTAAACTACTATCAGTATCCAAGCCAGTGGCCCTCAACCGACGCTCGGCGCGCCGAGAGCGGGTCAATCGCTCCCGCTTTGTTGTCGTGGGAGGAGTCTAGCAGGAACGCCAACGGCGCGTCTACCCTCTGGGACATCCCGGGTGACCACGGCCCCCGCCCCGGTGGCCGCTCCCTCTCCCACGGTGACCGGAGCAATCAGCATCGTGTCGCTCCCGATGAACGCGCTTCGCCCGATCACCGTCCGGTGCTTGTCCACTCCGTCGTAGTTGCAGGTGATGGTGCCCGCGCCGATGTTAACGCCCTCCCCGATGTCGGCGTCGCCCAGGTAGCAGAAGTGACCCGCGGCGGTGCCCGAACCGACCCGGCTGTTTTTGACTTCGACGTAGTTCCCCAGATGCACGCCGGCTTCAATCCACGCCCCCGGCCGCAGGTGGCTGTAAGGGCCGATTTCCACTTCATCATCAACGCGCGACTCTTCGAGGGTGGATGCCACGATGCGACAACGATGGCCAATCGCGGAATCCCGGATGCAGGCGTTCGGCCCGATTTCGCACTCTTCGCCTATGGTCGTGCCTCCGGTGAGCATCGTGTTCGGCAGGATCATCGTATCCTGCCCGATCTCCACGTCGAGGTCGATGTACGTCGCGGCCGGATCCACCAGCGTCACTCCGGCTGACATCCAGTAGCGGTTGATCCGGTCCTGCATGACTGCGCCGGCCCCAGCGAGTTGCTCGCGGTCGTTCACTCCCATCGCCTCGTCGGGCAGCGCGATTGGAGCCGCCTCAACCCCCTCACCCGCTTCCACTGCCATGGCCGCCAGCGCGGTCAGGTAGCGCTCGCCCGTCGCGGATTTCGGCGCCGTCCCGATGCGCTGATCCAGCCAGAACCCGTCAAAGCAGTAGACGCCGGTGTTGACCTCGGCGAGGCCATAATCGGGGTCGTCCCGTTCCGCGGCTTCCTGTATCGCCAGCAAATCGCCCCGCGCATGATCCGAACAGCGCTTCGTCCTTTTGATATGCCCCAGGTCGGGACCATAGGCGCCGGCAGCGGAGAGGATGGTCATCCGTCGCTCCGGATCGACCTTATGGCTTTCGATCAACCCGAGGATCGACTCGGGTCTCACCAGGGGCGTATCCCCGGCGAGGACGATTACCAGGCGCGGGATTTCCGGCAAGGCCCGCAGGCCGCAGGCGACGGCGTCGGCAGTGCCGTCCGGCGAGTCCTGCACCGCGTAGCCGACCCTGTCTCCCAGCACGCCGGCAATCGCATCGCCGTTGTCCGGGGAGGTGACCACCACTACCCGCGAAACACCGCACTCCTCCAGCGCGGCAATCGGATACCGTATAAGCTCGCGTCCTGCCAGGGTGTGCAGCGGCTTCGGTATCCGCGAGCGCATCCGGGACCCGCGCCCCGCTGCGAGCACGATGCCTACGGCATCGGTGTCGGATTTGATCGCGTTCATGGGACTGCCTCGTGTTGGTCAGCTGTGTCCATCATCGTTGGGCCGGATTATATCAGCGCGGAAAGTCCGCCCCGGATACGCCTCCCGGGCATCAAGGCGCGGCGAATGGCTGAGGCCCGCGCCGCGGTTCACAGCACGAACAGCCAAACCGCCGCGCCGATGAGCAATCCCAGCAGCAACCCGCCCGCATGGTTGAGCCGAACCGCCGTCGATCCGTAACCCAGCCGTTGCTCCAGCCCCCTTCCGAAGATGCCCACGCTGATCACGCAGATGACGCCGACAAACGCCAGCGGCCCGTAAACCAGCGCCGGCGATTCGGCGTCTTTGAACAACCATGCCAGGGCTGTCAGCAACCCCAGCGCCGCCAGCGAGAGCGCCATGCGCAGCAGGCCAATGCGAAAACCCCAACCCATCAGGAAACACCAACCGGCGAGGCCCAGCAAATGCCACGGCGAATCGAACAGTCCGAAAATCACCCGCCGATTGTGCGCCTTCACCGCCGGCGATGCAACCGCCGCCCGGCGCTCAGGCGTACCCCGTTTGTCATCGCGAGGAGCGCCGCGACGTGGCGATCCCGTTGCTGAAAGAGACCCTGTTGCCATCACGAGATTGCCACGCTGCGCTCGCAATGACCGGTGGGGGAAACTGGGTACGCATGAACCGCCCGACGTGCTCCGGGCCAGCATCCCGCCAGGGCTCTTGTGGCACAATGACCGAAACGATTGACAGGACAATTGCACCATGAACAACAGCCTCATCCGGGCCGACGGACGACGATGGGACCAGGCGCGCAGCGTCCGCATCACTCCGGGCTGCCAACCCTACGCCGAAGGTTCCGCCATGATCGAAATGGGCAACACCGCCATCCTGTGCGCCGCGTCCGTGGAGGAACAGGTGCCCCGGTGGATGCGGGGGCGCGGCGCCGGCTGGGTGACGGCGGAATACGACATGCTCCCGCGCGCCACATCCTCCCGGCGATCCCGCGACCGCGACTCCGGCAGAACCGCCAGCCGATCCCAGGAGATTCAACGCCTCATCGGCCGGTCGCTGCGGGCCGCCACCGATCTGGAAGCCCTGGGCGAGCGCGCCATCTACCTCGATTGCGACGTGCTACAGGCCGACGGCGGCACCCGCACCGCCGCGATTACCGGAGCCTTCGTCGCCCTGCACCTGGCTTTGAAGTCGCTGGTCGAAGCGCAAAAGCTGGATCGGGTTCCTCTGCTCTGCTCGGTGGCGGCAATCAGCGTCGGGCTGACCGGCGACAGTTTGCTGCTTGACCTTGACTACTCTGAAGATTCCACCGCCGACGCCGACTTCAACATCGTCATGACCGACGCCGGTTCGGTGGTCGAAATCCAGGGAACCGCAGAGGGCAACCCCTTCCCACGCCAGAGAGTAGGAGACGCCCTGGCCCTGGCCGCAAGGGGAATGGAGCCGCTATTCGCGGCCCAGCGGGCTGCTCTTCTCGGCTGATTCTTTTACAGCCTGTCGCAAAGCATCGTTGATCCGGCCCTGCCAACCCGGACCGCCTTCCAAAAAATGGGCCAGCAGTTCAATATCGAGCTCAATACTGACCTCCCATTTGTCCAACCCTTCCTGTTTATTCCGGCGGCGCAGGCTCTGCGCTACCAAGTAGGGATGAACTTCAATCGCCGGTCGCGCTCTGGCCAACGTCTCGGCGGTCCATTCCGGGTTGTCCGGGTCCCGGGCGATGCCGACGTTGATGGCGGTTTCTTCGTCGTACTGTGCAGCGATTTCGTCAAAGGTCAATTTGCTTGTCACCAGCTCGTCAAAACTCTGCGCCGTCAGGTTAGCGTTCTGCATCATACGTTCTCACCTCCTTGTCATTCGCTCGGCGCAGACTGATGATGCGAGTATTATCACCGCGCACCGTATAGATAACGGTATGCAGACCCTCGCCAATGTAACCAATGGCTCGCCAACGCATTTCGCCGTAGCGCGGACTTGGCTCAATTACCGCCGTTTCCCATTGGAAAGCCTCTTCCACTGCCGCGAAATCAATCCCGTGCTTGTCCCGGTTTTCGCGGCGCTTTGTCGTGTCCCACTCATAAGGCATATGTCATCCATCACGTGAGGGACTGACTACAAAAACCGCAGGACAACAGACATTTTATCCCACCGCCACCCCTTCGGCATCCAGCACCGTCAGCCCGTACCCCAGATCCCGCAGCGGCTGTTCTACCCGTTCCCGGTCGCCTACCACCAGCACCCGCAAGCGATCCGCACTCAGGTATTTCGCTCCCACCCGGTGCGTATCGGCCAGGGTGACGCCACTCAGTCGTTGCTCGAACGTCCGGAAGTAGTCCGTTGGGAGATCGAACTGGACCAGCGGTATCAGCTGGCCCAACAGTTGGGCGGGTCTTTCGAACCCGGACGGGTAACCCAGTCGCAACCCGTTCTGCGCGTTTTCCAGTTCTTCGACGCTGAGCGGTCTTCCGCCGCTGATGTCCTCGAACTCGCGCAGCGTCTCGACCACCGCCTCTCGAGTCACTTCCGTCTGGACGCTCCCGCCGGCTGACAACAGCGAAGGAGCGTTGTACCACGATATGCCCGAGTTGTAGCCGTAGGAGTAGCCTTTGTCCTGCCGAAGGTTCTGATTGAGCCGAGCGGAGAACTGACCTCCGAACGCGTAGTTCAATACGGACAGCGGCATGTGGTCCGCATCCCGGCGCTCCACCAGCGGCATTCCGGCCCGGATCACCGACTGTGCGGCTCCCGGCTTGTCTATAAGGAACAGGCGCGGCCCGGACACGGCGGCATCGTTAGCGACACTGACACCGCTGGCGCCGTTCGTTCCCGGCGACCAATCGCCGAAACTCTCCTCGACCGCGGCTACCGCCTCACGCAGGCTGACGTCGCCGGCCACCAGCAAGCACAGGTGGTCGGGGCGCAGCGCCTGGCCGTACCGCGCGACCAGGTCGTCTCGGCTTGCAGTTGACACGGTGGCCTCATTGCCCAGGTTCGAGTGCGCGTAGGACGATTCCGGCCCGAACACCAGCGCGCCGAAGTTTGATTCCGCCACAAACCCGGCGTCGTCCCGAGCCCGGCGAAGGTCGGTGAGCCGCTCGCGCCGCACCCGTTCCAGCTCGTGATCGGGAAAACTGGCGTTGCGCGCCACGTCGGCGGCCAGCCCCAAGGCGTGAGCCCAGTGCCGGTTCAGGGTCTCTGCGGTCAATAGCGTAACTTCCTTCCGCGCCTCTACCGAAAGCCTGGAACCGATATGCTCGAAAGCGGCGGCTATTTCCTGGCTGCTCCGGTTCGCCGTGCCTTCATCCATCAACGCGGCCATGAACGACGTCAGGCCCGGCAGGCCCGTGGGGTCGCCGATGGCGCCGGCTCGTGCCAGCAAGGCGAAGGTAACCAGCGGCGTTCCCGGCCTGGTGACTACCGCCACCTCCATCCCGTTGGCGAGCCGGGCCCGCTCCGGCGTTGGAGGCGCGAACGACGGCGTCGCTCCGCCGGCCGGTTGCCGGGTCCGGTCCAGGGATACCGTGGCAGTGCTCAGGGAGCGCTCCGGGTAAACGCGCATCCGCACCTGCCCAGCCTCCATGATCTGGCCATGCGCCTTCAGCACGTCGTCCAGCGTGACGCGGCGATATTGTTCCATCACCCGGTTCAGACCGTCCGGGTCGCCGGTGAACACGTTGAAGTAGTTCAGGGCGTCGGCCCGCCCGCCAAAGCCACCGACTCGGGAGAGCATCCGTTGATGCTGCATCTCAATCCGGTTGACGGCCCGTTCGAACTCCTCTTCCGTCGGTGGATTTTCGGCGATGCCGGCCAGCACCGCTTCCGCCGCTGCTTCCACTTCGTCCAACGTGTGACCCTCAGCGGGCGTCAGCTCCATGCGAAACTGCCCGGCGATTTCCGCTGCGTGATAACCCATCGTAGCCGATTGGGCGATCTGCTTTTCGTACACCAGGGTGCGGTACATCCGGCTGCTCTGTCCGTCAGACAGGATGGCGCGCAGGATGTCGCCCGCGTCATCCTCGCCCGAGAAATTGGCCGGAGCCAACCACGCCGCATAGATGCGGGGCAGCGTGACGCGGTCAGTCATCTCCAGGTCCACCCGGCCGGACAGCAGCGAATCGGCCCTTTCGATGCGGCGCACGCTCGGCCCCGGGTTCAGATCGGCAAAGTAGCGATGCGCCAGATCCAGGGCCTCGGTGGTGTCGATGTCGCCGGCAATGGCGAGGCTGGCATTGGAGGGTGAGTAGTACCGGCGGAAGAAGTCCTTTACGTCTTCCAGGCTGGCGGCGTCCAGGTCCTCCTGGGAACCGATGGTCATCCAATGGTAGGGATGGGGAAGCGGGAAAAGAGATTGTTGGATATGCCACTGGGCCATGCCGTAGGGCCGGTTTTCATAACTCTGCCGCCGTTCGTTCTTAACCACGTCGCGCTCGGTATCGAACCCGTCCTGGTCCAGCGCGTCCAGCAGGAACCCCATCCGGTCCGCCTCCAGCCACAACGCCAGCTCCAGGTAATTGGATGGCACGTCCTCCCAGTAATTCGTCCGGTCTCCAGTTGTCGAGCCGTTCAGCGTGGCCCCAATCTTCTGCAACGGCTCGAAATGGCTGGCCTTGTGGTGTCGCGTCCCGCGGAACATGATATGCTCGAAGAGATGCGCGAAGCCGGTGCGTCCGATCTCCTCATCCTTGGAACCCACGTGGTACCACACGTTGACCGCCGCCACCGGGATCGAACGGTCCTGGTGCACGATCACATCTAGACCGTTGGGCAGCGTGTGTTTTTCAAAAGCGATGCCAGCCATAACCACTCCCTTTCGCTACGTTTTGTCTGGACGCAACGGGCGCGGACATTGTAGCACCGGGCGGTACGCCGGATTTGACAATAGTCTCGGCTAGTCGCTATTTTGGAAATGCAAGGCGTATGTGGTAAACGTAATGCAAAAGGGTGTTTTGCAATGATCGAATCTACGGTAACCGCAAAAGGGCAAACGACGCTGCCCAAAGCCGTGAGGGAGGCTCTCGGCGTGACCGCTGGAGACCGGGTACGCTACATCATCCACGATGGTGAAGTGCAGATCAGGAAGGTGCGTTCTATCAGTCGCCTCTACGGGGCGTTATCGTACGATGGCCCCCCGGTATCCATTGAGGAAATGCAAGAAGCCATCATCTCCGGTGCCACTGACGCATGATTGCCTTAGATACTAATGTTCTGGTCCGCTATCTGGTACGGGACATCCTTGAACAGTCTGAGGCGGCGCGGGACTTACTGGAGGGACTGACACCTGAAGCGCCGGGTTTCATCAGTCGAGAAGTTACCATCGAGACGGCTTGGGTGCTGGAAAGGTCATACGGATTCTCGCGCGAACGGATTGCAGACATTCTCGAAGAGTTGACCGCTGTTCAGAGCCTGATCTTCGAAACTAGCGACGATGTGGCTCGAGCCGCTTTGCGCTTCCGCCAAGGCGGTCCGGATTTTGCCGACCTGATGATTCTCGCCGCAGCGGAGCGCGTCGGGGCAACGCCCCTTTACACTTTTGATCAAACCCTTGCACGCGCAGACGGAGCGGTTCTTGTGGAAACCACCGGGGCGTGAACCGGGACGGAGATTGTCTCAGTGCTCTACGAAGTAGAAGTAGTCGCCGACGGCAACAGCCCCATGGACCTCAACCGGGTCTTCGACCTGCTGACCGACCCGCAGCGCATCGCGCGCGTCCTGGCGCCGGACCCAATGGGCCAGGACGTCTGGTGCGATGTCGTCGGATGGGAGGACGGCGAGCCCGGTCCCGCCATGGCCGCGCTGTCAGAAGACTCCGGCGAGGGCGTGATCATGCTGATCTACGGCGGCGAGGACGGCATTCGCCTCCGGCCCGCCGACAGCACGGATGCCTGGGATATTGAGTCAGCCAGCCAGTGGGGCGAAGCCTGCCTGATGCTGGGCAGCGACGTTCGTATCGAGTACGTCCCAGGGGAGTGGGACTACTCCCAGCATCCTCACTGACTCCGAGCCGCTCTACCCAGTCGCAGCGTCAGATTCGTCGGTCTGAGGTTCGTCGTCCCAAATGTCTGGCTGCGGCTTGATTTCCGCCGTCAGCGTGGCCAACACGCCCGGCAGGTCGCGCCGGTAGCCGCCCACCCGGTCTTTGCGTGGCCTCAACCGGGCCATCGGGCCGCCATTCAGCTGGCGATACAGTTCGTCGGTATCATTTTCCAGGCATTCGTCCATGGCCAGGGCCGCCACGTAAGAGCGGCGGGCCGCCGAAGTCGCCTGGCGCTGCATGATCTCCTGGTACAGTCGCCAACAGGCGGGGCTTTCCAGGGCGTCCCGGGAACAGAGCAGCGCCACCCGGTCGAAATCCCGAAAGCGGCTCATCGGCGGGATCACCGAGGTGTTGTACGCCGCTTCCTCGTCGTCCGCCAGCAGGCTCCAGCACTGCAATCCCATCGACCTCAACTCCGTTTCCAGCCACCTGACGATGGTGTCATCCGCCACGGAACCGATCAGCAGCACCCGACGGTGCGGCGTCGCCTGGTTGCCAAGCCTGGCCTGGCCCTCAATGAACTCCGGAGGCACTCCCGCCGGGCGGAGAAATGCCTCCGGGATGCCGCCGTTGGAGCGCGCCAGCGTGTCTGCTCCGACGATGCTGGGTCCGTCGTGGCGCAGCGTTTCCAGTCCCAGCGCTCCGCTGAGGTCGCAGTCGGCGAACAGCGTCATGTCGAGGACGACTTCTTCGAGCAACGTGCGGTCAAGCCGCGTTCGCACCAGGATCGCGCGGCGCAGATCGCAGCGGGTCAGGTTGGCTACATCCAGGCACGCTGCGCTGAGTTTGGCCCCGCTGAGGTTGGCGTCGGTCAGATCCGCCATGGTCAGATCGGCTTCGGTCAGATCAGCGCCGGCCAGGTTCGCTCCCACCAGCGTAGCGAACCCGATGTCGCAGTTGGAAAGGTCGGCTCCCCTGAGATCCGCACTGTCGAAGTTGCTGCCCCGCAGGTCAGATCGCAGGAATGACGCCTCCGCCGCCTGGCTCTCGGCGAAATTCGCCCGGTTGAGGTTGCAACGAGTGAGGAAAGCCCCGCGCAAGCGGGCTCCGCCGAAGTTGGCGTGGCGCAGATCCGCCGAGGTCAGGTCAATCTGCGTCAGATCGTCGAACCCCAAGTCCACGCCGGGCATCCTGATGCCGCTGAGGTAGGCGCCCGACAGATCGAGACGCGGGCGGCTTTGAAACTCGCGCGCCCGCCAGCGCGCTATGGCGAACGTTCGCCTCTTGGCGATAGCAACGTGCTCAGGGTTCGCCAAGCAATTGCTCCAACTCTGCTGTACCCGAGCCCTAGTCGTCGCCCACGGGAAGGGCGGCTTCTCGACCTGCGAAAGCCGGCATCACTTCGTCGGCGAAAATGGACAACTGGTCTCGGAACTCGCTCCACGGCATACCTTCCGGCCACTGGAGCACGATGTCCTCCAGCCCGGGGTACTTGTCCTCAATCTCGCGCAGGAACCCGATGAAGTCGTCGGGGTTGCCGCAGAACCACGCTTTCTGGTCCACGCCATCCTCGATGCGAGGCGTCCGTGCCGGCGCGCCCGGCGTGCCCCATGGCCGTCCCTGTTCGTCGGTGTACCTGACGAACCCAAAGGGCGCGAACCACTTGTAGCGCTCGTCGTGGAAGGGCCGCACCCTCTCGATGGCCTCTTCGCGGCTGCCGGCGATGTAGAACCCGAAGCCCAGCGCCATGTCGCCGCCCAGGGGAATATTGCGGCCCGCTCCCGTCGCGGCGTCGTGGTATTGGGTAATCATCTGCTCGGCATACCGCTCGCCGGTCAGCGCCACCATCGCCTTGATCCCGCGCTCGGCGATGTAGTTCAGCGTCCGCCCGCTGGCGATGGGCTGCCAGATCTCCACGGGCCGGCTCACCGGCCGGGGCACCATGGTGATCTCTTTCAGGTCATAGCCGCGATAGGGCACCTGCGGCGGGATGGTGTAGTACTTGCCCGAGTGGCTCCACGAGTCTTCGTTGAACGCCTTCAGGATGACTTCCATCTGCTCGAGGAACAGCTCGCGGTTGGCGTCGTTGTCGATCACCGGAGCGCCAAAGGTCTCGACCTCGCGCGCATGGTAGCCGCGCCCCACTCCGAATATCATGCGCCCGCCCGTGAGAATGTCGGCCATGGCGAAGTCTTCGGCCACCCGCAGCGGATGCCACATGGGGATGATGTTGAACGCCTGCCCGAACTTCAGGTTCTTGGTCTGTCCCGCCAGGTGCACTCCCATGAGGATCAGGTTGGGGATGCACTCGTAGCCCTCATGCTGGAAGTGGTGCTCCGCCATCCACATGCAGTAGAAACCGCGCTCGTCCATGTGCTGGGCCAGCGCTTCGGCGTGATCGTACGCCTGGACCAACTGTTCATTGCTGTAACGGCGCTGGTCGGCCGGCGTGCCGTCCGCGCCCACGTTGTCCAAGTCGATCTGCCCCACGTACAGAACCGAAAACCGCTTAATCATCCAATCAGTGCTCCGCTCGAATAAGAATCGCGCCGCATTATAGCATGTGCCGCTATTGCGACGGTTCCGATGCCGCCGGCGCGCCGCCGTTTTCCAACCGGCGTACTCGCTCCTCCAGTTCTTTGATGATGGGCTCAAGCTCGGCGCGGACCTCGGCGCGACCTTCTTCACGACCTCGCTCGATCCCTTCCGCGATCCCCTCCGCGATCCCTTCCTCACGGTTGATGCGCAGCAATTTTCTCGCCAGTACCATAACAATCACCTCCATGATGATGGTCAAGATCAGCGCGGCGATTGCCGAGTCGTCGGCATAAGCGCGCAGGTTGTCGTAGGCAGCCCAGAAACTTGCCCACAGCGTCAACGATGCCTCCGGCAGCGTCACGCTGTCCCACATGGCCGCGCCGAACCGGGCTAACGTCCACCCCACGAAGAATAGCAGGAACTCAACCGCCCACCCCGGAAAGGCAGTGTTCCGCCGGACATACTCGATTGCGGCGTCCAACGCATTATCAAGCATAATCGTTGCGCCCTACCCTAGGCTATCGTCATACATCCTCACCGTCAATTTAGGCGGACGCCCACGTGTACCCGGCTGTCATTGCGAGCGAAGCGCGGCAATCTCGTTCCATGGCCAAGTACGTGCTAGGGAGGCCGCTATCGTCAAGAGATTGCCACGTCGCAACGCTCCTCCCAATGACCTTTGGAAGGGGACGGCCGGCGCGGGCAGTGGTATAATTAGAACATACTTTTGGGTAGCCGCAGGCCAAAGATTTGGCCACGGAGATTCCACATGATGATGAAGTCAACCAAAGCGCAAGCAAAAGAGCGCATCCAGCGGGCATTGGATGCGATACCAGCATTGATGTCAATGCCCCGATCCTCCCAAGAATTCGCGAAATGGCGCCGAAACACGGGGATAGCCATAGAATATACGTTCGGAGAAGACTCGCCGCATATACAATCTTTCCGAAGAATACGATACGGTCTATTTATAGCCATTATTGATCCCGATCCTCCTGAGCACAAGCGCCAGGAAGCCTATGTTAATGGACTGAAGCGCGTCAGAACTCTCCTCGAGTCTATGATTGAGGAAATCGAGGAGTATTGGGAGGACGACGTTCAGCAGCAACCTGCCAATGGACAACCGAGCGTGGACAAACCGATTGCCACAAACCGGGTTTTCGTCGTTCATGGACGGGACGAGGCGGCCAAGCAAACCGTGGCGAGATACCTCGAAGGGCTGGAACTGGAACCAGTGATATTGCAAGAGCAGCCCAGCGAAGGCCGCACGATAATCGAAAAGTTTGAGGAATACGCTCAAACGGTGGGCTTCGCGGTCGTCATCGGCACACCGGACGACGTTGGCGGTCTCGCTAATGAACCGGACAAACAGCAACCTCGGATGCGGCAGAACGTGGTGCTTGAGCTGGGATATTTTGCAGGCAAGCTTGGCCGCAAGCGGGTGTGCGCATTGCTCAAAGGTCACGTTGAGCGGCCGTCGGATTATGACGGCGTTATCTACATTCCAATGGATGACGGTGAAGGATGGAAATTGACGCTTGGCAGGGAGTTGCGAGCGGCTGGATTCGCCGTCGATTTGAACAGACTATAGTGGTTACAACCGACGGTTGCTCACCACCGGCTCCGAGGCCAGCAGACGGCGCAGCCCGTCCAGGTTGGGCAGGCCCAGGATCTCCGACAACCCGTCGTCCAGGCGGCGGCGAGCGGCGCATTCGGCCATCGCCGGCAGACGCTCAAATTCCTCCTCGGCAACATCGTCAAACAGTTGCGACAGGGCCTGCAACTGCGCAGGGGGGATGGCCCGCGCATCCAGAACTGGCAGCTGTTCTAGGTCCCCTTTTTTCGGCTGAACCCAACTCCCTTCTGTTGTGTTACGAACAGCCATTAACGATAAGATACCCAAACTACTATTTAGCCACACTGTTAACGCATTTTCGACAGCGTCATCTTCTACTCGAATTGGCCACCACATTGATCCTAGCACGTTCACGTTAGAGCGCATAGAAACGACTCTGGCTGTATTAAGGCGGAAACGTGCACCCACAAGTAGGCGACCAGACATCCGCCACAGATGGTCACTGTACCCTGACCGTTGTCCTCCTCTTGGGGAAATTAATGGAGCAAGATATGAGTTTGGTTGGCAAGTGAGGGACCGTCGCTGTTCGGTGTTGTGCCCTTGGACACATGGATATGGTGTTATTGCTTCTGTTCTATCAAACCCATCATCAAGCCTGCGTACGTCAGGGCCAATCTGCCCTAACTCCCCCAGCCTACATAGAGATATGCTGGCGGTCGCTGACCCGCCTGGAATCCACACTTCGGTATTGTCCAGCAGGCGCAGGGCGCTACGGGTCAGGTCGGCGCGTGCAAACTGGACGCCGGCCCACTGTCTCGAAAAGATTTTCGACGAGGAAACTGACAGCAATTCGCCAACGTGCTGACCATCAACGGTCAGCAATGCAGTACCGGAATCCTCGAGGTTTGCCGGTGTAGTTTCGGCAATAGTCTGCGCTGTTCGGTGGGCATCCAATACGCCGTCAGGGTTTTTCCACAGATTCACAAAAGTGGTGCATTCGTCGTCTGAATGGCTACCAGCGGAACGACGGGTGGCTATCAGCAACGCCTCCGATAAATCGGCACTGTCAGAAAAGTTCCAGCGACACGGGTCGTGGGAGACAATAACCATGTCCAACGCAAAATCACGTTCAATGAGGGATCGGGTCTGCTGCCAGGAAGGGCCGGTGCATACCGTGACTGGTAGCACCAATGCTAGGCGCCCTTCGCCGGGCCGGAGTTTGGGAGTCGCAGTAGCCACGAAGGCGGCCCCCAATCCGGCGGTTCCTGTCGCCAGTCTGGACCTAAGCCGGCGTGACAACTCTTGGCGAAGTTGTCTACGCTCGGGGACCGGCAAGCTGCCAAACAATAAGTTGCCAAATACCGAGCGAGTAAAGGGCGGGTTCATTATCGCTAGGTCGAGCTCTGGCAGCGTAACGAGTTCTTCTTGTTGAGTGCCATTGGGTCCATCACTATATACTCGTCCATGGTCGAGAATCGTTCGACCGCCGCCGCCCATGTTTTCGGGAGACAGAGCGAATTGGACCGGCACCTGCGATTCTCCCAAGAAATCCAGCGAACCCAAGGATACGTTATCGCCGTCGGCCCCTAGTGTCCTGTATTCAAAGTGCGCTGGCAAAAGCGGGCCACGTTGGCCAGGATCTGGTCGGCGGTTTTGGTCCAGATGAAAGGCTTGGGGTCTTCGTTGGTAACGTCCAG
>DAOULH010000005.1:0-20903 GCA_034420475.1 Dehalococcoidia bacterium
ATATCCAATCCGCTCCCCCCGAGGAGGTCGTCCAAAAGTTGCAAGATGGCAATCGTGACATCGAGAGATCTTTCAACGAGATCAAT
Source organism: Dehalococcoidia bacterium (assembly GCA_034420475.1). Taxonomy (GTDB): domain Bacteria; phylum Chloroflexota; class Dehalococcoidia; order Lucifugimonadales; family UBA3495; genus Bin87. The sequence continues at coordinate 87 of DAOULH010000005.1, forward strand.
CTCTCTGCACGTTATTTGTACAAGACCAAAGGCACTAACGCAGCACCCTTCAATAAGGACGAACTCGAGGCGGGCATTTCATCCGCCAGGGATCTACTGGAGGATCCAACACCATTCGGCGCCCACCACCCTTGGGATCTTCCCTCGGCGATCGCGGCGACAGCGTTAGAATTCCACCTATTGAGTGATGTTGACCTCGAAAATGAAGTTTTGTCCTTCGCCGCGGAGGTTGTGATTCGAGTCTCGGAGGGGGCAGCACCCACTGGACTGTTCGACTTTGAGGAATCGTATTTTCAGGAAGGTGCCGACCGCAGCGCGGCACGAACGCTACCGTTGTTGCTCACGCCGGCTGCCGATTCACTGCGCTCGTTTGTGGACGGAGGGGATGCTTCAACGGCGTTTGAACGCATTTCGGCCGGCTGCCTGCACCTCGCTAAAGCCATGGTAAACGAAGTGCGGCTTCACCTGGCTCGCGGTTTGGATCGCCTCTGGGCGACACCATGCGTACGGGAAGGGTTGTGCCACCACCAGTTGGGATGGCGAATCGTAAAGGAGACGATGACAGACTGTGTCCTGGGTGGTTGGGATCAAGGAACGGGAACGCGCAGTGTCGCTTTACTTGAGGAGCCCATCGCAAAATCGCTCAGAGATACGCCGGACGGGGCAATCCAACCGTTTCGGCTTGATGCTGCTATACGGGCACTCGCGCCGGCAGGAATGGCGGATATCTGCGTTTCCCCTGATGCCCGCGAATTGCTGTCAGCTGTTATGGACGCTCAGAGGAGAGCATTGGTACGCCACAAGTGCAATGACCTGGATCGCAGGGGCACGCATATCCTTGTTACCGCCCGCGCTCTGTTGGAGTTGGCGAAAAGCGGTGATGACACGGCGGTCTACGAACAGATCGATGCTTACGCAGACTCCCCGTCCCATCTCGGCAACCTATTGAGGGGTTTGTCCGCGTCGGCAGAGGAAACGCCAGACCGCGCGGCGACGGCCCGACGAATTTGGCCAAAACTAATGCTACGTGTGCTGGCGTTGGCTGATGCCGGCCACACGCCATTTCGAGGAGACTTCGTCGGAGACATGACGCTGGCTGCGCTCGTGCCCAACCGAACATCTGAGACCGATTACCTATATCGAGAACTCCGGGGAGAGCCGATCAATTGGTGGGATCCGCTGGCGGTCCGCTCGGAGGCGGAGGCGTGGCTTGAATACGCGAACGGCAATGCTACGTGTGTAGACCAGCTCGTGAGCTTCCTTCGAGTGCTCACACCTGAGGATCAGGTTCGACTCGGGCTACCCTGGATGGCTCAATTGGTGCTCACGAAGCCGGGAAACATCGCCAAACGCACTTATCTGTTGCCGAATTGGTTGATTGAAAACCGTGTGGCCGCCGACGCGGTTGGGATCGCGAACCTCTGGCAGCAGATCGTCGATGCTCTGGTGGTCGAGGGCGACTCGCGACTGGCGCCTTACTCGGAGTGATTGTGCCAGGCCTAGTCACGATTCCGGCTGCGCTCGGTCATCATGAAACTGGATGCTCGAGATCGCATGAACGGCCGGGAACCACTCGCTCGTATCCTTGCGGAGCATTGCTGCTCTCGCGACGGCGGTCGGTAACGGAATCGATTAGGAGGTAATATATTCATGAATCCCGGATCCTTTGGCGAATCGTGCGACATCACAAAGCGCCAACTCATGAAATGGTTAGATCCCGGTGAGCCGTGGAAAGCCCATCCAATGTGGTTCCATAGGGACAGGCCTCAGCCACCAGAGGACGCTGACTTCTTGAACAAATATGCAACGGCGTTAGACGCCGATATCGTCGAAGGCGAAAATAGAGATCCCGGCACGCTGTTCGCGGCTTGCGAGCCGTGCCAACGGCATCTCCTGTTGGACCCCGACACCGGTTTGGGAGATGCCCGGGTCCGGGAGCACGTCAAGCACGTTACGTTCGACCAATTCATTCAGATCGTGGGACATCGAAACCGCCGAACTAAGCTCACGCTCATCTATGACCAAGCCTACGATCGGTTCAATTTCGGTCCCCATGATGTCATTGTGAAACTGCGTCGCCTGCGTCGAGCAGCGGTCCACGCCGTGGCCTATGTCCTCGAACGACAATTAGCGACCTGTTTTATTTGGGCATCAATGGATCAGGACGTTATCACCGACGCAACCCACAGAGTGCAGGCTCAATCAAATTTCCTTCGCGGAAGTTCTTGGACGATGGGTACGGGCACGTAATCCAAGATCGGTAACCGCAGACCCCCAGTCCATGGGCCGAGGCCCTTGGCGAAAATCGGACGCCTCACCTGATCTGGTGTATTACTCATCTCCTACGTTCGGTGACTGATGCGTGGCGCTTTTATTTCCAATGGGGTTGCATCCCAGATGTCATTTGCCGCGGTCTTTGACCCAGTAAACCACGAAAATATGTTGCTGTTTTACGATTCTGTCCTCCATTAACTGGTCAGCGAAAATGTCCTTCCCATGAAGGATGTAACGTTGAACCAAAAAAACAAGCCAGACTCTCCGTGCTCAACTCCGTTTTGGAATACCAGGTCTCCATCGCCGATGCCGCCGAGTTGCTGGGCGTGTCCCAGCGCCATGCCCGCCGGATGTTGGCCGCCTACCGCGAACGTGGCGCTGCTGTGTTGGTTCACGGCAACCGGGGCCGCCGCCCTCACAACGCCACTTCGTCAGGCGAGGCTGCTGCGGTAGTGCAGCTGGCGACGCAGCGCTAAGAGGGCGCCAACCACACCCACCGCACCGAGTTGCTCAGTGCGCGAGAGGGCATCGACCTGAGCCGGCCCACGGTACGGCGCATTCTCACCAAGGCCGGCATCGGCAGTCCCCGCAGCCGGCGCTCACCGCAACACCGGTTCCGTCGCCAGCGGATGCCCCAGGCTGGAATGCTGATCCAGCTGGACGGCAGCCATCATGCCTGATTGGAGGGTCGAGGTCCCAAGTTCGCCCTGCTGCTGGCGGTGGACGATGCGACCAGCGCCGTGGTCCAACGCCGTATTTTGCGTCAGCGAGACCGCCGCCGGCTACTTCACGTTGCTCGAGGGCCTGATCGAGGGTTCGGGCATCCCCCTGACGCTGTACATCGACCACCACGCGATATTCAAGCACAATGTCCGCAAGCCGGAGACGGCGGCGGAAGCCACCCAGTTCACGAGGTCATTGCAGGAACTGGGGATCAGGCAGATCTTCGCCCGGCCCACCACAGCCCAAAGGCCGGGTGGAGCGCGCGGCGGGAACCTTCCAGGATCGGGTGGTAACCGAACTGCGCTTGGCCGATGCTCGGACCATCGACCAGGCCACAGCAGTGCTGTAGGATTTCCTGCCCCGCTACAACGCTCGATTCGCCGTCCAGCCGGAGCATCCGGAACCGGCCTACCGTGCGGCGGCTCCCAATCTCTGCCTCTCCGATATCCTGTGCTTCAAGGACACCCGCCAAGTGGGACGGGACAACACGGTGAAGTACAAGTGGTGGGTCCTGCGACTGCTGCCTGACCCGGGACGCACCAGCTACGCCGGACTGCGGGTGGACGTGCTGGAACGTCCCGACGGAGAGCTAATGGTCCGGTACGAAGGCCGTCGGGTGACCACCCAGGAACCGCCGCCGCGCATGGTCGCGCTGTGGGCTGGAGTGTCAGCCTGGTCCCCTGGTCCCGAACTCCGACGCGTGGTCAGCAGCGCGGGAGATCACCATATCAGCAGGTCCCAGCAACGCCGTCTGGCCGCCCTGGAACCGGTGCGTCCGGCCGACCCTGCTCTCAAACCTGACTCCGGAAAGGGCGCAGCGGCGAAGGACGCCGCCAGCAAGGCATCGAACCCATGGACGCCCACGCCCATGCCAACCCAACTGGCCCGGTGGAAAGCGATCCACCAGGGCCGGCTGAAGGAACTGCCCCTGAGAGCCTTCGCACGGGAACTCGGGACCGCACGGAACACCGTGCGCAAGTACGCCTACGCCGAGAAGCCGCCCACCAAGAAGCTCAGCGCCAAAGAACAGGACAAGCTCCGATCCCTACGCAACACCGCAACCGTCACAATCTAATCCAGCGGACAAATTCGCTTTACATTTAATGGGACAGAATCGCTGGACAACAACAAATCGCCGGCCTAATCCCCCTGTAAATCGACACCAGAAGCTCCGGCTCAGCGGTCAGGCCGGGGTGAACGGTGCAAATACAAAGGTCTCACCTCTGCGGGAGGTTTGGCCGACTAGCGGCTGGCTACCCGCAGTGGGAAAGCTGCGCAAGCGGTGCTACCTGTTTCGAGTCCGAAGTCGGAGTTGACAGGATGTACATGGAACGTATACTTGCCCCCCGTTTGCCCGACATTGCCGGTGGGGCAATGTCCCATCCAAGTGCCGCAGAGCCAAGCCGTCCATCCAATACTGGAAACCGCGAATGCGCCTAGCCGGGTTGGCTAGCACTTCCCGGGGGCAGTCACGATTCGTCTGGGTTGACCATTCTTAAGGCGGACATTCGCGGCGACGAATTACAACCAATGACGCTGGATCAGGTGTTGCACGAAACTATGACCATCCACCAGCGAAATCGGCTGCAGGGCAGCATATTCGAGGGCCGCTACGAACTCGAGGAGTCTGTCGGCGCAGGACGCATGAGTTCCGTCTATCGGGCCCGTGACGTTGCCTCAGGCGGGTCTCTGGTGGCTGTCAAGGTGCTGGACACCCAACACCCCGGCCATATCAAAAGCGAGCTTTTCAGGCGGGAAACCGCGGCCCTGAAGTTGCTCCGGCATCAGAACGTGGTGAGTCTGTTGCAGAGTGGATGGTCCGACGCGGCAGAGTGTTTTTACCTGGTTCTTTCCTACCTGCCGTACTCTCTGGACGGTTACCTGAATGACGGCGGGCCTTTCAGATTGGGGCATCTGGATCAGTACCGCGTTATGAGGGAGTTGACACAGGCGTTGTCCTACGCCCACTCCATGGGCGTGGTGCATCGGGACATCAAGCCTTCCAACATTCTCCTGGACGAGAACGGGCGTCCCTCGTTGACAGACTTCGGTATCAGCAAGCTGCTCAGCGATCTGACCGTTGGCGAAACCCTGGCTGGGTACTGGAGCGGCGGGTACGCGGCGCCGGAGCAGAGAAGATCGGAACCGACAGGAACCTGGTCTGACATCTATTCCTTGGGAGCCGTGTTTTTTCATCTGCTGACCGGCGAGGCCCCGCCGGCGGATGGTCCAACGCCGGCGATGGTGCAGGAGCGTGTAACCGGACCGGTTCAAATGAAACTGGTGCTCCAGCGGATGCTGGCGGAGCGTCCCGGAGAACGTGAATTCAGCGCGGCCAGGCTACACTCGTCTCTGGAAACCGTGACCCGGCAGGCGGAGGCGATACCTCGTCACGGTCTGATATTGAGAGGTCGCGCGGTCCGCGACATTTGCGACCAAGGATACATCTCCACTGAGGATTTCTCGGCCGCCGCCGAAGTGGTCAGCGCCAATCTGGGCGGGTCAGCTCACGATGAGGTCCACGTTCAGAGGGCCCGTGGCGAGCAAACAATAGGTTTGCTGGGCGATTCCATGCGTCTGATCTGCGCTCCCGACCGGGACAATCCCAAGGCTCTATTTGTAATCACCGTTCAGTTCCCCATCGTACCTGACCTGGAGCGCGACCGAGAGAGGGCGATGCCGTACCGCGCGGTCTGGGTACCGGTGGAGAGCGCAGGCTCGGTTCCGTCGGAAAGCAACGTGTCCGACCTCATGGGGCAATTTGCCGCATATGAGCGGGAGGCGGAGGAGTCGAGAGAGCAGCGCAGTTTGCGCAGGGAGTTCATAGAGCATTGGTACCAGCTGATCCGTCAGCGAGAACAGCGACTCGCAGAGGCAGGGCTGGATTACCGCGAAGTGGAGAAGGACGAATCTGGTGGCTTGCTGAAGTTCGCGCTGAACGAGTCGCCGCCCGATGACACGAACTGGGAAGAGGGAGCGCCGTTGGCCGTGACCGTGCCGACCCAGCAGCCAAACGGCAGGACCCGTTCTGTGTCGGTCGGGAACCTACGGGAGGTACGTGGGCGCGTAGTTTACGTAGATATGCCCGATGCTAGGTCCAGGAGGATTACCGACGACATACCGCAGAGAGGACGCTTGGGCCTGGACCCAAGGCAGGTCCTGTCGGACTTGAGGCGCCAGCGGAGCGCTCTGAACGCGTTTCTCAACGGAGAAATGGTCAATCCCGGTTTGGGCAACCTTATTGTGGAGCCGTCCGGCACGACCCGAACGCCGGAGCCTGTCCTTGACTACTACCAAGGTCATCTATCGGACGACAAGAAGGAGACCGTCCGAAAGGCTGTGTCCAGCAATGAACTGTTTCTGATCCAAGGGCCGCCGGGCACCGGCAAGACCACGGTGATCGCCGAGATAATATTGCAGGTTCTGAAGCGAGACCCCAATGCCCGCGTCCTTATGAGTTCCCAGTCGAATGTTGCCGTCGACCATGTCCTCGCCAGGGTAGGGGAAGCAGCGAACGCCGCCGGAATAACGCCGCCAGAGATGGTCCGATTGGGGCGCCTCGACAAAATTGCTGACGAATTTTGGACCGTTGACGGTCGGTCGGAAGCGATGCGGGAGGACATTCAAGCCGGTTGTGTGGTCGTGCTGGAGGAGCTGAACGCGGCCGAACGGAAGGCCCGGGCCGAGGCGGGAATGTCGCTGGCCGACGTCGACACCGGGGATGGACGTTACGCGGGCGTCGCCAGTCTGGTAGACGACGCCCGGGCGATGATGGTGGAGCTGAAGGAGTGTGAGCGCCAGCGGGAAATGGTGGAGCAGGGCCGAGGAAGAGGCATCATGCGGTCGTTGGTTGCCGACGCTTTGGAAGATGCCCGCCAGCGGGTGCAGGAACGGTTGTATGAGTTGACAAACCTGCTGTCGTTGTCTGTGGAGTACGACGGAGAAAATGAGGAGGAGGTTCTGGAGGCAATCGTACGGGCGTCCACGGCTCCACGCGTAGCGGATGGAAATGAAGGCTCCGGAGTCGCAGAGGTGTCGCGTGTCCAGGGCATCGGACAGGTGGTGAGCGAGTGGATGGTCATAGCCGGCCGCACCGATGATTTCAGGAGGCTCATCTTTGAACAATCGAACGTGGTGGGCGCCACCTGTTCGTTCAGCGGTGTGCGGGAACTCGAGGATGCGCGGTTCGAATGGGCCATCATTGACGAAGCCGGCCGGGCGACAGTACCAGAGGTGCTCATTCCCATCGTCAAGGCGGAACGAGCGGTCCTGGTCGGAGATGAGCGACAACTGCCTCCAATGGTGGAGGGAATGATGGACCGGGAGACCGGCCACATTTCAGGAGACCATAGCCTGGAAACCAGCCTGTTCCAGAGTCTGGTGGAGCAGGCGGAAGGATCGGGGCATGGCCACCTTAGCAGCCTGCGGACGCAGTACCGCATGCATCCGGCGATTGGCAATCTCATCGGAGACGTGTTCTATGAGGGTCGGCTGGAGAACGGGGTCGACGGAGACGCGCGGCCTGATTACGGATGGATGCCCGCCTCGGTTACTTGGTTGTCCACATCCGAGTTGCCCGACCGGCGTGAAACCAGACAGGGGTCTTCTTACGCCAACCGGGCGGAGGCCGGAGCGATCTTGGAACAACTCCAAGACTTCGAGAATATGCGTCGCGCGGCGGGATGGGACCGACAGCTGGAGGTAGGCATCATCAGTGGCTACCAGGGCCAGGTCGAACAACTGAATCGGCTGATCAGCCCCGACAACGAGGATCGCTGGCAGAGCCTCCGCATCGAGGTCGCCACCGTGGACGCTTTTCAAGGCCGCGAATGCGACGTGGTCGTCTACTCAACGGTGAGGTCCAATCGAGATGGTCGTATTGGCTTCCTGGGGGACCACCGGCGCATCAACGTGGCTCTGTCCAGAGCCAGGGACCTGTTGGTGATCGTCGGGGATGACCGGATGATGCACAGCGCCAACATCACCGGGAACTACAATCCGTTTGAGCGTGTGATTGATCATATGCGATCGCATCCCGAAGACTGTGCGATTCGGCGAATTGAGAACCAAGGTTGATGACTGAATCGCAAGGACAGCTGGGGTTTGTCGCGGCACGGGCCAAGCGGCAGTTTCCTGATCATCAGATCATCACGGTCTATCCGGTGTGCTGGCCGGTTTACCGGCTGCGGTTGTCGATGGTTGTGCTGGCTCGCCGCGAGGTTTCGGCCATCGCCGGTGTAGTGCTCCAACTGGTCAACCTCGGAGTGAAAAAACCGTCTGAAGTCAGCCGGCACATGGGACTGTCCGACAGATACATGGCGGCGGGCGCGGCGGAGTTGTTGGAGGCCGGTCTGTTGGCGCAAACGGCTGACCGCAGTCTGCAAATTACCTCTCAGGGGAAGCAGGCCCTCGATGATGGTGGACAGTCTCGACGTCCCCAGCGCAGGGCCCTGCCCGTTCCCTATGACGCCCTTACCCGCAGGGTGCTGGACATGGACGTTGACGAGCTACGCGACCGTGATTACGTCGGCAAAAATGGTCTTTTCGTCCTCCCCTGCGACGGTCGCAAACCGCGACTTAGTGAACTGCGCCTCAATCAGGTTCAGGACTACGTGGAATACGATCTGGAAGAGGGAGAGGAAGTACTGGATCTCGCTGAGATCAGGGATCGGGATTCCGTTCTACAGTACAGGGACGGCTATACGGTGGCCAAGATTTTGGCGCCCAATGTGGCCCAACCTGTGTTCGCCGTGTATCGGTCCCAGCTGTACCTGGAGGAGGAGACCACCGCTCTGTCCAGGTTGAGCGAAGCAGGACACAACTTGGTTCCCGAAGAATATGAACCTCTGGAAGATACCCGCCCATGGATCGATTCGCCGACGGTTTCCCCGCAGGAAGCAGAGCATCTTGCCACGATTACCAGGCTGCACCAGGAGTTGGGAGCGGCCCAAGATGCTGCATCCGAGATCCAGTCAACCGAGTCCGTGAGCCTGAGCGACAACGAGCGCGGGGCGTTGCTGCGCCACAACCAACAGCTCGCAGATCGAATACTGGAATTGTCCAGAGACGTGGAGCTGCGGGAGACTCAGCTACAAGCCTTGACCCGGGGCGCAACCCGGGTGATCAGGTCTGGACAGCATCGGGACCTGCTGTTGAAAGCGATTGACAAGGCGACCTCGGACTTGGTGCTGGTGTCGGCTTGGATACGTCCGGAGGCATTCGATGCAGAAGTTCGAGGCAAATTGGCGCGGGCAATCAGAAGAGGCGTGACGGTACGTATCGCCTGGGGTTTGGGAACGGATCCTGGCGCCCGGATGTCTGCGCAACGGCGTGACGCTACAACGCGGAACTTACGCATGGGAGAAGATGTAATCAACCAGTTGCGGCGTATGATCCGCGGTCCGGGGCTGTCGGACAAGTTGGTGGTCCGACGTACCGAGACCCACCAGAAATTCATCATCTGCGATAATCGGTTCTGCGCGGTGGGTAGTTTCAACTGGCTCTCCTATCGAGGTGAGGGCCCACGCCGAGAATCGAGCCATTATTCGGAGCGGCCTGATGACATAGCACAGTGGAAGCAAGAAGCTTCCATGCTCTTTATGAACGGCAATTAAACGGCGGTTCCTGTTCACACACCGAGGGATGGCCCGAATGCAATGTTTATAGCCTCCCTCAGGGTAGAGATATCCTCATCAGTTTGCCTCTGTTAGCGCCGGGAGATACCATACCTACGGAATGAAGCAGGACGACACCATCGCGTGCTGGACTGGAACAGCGATGGCGGTGCCACGCCGCCGGCCAACTGACTGGTGAAGTGGGGCCCATTCTCAAACACTCCCGAAAAATGGATAGCAATCATGCCAAACTCAAACTCTGCAAGAATAGCCATTCGATTGGCGGCACGCTGCGCTTACGTGATCCAAGAAACCACCACACTGGCGGAAAGGGGAGAAACCTATTCGACCCGCGCACAAGAAGCTGGGGAGGAAATCAGACAGCTTGCTGAGCAATTGCTCGCATCTCTCCCCGAGGGCCAGCAAGAGCATCATTATTTGATGAACCACGTAGGGTTCATGGTAAGCGCACTGGCCGAGTCCGGGACTCAATATCAGCGAGAACCCCTCATGGCGCGGAGCAACGTCACCGCAATCCTATTGGATGACCTGCCGCAAATATTCGGGGTTCGCGACTGAGGACTGAACACGAGCCCGGTGCATTGCCCTTTCAGGCGGATGGGCAACCGGTTACAGATAACGCAGCGCCGACCCGGCGGACTCGCCGCGGGTATAGCGGCCTACCAAGCCGCCGCCCTGCTTCCAGCGGCCCTGGCGCTCGATTTCGGGGGTGGGGCGCCGTTTTGGGCCATGCGCCGGTCCATGCCGACGCGGCCGCTGTAGCCGCTGAAACACTCCCAATCCGCCAACCGCGCGGCCTTGGTGATGGCCTGGACCCCCGGGCGATCTGGAACTCCGACAACCCGAACACCTTCTCGTTACCATTCGCTCGCTCGGGCCGGATGGCGGAGAGGGCCGCCATGGCGGCGGGTGTTATGGCCACACGGCGCCATGGGCTTCGGCGTCGATATTGGAGCGGATGACGGTGATGTGGCCGGAGCCGTCGACCCAGCACTGCACGTCGCCCCACATCAGCGCGGCCGCTTCGGACTGGCGCAGGCCGGTGTCAGACAATACTGCCACCGAGGCGAGGTCAAATCTGGCCCGTTCCGCCGCCTGCTCCGCCGTTTCGATACCACGGCCGCGTTTGCGAGGCTGGGCGGCGGTGAGGCGGATGACGGCGAGCATGTCGGCGGTCAGCGCGCCGGACTGGCGCTGGGGCTTGGCTAGGTGTCGTTGCCATCCTTTCAAAGAGGCGCGCACACCCGGATCCCAGCAGGACGATTGCAGCTTCGCCCACTCATAAGCTTTCGAGATTGCCGCCGTGGCCAGACCCAGGGTGGCGACGGAGGCACCGGCGTTCGCCCGGGCGGCCAGGTAGCGGGCCACGGTGAGGGGCTCGGCGGGCAGGGACCTGAGATCGACTTGGTCGCACCAGTCGGTGAACATGCGTCACTGAGTATCGTGGGTGTGGCAGGTGTGGTCGGAAAGGACTGACCCCAGAGACGAAGCCACGCCCTGGTCGGCGGCTCGCAGCGCCGGCGCTGACGCTGTCTTCTGGGGAACTATCTGGTAATCACCGGGGACGGTGGTCATGTCATCTCCGTCGAAAAGAAAAGAGAAACGGGTTGTCGGCGCGGAACGATGCGGTTCACGGTCCTGGGACGGGACTTTCACGGGCGCCATAGAGGTCGTAGCCACTGAGTTCACGGTTCCGTTCCCACAGGGCGTGCCGGTCGACTTCCAAGCCACACCACATGGCAATCACGTCGTCGATGGGACCGGTAACCACCACCTCACACCCGCAGTAAGCGTACTGCTCAATCTGGGCAAGGTCGCTCTGGAAGGCGTGGCTCCCGCCGTCGCCGTATACGGCGACGGCGGCGGGTATCCTGATCCGGCTGACGAGGCGGCGCTGGTGCGTAGAGGGCGGTGTCCAGGCGCAATCTGGCGATGAGGGTCACCGGCTGGCGCAGGGACTGGCAGCAGTGGAGCAGATCCAGCACAGCGTAGCCGTTGTCTCCCACGAGGACCAACTGACGCTGGGGCAACCAGCGACGCGGTTGCATGACCATCTGCCTTCCCCAGTCGGTGAGCTTCTTGCGCCGGCGTCCCTGTTGCGGTAGTACCGCGTCGGGGGCGCCAGCACGGTGATCACCGCTAACGCCCAATGGCGTCCGGCCCAAGGGACGTGTCCTGGCCACATCAGGGAGATCCCGCGCAACCCGCTGGCCTTGACCAGTTGATGGCGGCTGGAACGCACTGCGTCCCGGTAGATGCCTCGGGCCTTGATCTTGGAACCGCGACGACATTCCAGGGTTTCGTCGATGCTGAAGACCAAGGGACCATCGCCCCGGTCCAAGTGCTGAAGCAAAAGCACCAGCACACGCGGGCAACCCCGCGGGACGACCACACCGCCCGATTGACCACCTTGTGGTAGCGAGCGCAGTCGCGCTGGTCGCTCCGTCCCATGACACGGAGCGCCGCGGCCACGGTGCGCTGGCCTGTGGCCAGGACCGCGCCCACCATCAGGGGTTGGGCCTTCCGCCCGGTTGGGTTAGTGAACAGCATTGCGCAGGGAGCGAGTATCGGTACAATGGCAATGGGCCGGCCCCCATGGGGGAGATCTCCAACTTCGTCCACCAACAGTCCGTCCCCGCCGTCGCCGACCTCTTCGGACCGCTCCTCACTTACCGCTACGACGGCAGGCGTTTCCTGGAATTCTTCGCCCAGCCCGACGGCCCTCCCAACGCCCTCTTCGAGAAACACTCCGACGGCACCGTCCACTACCGCATCGGCGACCTCCCCGAAGACCACCGCCGCGACCTCAACACCATAGTCCAGACCACCCTCGGCAGGCTCAAGAACGAGGTCTCCTGCGCCTTCCAGTACCACGCACACGACTTCACCCTGTCGAAGGGCATCGACGAATACGGCCAAACCCACCAGGTCCGCAAGGGACTCGCCGGCTACGTCCTCACCACCGCCGTAGAGGACGTGCTGGCCGACATCTGCCAAGCCTGCTCCGAAAACGGCGCCCTCCAACATCATCCACCCGCACCATGGGCAAGGGCATACGACGCATCATCAACCGCGATTTCCTGAGCTCCAACACCCTCGAATACGCCCGCTCCTGCGAGCCCGCCCCGACCTACCGGAAAAACCGCCACGACACCCAGAACTGTTCCATCATCCACTACAACTCCGTCGTCCTGAACCGCAACATCCTCCAGCGCTTCCGCGAACTCTCCCCCACCGCCGCATCGTACCACTGGAAGGTCATGCCGCTCCGCGACCTCCGCATCCACCGCTACCACTCCGTCAAGGAACTCGAACTCGACGCAATCGAACACACCTGCTTCAACCGCCAACAGAACGACATCAAGGCGGAAATGCAACGCATCTGCCAGGCCATCCAGTCTATCGACCCCGATATCTACTTCCGGTTCATTGAGGAGCCAACCTTGCCGACCGTCGCCGCAACCTAAAGGTAGCCGGGCCAAACCAGCCCGCTTGAACAACCCGAGCTCATACCGAAACATCGAAACCCGCCCCGCCCACAGCGCCGTCACCACACTCTGGAGAACCCATGACCGCGCCTCAATCCACCATGGCTCAGAACCTCTTGGCCACCTGCGACCAGAACGGCGAAGCCGCCATGATCGTCCTGCTTTCACAGCTCGCCCACGACTCCCAAACCCGCCATGCGTGGGAGCATTCCGGCGTCTGCGTCCTCCAGGACGGCGCCGCCCTCACCCGGACTACCGACAAGTACGAGTTCCGCTGGACCGACGACAACGGCCCCCTCGTCGTCGTGGACCGCCCCGCCGACTTCCCCCGGGACCGGCGGCGCTTCCGCTGGTTCGACCACGGCTCCCCCATCGCCTGGCCCAGCGGGCAGGGCGTCTGGCAGGACATCGTCGAGGAACTCACCGAAGCCGCCGTCGAACTCCTCGACGACGACATCCAGGTGGAATACTCCGAAATCCCCGAACCCATCTTGATGACCGCCTGCCCCGAACTCGGCGACGCCATCAGCAACGCCATATCCCGGCCGCCGCCGGAACCCCCGGACTACGTCCTCAACCAGATCTCCGACGACATCCGCAGCCGCGCCTACGAGGCCGTCGGCTCACTCTCCCCCGAGGCTCGCGACCGCGCCGTGCAGGCCGTCCTCGCCTACATCCGCGAGAGCAATTCGTAACCACCCCCAACACCCCAGGATTTTCAGGAGCCACACATGGAGTACACTATCGACCAGGTCCGCAACGCCCTCGCATCCCCGCGGGGCGGCAACCCCCCCGACGGCGAAGTCGCCGAGTTCGCCGCCGAAGTGGTCGGGTCCACCCCCGTATACCGCGTCACCGAGGACGACCTCGCCGTCTTCGCCGAGGACCAGCCCGACCTCTCCCATGCCCAGCAGGAAGCCTTCATGGACGCCGCCAAGCGCTACATCAAGAACTCCGACAACTTCGGCGAGGCCCTCAAGGACTGCCTCGACGCCGCGTTGGCCGACGCCCGCGCCGCCTGAACGAAGCCCCAACACGACAACGCCGGCGGCCCAACGCCGCCGGCGCCCTCACCGGCAGGACCATGAGCCCCGACGACATCATCCAAATACACGAACTCCTCCAGGACCGCGGCGTTCCCATCGACGTAACCGTCTCCGAAGCCCCGCCGGAAGAGCCAGTCAAGCCCGGCCGCACCACACAGAGACGCGCCAGCATCACCGCCGCCGGCCGCGAAATCATCATCGACGACCACCCCACCATGACCGAAATGAGCGTCCGGGACTCCCTCTGCCACTACCCCCACCGCGTCACCCTCAACGGCGAGATCCTCGCCACCGTTCCGCCGCCGCAGGAAGCCGCATCGGAAATCGCCACCACCGGCCACCCCCTCATCCACACCCCCCACTACCAACCGCGCGAGAACGGACGCCAGCCGGGCACCCTCCACACCCAGGGACTCGCCTACCGCCACGGCATCCGGGAATTCCGCTACCGACCGGCCGAAACCCAGTACGGCGAACACTTCACCGTGGCCCAGCAGATCGCCGTTGAACCCCACATCCACACCGAACACCTCCCCGAAGTCGACACCCACATGGTGATCGCCCACCGGTTCAACGTTTCCGACGAACTGCTCCGGCAGGCCGAGGCCCAGCACCACGCCGCCGAAGCCGCACTGGGCGTGGACCCACAACGCCCACAACCGCTGACCGCCTGGCCGCCGCCCCCCACTTCCTCGGCGACGACACCCCCCGCAACTGGCTCTGGACCGACCTCACCCCCGTCAACCTAGACGTACCCGACCCCGCCTTCGCCTACACCGTCGCCGCCGCCCTCTACGGGAGCAGCCAGGGGTTTATCCCCGTCTCCAAACCCGTGGACCACACCCTCACCTTCGTCAGCATGACCGTCGCCCCCCGGGACAGCGATCCGCTCACCGTCGCCGAAGCCCGGCAATCGCCTCAGCAACGCCCCATCGGCGCCCGCGCCAACTCCATCATCCTCAACCTGGAAGTGGACGGACAACCCGTGCAGGTCTCCGCCGACATCGCCCTCTGCGGATCCCGAGAACTCAACAACGAAGCCTTCTTCATCACCAAGGCCGTAACCGATACCGACTTCCTCACCCACGTCATGGCAAGCGCCTTCTGGCAGCCGCCCTTCCACGGCGCCGAGCGCTTCGACAACTCCCGCTACCTCAACGCCCTCTCCACCGCCGCCGTCCGAATCATCCACGGCGAAACCGCCGGCCTCGAACACGAGGCCAGCCGACTCCTGGAAAACTTCCACCCCCAGTCGCAACTCCCCAAGGACGAAGAATTCTCCTTCCGCCACCCCAGCGGCTGGACCCTGTCGTACCGCAACCCGGACTGATCAAGAAAGGTTCACATGCTCCCCAGGATATCCCCGGACGCCATGCGGTCGCCATGCAGGCCCACCCCGACGAGCTCAACAAAACGCCGCCGCCCGAACCCATACCGGAATCCCCCGAGATCCGCCGCTTCTCCCCAATATCCCTAGGCGACTGGATCAAACTCCGCCAGCGGGCCAACGTCCCCCACGTGCCGGCACGGCACGTCGCCACCCTGAACCGCGTGGACTGCCTGCACTTCGAGGAACCAAGCTACGACGCCCGCAACAACGCCGCCATCAAGCAGGCTCAAAACGCCGCCCGCACCGGCGAGATGCTCTGCTTCGACTGCTGCGCCGGCCTCGACACCAAGCTCCGGTCCGACGAGGGGGCCCTCACATGGCACCCCGATACCCGGAACATCTACATGGGCGACCCCCGCGCCTACGACATCTTCTTCGCCCGCCCCCGCGAGGCCATACCCATCTGGGCCAGACCATGGATCGCCGCACTGATCCACGGCTCTCATCCCGTCGAGTACCGGGCTTACGTTGAGGACGGCAAGCTCATCGGGATCTCCAACTACTACAACCAGCGCCCGCTACCACTCAACGCAAGCCACCTCCAGACCGTCGCCCGCTACACCCGGGCGCTCATCGAGAACGCCGAGACCCCGTTCCTCTGGAACACGGACCCGGACCTCGGCAACTTCTGCCAAGAACACTCCCCCGACAGCGTCCACTTCACCGCCGACTTCATCGTGGCCCGCACCGGCCGGATCCTGTTCCTGGAAGGCGGCCCACCCCACGAACTCGGCGGGCATCACTGCTGCTTCGAACCCTTCAACACCCACGGCATAGCCCTCGCGAAAAACCGCGTCCTGCCCTATCTCCCATACTGACGCGAACATCCAGCCGGTTTCCGGCGCCTCGTCTATCCTCGCCACCAGCGCCGCAATCCAGCGGAAACTCCCAAATCCGCGAGGCTACATGAAAACCGCCGCATTCCTCCTCGCCGTCATCGCCTGCTCATCCGACCCGCCACCCGATTTTTCCCTTACGGACGAGCATACCGCGTCCGCAAGCTCCAACTCTTGCAGTACCGCCGCATCCACCGCCGGCGCCCCCGACGACGTGGTCAACTTCCTCGCCCACCCGCATGACTCAACCCCTCAAGAACGCCAGCGCGTCGCCATCTACCTGGAGGCCATCGGCGTCGCCGAACACTGCCCCGAATTCACCGGGGACGATGCCCGGAACGAGCATACCGCGTCGCCCGAAGAGCACGGCAAACTCGAAGAACCCGTCCACCTCGAACCGCTGCCCGTGAACGTCCAGCAGTTTCCCGAGGAATTGCGACGACTCTGCCAAGCCTGGGCCCTGGAAAACCTCAGCCCCGTCGGATACGAGGAATTAAGCAACTCCGGCCCGACCGCATGGGCGACCTCGACCGGCGCATCTTGGGCGAACGCTTCAACAGCCAAAGCCTGCGGCGCTACCGCAGCAACCTCGCCGGCTCCGGCGAACAGTTCTGGCACCGTTGTAAAAATGGTTGACCTTAGTTACAAACTGCCGTAAGCCATTCCTGAGGACGCGGTCTGAGCCGCGCCGCCGCCCCAACTGTTCAAGGCGACTCCGCCTCGGAATCTCACCAAGGAACACCGAGCTGATCCCCGTTCAAGCCACCCCGCGGAGTTGCCCCCGCAAGGCAGCCTGAACCGGATTGAGGCTGCGTCTCCGCTTCCCCAGCCGGTGCTGCGCTGCAAGCGCCGGTCTCAACTGCCCCAAGATCGCACCCCAGTACGTCCACACGTGCTTCACTCGCTTCCTCACGGGTACGGTGAAGGCAACATGGACGCCATTGCCAATGGGACAAACCCACCGGCGTGGGATGCGCTCGGAACAGCCGAGCAAACGTCGGGCCAGCACCAGGGCAGCTGCCTGGTGCACGCTGAGCCCGTATTGTTCCATGAACTTCACCCGGCCAATCACCGAACCGAAGGCCGGGTTGACCAGATGCACTTCCACTCCCTGGCGGTGGCCGCGGGAGACGAAGCACGCCTTGACCCTGCCGTAGCTGAAGCCGGACAGCATCCGGCTGTACTTGCGAGACTCGCCCGCCAGCGCGGCCTTCTTCTGTCGGAAGTCCAGATGCTCAATGACGATGGGCTTGCCGGCTTCACGGGCGTAGGACACCACACTGGCCACGGCGTCGCCGATAATGGCTTCGGCCTGATGCCGGAACTTCCCGTAGGTCACCAGCGGCACGCTGAAGGCGTGCACGTGGTCGCCGCTGGCGTCCGTCTCACACACCGCCAGGTGGTCAGCGTTCAGGTCCACGCCGATGGCGCCGCGCCTCTTATCGGTAACCAGCGGCACGTCCATCATGTTCGTGGTGGCGAACACCCGCCAGCCCTTCCCGTCCCGCTTGAAGCGGTAACTGATGGCCTGGCCCAACTCGGAGGTCCGCGCCATGCTTCCTACGGTAGGCAGCGAATTCGCCATTGCTCTCCAACGCCGCCAGCACCTGCTCGTGACCGTGGTTGAAGTGGACGCCCGGGATGCTCAGGTACTTGCCGTGTTGAGCCACCAAACTGTCCGGCATCCGCAGCCGCAGCCGCAGGGTCAGCGTGCCATCATCGGCAACCGTGGCCACGCACAACTGGCAGCCGCCCGTCTCATCCCGGCTCCCCAGCGCGAAGAACTCGTCGCTGCGCACTGCACGCCATTCCGCCAGCCAAGCCTGATGGCTGGCATAGCCGTTGACCACCAGATTGTACTGCTTGTGCCACAGGCGTTTCGACCCGAAGCACAATCGCACGCGCCCCTTCTCAATATCGTCTTCCAAAACTGCCAGGCTCAATTGCAGGTTCGCCAGCCGACGACGTTTCTGATGGACCTGCTGCCACCGCCCATGCTGGGCAGCACCGGCAATCTGCCGCTCCGCCCGAGCAATCTGACGGCCCAGGTTATCCACCCGCAGCTTCTGCTGCTCCCGAACCGACGCGATCTTCCCCTCCAGCGACACCCGCACCCCGCTGAACATCCGCGCCGGTATCCCGTACCGCTCCAAATACTCGCTCTTCAACGACGTCGCGCTGTGGGTCCGCCGAGACCGCAGCAAACAGCTTCCGCTCCACACGACCGTAGAGCGCGGCATAGGCCGACAATGCTGCATCGCCTTCGGAACGGTCCATGGCGACGTAATCGCGGATCCGAGTTTGATAGGTCGCCGGCCGCGCTTGACACGACGCACCCGACTGCTCACACAACCCATTATGTCCCTTCGGCTTTACCATGATCACATGGTCGCAGCGCAACGATTTACGCGCTGCCCGGCCCATCCCCCCGCCGCGGACTGACTACAAGCAACCAAAAACCACCATCACCTACCAAATCTTGAACAGTTGCCAACCCCGCGCCAGGATGGCCCCTCGACGGCGAACACCGCCTCACCCGACCATACCAAACTGGCAACGGCCTGATTTTCGAGCACACCCTGATCTGCCGACGCGATGAAGAAACCGAAGGCGAAGTCGGCGAACCCTGCTGGAACGTCGTCGTCAACACCGGCCTCCAAGAGACCTCAATGCCCGGCGCATACGATCTGGAGTTGCTCATCAAGGCCGCTTAGCCCCAATCCACCGAAAGGATGAGGGTGTCGGTGCGGTAAAGGGATAAGAAAGTGCTCCCGGCTTCGGGGATAATGGTTTTTGAAACAGAAAACCAACCTGAAACAAGGAGCACTCATCGGATGCTACCACGCGAGCAGTCAGACCGCATCCACGTTGCCTTCGACGATCATCGCCTGGTGACCAATGCTGGACTGCTTTTGCCCATCACCTTGGCCCACCACCTGGGACTGGGTGTGCTGGTGGACCGCCACGTTCACCTGGGAGATGCGCCAGGGCGAGCGAATGCGGGAGACAAGGTGCTGACGCTGGTGGCATCGGCGCTGGCCGGTGGTGACTGCATTGACGATGCCGACGCGTTACGGGCTGGCGGTACTGAGCAGGTGCTGGGCTGCACGGTCAAGGCGCCGTCCACCTTGGGGACCTTTCTGCGCAGTTTCCGGTGGGGCCATGCGCGCCAGTTGGATCGGGTGAGCCGGGAGGTGCTGGCCCGAGCCTGGGCAACTGGAGTTGGACCAGGCGATGATCCGTTGACCATCGACCTGGACTCCACGGTCTGTGAGACCTACGGGCTGAGCAAGGAGGGTGCGCGTCGGCACAACTACACTGGCCAGCGGGGCTATCACCCGCTGTTGGCCGTCGCCGCCAGCACGGGCGACGTACTGATGGCAAGGCTGCGCCAAGGACGTGCCAACACGGCTCGGGGCGCTGCCAATTTCCTGCGCGAGACGGTGAGCCGAGTGCGCTACGCCGGAGCCGCCGGACCACTGACCGTACGGGCGGACAGCGGTTTCTACACCCACGGTATCGTGGCCGCCTGTCATGACCAGAAGGTCCGCTACTCCATCACCGTCCGCCAGCACGCCGTACTGCGCAACCTGATCGAGGCCATACCTGAAGAGGATTGGACGCCCATCCCTTACTGGATGGAGGGAGCCGCCGACGTGTCCGAGACCATCTATACCCCCTTTGCCAGTGAGCCCGACGCCGCGACGGTGCGGCTCATCGTCCGGCGGGTGCAACCCACGCCCGGCTCCCAGTTGGCCCTGCTTACCAAATACAGCTATCACGCCTTCATCACTGACAGAGACGGCGACACCCTGGATCTGGAAGCAGATCATCGCCGCCACGCCGAGATCGAGAATGCCATCCGTGACCTCAAGTACGGCGTTGGCCTCAACCATCTCCCCTCGGGCCGCTTTCCCGCCAACGCCGCCTGGCTGGCGGTGCAAGTCATCGCCCACAATCTGGCCCGCTGGACGACGCGCATCGGGCTGGGCGAGCCGGTGGCCACCACCAAGACACTCCGACGACGTTTCTTCTCCCTCGCCGGACGCATCACCCGCAAGGCACGTCGCCTCACCTTGCACCTGCCCCGGGGCTGGCCCTGGCAAAACCAGTTCAGCTCTGCCTTGGCACGATTGCGTGCCCTGCCACTCCCTTCTTGATCACGCCCTCGGCCTTTGACCTGTCCACCAGATTACCCAACTGTCTGGCACATCAGCGCCCAGGCTGGGCCCCTGACGGTCTCCGCCTGCGATCTGGGGTCGAAAATCGCGCCCAGCCCCCTACCACAGGCCGTCAAAATCCCTCTGGCGTGGCCGCTACACTCCGCATCGTCCATCTCACCGACATCAGGCCACCGCCAGCACGTTCCCTGACCCCTAATCCCTCATCTGACCACTGCTGCAGTATCCCTTCGGTGGATTCGGG
>DAOULH010000006.1:0-1947 GCA_034420475.1 Dehalococcoidia bacterium
CGAGTTCGCCGGCGGGTTGGTGGGTCGAAACGGCCCCACGGGCATCATCAGGGAAAGCAGCAGCGCCGCTGAAACCATAGGTGTGGGGATTGACGGGTACGACGTTGGCGGTTTGGTTGGGCGCAACGACGGCTCTATCGTGGCCAGTTACGCCACCGGCCGAGTGTGGGCCGGGAACGAAGGAGAGCCGGATACCCCGGGGCGCCGCCTTGGAGGATTGGCCGGCAGCAATCACGGCGAGATCCTTGCCAGCTACTCCATGGGCAAGGTGTTGAGAGCCACGATGACGGGCGGGCTGGCGGCCCACCACGCCCAGGGAACGACGAAAGACAACTACTGGGATACCCAAACCTCCGGCCGCAGCTCCAGCGCCATTGGGCAGGGGTATAGCACGTGGAAGTTGCAGTCTCCCACGGGCTATACCGGCATCTACGCCAACTGGAACCTGGATCTGGACGGCGACGGCAGTCCGGACGACCCCTGGGATTTTGGCGCATCGAACGAATATCCGGCATTGAAACGCGGCATCCCCATGGTGGCGCCCACTCCGCAGGACGACGGCAAAATCCACGTGACCGGAAGCTTTGATCACAATGCGGCCGGCGTCAATGGACTGGCCGTGGGGACGTTGGCCCTGCCGCCGGGTGTGTCGATTGTTCCGGAGTTCCGGCCCGACCACTACAACTACCAGGTGACTGTGCCGGCCGACATGGACCAACTGACCATCGCCGGCCGTTTTGATCGACGGGCGACCATCCTGCTGCGTCAGGATTCCTATGCCCTCATCGCGGCGGGAGACTCGGTCGAGTTGGCACAGCTTGGAGATGGTTTCGTCTCATACTCTGATGCCAACAAGGATATATTCAGGAAAGTGGTGGTAGCCGGCAGCCATGAAACCGCCTATCCCCGCCAGTTCGCACTTCCGCTGGATGGAAGAAAGGTGATCCGGATCGCGTTGTACAAAATCCCTCGTCCCGTGTCCATTTCACGAGGATCCACGCTGGATCACAAGATGGTCTATACCTTGACGGTGACGCGGGGAAATCCCAGCACCAACGCCAATCTGAGCGGCCTGAGGATCATGGGTATCTCGGCAAACTCCCTGGGCTTCGACCCCTCCGTGACGGCCTACGCGGTGGAAGTACCCCACATGGTGGACAGCTTGACTCTTACGCCAATTCCCGCTGACCACGACGCCTCTGTGACGGTGAACGGCAAGATCCCGTCCACTCCAGTGGAACTGGACTACGGCGAGAACGCCGTCAACGTGGCAGTCGCGGCAGCTGACGGCGAAACTACGAAAACCTACGTGGTCACCGTGACGCGGTTGGCTTCCCCCAGCCCGGAGGCCCAGCAAAGCGCGCAGCTGTCTCCGGATGGGAAAGTGCACGTCACCGCGACCCTCGACCCCAGCGCAGCCGGATACGACGACTTGGCCGTAACCGGCTTGGCGCTGCCGAGCTGGGTTGCGATGGAGCCGGCGTTCCAATCCGACCGTTACAGCTACTGGTTGACCGTGCCCGACGGCGTGGGCCAGCTGACGTTCGCGGGCCGCTTCGGGTCGCCTGCTCGCATGACGGATGATACGGCGTTCGCTCTGCTGGCGGTGGGGGACCTGGCAGCTCTTGAGGCGGAGTTGGTCAAAGAACCAAGATCAGACGCTGACCAAAACCCGGTTTATAGGATGGTTCTAGCCAACTCCGGGAAAACCCGTGATGCCTATCAGATCCAATTGCCGCCGGATTCGAGCACGGTCATCCAGATCGGAGTGTACAAGTCCCGCCTGGGGGATTGGTGGGCCTTTAGGCCCGCCCAACAGTCCACAATCGAGCGCAAAGTCGTGTACACGCTGACGGTGACTCGAGGGGATCCTGGCGCGGACGACGGCCCAGCCATCGCCGAAGCCATCGCCGACGTGAGCGGCCTGGAAGTGGGAGCGACGCGGGA
>DAOULH010000007.1:0-5443 GCA_034420475.1 Dehalococcoidia bacterium
CTGGACGTTACCAACGAAGACCCCAAGCCTTTCATCTGGACCAAAACCGCCGACCAGATCCTGGCCAACGTGGCCCGCTTTTGCCAGCGCACTTTGAATACAGGACACTAGGAGACGCGGAGTGGCGTGTGCGGCGACTTGGCTGTGGCTCTTCCGGTGGACGAGTTGATACAGTTCGGGAACATACTCCTTGCCGCCGCGAATTGCTGGAACCGCGCACTGCACCAGGACGTCCGCCACGAGCTCGGGCCGCGAGTTCAGCCACCTCAAATACCACTTGGGGTCGGTGACCCGACCCGCCGGCGTACAGTAGTGGAGGGCCAGAGCCTGCCGCATCCGGAGGGCACTCAGCCCTTCCAGTTCATCCGGTTCCGCCCGGTCCGTTTCGTCCATGCCGGCGAGAAACGGTGGACCCAGTACATGGAATTTTGAGCCGGCTGCGAGGTGGATGATCTCGTCGACACTAGGGATATCCCCACGCCGAACCGTACTGCGCAATCCCGCGATCACCGCGTTCTCCAAGTCGTCATCCGCCAAAATACCAGGGAGATTACGTTTTGATGGGGTAGTGGTCGGAAAGTAGGGCGAATGGCCGAAATACGCCATGCCGATTTCAAACAACAATGGGTGAGGAGCAGCGTTACTTCCCAGGTCATCGGCGTGGTTCCGGATCAGGTCGACCCACTGTTCACGCCTCCCGTCAGCTTCGGTCCGGACGGTATCAGCGGTGCGCGGCCGTCTCGTGCCTGGAGGCCCGGGCCGCGGAGTCAGCAACTCGGTCAACCGGCTTTCCAGCCCTTCATACCCTCGGACGCGCTCCCGCATGAGCCCATGGGTCAGGCCCCGGCCAGTGGCCTCCTGACCACAGTGATGGACCGCTCGACGAAGCAGGTGGTCCGCAACTCGCCCGTGGGTGTCAGCCCTGGCGACTGCGGCATGCAGGCACCACAACCCGAAGTCGTTCGGAAGGGCGCTTCCAAGCAGGCGGTCCCATGCTTCGTCGGCGTTCAGCTCGAAATCGTCATCGTCCGGACAACGGACCAGTCCCTCCAAAAGGACGGCCTTCTGCAGGTCTGGACGCCGTTCCAACCAGGCTCGTATTTCGCCGATCGATTCGCCCCCCAACCCGGGCGGATCCCAGAATCGATAGGCAGCAACGCTCAGCCAGCTGTAGAGACGGGTCAGTTCCTGTTCAGCGCCCAGTTCGTTCAGCGCTGTGGCCAGGAGTTTGCACGGAACATCCTCCACGTGATGCATCCTGAATGCGTCGCGCAGAGCGGGCATCAATTCGTTCAGGCCATCGAGAAGCTCGGCAATATGCTGATCGGACGACCGCCCCAGAAGCCGGAATGCCCAGAACGCGAAGTATGATCCGAAGAGATCCGGATTTCCCTTCGTGGTGAGATATCTCCAGATCTCCAGGGGAGGTATCTCCCGGGGATAGAGACAGGCCAGGAGGGTTCCCAGCAGTTCGTTGTCCGGATCAGCAATCGTCCCATTGTCGATGTCGGACAGAATTTCATTCAACTGGCTCGCTCCGTCCTCACTCTCCGCCGTGGTGTGGATGAACGCGTCAAGCGCCGCATCGGTAACGCTGGGCCACCGCGTTCTGTCGTGTATGACCTCGAGCAACAACGGAGCCAGCCCAGTCAGAGGCTGGCCATGGCGCAAGACGGACAGCAGGAGGCCCGTCACCGCCTGATGGTCGGTGTCTCGGCACGGATCATTCAGGATGTCACTGATGGCGCATTCCATGTCCGGAGTGGCCAGCGGCGCAAAGGCGGCGACATTTATGCCGTAGTCGGTCACTTCACGGTTCAGAGATGCCAGCAACGTCCGCTTGTCATCAACGGAGAAGCCGCTCAGGTCGCCGTACAGCCCGACGCCCACCGGGTCGCGGCCGATCAGATCGTGGCGTGCCTCTGGGCAGAGGGCTGCCAGCCAGGCTGACAGACCCCGAAATACCGTTACCACCATTCCATCCCCGCCCGTGATCAGTTGAACGACACGGCCGGCCGGAAGTCCATTCGTAATGAAGCGGGCCAGGTAACGGGCGCTGAGAAACTCGGCGATTTGCCGGTGTACCGGTGTAACGCGACCGTCGGCAACACCAAACCCGGTGAAGAGCCTGGAGGATAGGGCGTGGTCGGCGACTGCCCGAGACGAAGGCTCCAGGCCGCTCAGGCTGATGAAGTCAGCATCCGTGTCATCGTAGACCCGCGACCACCCGGCAGCGCCGGAAAGCAACTGATAGGCGCACAGCCGACCGGCCGCATCCAGAAGTTGTTCGTCGGGCGGCGGCGGATCGCCTATGGAATGTTCTAGATTGCGTTCCCTGGCCATCTGCAAACAGGCCATCTTGAAGGTCTCCAGCCTGCTCTGGGGCCAGACACCGTTCCCGCTGACGGCTGAGGCCAGCATATTCAGGGTCAGTGGATTCCTGAGCAGGGCATCAACTCCCCTCTCCCGGGCTTCTGAAACAAACCGATGGGCATCGTCAACGTGGGGATTCGCCTTGAGGATCTGCACGACGTGCTCATCGGTCAGCGGGTTGAGACGGAGAACCTTCACGCTGGCGTCCGGTGAGACCATGGCCAACTTGTCCCGGTCATTGTCGCCCAGCCAATCCGCCTCCCGGCATGAGATGCGAAAGTGTGGACGTCCCAGGGCGTCCAGAGAACGCCTGATGTTGTCCAGAGCCTCGCGTTGGTCACCGGAACCGACCCGCATCTCGTCCAATCCGTCGATGAACAGCGTCTTGCCCCGCCATTCGGGATGGCTGTGGACATCTGATGCCAGGAAGTCCCGGGCGGATATCAGAATGCCGTCGGCGCCAAGGAAGTCGGCCTCGGTCCTGAAGGCAGTGCTCTTGCCCAGACCCGGGTCGCCGAGCAGTACATACGCCGGAGTGAACCGGAATAACTCAAGCGGCCCGGCCATCGGCTCTCGGCGCTGGG
The DNA here is from genome assembly GCA_034420475.1 of Dehalococcoidia bacterium. GTDB lineage: Bacteria > Chloroflexota > Dehalococcoidia > Lucifugimonadales > UBA3495 > Bin87. The sequence continues at coordinate 2,958 of DAOULH010000007.1, forward strand.
CCTCTCCTTTCGACAGAACCTCGGTGCAGGTGCGCTGGATGTCGTCACTCATGATGCCTCGAACCAATGCTCCGCGGGCTCACTCAGAAACTCGTTGAGGGGAATCCCGTCGGCTCCCACCACGAGGGAGCGGACGGGGCTGAACTGCTTCTCGAACTCCGTCATGCCGGAGGTGTCCCGCCGCTGCGGACCGCTCTTGACCTCGATGGCCACGACGCGTGGACCTCTTTGCAGCACGAAGTCGGCCTCATGCTGACCCTTCCGCCAGTATTGCAGGCTGATATCCGACGCCGCGGTATTGTACAGGTGCGCGCCCACGGCGCTCTCCACCACCCTTCCCCAGAAGGTGCGGTCAGCCCTGGCTTCGTCGAACGAGTACCCCGATCCGGCAGTCATCAGGGCGGTGTTCAGGACGTTGAGTTTGGGGCTCGACCCCCGACGACGGTGGGGCTGATTGGAATGATTGGGCAGGCCCGCGAGCAGGCCGGCACTGTCCAACAGGTCCACATACCGGGCCAGGGTTGTGGTGTTGCCGGCGTCCGTGAGCTGGCCCAGCATTTTGTTGTAGGACAGGATCTGGCCGGAATACTCGGCCCCCAACTCGAGCAGCCTTCTCAGCAGCGCTGGTTTGTCCACCCTGGTCATCGCCAGGATGTCCCGCTCGATATTGGGTTGGACCAAGCCCTGCAGCACGTAATCGCGCCACCGGTTCTGATCGCGCGCCAATGGCGCTGCGCCCGGGTATCCCCCAAAGTAGACATACTCGTCCAGGGTAAAATCGAAGGCCCGCGACATCTCCGGAAACGACCAGTGGGCCACCTGGAGCGGCTCGAAGCGTCCGGCCAGGCTCTCGCTCAGGCCGGATTGCAGGAGCAGCGGTGCGGATCCCAGGATGACCACGCGCAGCGGGCATTCGCGGGCGCGGTCGGCATCCCACAAGCCCTTCACGGTTTCGGACCAGTCGGGAACCTTCTGGATTTCGTCCAGGACCAGCACGAAACCCGCGTGGGACCGTTCCGCCTGAGACCTCGCCGTCTCCCAGTTCCGAACCAGCCACTCGGTATTTCGCACCTGCGGCGCCATTATGGTATCCGCGCCGATCTGATCGGCCTCAAAGCCGAAGACGGGAGAATCGGGTTCGTCCACCGCTAGGTAGAGGCTGTCCTGAGTTATCTCCTGGAGAGCCTGGCGCACTATGGTGGTCTTCCCAGTCTGCCGGGGCCCGAACACCGCGATGATCCGACTCGGAGCTTCCGTCAAACGACGGGATAAAACGTCGACTTGGGTGCGTTGGAAAGGAGGCATGCATTCAATGTAGTCTATTGAGTAAATATGCTCAATAGACTACAATCGCTTTGTGTTTGGCCGGTATTGAGATCCCGCCGGCAATCTACAAACGGAGGCATGGCCGTGACTGATAACGCTACCGATTTCGGCCAGGAAGCTTACGGGCAATTCTACCTGCCGCTGACGAACAATCTGAGCGAACGCGGCATCGATGCCATCAACCCCCAGCAACACGGTTTCAGCGGCCGCTAGCGAGTTTTCCACACCGGGTACGAAGGCATTGTGTATATGTTAGCCTTCGACGAGGACAGCCAGGAATCGGCCGGGTTGCGGCTCAGCCATAAGCACATCATAAGGCCAAATTTAAGGGACCTTCCGCAACTTTCTGGCAAAGGCCCTTCGCCGACGTCTCGGCGGGTGGAACATGCCATAATGCGCCAGGGTGGTGTCGATGATGGCATTGATAATCGAAAGCCGCTGTGCGCCTACCATAACCGAGGTTTGCGGTGAGTGTTTGATCAACAAGTTGGTTCGCCCAACCCCCATTACGTACTTCGGCACGTCGGGACTTTCGCAGTCGGTTACGGCCACGACCGACCCGAGCGGCCAATAGTAGCGACCTCGCAATCACGTCTCAAATGAAACGATAGCGGTTTCGAGGTGTTGGGGTGGTTGCAGGAAGATCCGGACGCCAGTGCGATGGCGCTGCTGGGGCCGGCTACAGGCATATCACCCGGACCGATTCGACCGGGCGAACTTACGCACGTTACATCGCAGGGTGCGACAGTGGCGAGGCGTCATGGTCAACAAGTTGGTTTATGCCGCGTCCGAGGTTACGCTACCGGACCCAGCCGGAATGCCGAAAATGGCGCTGGCGCCGGGAGACCCAAAGTGCTGAGTTTTCGGTAACATTCTTCGGTGAGGCAATAGGACGGCGGACGGCCGAGCATTGTTGCATTTTCCCGATAGGTGATGTGGCCATTCACAAACTCCCGGATCAAGCCGGTTCAAACCCAACTCAAACGCGAATAGCCGCAAGTGGCGATGGCAATGGTGTGGAGGGCGGGGAACAGTGGCGGAAACGGAACCACGCCGGGCCGATCACAGTCGCGGGTCAACCGGCTCGCTTTCCAGAGCAAGCACGGCGAATGCGCACTCGTGTACGCGGTAGAGGGGTTCGCGATCAACGAAGCGTTGCA
>DAOULH010000008.1:0-6852 GCA_034420475.1 Dehalococcoidia bacterium
CCCAGCTACCGGACTGACGCAGCACAGCAACGCGGCGAGACTGCTGCGGCCGAGGAGGTGAACCGGCAAAACTAATCGACGATAAATCGGCAAGAATAGTTGACGCGGGACACGCCGCCAGCAATTTCCGCAGCAGCAGCCGGTTGCCTACGAACACTTCGGCAACACGGTCAACAATTCTTTCACAGGCTTTTCCAGCCTCTTCGACGTCGATCTGGCTCATACCGCATCCTCAATCTGTGCTCCCGGTGTGGCGGTCACTGGGGAGTATCGCCTGTCTGAATCCGCGCGGTCCGTGCAATAACCCGTAGCCGTTCGGGTATTCACCGAGGCGGGCCACAGACCTCAAACCGTTCCGGGGAATTATCTCCATTGCCCGGTGCCTCAGTACTCGGTGCCGGCGATATTTCCAGCTGTCCCCGAAGGACATCAATGCGTCCCAATCATCAGGTAGGGCGACAGCTAGGTCTTCATGACTTCCTTCGCGGAAAAGGTGAGCGATGGCTCCGTCGAGCATGCGCTGCCGGCGGGCTCGGTTCCAATGCTCTCTCCTCCTGCCGTGTCGGCGGGAAAGACGATCTATGACTTTCCTGAACCTGGACTCGAATGGCGGAGCGTCCCGGTCATCATAGGTAATCAACGGGAACCAGAGTGCCGCAGCGGCGTCGATATCGGCGCCATTTTGCCAGTATGCCGCCACCAGCAAGACCGCCATCGGCTTTGGATCATCGCCCGTGGTGAGAAACGGCGTTGCCCCCAGCAGGAGCCTCTTTTCGTCCAGCGTCTCTAAGGGCAATTTCGGCAGGGAGAGCGCCCTTTCGGCTCTCGCCATGGTTTCCGCCAATGCTTGGCGTCTCCATTTTTCGAGCACTTTCTGCGGGGGTTTGCGAAACACCCCGGGCCTGAGAGCCGTCAAGTGACAGCGCCGCATCGGTTCGAACACCTCCGGAACATCCTCCAGAGGAACCTGGTTCCGCAGCAGCAGCGTCAGAACGTAACGCCAAACGTAGCTCCATTCACCGGTACGCACAAAATGCTGCAACGGCGCCACTAAGGCATCCAACCGGGGATCGTCGTGCTCACCAGTATCGGGAGCGTGGCGAGACCAATTGGACCACTGCGGCGGCGCTGAGGTCTCCGGGAGCAGCTCCGACCGCACTGTCTGCCTCATGCGGTAAAACGCGAAAACGGCGAACGCCAGCACCACTACCCACTCGAATAAGGGGGCGAAAGACAACAGGTCGTAGAGTAAAGGCCGCACCAGAAGCCCGTACCAGGCCAACGCTGCCCCCAACCAAAACGCCCGGGCAGTAGATTGAAAGAACCAGTCCGTGGTCACCTTCGCCAGCCCGCTCCAATTGGATGTGAAGACCCCCAATAGCAACGCCAGGGCCACTCCGAACAAGCCGCAGCTCACTGTAGCTCCGATCAGAGGGTATCCATGACCCAGAGGGACCAATGGCACCGTTGACAGCCAGGCCAACGCCCCGGCCAGGCCGTAGCCGGCGGCCTTGATCACGAGCGCGTAGCGCGCCGGTATGTCGCCATCTATCGTTTTGGGCAGACGCACGGCGTAGAACAGCGCCGCAGCGAACGCCGCTATCAAGTACCTGGCATCGAATACGTGACTGAAGTGGGCCAAACTGGCGTGTCCGAACTGGTGATTCGGCCACTGGCCCAGAAGCAAAGCGCTGACGTTGGGGAGGACGCTGATCAAAGCCCACACTGCCAGCCCGCAGCCGGCCGCCAGGCACAGGTCGGCAGCCGGCCTCAGCGTCCTGGAAACCGGGCTCCGACCGATTGGAACCGCGGCCTGGGCCGGGCGCAGAACATCGGCCAGATAGGTGGCGCTTACGGCGGCCGCCAGACCTCCCATCAGCGGAGATTCGAGAAACCCATACTTGGCGGACCAGCCCTGGTAGAAAAGCAACGCGATCGTTCCCAGCGCCAGCAGACGGTAGCGAGGAAACCCAAATAGCGAACCGGCCCGGGGAAACCGTAAGCTGATCAAGTCCACAGCGGCCATGGCTGTCAACACCAGCCCGGAGCCACCCAGCAAGCCGTAATAAAGCCGTGGTTCGGCCAGGTTTTCGATAAGCCCGCTCAACCCTCCAAGAAGCAGTGCGACCCAGAGCGGCAAAGGTACGATCGCCGTCGGGCGTCCCGCCCATAATCCCAGGGAGATGCCGGCCAGCGCGATGATATTGCAATAAACGACGGCGGCATCCCGAGTCCCGGCCCAGAATACCAGGACACCGACGAGGAGCAGCGACCAGGCTGAGTCTCGGAAAAGCGCCGCCACCTTCAGCAGGTACGCCGCAGCTTCAGGGCTCAGCTTTTTTGGCAAGCCCGGCCACGTCCGGGACCGGTGCGGGCGCGATGTCCAGATCCAAAGGTGCAGCAAGAACGCGACGGCGGCCGCGAACATTGTCGGCCAGACCAGATGACCTATGCCGATACCCGAACCGGCCAGGGTCAACGACGGAGCGGCGCCCCAGGCAACTATCAGGGCACTGACCGTTATGGACGCCACTGCGACCAGGAACGTGATGCCCAATTCGCGGTTAGTGACCGTCACTTGCCTGATCCGCCATCAGTTGCCGGCACGCCCGATACATCGATTCAAAACGAGCCCGGCTGATCTCGTGCAAGCTGTAGTCCGCTTCTTCAAACCTGGCGATAACCTCTTCCAGCGCCCGTTGGTCCAGGGGGAAACCGCTGGCCACGACCAGCGCCTCCACCTCCCGGGGGGTTGCCTGGTCAGGAATGTTGGGCACCTGCTGGCGAATCCATATCAGGAAGTCGTTGTAGCGACGCACCACATCTTCGCGGAACTCCACCAGTTCGATCTGTCGCGTCATGGACGCAGGCAGATAGTCCAGATCGCCAGCGAAATTCGCCTCTATCTGGTATGACCCGGGAACGTGTCCAATCAGGTCGGTGTAACCTGTGCCGGATGCATCAGTGATAACCTCAATCGGCTGATCCGTCTCTCCAATGGATACTGTGAGGCAACGTCCTGTCACTGGTCGTCCGTGGATGTCCGCCAAAAGGAATTCCACCGCCATTTTTTCGTCGGTACCCCAGATATCGGGCAGATCATCCGCTGATTTCCGTATGTTGACTGCCAGCACGGTGGGGACTGGTCCCCGCAGTTCGAACTCTTCGCTCGCTGAAGATGGCGAATGGCGTTCGTCTCCCTGGAAACGCGCGGAGACGCGGTGCAGTCCCTCTTCAGCCCCGGACCAGGTGGCGATGCACCTGCCTTCTATGTCGGTAGTCAGCAGCATGGGCTCGTCATGATCCCCCCACTCCAGGTGCAAATCCATACCGGCCAGAGGGTTCTCATCCACGGAAGTCAGCCGGCATTCGGCGCGAACGATTTCACCTAGTCGCCAGACCCGGGCGCTTCCCGGCGGCAGATCCGGGAAGCGTAGGGCTAATTTGGTCTCCGCGATCGGTTTCGGCCCTGTCCCTGCGGCCCGCCGGGTTGGCTCTCCATCCGGTTCTGCGCCGCCGGTTTCCTCCGGAGGATCACCCCCGCGAGAAACCGGGGCTGCGGCCTCAACGGCAGGTGGATTGTTGGCAGGACCTTCTCCACGCCTGCGAACCGGCGCGAAGGAAAGCCGTTTGCGTCCCAGGACGTATGCAAGCGAGGTGCACAGGACAAGGGCCAGGGGGAGGCCCACCCAAAGGAGCCAATCGAACGCGGGTGGCGCGACCGGCAATCCCAACGTATAGACTACGGGAAGATGCCATTGGTCGCCATCAAACCGCAGGGTCAGCGGGATCACTTCAGGCTCATCCACATCGGGGATCTGTACTGTGAAAACGGCCGCGCCGTCAGCGTCGCTAACCGCTTGACCATCTTCACCATATCGCAAGACAGCGCCGGCAATTCCCTTTCCTCGATCATCCAGCAGTCGCGCTCCCAGCTGAAGCGGCTCACCCGGCCTCGCCTGTTCCAGCGGTACGACGATGATGCTGGTGGCAGATACAACCTCAATGGCGGCCTCGACGGAGGTTTCCAGCTCCGGAGCGGCTATCTCCAGCGCCATCCGGCCATGGTCCACATCGTCTTCCACCGGGAACGTTACCTCGAACGAACCGGCGGCATTGGTGCGGCCGGCTATCTTTCCATCATCCGGTCCGGTCACAACAACTTCGACGTCGCGCGCCGCCTGGCTTCCGACGACCACCGTCCCGCGCAGTATGAGGTCTTCTCCGCGGGAAATCGTCTCCGGGGCATCCACTGCGATTTGGACTTTGGACACCTCGAGCGTCCACAACCTCCGGGACGCCTCCAGGTCGGGGGTGCCGGCGAACCCGATCTCCACGATGGCCTCGCCCTCAACGTCAAACACCCGCTCCCAGTGGAAGGAACCGTCGGCGTCGGTATCGACCACCGTGACGGTTCCACCCATCACCCCCACTCTGACTTGTGAACCTGGCAAGGGTCTGCCATCGGTCCCGGACAATTTTCCGGTCAGACCGTAGGGATGCCCCAACCGGGCGACCCGGTCTCCGTCGAGAGTAATGGAAACCGGCTCGACGACTTTGATTGAGGTTTGGTACGAGGAAGGCTCGATATCGCCGCCGCCGCCAAACATAGCCACCAACGCATGGATCCCGGTGTCGTGGATTGCTCCGCTGATCTGGAAAGCCCCACGCTCATCGGTAGTGGCTGAATTGGGCGGACCTCCAGCCAACGCGATAGCGACATCCCGCCCTGCCAATGGGTGACCGCGCGCGTCCTGTAGATGGCCCTCAATGGGGAAATCATCATTGAGACGTACTTGTGGTAGTCCCTGTATCTCCAACACGCTGGGCATGGTGGCGCTGAGGACGAGCTGAGCCTCGTTCCCCAGAAGAAAATCCGATTCCACGAATCTCGCCCCAACCATGTGTTCGCCCGTCTCTGCGAAAGTATGCGTGAATTCGAACCGGCCGGTGACGTCGGTATAGGCTGGCGAGGCAAGCTGACCATCAATGGTGATTTGGATTTCCTGGTCGGCCAGGCTGCCGGCGACCTCCTCCGACAATTGGCCCGAGAATTGCGCGATGGTGTCCACCGAAACTTCGGACGGCCCAGCCAGTTGCAGGCCGGTGCCGGAGTACACTTTGATTTCCGGGTCGCTCCAGGACTCTTCGTATTCGGAATTGCCCACAGCGTGGGCGATGAGCTGGTAGCCGCCGCGAACGAATTGGCTAGGCAGATGGACTTCCACGGAAAAGCGGCCTCGCTCGACGGCGCCCGTACCGACCTTGATCCCACCGTTCTCTTTTTTCTCGTTGATGAAGATCTCCACCTCCACACCGTCCACCGGCGCGCCGGAGGCGGTGGTGACGGTCCCGCCGACTGCGAAAGGCGCTCCCAGTCGGGTCTGGGCTGGCCACTGGGAAATTTCGGTAATCGTCTCTTGCGCGCCCTGGGCTTGGCTTGGCTTTCTCTCGGTTTCAGAGGCGGCCTGGTCCTCCGGCTGGAGGTCAGGAGACTGCGATTCGCTCGCCGCGCCACCGGACATTTCGGAACCCCGGGACGGCGCTCCGCCTGCTGCTGTGGGCTCAAAGGTGATCCATCCCAGGCCCTCGAACGGGACTTCAGCCCACTGGTGGGCCTGATTGGAATAGACCGTCCGCGACTGCTGCGTCTCGCCGACGGACCATCCGGAGACCACCCTGGCCGGCAGTCCGACGGATCGAGCCAGCACCACGAAGGCGCTGCTGAACTGGCCGCAGGTTCCCTCTTTCGCTTCAAACAAGAACCAGTCCACCGGATCGTGGCCGGGCGGCGGTGTGTCGGTGTTGTCGGAGGCATAGCCATAGGCGTAGTTGCCGCGCAGGAAGCGCTCGATGGCCTTTGCCTTCAGATAGGCGCCATCGTGCCCCGAAGTAATGCTCAAAGCCAGTTCCCGGATTCGAGGCGGGAGATCCTCCGGCAGTTGGGTGTAAGCAGCGTCTGTGAACGGAGTGGCGCCCACCAATTGGTCCCGTGGGAACTCAACGTGTTGTGTGATCCAGGAATATTTGGTTGGGTTGCCCTGGGAGGCGAAGGTCGCGCTGAGAGGAGCGTAAGACCCGTCAGTCATAATCTGGTCCGCGCGCAACGACATGGGCTTGCGGCCGGCAGGGATGCTGCCCGCCTCCGGGTGAGCCGAAACCTCAATCCGGTCAAGGCCCAGCAGCGTGCCGTATCCCGGCTTGGGCCAAGCCAGGAGGCCGGCCGCCGCTCTTGGAGCCCTGGGAAACTCGGACAGGTCCCAATGAGAACGATTCCGTTCCACCAGGACCGGCAACCCGTCCCCTTGCTGGTATGGCAGTTGCACCGGATCGATTTGGCTCCAGACTCCGCCCGAGTAGATCTCACCGGTCGTCGTGCGCAGATACCCAGCGCTGATCCCGCCGGTGACTTGGAACACGGGTACGGGTGGAAGCTCTCGGGCTTGCCGTGTGGTGGTGCCCGGAACACACAACGATCCAGAAGCGCTGTTGACCAATACGCTTCCGTTCTCCAACGCGGTAATCTGAGCGCCAATCTCAGACAGGGCTTCCGCAGCGTTCTCGGGGTTGCTGGACGGATCCCCTGACAAAAGTTCCTGCAATCGGTCGCCCACCGGCGTGCCATCCTGACCGGCGCCGTCCCACTGTTGCTCAATAGCCCGCGCCAGGTCGGGATCGTCGGCCGCTATTGCCTCCAACGCCGACTTGGCCGCAGCGTCGCCGACCGTTTCCTCGGCGCCATCTAGTGTCCTGTATTCAAAGTGCGCTGGCAAAAGCGGGCCACGTTGGCCAGGATCTGGTCGGCGGTTTTGGTCCAGATGAAAGGCTTGGGGTCTTCGTTGGTAACGTCCA
>DAOULH010000009.1:0-190972 GCA_034420475.1 Dehalococcoidia bacterium
GGTGCGGCAAGCAGATGGCCGACATGGGAGCGGACGTCATCAAGATCGAGCCGCCCGGTGGCGAGGCCGCCCGGTCCGTGGGGCCCTTCTACCAGGACCTGCCGGATCGGGAGAGCAGCCTTTACTTCTGGCATTACAACACCTCCAAGCGGGCAGTTACCTTGAACCTGGAGACGGAGGACGGGCGCCGGCTGTTCCGGCAAATGGCGGAGCAGGCGGATGTGATACTGGAGACCTTCAGGCCCGGTTATCTGGCCTCCCTGGGGCTGGGGTACGAAGCTCTGGCAAAGAGCAACCCCGGGCTGATCATGTGCTCGCTGACCCCCTTCGGGCAGACCGGGCCGTGGCGGGACTTTCAGAGCAGCGACCTGCTGCATCTGGCGGCGGGCGGACAGATGGCCCGGTGTGGCTACGACGACGACGTGGTGCCCGGCGCGCCGCCCATCGCTCCCGGAGGCGGGCAGGCCTGGCACATCGGCAGTCACTACGCCTACATCGCCATCACCGCGGCGCTGGTCAGCCGGTCGGTGACGGCGCGAGGGCAGTACATAGATGCCTCGGTGCATGACGCCTGCGCGCTCACCACCGAGGGCCATGTGAACCAGTACATTTACAAAGGAGACGTGGTTCCCCGTAGAACCGGAGGCGGCAACACCAACCTTGGCCCCAACGCCCAGGTCCTCTGCAAGGATGGCAAGTACGTGAACGTCGGTCAGGTTCCCCCGGAGCGGATGCTGGCGCTTGCGCCGTGGATGGATGAGCACGGCTTGGCGGGCGACCTGCTGGATGAAAAGTACCGCGACCCGGCGGTCATCGCCGAGAACCAATCGCATATTCGCGGAATTTTTGAAAACTTCCTCGCCAATATCCCTCGGGACGAGGCCTACCACGGCTTGCAGCAGCGTGGCTCCAACACGGGGGCGATCCGTTCCCCGGACGAGGTCATGCAGGACCCGCACCTGGAGGACCGGGGATTCTGGACAGACGTGGAATACCCGGAACTTGGCCAGACACTCCGACACCCTGGCCCGGGGGCCATCTTCAACGGCTCACCCTGGAGGATTTCCCGGCGCGCGCCTCTCCTCGGGGAGCACAACGAAGAGGTCCTGTGTGGGGAGTTGGGACTATCCACGGCGGAGTTGGCCGTCCTGGCTGAGGGAGGTTCGGTGTAACCCCTGGTTTTCCTGCCGCAGCCGGAACCCGGTTCCGTCTCGCTTCAGCCCAAGGCTCAACCCACTCACCGCTTGCCGACAACTCCGCGCTTCTCCCCAAGTCTGAACTGTTACTCCCTCTGATGCGCGCCCGCTGGTATGCAGCAGGAATCCGGCGGATGGCCCAACCCATCGGGGCAGGAGCGGGAGCGGCGAATGGGAGACCCGCCTGCTCCCGCTGCTCAGTTGGCGGCGGAAAATCGCGCCGCCAACCGCCTCAAGGCTCCGGACCAAGACTCCGCGCTGCACTCCGGGCCGAACAGTGTCCTCTCGGCGCAGAGAATCCGCTCAATTCGGTGATGACTGAGTTGGTGAGCCTCTCCGCTAACGGCCGATCCTGTAGAGTAAGAAATCCAGCGCAGGTATCGTAGAACGGAAACCTGCGAGGCGCTGGCGCCGCGGCAATCTCGACGCCGTAGCAGCAACGTCTGCCCTGATAGACTTCCTTAGGCCAACGAGATTGCCGCGCTGCGCTCGCAATTACACTTTCCCGTGTCTCTGAACAGTTACCCAAGTCGAACTCAGGATCGCTACATACCGCTAACGCCGCGGGTTACGGCGACGATCTACTGGCGGAGGTCGATGACCCGCCGCGCTTTGAACTGGGTGCGCTCGAACTCGCCCTCGGGTTTGAGCTCGACGGAGACGCCAACGCCCAGGGCCCGGCGGAGGGTGTCACGGAACTGGTCGCGCAGGGCGTTCAGTCCTTCCGGGCCGCTTTCGCCGGCGGATGCCCACACTGCTGAGGACACCTCGGTCTGCACGGTCAGCCGGTCCAGGTAGCCGCGTTCGCGCTCGACCACCAGGCGGAACTCGCCGCCGAACTCGTCGAGGCCGCGCAGCACGTCCTCGATGCGAGAGGGGAAAACGTTCTGGCCACGGATGATCAGCATGTCGTCGGCGCGGCCGTAGATGCCCTGGGTGAGCGTGGGATAGGTTCTGCCGCAGGGACAGTCCACCATCTCCCAGCGAGCGATGTCGCCGGACCAGTAGCGGATCATGGGCTGGGACTCGCGCTCCAGGTGGGTGTAGACGGGGACGCCCTCGCCGCCCATTGCGATGGGCTGACGGGTTTCGGGGTCCACCAGCTGGGTGTACACGATGTCCTGCCAGAGGTGCATACCCTGTTGCAGGTGACGGCAGCCGCCGTTGGTCATCCAGGGGGTCATCTCGGCCATGCTGCCCTGATCGACGACGTAGCAACCGAAGGCGTCCTCGATGGCCTGGCGGGTGGCTGGGACGCTGGCGCCGGGCTCGCCGCTGAAGAACATGAGGCGGAACCCGAAGTCGGCGCGCGGGTCGACGCCCATTTCGCGGGCGGTTTCCGCGAGGTACAGCGCGTAAGACGGCGTGGCGTACAGCGCGGCCGGCTTCACCATCTCGGCCCATTCCACGGCCCGCTCGGTCTGGCCGGGCGCGCCGGCGCCGAAGGGGAAGCAGGTGGCCCCCAACCGCTCGGCTCCCACCAGGGCGCCCCAACTGCCGACGTAGAGGCTGAACACCGCCGCCACCATCACGGTGTCGTCAGGCCGGACGCCGGCGGCCCACAGGATGCGCGCGTGGGCTTCGCCGATGCGTTCCCAGTCGCTGCGGCTGATGCCGAACACGGTGGGCCGGCCGGTGGTTCCGGACGTGCCGTGGATGCGGTACACCTGGTCGGGAGAAACGCAGAGGAACCGGCCGTAGGGTGGGTGGGCCTCCTGCTCCACCCTGACCTCCTCTTTAGTGAGGATGGGCAGCTGAGCGAACTCTTCGAGGCTGCCGAGGTTAGCCGGATCGACTGGGGCGTCCTTCCAGAACTCGCGGTAGAATCCGGACCGCTCCCAGGCGTAACGGACCTGGCCGCGCAGTTTGTGCAGGATCACCTCGTCGCGCTCGGCAGGGGTCATGGTTTCCAACCGGGCGTCCCAATGCTCCGCGTCGGAGGAAGGAACATACTGCGGGTCGTATGTGGGCGGCCAGGTCATGGGGCTTACCGCGACAAACCGGCGCGAATGAAATCGACCATCTCGGCGGTGAAGGTTCCCACCGGGAAGACGCCGTTGACTCCCAGCTGTCGCAGGGGCTCGACGTCGCCGTCGGGGATGGTTCCGCCGACCAGCAGCATTACGTCGCCGTCGGCAGCGTCGCCGCGCAGGCCGTGGCGTTCCAGGGCGTCAACCATGCGCGGCATGAGCCGCATGTGGGCGCCCGACAGGATGCTGATGCCGACGACGTCCACGTCTTCCTGGGCGGCGGCGGCGGCCACCTGGTCGGCGGTGACGCGCATCCCCAGGTACACCACCTCCATGCCGGCGTCGCGGAGGGCGCGGGCGATGACCTTGACGCCGCGGTCATGTCCGTCCAGGCCGAGCTTGGCGAGGAGGACGCGGGGCGGGGGTGTATCGAGCGTTGTGACGAGAGTGGTCATAAGTTACCCACCATCGGTTGCAGCATCGTCACTGCCGCCGCCGTCTCCTACAATCCGCAGACCAATTCCAGCCAGGCCCATGAGCACAGACCCGACCACCGACACGAGCTGTAACCCTCCGCCCGCGCCGATGCTGATTATCACAGCGGCAATCAGAATTGCAGTCACGCCCAGGCACATCGTGCCCAAATCGCCCAGAATTTTTCTCATCGCTTCAACTTGACCTGTTTCAACTTGACGGCAATGACCGCAAAAAGGAATATCACGGACAACGAGGCGCCGCCGTAGGCCAAGGGCAGCAGTTCGCCTACAATGTAGCGTTCCCGGCTGAACGCATCCAAGCCCAGCCAGTTCCCCACCAGCATAACCCAGCTGACACCAAAAAAAGTCGTAAGGAAGACTGCGGTGAAAAGTTCCAAAGCGTTGTTCATAGCCGGGCCTCCTGACTAGCCGGCGGCATCGGGGCGGCGGATTACCCAGTCGCCGTCAGGCGTTTCGGAGACAGTCAAGCCGCGATTGGAGGCCAGGTTTTTCAGGGACTCCATCGCCGGCGCTTTACGATAAATCATGCGCAGGCTATCGTCGCCGGTTTCGGTGATGATCTCATTGAAAATCAGCAGGGCCTCGTCAAAAAAGGACACCCCTATGCGGAGGATGCCATCGGTATCCAGCGTAATTTCGCCATCACCCGCAGCAGCCTGCATTGCCGACGCTACAACCCGCGCCGCGGGACGTGTGATGAGCACTGTTTTGCCCGATTGCACTGACAAGTTGATCGTCGTCATTATCACCACTTACGCTGGAACGGACAGGGTGACCACCGCCACCGTACCGGCAAGATGATCTGATCCTTCCAGACTGCCTTTGATTATCCTGCCGCCGGTCTCCACCTCCAGAGAACCTCCAGCAGAAAGGACTGTGAGGCTACCGCCCAAACTTTTCACGACACCCATAACATGGTCCAGTCCGATGCCTCGATGCGCTTCCCCCGTACCAGTAACATGCAGCTCAGTTGCCAGGGCAATTGCGTCAGCGTCATTCAGCACATCGGCAAAAGCCGGATTCCGCCGCAACGACGCCGGAATCCCAATCCCGCAATCCGCGATACCAACGGTATGCTCAACACCGTCAACAATGCTGCTGCCGGCTCGGATGACATAGTAGCCTGCCGCCCGTTGAGAATGTTCCACTGCGTTCAAAGCCAGTTCGTAAAAAACGCCCACCATTTCAACGAGGGCGGCAGTTAGTCCGGGGCCGGACGCCAACTCCAAATTATTGGCAATCCGTTCAACATCGTCAACGCTTTGAAACCAAGTAATCGGCGGTATTCCGGAATCAAAGTCACCGGCCAAGCCTGCGACGGAGAACTTGGGCTGCTGCGCCACCAGCCGGGACAGTCGGTGTACCGTTTCCTTGTGCATCTAAAACACCCCGGGGTCCACGTACTCGCCCCATTGGTCGCGGAGGGCGCCCATGATTTCGCCCTCGGTGACGCCGGCGGCGACGGCGGTGAGGATCGGGGGCATGAGGTTGCCGTCGGCTTGGGCGGTTTTTGCGATGTCGCGGAGGGATGAAGCGGCGTCGGCCTCGCTGCGACCCTGGCGTACTGTGGTGAGGCGTTCGATCTGCCGCTCCTCCTCGGCGTAGTCGAACTCGAAAAGCTCCAGGGAACCGGCGTTGGCGGCCTCTCCGCTGTATTCGTCGTTGACGCCGACGATGGTGTAATCGCCCGACTCCACGCGCTGCTGGTAGCGGTAGGAGGCCTGGGCGATCTCGCTTTCGATGTAGCCGCTGCCGATGGCTTCCAGCATCCCGTCCAACATACTGCCGTTGCCCATGGCGTCGATGCGTTCGATGTAGGCCATGGCGGCCTCTTCAAGCTGGCCGGTCAGCGTCTCCAGGTAGGCCGAGCCGCCCAGGGGGTCGGGGGTGGCAGCGACGCCCGACTCGTGAGCGAGGATCATCTGGGTGGCCAGGGAGATGCGCATGGCTTCCTCGGAGGGTATGTCGTAGGCCTCGTCGTAGCCGCTGACGTGGAGGGACTGGGTGCCGCCCAGGACAGCGGCCAGGGCCTGGAGACCGCCGCGGAGGATGTTGTTCAGCGGGTCCTGGCGCACCAGCGTGGACCCCAGGGTCTGGGTGTGGAAGCGCATCCGCATGGACTCGGAACGGGTGGCGCCGTAGCGGTCGCGCATGAGCCGCGCCCACATCCGGCGGGCGGCGCGGAACTTGGCGATCTCCTCGAAGAAGTCGTTGTGGACGCCGAAGAAGTGGGACAGGCGCGACGCGAACTCGTCCACGGCCAGGCCGCGCCGCATCGCCGATTCGACATAGGCCATGCCCTGGGCGATGGTGAACGCCAGTTCCTGCACGGCGTCGGAGCCGGCCTCGCGGGTGTGGTAGCCGCTGATGGAGATGGTGTACCAATTGGGCACGTGCCGGGTGCAGAACTCCACGACGTCGGTGGTGAGGCGCAGGGCGGGAGCGGGCGGCAGGGCGAAGGTCTTTTGGCCGTGGAATTCCTTGAGGGAGTCGTTCTGCACGGTGCCGCGCAGGGCTGACCACGGCGTGCCCCGGCGCTCGGCGTTGTGCAGGAACATGGCCAGCAGCACGATGGCCGGGTGGTTGATGGTGAGCGAGACGCTGGCCTGCTCCAGGGGGATGCCGTCGAAAAGCTCGCCCATGTCGGCGGCGGTGTCGATGGCGACGCCTAGGCGGCCCACCTCGCCCTCGGCCAGTTCGTGGTCGGAGTCGTAGCCGGTGAGAGTGGGGTGGTCGAAGTCGGTGCTGAGGCCGGTCTGTCCGTGGGCCAGGAGGAAGCGGTAGCGCTCGTTGGTGGCCCGGGCGGTGCCGAAGCCGGCGATCTGCCGCCGGGTCCACAGCCGACCGCGGTACATGGTCGGGTAGGCGCCGCGGGTGAAGGGGAACTCGCCCGGCGGGCCGAGGTCGGCGGCAGGGTCGAATCCGCTGCCGGCCAAGCCGGCGGGCGTGTAGAGCGGGTCGATGGGGAGGCCGGAGAGGGTGCGGGGATTGTCGTTGCTGGTGGTCATAGCCCATACCATTTCTGCGTAATCTGAGGCTGCACAATGGCAGTATTCTAATTGCTGGACGTGATGATTGGGAGGGGCAGATATTAGCGATTAAATTGGTTGACAACCGAGTGATAAGCGCCTAAAAAACGTTATCAATCAAATAAGCGGCTAAATGACCGCGTCAGGGAGCCTGAGATGACCATCACGATTAACAGCGCCCACCGCCCTACGCTTATCGATGTTCCTGGGGCAATTCGGTCCACCCAGGGAGGTCGCGAGGTGTACACCTTCACGCTGACTTGCCGAGAGCTGGACAACAAAATTGAGGAACGTACCCGGCCGGACGTCATACAGGAAGCTAACCGTCGGTACGACCCGAAGCACGCCGCTACCATCCAGCAGTACCTCTGCGAAACGGAAAGTTGGGTCCTGGGAGCAGAGTTGCTCGCGATTGCTCCAGAAGCCATTAATTTCACACCTTACCTTGATGACACTGGACAGGCATCGGCGATTGGCCGCTTGGTCATTTATGAAGATGACAGACAGTTGCTCCGCTTATTTGACGGGCAGCATCGCCGCGGAGCCATTGCCAACCTCATTAAAGAGGACTTGGCGGGATATCTGGAAATCCTACGCAAGGAACTTGGCGATTTGACCACAGAGCTTGACGAAGCCAGCAACGCGCTGGCCACCAAGGCGGCTATGCAAGCAAAAAAGGAAGAGATTACCGATTTAGAGAGCAAATTCGATCGGTTCATGAATGACTCGCTAACGATCATCCTGTACGCCGAGGGTGAACTAGGAGCCGTGAGGCAGATGTTTTCCGACGCTGCAAACGCCAAACCGCAAGAGGCCATCACTCGTGCGCGATTCGACCAGCGCGACGCTTTCAATCTCGCCGCTGACGAAGTTTCTAACTCATCGCAACTGCTTATGGGCAGGATTGACATGGAGCGTAGCGCAGTGAGCCAAACAAGCGAGAACTTGCTTTCTTTCAACCAGTTGGCAACGACCCTCAAAACCCTCGGGTTCGGTTACTACGGCCGGATTAGCCGCACCCGAAACGCGGAACTACTTAGCGACTACTCCGAAATGGTAAATTGCGGGTTGGACTTCTTCGACGAGTTCTTACCGGCAGCGATTGAGGAATTCGACCTCCTCCTTAGCGAAGAGATGACCACCGAGGACATTCCGGACGAGCGGCAAAACTCTTTCGCCTTCAACGCAACGGTGCTCCGAGTGCTCGCCGGTTGCTATCACGGCTGGGGCAAGGAGAACCATCAGGGACTGGCCGAATTTCTCCGTAAACAGCACCTCGGTAAGGGCAGACACCGTAACGCAATCCTCGTACGAGCGGGATTGGTGTCTGCGGGGGGCAACACACCGCAAGCCCGGCGACAAGAAGTACAAGGTGCCATCCGTTATATCCTCGATGAGGCTCACAAATACGAGGATGCGCAGCAGGCAGTGTGATCGAACTGGGACAAAATCTTACGTACCCCAACAATCGGGAGGTTTGACTAACAGTCGAACCTCCCGAAAATTTACGGGCGTGACGACAACTTTCTGCCTCAATTTTTCCCGTGCGATCGCGCGAAAGTCTGTTGGGTGATTACGGTGGCAGCCGTTCGGTGGTAGGCAGGACGTATCAATCTGACCCGGCGGCAACCTTCGACGACCGGGGAGCCTCCATCAGGTACTCAGTCGGCAAACCCGAGTGTTCCTGTAGAACCAGTGCGACTTCCGCAGTGATCGCCGTTTGGCCGGCCAGCATCGCATCCAGGCTATCGTTTCCGCCAGCCAGTGGGATCAGCTGTTCCCGCGACACAATTTGTTGGTCCAGCAGGAACTCAAGGAGCGAGTCAGGGTCAGGGTCTTCCATCGGGTAGTGCTCGTCCTCATACTGTATGACCAGGTCGGAGATCCGGTCCAGTTCCCGTCCTTCCGGAGTATTCGGCTCGGCTCCCAGCAGGTCGGAAATTCGCGCCAGGGCCATATCATAGTCCGCCTCGGTGAGCACCTGCGTAATTTCGGGCATAGTTCACCTCTTCAGCGTCTACCGAGTTGCGTTCGGCGTGGGCTCCGGTCAACCAGTGTACACTCTGCGCCCGGTGGTAGAATGAAACTGTAATTCACCGTTCACGTCCGTTTGCTGGAGAGAAGGCAATGAACCATATCAAGACGTTCTTCCTCCTGATGGTACTCACCGGGCTGCTGCTGCTGATTGGCGGCGCCCTGGGCGGCCAGATCGGCATCATCATCGCGTTGGTGTTCGCGCTGGCGATGAACTTCGGGGCCTACTGGTTCAGCGACAAGATAGCGCTGAGCATGGCCCACGCCCGGCCGATTACCGCTGACGACGATCCGCAACTGTACCAACTGGTGGCCGAGCAGGCGCGGCTGGCGAACATGCCGATGCCCAAGGTGTACGAGATCGACGATCCTTCTCCCAACGCCTTCGCCACCGGCCGCAATCCGCAGAACGCCGCCGTCGCCGTGACCACCGGCATCCGCCAGATCCTGACGCGGGAGGAACTGGCCGGCGTCATGGCCCACGAGATGGCCCACGTGGGCAACCGGGACACCCTGATCATGACGGTGGTTGCCACCATCGCCGGCGCGATCACGATGCTGGCGTTCATGGCGCAGTTCGCCGCGATCTTCAGCAGCTTCGGCGGCCACAGCGACGACGACGAGGGCGGTGGCGGCAACTTCATCACGCTGATGATCATCGCCATCATCATGCCCATCGCGGCCACGATCATCCGCATGGCCATCTCCCGGGCTCGGGAGTTCCAGGCAGACCAGACGGGCGCGCACAACTGCGGGAACCCGGAGGCGCTGGCCCGGGCGCTGGAAAAGCTGGAGATGGGCAGCGAAATCCGTCCCATGAAGGTCAACGAGGCCGCCTCGCACCTGTTCATCGTGAACCCGCTCAGCGGCCGCTCCATGGCGCGGCTGTTCTCGACGCATCCGCCCATCGAGGAGCGGGTCCGCCGGCTGCGGGAGATGAACGTGCGGCCCAATTTCGGTTCGATTGACCGCCCCGACTACGACCTGCCGGATGGCAGCAACCGGCCTAATTTCTGAAGTCAGGCGAGGGTGTGATCCCACACATACCCAGTTTTTGTCATCGCGAGGAGCGCAGCGACGCGGCAATCTCGCCACCGGAGCGATGACGGATGACGCCTCTCGCAACGAGATTGCCGCGCTTCGCTCGCGATGACAGCGGAGGGGCCAACCGGATAGGCGAGAGCGGTCACCGGGGCGAGCCGGTTGTGCTATCATTCGGCCGGCGGCACATTGTCGTCCGTATGGCATCCCGCGTTACGCATTTCGCGCAGTTGAGGAGGTAATCATGGCCGGAAACTACACCATCAGCGTCGGCACCGTGGGCGGCGGCCTCTCCGTAAGCCCCGACGGCGGCGAGACCTGGAACCGCATCCGCGACCCCCTGCCCAGCGAGTGCAACGTCCGCGCGCTGGCCACCGACCCCGGCAACCGGGGCCGCATCTACGCCGGCACCGACGGCGGGTTGTTCCGATCCGACGACAACGGCTTTACCTGGAGCTACCTCGAGTCCCCCATGGACGACCTGCAGATCTGGTCCGTGGGCGTTGACCCGGACGACTCCGACACGGTGTTCGTCGGCACTCGCCCCAACGCCTTCCGCTCCCGGGACGGCGGGCAGACCTGGGAGTCGCTGGACCTGGGCGTCCGGATGCCCTGCCCCATCGGCATCCCCCGCACCACCAACATCATCGTCGACCCGCGGGACACGCGGACGGTGTGGGCCGGTATCGAGGTGGACGGTGTGTACCGCAGCCTGGACGGCGGCGACAACTGGACGCGCCTGCCCGACCTGGGCCCCGACCCGTTCCACGGCGACATCCACGGCATGGCCCTGAAGCCCGGCCCAGACTCGGCGATCTACTGCACCACGCCCTTCGGCATCTCCACCAGCAATGACGAGGGGGAGAGCTGGGAGCTGCACGAGTTCCCGCGCTTCCACGCCGAGGACGTGCGCTCCTACTGCCGGGGCATGGTCATCAAGCCCGACAACCCCAGCACCATGTTCGTCGGCAACGGCGACTCCATCCCGGGGATCACCGGAACCATCCGGCGCACCCGCGACGCCGGCGCATCCTGGGACGCCCCGCAGTTGTCGGCTACTCCCAACTCCGTGGTGTACTGGTTCGCCGCGAGCCCGCACGTCGATGACGTGATGGTGGCCGCCAGCATCTACGGCTACGTGTACGTCAGCTCCGACGGCGGCGACACCTGGGACAAGTTGCAGAAGGAATTCGGCGAGATCCGCTCGCTGGCGCTGACGCCCAACGAGTAGGCTATTCAACCCGACGAGTCCCGCGGCCCTTCCCCTGCATAGGGGGAGGGCCTTTTGATGCTACAATGCCGTCGCCAACTTACGCGGCGCAACAGGCCGGTGAAGTATGACTACACAGCAGAAATTGGTGACGGCTGATGAATTGCTGGCGATGGCCCAAAGGGGAGAGGGGAAGCGGTACGAGCTCGTCAGAGGAGCGCTGATTAAAAAAGTGTCTGCCGGAGACCCGCACGCCATCGCGGTGAGCAGAATCGATACCGCCCTGTCTGTTTATTCAGACGACAACGATTATGGAGAGGCCAGAGCCGGCGAGCCGGGCTACCGGCTGGAGTTTGCCCCTGACACCGTGCGCGCCCCGGACGTGGCCTGGATTGCGCCGGGCCGCGTACCGGAAGGGACGCAGGGCTTCCCGAACCTGGCGCCCGATCTGGTGGTTGAGGTGGTGTCTCCGGGGCAGAACCTGGCGGAGAAAGCGGCGATGTGGCTGAGTTTCGGAAGCCGGGAAGTGTGGGTAGCAAACCCGGATCCCATCAGCATCACTCGCTACCGGCCCGGCCAAACGCCGGAGGTGCTAGGCGAGGATGACGTGCTGGACGGCGGCGACCTGCTGCCGGGGTTCAGCGTGCCGGTATGGCGGCTTTTCCGGCGGCACCGTTAGGTAGGCGCGATATGACGACCGCGCGAAAATTGATCACCGCCGATGAGTTGATGCTGCTGCCCGACAACGGCTACCGGCAGGAGTTGGCACGAGGAGAATTGATCGAGATGCCGCCGCCGGGGAAAAGGCATGGGGATGTGACGATGGGGTTCGGGGCTGCTTTGTACAACTATTCGGCGGCCAACGACTACGGCGCTGTGGGCGACAATTACGGCTATCGACTGGAATCCAATCCCGATACGGTGCGCGCGCCCGATCTAGCCTGGTGCGCTCCGGGGCATCCCGCTGAAACTGTCGAGGGCTATCCCGAGTGCGCCCCTGACCTGATTGTGGAGATCAAGTCTCCCAGCGATACGCCGTGCATGGTTGCGGAGCGGGCGCAGATGTGGCTGGATTTCGGGAGCCGGGAAGTCTGGTACGGCGACCCGGAACAAACCACCGTTACGCGCTACCGGCCCGGTCAGCCGCCGGAAGTGCTGGGCGAGGATGACGTGCTGGACGGCGGCGAGTTGGTGCCGGGGTTCAGCATCGAGGTTTGGCGGCTTTTCCGGCGGCGGCGGTAGGAGGCACGATATGGCCACCACGAAGTTGATCACTGCCGACGAATTGCTGATGATGCCCAGGGATGATTATCAGTATGAACTGGTGCGCGGGGAGTTGACCGAAAAGATGCCACCACCTGGAGATCTGCACGGCGACGTGACCGGGAGATTTTCTTTTGAATTGCGAGCCTTCGCTCGCAGTACGAGCTTTGGGGTAGTACGGGACAACGCCGGTTTCCGGCTGGAGTCGGACCCGGATACAGTGCGCGCGCCGGATGCGGCCTGGATTGCGCCGGGACGTATATCGGAACCGATTCGCGGCTATCAGTCGCTTACTCCCGACTTGGTGGTGGAAATTAAATCTCCCACCGACACGCCGAGAATGGTAGCGGAAAGGGCGAAGATGTGGCTGGATTTCGGCAGCCGGGAAGTCTGGTACGGCGACCCGGAGCGCACCACCGTCACTAGGTATAGACCCGGCCAGGAGCCCGAAATCTTGAGCGAGGACGACGTCCTGGACGGTGGTGACCTGTTGCCCGGTTTTTCCGTTCCGGTCTGGCAACTGTTCCGGGACCAGCCGTAATCCCTGCCGTTGCCTGAAAAGCCAATCTCCTGAAAAGCCAATTTCAATCCCGCCTGGAGAGCATTGATGCCTACCTTCGATTCCGACGGCGTTCACATCTTCTACCAGTCCACCGGCGAGGGGTTCCCGCTGATCTGGAGCCACGAGTTTGCCGGTTCCTACGAGAGCTGGGAGCAGCAGGTGCGCTACTTCAGCCACCGCTATCGCGTGATCACGTACAACGACCGGGGATATCCGCCATCCGACGTGCCCATGGATCCGGAGGCGTACTCGCAGGACATCACCATCGAAGACCTGCGCCGGCTCATGGACCACCTGGAACTTGAGCAGGCGTACATTGGCGGCCTGTCCATGGGCGGCAACGTGGCGCTGAATTTCGCGCTGCGATACCCGGAGCGGTGCCGCGCCATCATCGTGGCGTCCGCCGGTTCGGGGACGACGCACAACGAGGCTTTTCGCTCCGGCGGGGAGGCCATGGCTGCCCGCCTGCTGGCCGAGGGCACGCCCCCGGTAATGAAGGACTACGGCAGCGGGCCGACCCGGGTGCAGCTCCAGCGGAAGGACCCGCGCGGGTACGAGGAATTCATGCGGCTGCTCTTCGGGCACAACGCCCGCGGCTCGGCCTACACTTTCCGCGGCGTGCAGCTGCGCCGGCCGACCATCGACCAATTGGTTCCGCAGATGAACCGGCTCCAGGTGCCCACGCTGATAATGATCGGCGATGAGGACGACCCATGCGTGGAGCCGTCAATCATGATGAAGCGTCACATCCCCCGCAGCGGTCTGGCGGTGCTGCCCCAATGCGGCCATGCCATCAACCTGGAGGAGCCGGACCTGTTCAACCGGCTGGTGTCCGACTTCCTGGCTTCCGTGGAGGCCGGCAAGTGGGCCGACCATCCCCTGGGCGACACGCCCTACACGACCGGATCGCGGTAAACGGGTCCACCTCGCGCTGGGCAACGCCGGCGGCGCGCCTCGTCCGGGCGGTTGAAGTCCGGCGCGTGGCCGCTGCCGGAGTGCGCCACTAGAACTCCACGGGGCGCAGGTAGCTCATGTCCTGCCGGCGCTCCAGGTAACCGGCGCGGGTCTCGTGGCCGTGGGAGAACACCAGGAGGTGTCCCTGACGCTCGGCCTCGCCCAGGATAACGCGCTTCTGTTGCAGGGTGGTCTCGGGCTCGTAGTCAAAGGACGAGATTATGGTGAGGCCCAGGTGATGGGGGGTCGGGACCAGGTCCCCGAGGTAAACCACCCGCTCGCCGCCGTAGGTGAATACGGCGATCTGGTGTCCCAGGCAGTGGCCGTCGGTGACGATCAGGCTGAGGCCGGGGAACAGTTCGGTGTCTCCGTCCAGCAGTTCCAATTGCCCGCGGTCGGCGATGGGAGCGAAATCCTCCACCCGGAACGCCTCGGCGTTGCGCAATGAGGGATCGTGAGCGTCCTCCCAGCTGGAGCGCTGGACGTAATAGGTGGCGTTGGGGAAGGAAGGAACCATGTCGCCCAAGCGGTCCATGCGGGTTGAGCCGCCGGCATGGCTGAAGTGGAGGTGGGAGAGCACAATAGCGTCGATGTCTCGCGGGCCCAAACCGAGCCCTTTCAGGCTCCGCATGAGGCGGCTGGGGACAAGGCCGTACATTTCCTTGTCGCGGTAGTTATCCTTGGGGCCGACGCCGGTGTCGATGATGATTTTCTTGCCGGCACACTCGATCAAAAGGCAATTCAGGCCCATGGTCACCCGATTTTTGCGGTCGGTCGATACCAGGTTCTCCCACATCATCTTGGGTATTGATCCGAAACTTGATCCGCCGTCGACTTTGAACACCCCGTCGCTGATGATTTTTGCAGCGCTTGCCGTCATCTCTCAATCGCTCCTGAAAACTGCTTTGTATCCCCGCCCGTTCCCAGATCACCGCGTCCACCCATCCGAATTTATGACTGCGCACGTAAAAAGGTACAGGCTATTGATGGCCTTACGGGACCAATCCGCCAGTCAATCCGACTGTGCCCAGGGTCGGTACCGTGGCACTACTTTACAGCCCTCGATTGAATTGGTGTCAAGACAAAAAAACGAATATTTTTGATTGATTTTCCAAATTATTGCGAAGGACGCTGCCGACCGACGACGGTGGCGCCGGCCAGCCCAGGGATGTTATGTTTGCCCGGCGGAACCGGACCCGTTTTCCAATTCTCGCCGGGCGCAGATATCAGACAGCGGCCCAATCCGGCCGTTTGGCGAACCACAGGGGCCAGCAAATTTTCGTGAACGCATCGACCCCGACTACAGAAACCCCGCCGCTGCCCCGGCGCCGTCGGGTGTTCAATCTGTTGAACCCCCAGGCCGGTCAACGATCCCGGGGGTTCGGCCTGAGCCAGGATAAGGGCTCATTCCTGGTGGAGATCGCGTTGGTGGCGGTGGTAGTCATCAACTCGACCTCGCTGATCCTGTGGACGGTGCCCAGTTTTCGGGCCAACTTCGACGTCTGGTTCCACAGCATCGAGCATTTCACGGTCGCGGTGTTCCTGGTGGAATACGCACTGCGATTTTGGTCCGCGCCGGAGGCGGAACCGGAAGGGTCTGCCTGGGGTCAAAGATGGCGGTACGCGGTGTCGCCGGTGGCTCTGGTTGACGCCGCCGCGTTGGCGCCGTCGGCGGTGGCCGCCGTGCTGTTGCTGGCAACGGGAGGCGGATTCAGCCTCTCGTTCCTGCTGTCGGTACGGTTGCTGACACGGACGGTGAAACTGATCCGCTACTTCCCTGGCGGGCGGTTGATAGCGGCCGTGATTCGACAACGGGCGAGCCAGCTTTTGGCCACGGTGGGCGGACTGATCCTGGTGCTGGTGATCGCCGCGGCGCTGATGTACTTCGCGGAGACCAATGCCCAGCCGGAGGAATTTTCCAGCATACCGGCTGCAATGTGGTGGAGCGTGGTTACCCTGACCACGGTGGGCTATGGCGATACGGTCCCGATCACTCCCGTTGGCCGTTTCCTGGCGGCCATCATTGCCGTGCTGGGGATCGGGCTGTTCGCGCTCCCGGCGGGCATCCTGAGCGCCGGGCTTCTGGAGGCGGACGTCGAGAATCGGGCCGCGCTGACTAACGGAGCGTCAAGCGGCGACGGGCCGCTTTGCCCGCACTGTGGCCAGCCCATGCCGGATACCGGCCCGGACTAGAGCGTGGACAACTTCTCCGCCGCCGCTTCCAGCCGTTGCAGGACGCGTTCCCGTCCCATCACCTCCATCATCTCGAATAGCGGAGGCGTTGCCGTGCGGCCGGTTATGGCCGACCGGAGCGCGCCGAAGAACTGCCGCCCCGACAATTCCAGGTCCTGGCCGCTGGCCCTGAGAATATTTTCAAGGTTTTCATGTTGAAATTCGGCGTCCGGCACCGATGCCAGGTCGGACTGGGCCCGTACGATAGCGGCGTGAGCGCCCTGGGGATCCATGCCGCGCTGGACCACGCTGGCGGGGTCATATTCCAGCGTCTCCTCGAAGAAGTAGGAGAGCATGTCCGGCGCGTCGGCCAGGGTCTTGAGCCGTTCCTGCACCAGGGGGACGATCCGCAGCAGGTAATCGCGGTCGATGGGCAGCAGCGTCGCGGGATATTCGCGCTCGAGGAAGGGGAGGATGCGGTCGGCCAGGTCGGCGTCATCGGTTTGGCGGATGTACACGCCGTTCATCCACTGGAGTTTGTCCAGGTCGAAAATGGCCGCGGGCTTGCCGACGCGCTCCAGGGCGAAATTGTCCCTTATGGTGTCCGTGGTCATGACCTCCGTCTCACCGTCCAGGGACCAGCCGAGGAGGGCCATGAAGTTAATCAGCGCCTCGGGGAGGAACCCGTCGTCGCGGTATTCCATGAGGGACGTGGCGCCGTGGCGCTTGGAAAGCTTGGCCCGGTCCTGACCCAGGATCATGGGCAGGTGTCCGAAAGTCGGCATGTCCAGGTCCAAGGCGCTGTACAACTGCACGTGGCGGGGCGTGCTGGGCAGCCACTCTTCGGCCCGGAGCACGTGGGAGATTGCCATGGCGTGGTCATCCACCACCACGGCCATGTGGTAGGTGGGGAACCCGTCGGACTTGACCAGGACGAAGTCGTCGGTCAGGTCGTTCTGCCATTCGACGTGGCCGCGGATGGAGTCCTCCACGGAGGTGACGCCGGTCTGGGGCATGGCGAAGCGCAGGACGGAGGAGACGCCCTCCGCTTCCTTGGCGCGTCGCTCAGCATCGGACAGGTACCGGCAGCGGCTGTCGTAGCCCTGACGCTGCTTGTTGCGGGCCTGTTCCTTGCGCAGCTCTGCCACCCGCTCCGGCGGGCAGTAGCAACGGTAGGCGTTGCCCGAAGCGATCAGCCGCTCGGCGGTATCGTGGTAACGCTCGAGCCGCTCAGACTGGAAGTATGGGCCGTAGGGGCCGCCGACCCGGGGGCCCTCGTCCCAATCGATTCCGAGCCATTCCAGCCCGTCCAGGATGTGGTCCACCGCGCCTGCGGTGATCCGGCCCTGGTCGGTGTCCTCCACGCGCACGACGAACTGCCCGCCGTTGCGACGGGCGAACAGCCAGTTGAACATGGCGGTGCGGATGTTCCCGATGTGCGGGTTGCCGGTGGGGCTGGGTGCGTAACGAACGCGAACGGGGGCAGGCATGGCGGGTTGGCCTCCGATGAAGTCTAGTTGACCTATATCGAGCGTCGGAGTACAGTATAAAATAATTAGTCCCCGGCGGATATCCCGATAGGGCCCAATGGGGTTATCCTCCCGGCTGTGTCAGCGCGCAACAGCGTCGGCGGGTGTTCAGCATTGGTACATCACCCGGAACTCACCGACGTTGCGATACAGCCGGGCGCGTTCTTCAGCAGTGCGCCCGTATCCTCGCCAGTAAGCGAGGAATTCTGATTCTGACTGAAAGACGCCGTTTCCTTGCTGAAAATCTGCTAGTGTCCCGTTGATACTGCCGATGTTAGTGGTGTTGCCACTACCGGCACGGTCGCCGGAAATGCGCCATTTTTCTTGCATGAAAACTTCGACATCAGTAAATGGCACTGGTATCTCGTCGAGAATCGCGGGAGTGTACACTCGATTTGCGGCATCCGGCTCAATTTCTACGCGGCGATAAACAAACCCAATGATCCAGTGTTCCGCATATTCATCATAGGGGAACAGGATATTCTTTGTACCGTTTCGCAAAAAGCTAGTGTAACTGCCGAGCGTATATCCAAAGGAAGCGTTCGGAGCGTTTTTGTATGTTGTCTTAACATCGATGGCGATTTTTTGCGGGTCGTTGTCGTCGACAGCCAGCGTAAAATCAGGGTAAAAGTTCTGTTTATCAGGCTCAATTACAGCGAGTCCCTCTCTGATAGCGTACGATCTGACAGCCTGACGGGCTATGTTTTCGAAGATGGTCGAAATCACTTTCGTGTCAGACCCCAGCGGATATATCCTGCCCCTCCGATCGATGATTCCGCACACGCCATATCCGTTTTCCAGGCCGGCCAAGTAATTTAGAATGTAGTCCCTCATCCGATGACCAGCCCTTCCTGCATCTCGTGGCGCAAAGATTCCGTGGCGCCCAAGTGGTAGTAGTGAGAGAAGGTTGCGATTTCGTAGCCAGAGAACCAGTCAAATAGACGGTCGTTGCGGCGGAAGCGGTTTTCTACCCACATTGAGTACAGGAACCGGCACGGCGCGCTTTTCAGCGCCCGCGCTAGTTCGTATCCATCCTGCTCGCTCCAGCTGTTGTAGAAATCGGCGTAGCGACCGGAATAGGGCGGGTCGGCATAGATGAAATCCCCCGAGCAGACTGCGGCTATAACCTCGCGCCAGTCGGCACACACAAACTCCCAATCACGTCCGCGTATGGTATCTGCTGCCCACTGTATTTGGTTGCAGATTTTCGTGACGTAGGCCGGGCGGAAACGCTCCGGCTTTTTGCAAAAGGGCGTATTGAACTGTCCTTTTTGGTTAAATCGCATCAGCCCGTTGAAGCAGGCGCGGCTGACAAACAGAAAGTCCAACGGGTCGCCTGCGCTGTTGAAACGCTCACGGATCTGGTAATAGCGGTCGGCGCCTTCAACTCGGAGCCGCTCCCCCTCATATTGCAGGAACGCTTCCACCCGGGCAGCGGTAATCCGCCCACTCTGCACCTCCCGGTAGAAGTTGATGATCGGAACGCAGGAATCGGCTACCAGCGCCCGTGGCGGCTTCATGTTCAACAGAACCGCGCCGGAACCCAAGAACGGCTCCACCCAGCGGCCGCCAGCGGAATGGTCCCACTCAACGTGCCGGGCAATGAACGGGACCAACTTGGTCTTAATGCCTTGCGTTTTGATGGGCGGCGCTTTCGGTTTCAGTACGTCGGGAAGCATTGTCGTGACTACTCGTTACGTTGGCGGATGCGGGCCCAGCTATCTCGCAGGGTCGTCGTGCGGTTGAATACGGGAGCGCCGGGCCTGGAATCGGTGTCGGCGCAGAAGTAGCCCAATCGCTCGAACTGGCAGCGGTCTCCCGCTGCCACCGTTGCCAGGGTGGGTTCGCCCATGGCGGTCACTGTTTCCAGGGAGTCGTGGTTGATCAGGTCCAGGAAATCGGTTTCGCTTCCCGCCGGATCGGATGCCGTGAACAGGTTGTCGTAGAGGCGGATTTCCAGCGGTACGGCGTGAGCGGCCGAAACCCAGTGGATGGTGCCCTGGACCCGACGGCCGTCGGGCGCGTTGCCCCCACGGCTCTCGGGATCATAGGTGCAATGGACTTCGACGATCTCGCCCTGCGCATCCTTCACGACGTCGGTACAGGTGATGAGGCAGGCGTAGCGCAGGCGAACCTCCCGGCCCGGCGCCAGGCGGTAGAACCGTCGGGGAGGGTCTTCCATGAAGTCGTCCCGCTCGATGTACACCTCGCGGCCAAAGGGAACCGGTCTCGAGCCCATGGTTTCGTCTTCGGGGTTGTTGATGGCCTGGAACTCCTCGCTGCCGCCTGCGGGGTAGTTGGTGATCACCACCTTCAGCGGGCGCAGCACAGCCATGCGCCGGGGAGCCCGGCGGTTGAGGTCTTCGCGCAGGCAGTGTTCGAGCAATGCAAGCTCGGTCACGCTGTTGCGACGGGCTACGCCCACACGCTCGCACATGTCGCGGATCGACTCGGGCGTGTAGCCGCGGCGGCGGAGGGCGCTCAGAGTGGGCATGCGCGGATCGTCCCAGCCGGCGACGTGGCCCTCTTCCACGAGTTGCCGCAGGCGGCGCTTGCTCATCACCGTGTGGGTCAGGTTGAGCCGGGCGAACTCGATCTGGCGGCTGCGGTAGATGCCCAGCGCCTCCTGGCACCAGTCGTACAGCGGCCGGTGATCCTCGAACTCCAGCGTGCACAGGGAATGGGTGATGTGCTCGATGGAATCGGACAGGGAGTGGGCGTAGTCGTACATGGGGTAAATGCACCAGTCGCTGCCGGTGCGGTGGTGCTCGGCGTGGCGGATGCGATAGAGCACCGGATCACGCAGGTTGAGGTTGGGCGACGCCATGTCGATTTTGGCGCGCAGGACATACTCGCCGTCGGCGAACTCGCCGGCGCGCATCCGTCGGAAGAGGTCCAGGCTTTCCTCGGCCGGACGGTTGCGGTCAGGGCTTTCCCGGCCCGGCTCGGTGAGGGTGCCGCGGTACTCCCGGATTTCGTCGGCGGTGAGGCTGTCCACGTAGGCGTTGCCGTCGCGGATCAGCTGCTCGGCGTACCCGTACAGCTGCTCAAAATAGTCGGAGGCGTAGAACAGATTATCGCCCCAATCGAACCCCAGCCACTTGACGTCGGCGAGGATCGATTCGACGTACTCGATGTCCTCGCGCGTCGGGTTGGTATCGTCGAACCGCATGTGGCAGCGGGCGCCCCGGTACTGCTCGCCGACGCCGAAATTGAGGCAGATGGACTTGGCGTGGCCGATGTGGAGGTAGCCGTTGGGTTCGGGGGGGAAGCGGGTCACCACGCGGCCGTCGTAGGCGCCGGCGGCCTGGTCCTCGTTGATGATGGCGCGGATGAAATCGGCGGGGTGGTCTGTGGTTGCCGGGGTCTGGTTTGAGGTCATGTCGGTAGCCTGGTGTCGTTAATCCGCCGCAGCGGCGTGGTTGGTTTACAATTATATCCGTTTCCGGTTGTACAGCCATATTGCCGGCGTAGCGGAAAGTACGGGCGCGGAAGCGCTGCGATGCTCAATTTTCTGAAACCTCGTCCCACCCTCTCCGAGCAGGAAACCCGGCGCAGTCTCCGCTATATGGGCTGGGGGAATATATCCTTCGGCGCGATGTGGGGGTTGAGCAGCGGCGGCATGATGGCCGCCTACGCGCTGGCGCTGGGCGCCAACAACTTGCAGGTGGGGATACTGGCGGCTTTGCCCTTTATGGCGCAGGTGACGCGGCTGCCCGCCATTCTGCTGGTGGCACAGTTCCGATCCCGGAAAGTCGTGGGGTGGCCGGCATTTGCGGGGATGCAGCTGGCCTGGCTCCTTATGGGACTGGTTCCCCTGATTTGGGACACGCCGGGCAACATGGCCGTGCTGATGGCGATTATATTCCTCGGGGCGTGGGGCATCCTCTCCTCCACGTGGGCCGTAACGTCCGTCACCTGGCTGCGAGACCTGGTTCCTCCCGACAACATGGCCAGTTATTTTGGCCGCCGTCTGGCCCGGGTCACCATCGCCGCCTCGGTAGTAGGGCTGGCGGGCAGTTTTTTCGTCCGGTGGTGGGAGGGCGTAGCCAGGCCCGGCGACGAAGTTTTGGCCTTTTCCTTTCTGCTGATTGGCGGCGTCTGCACTTTCGGCATCTTCGGCCCCTTCGCAGTTTCCCGGGTTATGGAGCCAATGATGCCCCCGGCCGCCCAATCATGGCAGTCGCCGGTCAAGATGTTGCTGGAGCCGGTTCGGGATCCCAACTACTCGCGATTGCTCAAGTTCCTTTTCGTGTGGAGCGTGACGTCCAACCTGGCGATACCCTTCTTTGCGGTCTATATGCTGAAGGTTATCGGGCTGTCGGTGCCTACAGTCATGGCCTTGACTGTGCTGGGGCAATTTTCCAATGTGCTTTTCGTGCGAGTGTGGGGAGGCTTCGCTGACCTGATGGGAAGCAAAACGGTTCTTTCGCTGTCGGCGTCCCTTTACCTGCTGGTCATCATCGGTTGGGTGTTCACCACCTACCCGGAGCGGTATTTTCTGACCATGCCCCTGCTGGTAGCGTTGCACCTGTTGGGTGGGGCGGCGGCGGCCGGGGTGACGCTCACCTTGAATACGCTGTCGCTCAAGGTGGCCC
This sequence comes from Dehalococcoidia bacterium, assembly GCA_034420475.1. GTDB lineage: Bacteria > Chloroflexota > Dehalococcoidia > Lucifugimonadales > UBA3495 > Bin87. The sequence continues at coordinate 22,056 of DAOULH010000009.1, forward strand.
CGGAGGGGAAGATCGTGCCGTTTTCCGGTGTGGCCGGGATGATTACCGGTCTGGGCGCCGGGATTGGGCCAATTCTAGGGGGACTGATTGCGGATTACCTGTCGGTGCGCTCCCTGGACTTGAGCGTTACGTGGTCGGCGCCGGGCGGGATGACAGCGCTGCCGTCGGTGTCGCTGTCGGGCTTTGAGTTTCTGTTCGGCCTGGCCTTTGTGCTGGGTTTGCTGTCGCTGAACCTGTTGGTGCCCCTGCGAGAGGAGGGCGAAATTTCCCGGGATGCCGCTATCGCCGATATGATGGCCGGAATGGCCCCCGTGGCCCGGGTCGTATCGTCCGTGCCTGGGCTGAATCTGATGTCATCCTTGTCCTACGGATACCTGCGGCGGATTCCCGGCGCTGACGTGGCCATCGGGGTGACCGCGTACCAGTTGGCCGCTTCCACCCAGGCGGCGGTGGTTTCCGCCGGACGCGGTCGGGCCGGGGTAGCGACGGTAGCCAACCAGGTGGGAACCGTCCTGAGTTATACCGCAGCACGCATGACTGACACTACCGGGCAGGGCCTGGAGCTGGCCCGCCACGCCACCCGGGGAGCGGTTCACGCCGTTGATGACGTCGCCGGAGAGCTGGGCAACGTTACCCACGGGGCGATGCTGGGCACGTTGCGAACTTTGCAACAACTACAGGTGGCACCGGCCGAAGCGCTGCGCGGAGCGGCCCAAGGGTTGATCCAGGGCGCCGTTGAGGCCCAGCGCGACCCGGCCGGGACAGTCAAGGCAGCATTGGAGGCGGCGCGGGCAGCGGCCTCCGAACTGGGCATTACCGACGAAGAAGCAGAGACAGCAGCGGCAGCCGGCATACGAGAAGCAGCCCAAGTTTTGGAGACCGACGAATTTGAGGCAGTGATGGCAGAGCTGCCAGAACGCGCTAGGCGGGGAGCGGACGAGGACAACGCAGAGTGATCAGGACCCGCGACAGGTCTGCGGGGAGGTCGGACGAGTGCTGCATCCGTTCGCCGGTGACGGGGTGGAGGAAGCCCAGGCGGGCAGCGTGGAGGAACTGCCGGTTGACCAGGGCGCTGGCTTTGCCGTACACGGCGTCGCCCAGCAGCGGGTAGCCCTGATACGCCAGGTGAACGCGGATCTGGTGGGTGCGACCCGTTTCGAGAACGAGACTGAGCCGGGTGTGGCCCTCCATTTCCTCGATGGTCTCGTAGTGGGTACGCGCGGCGCGGCCGCCGGCGTCCACGGCCATCTTCTGGCGGTGACGCGGGTCACGCGCGATGGGGGCGTCGATGGTTCCGGACTCCGGAGTGACCATGCCCACGGCCACGGCATGATATTCCTTGCGGAACTGGCGGTTTTTCAGCTGCTCGGTGAGGCGCTGGTGGGCAGTCTGTGTTTTGGCTACCACCATCAGGCCGGAGGTATCGAGGTCGAGGCGGTGTACGATGCCGGGCCGCAGTTCGCCGCCGATGCCGCGGATGTCGGGGCATCGCGCCAGCAGGGCGTTGACCAGGGTGCCGTCGGGGTGGCCCGGCCCCGGGTGGACGGGCAGGCCCGCCGGCTTGTCCACCACGATCAGGTGCTCGTCCTCGTAAACGGCGGGGATCGGTATGGCCTGCGGGATCAGGTCGGCGGGAGATCGAGCCGGCGGGACGCATACGGTTATGGCGTCCCGGGGCCGAATCCGCTGGGAGGGACGGGCGACGTCTCCGTTGACGGTGATCAGGCCCTCGGCGGCGAGGGCTTGGAGGCGGCTTCGGGAAAGTCCGGCGGCGGACAGTTCCGGCAGTTGAGCCAGCCAGGCGTCTAACCTTGATCGTTGAGGTTCCGCGCTAACGACGAACTCGTACCGGACGCCTGTATCGGATCGGTCTTCGCGGGCGCTCATCGTGCATTTCCTGGCTATCCGATAATCCGTTCGCGGACACCACAGTCGGCGCAGCGGGCGCCGTTGGTCAGGCTGATCATCGCGCCGTCGCAGATCGGGCAGGCGTCGTAAGCGGAGGCGCCGGCACGTTCCGGTTCCGTAGGCGGGGCCTGGTCACGGTTCAGCACCAGCACCCACGCCATGATGGCCAGGCCGACAACTATCGAGGAGTCGGCGAGGTTGAACACCGGCCACGGTCCGATGTCGATGAAGTCGGTGACATGACCCTGCCAGATGCGGTCTATCAGATTTCCCAGGGCGCCGCCCAGCATCAACGCGATGCTGGTTCGCATCAGGAGGCCGGGCCGTTCCTGGGTGCGGTAGATGTACGCCAGCACCGCGATGCCGACCAGGGAGACGATCAGCAGCGGAAGATTGTTGCCCTGGAACAGTCCGAAGGCGCTGCCGGTGTTCTGCACGTGGGTAAAGCGGAAAAAGCCGTAGGCCGGCCAGGAGTAATGCCACTCCAGGGTCTGGCGCACCACGAACTTGGTGAGCTGGTCCAATGCCAGGGCCAACGCCGCCAGTTGCAGCAGGGTCCAATCCCGATAGATCGGCGTGCGGTCTCTCCGCGGCCGGGACATGGGCTAAGGCGCGGCCAGATGGTCCAGGAAGAATTGCACCACCTTTTCGGCCATCTGATGCTCCTGCCCTACCCAGAAGTGGTCCGCGCCGGCCACCACGTGATAATCGGCGGGAGGGTCGAACTTGCCCAGTTGCGCGTCGACGCCGTCGGAGTTGACGAGACGGTCGCGGTCGCCGGTGATGATCATGCGGGGCGTCTTGTCCTTCTGGAGCGGGCTGTCGGTGATGGCCTCCAGGGAGGGAGCCACCAGCGCGATGGCCCGGGGCTTCTTGTAGAGCTGCTTGTGGGCGCAGATAACCCGGGTGCTGAAGGAGTAGCCGCCGAGCCCGATGCGGTCGTCGTCCACGTCGGGCAGGGCGCCGAGGAAGTCCATGGCCAGCAGGGTTTCCTCGTGTTCCTTCTCGCCTTGGGCGTGCTGGCCCTGGCTGTTGCCGACGCCGCGGAAGTTGAACCGCAGCGAGGCGATGCCGGCGTCGGCGAGGCCGAAGGTGACGGCCACCACCACGTTGTTGTCCATGCTGCCGCCGTGCAGCGGATGGGGATGGCACATCACGACGCCGGGGAACGGCCCCTCGCCGTCGGGCAAAGCGATGATGCCCTCAAAGGTCATTCCCTTGGCTATGAAACTGACCGCGCTCTGTCGCATATTGCCGCCTCCGGCCGAAATTGTGCTGGTCTTGCAGGTGGAAACATGATAGCAGGTTACAGGCATGGATGGCCCGGCGGGTTTCCATTACCCATTGTGCTAGAATGGCGCCGACCCAACACCCGCTGGGCTAAACTGAAATTACCGACCGAATTTGGAGGCTCCATGGCAGTCATCGACCTGCGCAGCGACACCATTACCCACCCCACCGACGAGATGCGCCGGGCGATGGCCGAAGCCGAGGTCGGCGATGACGTTTTCGGGGAGGACCCCTCGATCAACGCGCTGCAGGAACGCGCCGCCGAAATGTTGGGCCAGGAGGCCGGGCTGCTGACCGCCAGCGGCACGATGAGCAACCTGATCGCCGCCCTGACCTGGTGCAGTCGCGGCGACGAGATGATCATGGGCCAGGAAGCCCACATGTTCTGGAACGAGTCAGGGGGGCCGACGGCGTTGTCCGGCGCGCAGGTCCGGTTGGTCCCCAATGAGGCCAACGGCCGGATCTCAGCGGGATCGGTGGCGGGCGCCATCCGTGACGCCTCCAACATCCACGTTCCGGCCACAACGCTGGTTTGCCTGGAAAACACGCACAATCGTTGCAGCGGCGGCGTGATGACTCCGCAGGACACCCGGGAGGTGGTCGACGTCGCCCACGCCGCTGGGGCCGCGGTTCACCTGGACGGCGCGCGTATCTTCAACGCTGCGGTGGCCCTGGAGGTGCCGGTATCCGAGCTGACCAAGGACGTGGACGACGTGAGCTTCTGCCTCTCCAAGGCATTGTCCTGCCCGGTGGGTTCCGTGCTGTGCGGCTCCCAGGAGTTCATCACGCGGGCGCGCAAGTGGCGCAAGATGGTGGGCGGCGGTATGCGGCAGGCCGGCGTGCTGGCCGCCGCCGGGCTCGTGGCGCTGGACACGATGGTGGAGCGGCTGGCTGACGACCACGCCAACGCACGCCGCCTGGCCGCCGGCCTGGCCGGCATCGACGGCCTGACCGTGGACCCCGACAGCATCCACACCAACATCGTGATCTTCGAGGTTGACCGTGATAAGGTCGGCGAGGCCCGCGAGGTGATCGCCGCCCTCCGAGAGGACGGGGTGCTGGTCAGCCACAGCCGCGAGCAGTCGCTGCGCATGGTCACGCACCGGCACATCTCCTCGGCCGATGTGGACGAGGCGCTGTCGCGGGTGAATGGGACGGTGCGGCGGTTGGCCGCAGCCAATTAGAGGTTCCGCATGGCTGAGTTCGCTATCAACCGCGAGACCACCGCGCTGCTCATCGCCGATTTTTACGCCGAGGCGATGGGCAACCTGCCCCACGCCGTGGAGCGCGGGGTAGTGGCTCGCACGGCGACCCTGCAAGCCGCGGCCCGCGAGGCCGGCCTGATGGTCTGCTATTGCGCCACGGTGTTCCGGCCCGGGTATCCTGAGATCAGTCCGCGCAACAAGACGTTCAGCGCGCGCAAGGACTCGGGTCAGCCGGCGGTGTTTGATCCGGTGTCGCTGATCCATCCCGAGGTGCGGCCCCGGGACGACGAGGTGGTGGTGGGCAAGCATCGGGTCAACGCTCTCTTTGGCACCGGCCTGGACGTGGCGCTGACCGGAAACAATATCGACACCATCATCCTGCTGGGCTACGCGACCAGTGGCGTGGTGCTGTCCACCACGCGCTTTGCCGCCGACCGCGACTATCGCCTGTACATCGTCGAGGACTGCTGCGCCGACAGCGAGCCTGACGTGCACGATTTTCTGATCGGCCGCATCCTGAGCCGTCAGGCAGACATCGTGTCGGCCGACGAGGCAATCGCGGCGATCCGCGCTGCCTGAGACCGGCGGGATGCCGGCTCACGTCGATGGTTGACGATTGAGCCAGTCCAGGCCTCATGCTCCGGCAATCCGCATCGCCCACCGCCGATATCAGAATAGCCGTCGACTCACGCCCGCTGTACGCCGGGGATACCCTGGACGTGGAGGTCCTGGTGACCCCTCACCTTTCCTTCCAGGCGGCGCTGGGGGTGCTCCGGTTGTCGCGGGTTGAACTGGTGCGGGTGGATTCAGCGCGCGACGCGGTGCCGCAGATGATGCTGCCCAGCGGACGCGGTCGCCGGAATCCCGGCGGACCCGCGCATATTGACGAGATATTCGCGGAAGACGTGACGATGGAAGGCGGGGCGCTGCAACGCTACCCGGTGCGCCTGCGATTGCCGGACACGGCGCCGCCCACCGTCAAGGGCAAGTACGCGCGCATCTCGTGGGAGTTGTCGGCGACGATATTGACCCGGGCCGACTGGCTGCCGACGAGTGACGGATGGCTGGCCAATCTGGCCCGGGGTCGGGCGGCGCGCTGCGAGCAGGAACTGGTGGTATTCAGCCGTTCGGATGTTGACCCGATGGACGGTCTGCCGTTGATCGACGAGTTGCAGGCCAGCAGGTCCTATCGCAACGTCACCATGGAACTGTCGCTGGACTCGCCCAACGCGGCCAACGGCAGCGCCGTAACCGGCAGCCTGTCGATTGCCGCCCGAAAGGCGCTCAAGGCGCGCGAACTGCGCGTCGAGTTGATGCGTTGGGAACGCTCGGGGAGCAAGCAGGCGCGGGTTATCGAACACAGCGAGGTGCTGCAACGCCCGGCGATCCTGTCCGCCGACGAGGCGACCGAATGGGCCTTTCGGCTGACGGTGCCCGACCCCCTGATGCCTTCGGTTTTGGCCAGTCACACCTTCGTCGGGTGGCAGGTCAGGGCCGTCATTGACCGGAAGCTGCTACCGAACCAATCGGTATCTCAGTTGCTGCACGTGTATACATCGCCTTGACGCCAATGCGGTTGACCATTCCGATCCCGCCGGTTTGAGACCCAGGCTCACACGCAGCCGGTTTGACGTCTAACGGGCGTCGCCCCACCACCGGCGCAGCCGTTCGGCGATGGCGGCTTCGGAACCCTGGTCCGACGGCTCGTAGTATTTGCGGTCGGACAAATCCGGCGGCAGGTATTCCTGCGCCTCGAAGTGGCCCTCGTAGTCGTGGCTGTACTTGTAGCCCGCGCCGTATCCCATGCCGCGCATCAGTCCGGTCACGGCATTGCGCAGGTGGAGCGGCACGGGTTCATGGGGCCGTGCGCGCACGTCGTCCAGCGCGCGTTCCAGCGCCAGATAGGCCGCGTTGCTCTTGGGGGAAGTCGCCAGGTAAACCGTTGCCTCGGCCAGGGGGATGCGGCCCTCGGGCAGACCGATGAAGTGGACCGCCTGCTGGGCGGCCACCGCCACGGGCAGCGCGCCGGGGTTGGCGAGGCCGATGTCCTCGGCGGCCAGGATCACCAGCCGGCGGGCGATGAACATGGGGTCTTCCCCGGCTTCCAGCATCCGGGCCAGCCAGTAGAGCGCGCCGTCGGGCGAGGATCCGCGGACTGATTTGATGAAGGCGGAGATCGTGTCGTAGTGGCTGTCGCCGGCCTTGTCGTACTGGGGAGTGCGGCGTTGCAGCGCATCGGCGATGCCGTCCACCGTGACGCGGCGCTGGCCGGCCGCGTCGAGTTGCGCAGCGATCACCGCCATCTCCAGCGCGTTCAACGCGACCCGCGCGTCGCCGTTGGCGATGTTGACCAGGTGGGCCAGCGCGTCCGGTTCCAGCTGCGGCGCGAGGGACGCCAGGCCGCGCCGGTCGTCCTGCAACGCTCGTTTGATGATGACCGTCACCGCGTCGTCATCCAGCGCGTTCAGGGTGAACACCCGACAGCGGGAGAGCAGTGGCGCGTTGACCTCAAAGGAGGGGTTCTCGGTGGTGGCGCCGATGAAGGTGATCGTTCCGTCTTCGACGTGGGGCAGGATCACGTCCTGCTGGGCCTTGTTGAAGCGGTGGATCTCGTCAACGAACAGGATCGTGGATTGCTGGTAGAGGGCCTGGCGCTCCCGGGCTCCGGCCACCGCTTTGCGCAGATCGGCCACGCCGGCGGATACCGCGCTGACGGGTTCGAAGCAGGCGCGGGTAACGGTGGCGATCAACCGCGCCAGCGTGGTCTTGCCCGAGCCCGGAGGTCCCCAGAACAGAATGGACGGCACACGGTCGATTTCGATGGCACGGCGGAGGACCCGGTCTGCGCCAAGGATGTGTTCCTGCCCGACGAATTCATCGAAGGTGGCCGGCCGCATCCGCTCGGCCAGCGGGGCCGTCTCCAGGGAGCGCTGCTGGCGTTCGTGCTCGAAGAGACCGTCGGCGTTTTGACGCCTAGTCATTACAGAGAGAGTCAATCACGTTCCGCCGGAGCGGGTACAGTCAGGATGGTGGCGTTGTGGCTTTCGGCGAGGGCGATTGCATCCGGCGTCGCATCATTGCCAATTGCGATGGCATGGACGACTTGACCAGTTGCCTTACGTAGAATGACGGCCCTCCTGGCGGAACGGATGACATCGGTGGGTTCTACGGTGACCGATATTTCCGCAATGGCGTGGATAGTATCGCCGGCAGTATCTCCGCCGGTTATGACCAAGTCCGCACGGTTCAGGTCCTCCGCTTCGGCATCAGTGATGTCATCAGAGTTGACGGCGGCCGAGACAACGCTACCGGGTTCCCAACTGGTGTGCGTGATGGTTGCGTTGACCAGGTTGAGTTGTCGCCTGGCGTAGCGCGGCGCCAACCGTGCGACTTCTCTTTCGTATCTGCCGCCGGTCAAATTAGCCACTTGTCCAGACAGGGAGGTCAGGCGTCCGTTCATCTCCGTCATTCGATTATTGGTTTGCTGTTGAGCATCGGTCAAGGCGGCTACTTGCGTGCGCAGTTCGTTGAGGCCGTCAGTCAAGGTAGCCGTTTGCGCGCGCAGCTCGTTGAGGCCGTCGGCAATCTCAGCAACTTTGACAGTAAGAGTGGAGAGGCTGGCGTCGGTGCGCTGCTGGGCTTCGGTCAAGGCGGCCAGGCTGGACCGATCCTCTTGAATCAAGCTCGTCACAGTTTGCACCATCCGCTCGTGGGCAGCGGTGAGACGTTCGGCCATCTGGCGGACCAAGTCAGTGAGTGCCTCTATATCTCGACGGTTCTGCATTGTCAGTTACTCAACCTCGGATGGGATCCCCGAGCAACAACGGGTCCAATCATAGCATGTTCGCCGAGTTAGCCGCGCTGGAAGTGCGGCATCACCTCTTCGGCGAACAGCCGCATGGACCGGCCGACTTCCTCGTTGCTCAGCATGCCGCCGATGTTGAACCAGCACATGAATTCCTGGGGTTGATACAACTCCTGGAACTGCTTGAGGCGTTCGGTGACCCGTTGCGGGTCGCCGATGGCTCCCAGCTCGTCGTAAATGCCGTCGTAGGTCAGCTGGCTGGCCCGGCTGGAGCCGCGCGAATTGTTCTGCATACTGCGCAGCGTGTCCAGGTAGTTGTTGACGGTTGGGGCGAAGCCGGCCCTCGCGGCTTCCGAAGTTTCTCCGACGTACACGGGAACGTTGACCACGACCTTGACGGCCGACTGGTCGTGTCCGTGCTCGGCCAGCGTGTCGCGGTAGTGAGCCAGTCCGTCGCTGACGCCCTGCACGGTGATGATCAGCGGGGTCACCAGGATGCTGTGGCCGAGGCTGCCCACCAGCGGAAAGGTGTCGGCGCCGTTGGACGCGATGTACACCGGCGGATGGGGCTGCTGGATAGGCTTGGGCTCCAGCCGGACACCTTCGGCCTGGTAGTACCGGCCATCGAAGTCCAGCACGTCTTCTTTCCAGGCGCGCAGGGCCAGGTCCAGGCCTTCGACGAAACGGTCGTTGCGCTCCTCGATGGGGATACCGTAGCCGCGATAGTGGTTGGGATTGGAACCGCGCCCGATGCCGAATACTGCCCGACCACCGGACAGCACGTCCAGGGTCGCCACCTCTTCGGCGATGCGCAGGGGGTGATGCAGGGGCAGCAGGTTGACCGCAGTGCCCAGCATGATCCGCTGGGTGGTTTGCGACAACGCCGACGCCATGAGCAGCGGAGCCGGCATGACGGAAAACTGGCGGGCAAAGTGCAATTCCGCCAGCCAGGCCATGTCGTAGCCGAGCTCGTCGGCCAACTGCACCTGTGCCATCACGTCCGCGTAACGGTCGGCGGGAGTTTGGCCCTCGCTACAGGGGATTTGGTAAAAGACGCCGAACTGCATTTGACTACTCCCGGGGCGGCGTGCGTTGATCCGTCCTAGCGCGATTACTTCTGGCTATCGTCATCGTCCGGCATCGGTTCGGTAAAAGGCTCACCCTGCGCCTCGGCGTGGTCCCGGCGCTGAACCCATTCCCGCCACCGCTGGTTGCTGCGCTCTTCGCCAATTGCGATGCCTTCCTCGCGGGCTTGGCGTCTTATCCGATCTCGCCATATTGATGCCAGTACCATTCTCATTGCCTCCATAATCGGCCAAGTGGCCGCCAGCGCCCAGGCCACGATTTGACTGCCGTCGTCAAAGACCATTTCCGTGGTCAGTTGCCACGTTTCCGGCCGGTGATTGTGGGTAATCAACAGTACGTCAACCGCGATAGCCGACGCTATCGCAGCATAGAATGACACAAACGCTTGCCCAGCCCGTCGGGGTGGTATGCTGAGTATGCCAATCCACCCGGCACGGTCGTTTTGCTCCTGCCTCATTTTGGCACTATTATAGCGGTATGTTGCCGTGTTTCTTGGCCGGCAAGGTGTCCCGCTTGTTTTGCAGCATTTCCAGGGCGCGGATGACGGTGGCCCGCGTGGTTGCGGGGTCGATTACGTCGTCCAGGTAGCCGCGGTTGGCGGCCACGTAAGGGTTGGTGAAGCGTTCCTGGTAGTCCGCGATGAGCTCGGCACGGCGGGCATCGGGATCATCCGCGTTGCTGATCTCCTCGCGGTAGATGATGTTCACCGCGCCGTCGGGGCCCATGACGGCGATCTCGGCGCTGGGCCAGGCGAGGTTGACGTCCGAGCGCAGATGCTTGCTGCTCATGACGATGTACGCGCCGCCGTAGGCCTTGCGGGTGATCAGCGCCACCTTGGGCACGGTGGCTTCCGCGTAGGCGTAGATCAGCTTGGCGCCGTGGCGGATGATGCCCCCGTACTCCTGCTCCGTTCCCGGCATGAAGCCCGGCACGTCCACCAGCGTCACCAGCGGCACGTTGAAGCAGTCGCAGAACCGCACGAAGCGGGCTGCCTTGGCCGAGGCGTTGATGTCCAGCACGCCGGCCAGGTACGCCGGCTGGTTGCCGACCAGCCCCACGGTGCGGCCGGCCATCCTGGCGAAACCGACTACAACGTTGGGCGCGTAGCCGGCCTGGACTTCCATGAAGTCCTCATCATCGACGATGTGGTAGATGATTTCGCGGATGTCGTAGGGCCGGTTGGGCTCGTCCGGCACGATGCTGCGCAACACTTCGTCGCCGCGGTCGACGGGGTCTCCGGAGCGGTAGCCCGGCGGGTCGTCGAGGTTGTTCAGCGGCAGGAATGAGATCAGGCGGCGCAGTTCCTCCAGGCACTCCTCCTCGGAATCGGAAACGAAGTGGGCCACGCCGCTGCGGGCGGCGTGAGCGTCGGCGCCGCCGAGCTGTTCGTGGGTCACGTCCTCGCCGGTCACCGCGCGCACCACGTCGGGGCCGGTGATGTACATCTGGCCGGTTCCCCGGACCATGAAGATGAAGTCGGTGATGGCCGGCGAGTAAACGGCGCCGCCGGCCGATGGGCCCATGATGACCGAGATCTGGGGCACGACGCCGGAGTACATGGTGTTGCGCAGGAAGATGTCGCCGTAAGCGGCCAGGCTCAGCGCCCCTTCTTGGATGCGGGCGCCGCCGGAGTCGCAGATGCCGATCATCGGGCAGCCGGTTTTTGCCGCCAGGTCCATCACCTTGCAGATCTTCTGGCCCACCACCTCGGAAAGGGAGCCGCCGAAGACGGTGAAGTCCTGCGCGTAGGCGAAGACCTGGCGGCCGTCGATGTTGCCGTAGCCGGTGACCACGGCGTCGCCCAGGAAGGTGCGGTCGGCCAGGCCGAAGTCGGTGGTGCGATGGGTGACGAAACGGTCGATCTCAGTGAACGTGCCGTCATCCATCAGGGCCTCCAACCGCTCCCGGGCGGTCATCTTGCCCCGCTGGTGCTGCTGGTCGATGCGACGCTGGCCGCCTCCCAATGCCGCCTGGTCCTGCAGGCGGAGCAGATTTTCCAAACCCGGGTCGGTGATCGCTTCTTCTGGTGTGGACAATTCCAGCCTCCGTGAACGATGCAAAGGATACGCTCGGCGCGACGGCAAACCCGGGCGGCGTTGCATGGTGTCTTCGGCGGCTAAGTATAATGGTTCCGGGAATCCCGCGCCTTTCCGAACTGGAGAACGAATTGACCGCATCCCGGCAACCCACGCAACGCAAAGCGCCGAACCTGTCCGTGGCTGGCGGCGATCCGCTGGTTTGGGGCCAGCGCACCTACGTAATGGGCGTCATCAACCTGGCGCCCGACTCCTTCTCCGGCGACGGACTGGCCGGCGACGTGTCCGCTGCGGTTGAGCAGGCCCGGCGCATGGAAGCCGACGGCGCGGACATGCTGGACGTGGGCGCGGAATCGACACGGCCAGGCAGCACACCCATCTCCGCGTCAGCCGAGGCCGAACGCCTGCTGCCGGCGCTGGAGGCCATCTGCCGAGCCGTTCAGGTTCCGGTGAGCGTGGACACCTACAAGTCCGCGGTGGCCCGGCGGGCGATTGCAGCGGGAGCGTCCCTGGTCAACGACGTTTGGGGGCTGCTGGCCGACGGCAACATGGCGCGAGTCATCGCGGACGCCGGCGTTCCGGCAATCCTGATGCACAACCGGCGGGAGGCGCAATACGATGACCTGGTGCCCGACGTGATCGCCGGTCTGCGGCGCATCGCCGGCATTGCCGCAGCCGCGGGTATCGCCGACCGCAACGTGATCCTCGATCCGGGCATCGGTTTCGGCAAGACCGCCGACCATAACCTGGAGTTGCTGCGGCGACTGCCGGAACTGCGGGAGATCGGGTACCCGCTGCTGCTGGGCGTCTCCCGAAAATCGACCATCGGCCGCGTGCTGGGGTTGCCGGCAGACGACCGCGTGGAAGGAACCGCCGCGGCGGTGGTCATGAGCATCGCTGGCGGGGCGGACATCGTGCGCGTGCACGACGTGAAACAGATGGTGCGGGTGGCGCGCATGACCGACGCCATCGTGCGCGACTGGAGACCAGACGGATGGCCGAGCCGATAACAACCTACCTGTGCCTCGGCGGAAACCTGGGCGATCGGATGGCGGCGCTGACCAAGGCCCTGCGGCTGCTCGATGACACGCCCGGGATGCATCGAACCGGGTGTTCATCGGTGTACGAGACCGAGCCGTGGGCCGTGGCGGATCAACCCAACTTCCTGAACCTGGTGGCCGTTTACGAGACGACCCTGTCTCCGGTTGATCTGCTCCGGGCGTGCAAGTCAGTGGAGGCGGAGGTAGGCCGTATCGCATCCTACCGCTGGGGGCCGCGCCTCATCGACGTGGATATCCTGCTCTACGGCGACCAGGTGGTGAATTTGGCCGAGCCGGACCTCCAGATACCGCACCCGCGCATGGCGCTGCGGGCGTTCGTGCTGGTTCCGCTGGCGGAGATTGCGCCTGATTTGGCCGTGCCGCCGCAGGGCGATACGGTGCGGCTGCTGCTGGATGAAGTGGAGGGCAGGGACGGGGTGGTACGGTGGGGAGACGCTCTGCCGCCGTGACTGGTTTCAGTCCGTGCCTGTCGGGCGTCACCGGTCCGTCCGGTACAGGTAGCGGGTATCTCCCCATCCATATAGCGTTGCGGTGGCATTGCCGAATACATTGCGCAGGGCTATCAGCCTTTCGCCATGGGTTGTGTAGATGAGCGGCACGTTCTCAGCGGCGATTTCCTGAGCCTGGTGGTAATAGTCCACGCGCTTTGCGTGGTCCAGCTCCTGGCTGGCCTTGATGTACAGCTCGTCGATTTGGGCTTCCCAGGCCGTGGCCGGCTGGGTTTGATTGGGATGCCAGAGGTGCAGGTTTTCGCCGCTGTGCCACATAACGATCCCGAAGTGCGGCTCCGGGCCGCCGCCAAATCCGATGAGCACAGCCTCCCAGTCGTAGGTTGCCGTGAGCTGGAAGACCATCGTACCGAAGGGGATGATTTCGTAGGTAGCTCCGATGCCGATGGCCTGCAAACCACGATGGATTATCGACCCGATAGCCTGGCGCACCGTGTTGCCCTCGTTGGTCACCATGGTGAACTCAACGCTGCTTCCGGACCGGTCTTCCCTGATGCCGTCACCGTCGGTATCAACCCAGCCCATGCAATCCAGAATGGCGTTGGCGCGCGCAATATCGTACTCGTACCGGCGCACGTCGGGGTTATGGAAATCGCCGGCAGCCGGGCTGATGGACGACCATTGCGGGTAGGCGTGTCCATGCTCAACTTCGTCGATGATGGTGTCTCGGTCGACGACGTGCGCTACAGCCTGACGGAACATCCGATTGCGGAACCACGCCGACCGTTCCGGCTCGACTAAGGTTCGTTGGTGCTGGGATTGACGCCGGGATTCATGTTGAAAACGAGAAACTCCGAGCCGAACCCGGGTCCCCGCCGGTGGATGGTGAAGTTTTCTGCATCCTGGACGGCGGTCAGCGCTTCGAACTCCTCGCCCAGGACACCGTGAACGTCAGTTTGGCCGGCACGGAAAGCTGCCAGTTCCGCCGCAAAGTCCGGAACGACTATGCGAATAACTTCGTCCAGGTACGGCAGCCGGTTGCCGGCCTCATCTTCGAGCCAGTAGTCGTCGTTGCGCGCAAAAATAATGCGGTCATCAGGTGTGAAGCTGGAAATGGTGAACGGGCCGGTTCCTATGATCTCGGCAGGGTCTGTGTCGATGTCCCAGGCTCCAGCGAACGTGCCGGCGTCCACGTACGGTTCCAGGATGTGCTGAGGATAAATTGCGGCGCCCATGGAGCGAAGGAACGGCGCGAATGAGACCGGTAAATTGAACTCAACCGTATATTCGTCCACCTTTCGGACCGTCATCGGTTCTTCCCGGGTTGCGCCTGTGCTGAGATCTTCGACACGGAAGTTGAAAGCCGCCCGGGCGCTGGCGTTGATATCATCGTTGTAGATTATCTGATTGAAGGTGAACACCACATCGTCGGCGGTGAAGGACTCTCCATCATGCCATTGCACGTCTTGCCTCAGGTGGAAGGTCCAGGTCAAACCATCTTCCGAGCGCTCCCATCGCTCCGCCAAACCGGGCTCGACCTCGCCCGTCAGCCACGAAACCTCGGTCAATCCTTCGAATAGGTAGCTCAGGACTCCCGAAGATGAGGAGTCCGTTGACAGAGCCGGGTTGAAGGTGAGGGGATCGCCAATGGCGGTATACGTCAAGCTCCCGCCGTATCGGCCGACACTGTACTCGAATGCTTCAGCGTTCCGCGTGAGCTGCGCGACGATCTGCGTATAGTCCGTTGGTCGTCCAAAATCGCCCGGTACGGTCCCCCGCCGGCTGGTTGAACCGGGAGGCGGGGGACACTCAGGTTCTTCCTGCTCTTTCGGGAAGACGATCTGGGTAGGCGCGGCGGTGTCTTCAGCGGCGCCCGGCTTGCGCACTGCCAAATAGCACACCTCGTCCGGAGAGTTGGCCACGTATCCGTCGTCCGTGGCCGTATACGCGCGGATGGTGGTGTAGCCGTTGCTGTCGGAACTGCGAATGATGAACCAGCGGTCGCCGTCAGAGTCGGTGAAGTAGTCCTGGTAGGCGATGCGGCCGTGGTCCGCTTCCGCCAGCGGCCCGTCATAGCCTTGCTGCGGCCAAGAACTGGGACACGCCGGGTCGGCTGCCGCCGCATCGCCCACCGGAAGGGACAGCGCTCCAACCGCCGCGCCAACCAGGCAAGCGATGATGACCATACCGATTCGTACTGACTTCGCCACAGCTTCCCCCTTATGAAACGAATCGATCCCGCAATTTTAACTATCCAAATGTCTGGCACCCATTATAATCAGGGGGTCAACCCGCTACCCCAGGAGGCAGCCATCATGTCCATCACCCAACTCACCCGCAGCGCCGTGTACGGTCAGAATGGCATGGTCTGCTCCAACTCGCCGCTGGCCGCGGCCGCGGGCCTCCGAGTATTGCAGGAGGGCGGGAACGCCTTCGATGCCGCCCTGATGGTTGCGGCCGTGGAGTGTGTCACCCTGGTGCCGGTATGCGGCCTCGGCGGTGATTCATTCATCCTGGCCTACGATGCCAAGAGCGGTCAGGTCACGAACATCAACAGCAGCGGGGTTGCCGCGTCGGGCGCGGAAGCCGAATACTACCGCAGCCAGGGGTTGGCCTTGATGCCCATTCAAGGGCCGCACTCGATTTCCGTACCCGGAGAGGCGGCAGCATGGGAGACCATGCACCAACGGTTCTGCACCGTGCCGTTCGCCGATCTGCTGGCGCCGGCCATTCGGTACGCGGAGCGAGGATTCCCGGTGTCGCCTCGCATCGCGCGGTCTTTCGCCGGCAACGCCGAGTTGCTGGGGCGTTTCGCCGCAACCGCCGACATCTACCTGGCGAACGGCGGGCGGCCGCCGCGGGTGGGCGAGGTCCTGGTCAACGGCGACCTGGCCAACACCATGCGCGCCGTTGCCGAGGGCGGCGCCGACGCTTTCTATCGGAGCGACATCGCCGCCAGGATGGTCGAGGGCATCAACAATGCCGGCGGGCTGTTCACCGAGGCCGATTTCGCCAGCCATTACGCCGACGTGGGCGACGCCATCAGCGCCACGTACCGGGAGCACACCGTTTACCAGACCCGACCGCCGTCCCAGGGGTTCCTGCTGCTGGAGATGCTGAACATCGTCAGCGGTCACGATCTGTCGTCAATGACGCCCAACTCGGCCGACTCGGTACACCTGCTGGTGGAGGCGAAGAAGATCGCGTATTCGGACCGCAACCGGCTGGCCGGCGACCCCAATTTCGTCGATTGGCCCCTGGACGGCCTGCTGTCCACCGAGTACGCCGACCTGCGCCGCGAGCAGATCCATCCCTTCCAGGCCGGCGATGAAGTCCGCCCCCTGGTTCCGGTGAACGGCCACGGCGATACAACGTATTTCTGCGTCGCTGACGGCGAGGGCAACGCGGTCAGCTGGATCCACAGCCTGTCCAACGGGTTCGGTTCCGGCGTCGTCGCTCCCGGCACCGGGGTTCTGTTCAACAACCGGGCCGGCCGCGGATTCAGCCTGGAACCGGACCACCCCAACGTCATCGCGCCGGGCAAGCGCACCATGCACACGCTGAACTGCTACCTGACTACCGTGGGCGGAGAGGTGTCCATCGTCGGCGGCACCCCGGGCGGCGATCTCCAGCCGCAGGTTGGAATCCAGATGTTGACTAAATTGATTGACGGTGGGCTGCAACCCCAGGACGCCGTGGAATCGCCGCGCTGGTACAGCTTCCCCGGCACCGATCCGGCGACAATCAGCCGCGCCGGCGAGCTCAGGGTGGAGATGGGGATGCCCGACGACGCGATACGGGACCTGGGCCGCATGGGGCACAACGTGGTGCAGAACTCGCTGGGTTCCTACCACGGGGTGGTGCAGCTCATCGTGCGCGACCGGCGTCGCGGGGTATTGGCCGGCGCGTCGGATCCCCGGGGAGACGGGCAGGCCGTGGGCTACTGATGGTCGGCAGGGGCGGGCGTGAAGCCCTCCTTGCCACTAGGCGGGCGAGGCTTCAACGCCCGGGTCGCGGGTTGCCGTCGGCGCTTCCCTACTCGGCGGGTTCGCCGGATCCACCATGCCAACTGGCTGCCAGAACACCGGCGGGCCGGCTTCCGGAGAAACGTGCGAATGACGTGTCAGGGCGGTCAATATCCTGTCCTCGCTCCGTCTCATCTCGGTAAGCAGTTCGGTACGCACCGACTGAATTTCAGTGAGCAGTTCGCTGCGTACTGACTGCACCTCACCGCGCACCGACTGCAAGTCATCGCGCAGGGCCTTTACGTCCTCGGCCAGCCCGTCAACCCGGCTGGACAGTCGACCCCACCAGTAGAACCCGCCGCCGACCAGGGCGATCAGGGTTATGGTGCTCACTGCCGCCCCGACGATTGCAAGAATGTCCATGGCTATCCCCTAGCTCGTTTCCGAACCGGATGCGGCGCATTATATCAAAGCGCGTCAAATTGCCGACTGCCGACCGGGTTTAAGATGAACCACTGAAACGTCCAGTTCACTCCTCTGGAAAGTAGTAGATCGCCGGCAACCCGCGGTATCGCTCGTCGAAGTCCATGCCGTAGCCCACGACGAAGTGGTTGGGTATGGTGAACCCCACGTAGTCGCACCGGATATCAACCGCGCGACGCGCTGGCTTGTCCAACAGGGTGCAATAGC
The DNA here is from genome assembly GCA_034420475.1 of Dehalococcoidia bacterium. Lineage (GTDB taxonomy): Bacteria > Chloroflexota > Dehalococcoidia > Lucifugimonadales > UBA3495 > Bin87. Next base: position 39,551 of record DAOULH010000009.1, read on the forward strand.
GCAACGAGGCAGGAGCCAGGCCGTTCACGTAGCTGGTTATTGCCGCGCAAGTATGTCCGGTATCTATGATGTCGTCGTCGACGAGCACGTGCTGTTCTCTGACCTGTTCCGTGTCCAGAGTGCCGGTAATGCCGACTCTCCCCCAGGACGTGGTTCCGCCGCCGTAGCTGCTGGCCCGGACGAACTCGATGCGGTGCACCTCTACCTGGAGAACGCGCAGCAGGTCGGCCATGAACACGGTCGCGCCTTTGAGCAGACCAACCAGCACCAGACCGGTGTCGGCGTAATCCTGGTCAATCTGCCGGGCCAGTTTGGCGACACCCGAGCGGCTTTCCTCTTCCGGGATGAGCAGAATGAGGTCGTCCGGTGACATTAGACATCCAGGTTCTGGACTTCGGTGGCGTGGCGCTGGATGAAATTCTTGCGCGGAGCGACCTGTTCGCCCATCAACATGGCGAACACCTCGTCAGTGTCCTCTATGCTGTCCACGTCGTCGATGTCGTTGATGGTCACCTTCAGCATCTTGCGGGCGGCCGGGTCCATCGTGGTCTCCCAGAGCTGGTCGGCGTTCATCTCGCCGAGGCCCTTGTACCGCTGGATCGACGGTTCGGACCGCGTCGTGGACATGCGCTTGATCAGTGCTTCCTTTTCGTCCTCGGAGTAGGCGTAGGCGATGTTGCGACCCCGCTGCACGCGGTACAGGGGAGGCTGCGCGATGTAGAGGAACCCGCCCTCGATGAGCTCGCGCATACGCCGGTAGAAGTAGGTCAGGATGAGCGTCCGGATGTGGGAGCCGTCCACGTCGGCGTCGGTCATGATAATGATGTGGTGGTAGCGGAGCTTCGAGATGTCGAAAGCCTCGCCCTCGCCGGTGCCCACGGCCGAGATGATGGCGCGGATTTCCTCGTGGCTGAGGATGCGCTCCACCTTGTCGAGGAAGCGTTCGACGTTGAGGATCTTGCCCTTGAGCGGCAGGATGGCCTGGAACTGGCGGTCGCGGCCCATCTTGGCCGAACCGCCGGCGGATTCGCCCTCCACGATGTAGAGTTCCGACTTGGCCGGGTCGCGCTCGGCGCAGTCGGCCAGCTTGCCGGGCAGCGAGGTGCCGTCCAGGGCGTTCTTGCGGAGGACCAGGTCGCGGGCGCGCCGGGCTGCCTCCCGGGCCGCATGGTTCGTCTGTACCTTGTCGATTACCCCCTTGGCCGCAGTGGGGTTCTCTTCGAGGAAACGGGTGAGGCCCTCGGAGGTTGCGGCTTCCACCCGGCTGCGCACTTCCGGGTTGCTGAGCTTGTTCTTGGTCTGGCCCTCGAACTGCGGGTCGCCCAGCTTCACGCTGACCACGGCGACCAGGCCGCCGCGAGTGTCCTCGCCGCTGAATGAGTCCTTGGGATCCTTGAGAATATTCTGCTTGCGGGCGTAGTCGTTGAGCACGCGGGTCAAGGCGGAGCGGAAGCCGGCCAGGTGGGTGCCGCCCTCGGGCGTCAGGATGCAGTTGGCGAAGGTGCGCTCGTCCGCAGCCAGGTTGTCGTGGCCGTCGGTGTGGTGGTACTGGAAGGCGACCTCGACGTCGGCATCATCCGCGATGCGCTGGTAATAGAACGGGTCCGGCATCACGACGTTGCGCTTGCGGTTGATGTTCCGCACCATGCTGGCAACGCCGGTGTCGAAGAAGAAGCAGCGCTCGATGTCCCCGCTGCGCTCGTCAGCGTGGAACTCGCTGACCAGGCAGATCTCCAGGCCCTTGTTGAGATACGCGGTCTGGCGGAGTTGGGCCACCAGCCGGCCGAAGTCGTAGGTGATCTCGGGGAAGATTTCCGGGTCGGCGTAGTAGGTGACCGTGGTGCCCTGCTTGCGCACCTTCTGGTGCTGCTGGAGGTCGGTGGTGGGGATGCCCTTGGCGTAGTCCTGGGTGTAGCGCACGCCGCCGCGGCACACTTCGGCATGAAGCCGGGAGGCCAGGGCGTTGACGACGGATGCTCCTACGCCGTGGAGGCCGCCGGATACTTTGTAGGCAGCGCCGTCGAACTTGCCGCCGGCATGGAGGGTGGTCATCACGGTTTCCAGGCCGGATACGCCGGTGTCCGGATGGACGTCAACGGGGATTCCACGCCCGTTGTCGGAAACGCTGACGGCCCCGTCTGTCGCGATGCGGACGTCAATCCGGTCGCAGTGGCCGGCGAGAGCCTCGTCAACTGCGTTGTCCAGCAACTCTTTGATCAGGTGATGAAGCCCATCCACTCCGGTGCTGCCAATGTACATTCCCGGCCGGACACGGACGGCTTCCAGTCCTTTCAATACTTGAATATTGTCCGAAGTATATTCGGAGGATTCTTCTGTCGTGGATAATATTACTTGTTGAGTCATGTTGAATGGTTTCTCCAGTCCCTGGCCCCTATCAACGAGAATATGTTGAGGCCGTTACTGTAATGCAGTGCAACAATATCCAGTACGGACACCATTAGCATTATACCAAATCTGCCGCTTCTTTGCCACGCCGCGGATGTCAGGAATTCACCGATTTAGGGAAATTCGACAAATGCTTCCGGCGATTCCGAGACGTGCCCGGACCGATTTCGGGTCAGTCGGCATGGGCCGCGCCCGGGCCTTCTCCGGCGGGGGCGTGGTACCAGTTGCCCGACAGCAGGCTGGCAATCGCCAGGCGCATGGGCTCGAACAGAGGTTGGGGCGGGTCACGCAGGGGGAACCAACCGTATTCGCAGAACGAACCGTCACCGGCCTGGGGAATGGGGTCCTGATCGCCAATATCGCCGAGGAACTCTACGTCAACATAATGACGGCCGTAAGCAACGATATTGCTCAGGCAAAGCACGCGGAGCTCGCCCACCCTGACTCCCAATTCTTCCAGGGCCTCGCGGCGGGCGCACGCCTCCAGGGTTTCTCCGAACTCCAGGTGGCCTCCCGCTGAACCCCACGTCGCCTCGCCGTGGGCTCCTTGCCGCTGCGCCAGGAAGACCTGGCCGCTCCTGACGAATACAACCCCCACACCCACCAGCGGCCTGTCTGCCTGCGTACTCACGTCGGCAGTATAGCACGGCGGGCCGTCCGGCCCGGGTTCGAGCTTGACACAGCCCGAACTGCCAGCGAGTTCTCACGCGCACTGAGTTTGTCATCGCGAGGAGCGCAGTGACTTGGCGATCTCGTTCCCGCGCAAGCGGCCGATGTCCCGACGAGATTGCCGCGCTGCGCTCGCAATGACGGCCTGGCGGAAACTGTGTACGCGCGAGCGCTTGGGTTCGGTTGTCGGCCGGGAACGGCGGGTGCTAGACTGCCCCATCCTGCCCGCCCCTGTGAGTTTGCGCTGATGCCTGCCGAAACCGTCGACGAACTGCCCATTTCCCGCTCCGGCCGGTCCGCGTTGGCGGTGTGCGAAACCGCTGCCCGGCGCGCCGGCGAGTTGGTCCTGGAGCGTTTCCGGACCGAGGTGGAAGTCAGCCTCAAAGGCCGGGCCAACGTGGTCACTGACGCGGACCTGGCCTCCGAACGGCTGATCCTGGATTACGTAGCCGACGAATACCCCGATTTCGGCATCCTTTCCGAGGAATCCGCTCCCGTTTCCGGCGCGTCACCGTACACCTGGGTAGTTGACCCCATCGACGGCACCCGCAATTTCGCGGAGGGCATTCCGCATTTCTGCGTGGTGGTCGCCATTGCCGACGGCGACCAGGTGGTATGCGGCGTCACCTACGACCCGGTGCGGGACGAGATGTTTGCCGCGCAAAAAGGGCACGGCGCCGCGCTGAACGGCCAGACCGTGAGCGTTTCCAACCGCGACGATATCGACGAGGCGGTGCTGGGATTCGACCTGGGGTACAACTTCGATCAGGCCAAGCTGCTGCTGGAACTGGCGGCCGGCGTCTGGCCCAAGGTCCAGGGATACCGCCTGATGGGTTCCAGCGCCCTCAGCCTGGCCTACGCCGCCTGCGGCCGCATTGACCTGTATTTCCACCACAGCCTGTCGGCTTGGGACATCGCGTCGGGCGTGCTGCTGGCGCGGGAGGCCGGCGGCCAGGTGCTGGACCGGGCGACGCTGAAGGACGCCACCCTGTTTTCGCCGGGCCTGATCGTGTCCAACCCGGCCCTGGTGGAGCAGTTCCTGGCGCTCACGGAAGGAACTGCCTGGCGCACCATGTGAACGCTTACCTGTGCCGCCTGTCCGGTAAATCCGGGAGGGCGGTCGACCGTAGTTTGAAGGAGGGATGTCTATGGTCACTCAGATTTTCGAAATGGTCCGCGAGGTGGGCCGGGTGCCGTCATCGGAGGTTCCCCTCAACGCCGCCGAGCAGACCCGCTTCGAGCGCATCATGGACCAGGCGGTGATGATCGACGTTCACCAGCACCCCTTCCTGCTGCCGGAGGACATGGACCGGTTCATCGAGTTCCTGCGGACCAGCCGCTACCAGTACGGCTACCAGGCGGTGGAGGCCGGGGGCTGGTCGGCGGTGACCACCGCCAGCGCGTTCAGCGGGTTCAAGAGCACCACCGATATGTCTTTCATGGAATATGAGGACATCGCCGCCGAGGTCGGCGGGATGCTGGCCGACGTGGCGACCCAGGACAACATCGTTCGCGTGGGCAACGCCGACGAGATCATGTCCGCCCGTCAGCAGGGCAAGATCGGTTTCCTGCCGACCCTGGAGCATCTGGCCATCGGGAACCGCATCGAGCGGGTGGACGCGCTGTTCGGCATGGGCGTGCGCCTGGCCGGGATCACCTACAACCGGCGCAACTTCATCGGCGACGGCCAGACGGAGCGCAACCCCGGCGGGCTCAGCGACTTCGGCGTCGAGGTGGTGCACCGGATGAATGACCTGGGCATGGCCGTTGACCTGTCCCACGCTTCAACGCCGACGGCCATGGACGCCATTGAAATCTCCCGCGCCCCCACGGTGTTCAGCCACAACGCCTCCTACACGCTGCGACCCAACGGCCGCACGCGCAAGGACGAGGAACTGATCGCCTGCGCCCGCAACGGCGGCCTGGTCTGCATCACCGCCGTGCCCAACTCGCTGAGCGATGATCCCGAACAGGACATCGAGTGCGTGCTGGACCACTACGACTACATGGTCAACCTGGTGGGCGTCGATCACGTGGGCATCGGCACCGACACCACCGTGGGCGACCACGTGGCGTTTCACCGGGTGCTGCTGGGACGGGGGCCGGACCAGTTGCCGGCGCCGTATCTCAACGGGCTGGAGTCGCCGGCGGACGGCAAGAACATCGTGCGCGGCCTGATTCGGCGCGGGCACTCCGATGAGGACGTGCTCAAGATAGTCGGCGGCAACGCCCTGGACTATTTCCGCCGCGTTATCGGGTGATTTGTCACCCGGACGGGTTCACGGGGACGGGTTCACGAGAGGATTTATGGCCGACGCAAAGAGCTGGGCGCACCTGGTGGGCAGTGTGCCGCTGCCCGACGCGGAAACCGTCTTCCGCACGGTGAGCGAAGCCTGGGGTCCGCACCTGCGGCGCGTCTCCGATGGCGAAACCGGACGGCGCGGTCGCTGGATCTGGTTCCAGCGGGAGATGCTGGAGCAGCATCCGGCCATGGAACCCGACCCGGACGAGCCGCCCTATGCCCTGTATCAGTGGGACGGTCAACTGCTGCGGGAAACTTCCTACATTCGGTTCCGGCCGGGCGTTGACCCGGCCGCCGTTGACTTTCCCACCGGGTATGCTGAGGCGGCGCTGGAGTCTTTCGATCTGTACGCCTGCCTGCAAAAGGACGGAGTGATTCCCGGTGACGCTCGTTTCCAGGTGTCGCTGCCCACACCGATGGCCACGGCGTACATGTACGTGAGCCCGGCGTCCCGGGACGCATACATACCCGCCTACGAGCGGTCGTTGCTGTCGGCGGTGGACGAAATACTCGCGTCCACCCCGCATGACCGCCTGTCGATCCAGTGGGACGTGTGCCAGGAAGTGCTGCTGTTCGAGGACTACTTCCCGCACCGGCCGGCCGACTACAAGGCACAAGTCTTTGCGGAGTTGGGACGGCTGGGCAACGCCGTCCCAGAGACGGTGGACCTGGGCTACCACCTGTGCTACGGATCGCCCCGGGACGAACACCTGGTGATGCCCAGGGACATGGGGATCCTGGTTGAGATCGCCAACGGCATCGTAGATGGGATGAACCGTCGGGTTGACTTCATTCACATGCCCGCGCCCCAGGACCGGACGGACGTCGAGTACTTCCTGCCCCTGGAGGGCCGGCGGCTGCCCGCTGCAACCGAGCTGATCCTGGGCCTGATCCACCATGACGACAGAGCCGGCGACCGGGTCCGCATTGACGCCGCTCGCGCATTCGTCGACTCGTTCGGCGTGGCCAGCGAATGCGGTTGGGGTCGAACCGACCCGGCGCGGGTGCCCGGCCTGCTGGACAGCCACCGTCGCGCGGTGGAGTACATCAACGCCGGATGACCGCCGGCAACTGGAGAGGGTTGAGATGATCCAGCTGACCGAGGAAATGTCGAGCCTGATCAACCGGGCGCGAGACGACGGCTACCCGTGCATCGTGGCCACCGCCTCCGATGATGGCACGCCTAACTGCGGCTACATTGGGACCGTGCTCACGGTGGGCGACGACGCGCTGATCTACCGGGACCGCACCGGACGCAACCCGCTGGACCACATCGAGGCGAACCCGAAGGTCATCGTCCTTTTCCGCAACACGGACAAGGACGCCGGCTGGAAGTTCCGCTGCACCGCCACCGTGCACCGCGAGGGGCAGGTGTTTGAGGAGATGACCGACCGACTGCTGGAATCGGGGCTGGTGAACGAACGCTACTTGGAAGGCAGCGTCGGCGCCATCGTGGTGCTGCGCATCGACCAGGTGCTCACCCTGTTCGGGGAGTTGCTGCAGGAGCGGGAGCCGGGCCTGCAGTGGTGATCGAGCTATCGCTTGGTTGGCGGCAAGCGTTCAGAAACCAGGAGGTTGTCATTGCGAGGCGCTTGCGCCGTGGCAATATCGTTAGCGCAGCGACGATCCTGGCGGCGACGAGATTGCCACCCCCGCATCAAGTGCGGGGGCGCAATGACAAACCGGGTACGCATGAGATGGGTAAGTGTTCAGAATCCAGGAGGTTGTCATTGCGAGGCGCTGGCGCCGTGGCAATCTCGACGCCGTAGCAGCAATGTCTGCCCCAACCGACTCCCCTACGCCAACGAGATTGCCGCGCTGCGCTCGCAATGACCAGGGTGGGGCGCTCGCAATGACCCTTTCCCCGCAAGTCTGAACAGTTGCTGAGATGGCGACGTCATCGCTGAGGATAGGCATTTGTGGTATCCTGTGGCCGCGCCGGCGGAGGGCCGGCGCGTATAGTGTCAGTCATCTCCGGAGGATCCGCTTTGTATCAAACCGTAAGCGATGCCACCCTGCAGGCCCTGTCCAAAATCGACTCGCCCAGCATCTGCAACGCCATCGAGGGCTTCAATTTCCGGCCCAAGAACGCCGGATTCATGATGCCGGAGATCAAGACCGTATTCCAGGAGTTTCCGCCCCTGGTGGGCTACGCGGTCACCGGGGTCATCTCCGCCAACCGGCCGGAGGGTCGCAGCGTTGCCCGCGAGGACTGGTGGGACCTGATCGTCTCGGTGCCTGAGCCCAGGTTCATTGTGCTGCACGACATCGATAATCCGCCCATCGGCGCGTACTGGGGAGAGGTGCAGTCCAACATCCACAAGGCCCTGGGCGCCGTCGCCGTGGCGACCGATGGCACGGTCCGGGATCTGGACGAAGTTCGCGCCCTGGGGTTCCAGTTCTTCGCGAAGGAAGTCTCCGTGTCCCACGCGTACGTCCACATGGTGGACATGGGGATTCCCATCGAGGTGGGAGGCTTGACGGTGCAAACCGGTGATCTGCTCCACGGCGACAAGCACGGCGTCACTAACATACCCTTCGAGCTCGCCGACCGCATCCCGGATATGGTCAGCACCATCGCCGATTACGAGCAGAAGACCATCGGTCTCTGCCAATCGCCCGATTTCTCGCTGGACGCCCTGAAAGAGGTGGCCAAGATCACACGACCCTACTGACCTGGTGCCATGATAACTCCAAGCAAAATCCTTTCGGCAATTCTGCTCGGCGGCGTCGCGCTCCTGGCTTTCGCCGCCTGCAACCTCATCACGCCGCCTCCACTGGGCCAGCCCGAAGCGGCGCCGTCGCCCACGGCTGCGGCTGGCTCCGGATCCGCCCCGGCAACCGAGATCCCGCCAGCAACACGTATCACGAGCTCGTCCGACGGCGCATCGTCGCCGACCCCCGAAGTCGTCGTGTCCGGTGGCCGTTCCATCAAGCAATGGGCCTCTCCGCCAGCCATGTCCATTGACCCGGGGGCGTCCTACACCGCGGTCCTGAACACCACCGCCGGCGCCATCACCATTGAACTGTTGACCTCCGACGCGCCGAACACGGTCAACAATTTCGTGTTCCTGGCGCGCCAGGGTTTCTACGACAACGTCATCTTCCACCGCACCATACCCGGGTTCATGATCCAAGGCGGCGACCCCACGGGCACCGGCGCCGGCGGCCCCGGGTATCGCTTTGCCGACGAGCCGGTCAATCGTCCCTATTCGCGGGGCATCATGGCCATGGCCAACGCGGGCCCGAACACCAACGGCAGCCAGTTCTTCCTGATGCACGCCGACTATCCGCTGCCGCCGAACTACACCATCTTCGGGCAGGCGGTGGCCGGATTGGATACCATCGATACCATCGCGACCGCTCCCACCAAGGCAGGCGGTGAGGGTTCGGCCCCGGTGAACCCGGTGACCATTCAGAAGGTGGAGATCGTTGGCCCGTAGCCTGCCGTTGGTAATTGGGCCAAATGGCAATTGCGCCGAAAATGAACAGTCGGCGCCGGGCCACGATCCAACGCTTGCGAGGACCGTGTTATGGCTTTTGAAACCCTGCTGTACGACGAGCAGGACGGCATCGGCTACCTGACCCTCAACCGCCCGGACAAGCTCAACGCCCTGAGCCAGACCCTAATGGCCGAGTTCCGCGAGGCGCTGGAGGGCATCGAGGCGAACCCAGACGTGCGTGTCATCATCCTGACCGGCGCGGGCCGGGCCTTTTCCGCCGGTTTCGACATCGAGTCCGAGGCTGGCGGACCCGACGGCGAACCCCTGTCGGTTGACGGGCGCCGCTCCCGCCTCAAGTACAACATCGAGACCTTTCTGATGGTGTGGAACCTCAGCAAACCCGTCATCGCCGCGGTGAACGGTTACGCCCTGGGCGGCGCCTGCGAACTGGTGCAGGTCTGCGACGTCAAGATCGCGTCGGATCAGGCCATGCTGGGCGAGCCGGAAATCCGCCTGGGCTACGGCGCTCCTTTCCTGATCACGCCGTACTCGATCAACCTGGCGATGGCCAAAGAGATGATGCTCACCGGCGACATTGTCGACGCCCACGAAGCCGCCCGCCTGGGCATGGTCAACCGGGTGGTGCCCCACGATGACCTGTTGGCCGAGTGCGAGAGGGTGGCGCACAAAATCCGCAACATCCCCGCCATCGGCATCAAGACCACCAAGATCTCGGTCAACCGCGCTTTGGAGTCGGCCGGGTTCCTCTCAGCCTTGAACCACAACCTGGAGCTGATGACCCAGTTCGACACGGCGGACACGCCGGAGCACGCCGAGTTCTCCCGCATCCGCGCCGAACAGGGGTTGCGCGCCGCCCTGGCCTGGAACCGCGCCCGTTTCGAGAACTGATCAGTCGTCGTTTCGCGAGTTTGAGCCGTTTCGCTCGACGAGACGCAAGACGGCGTCCAGCATGGCCTGCTGAGTGACGGCATTTTGGCGGCGTTCTTCACGGAATTCGTTAACCAATTCCGTGACCATCTGGATGGTTTCATGAGCCCGCTTGCGCTCATCCGCCAACTGCTGCTCGGCCTGTAGCCGCAGTTCGCGTTCCTCGTTGAGCATTCTGCGCATCATATACCTGTCGTAACCTCCTTTGAGCGCGCCCACGGCCAGCGCGGCGCCCCCGGACTTCAGCAGGATTTCAACGTTGATGAAATGCGCGATGACGCCGAGATTGCACACGGCGTTAGCGGCGGCTGCGACTGTACACAGCGGCTTGGTGAAATACCAAACCAACCATACGGCGATCCCAGTGGCCAGACCCATGCAGATGGGGACGGCCCAATCAGACGCGAAATCCCTGCTGCGCTGCCGGATTCTTTCGAGCATTTATCAGCCGCCGCGCTTCACCTCCACGTCGGCCATCTTCTCGATGAAGTGCAGGATGGCCGAGTGATCGGCATCCTGTTCGCCGTCGTTGACTAGCGAACCGAGCATCTGCTGCACCAGCGCGGTGACGGGCAGGGGCACGTTGAGCTCGGTGGCCGTCTGCAGCACGTTGCGCAGGTCCTTCTGGTGCAGGCGGATGCGGAAGCCGGCCCGGAAGTTCCGGTCCAGCATCATCGGGCCCTTGGCCTCCATGACCGCGCTGCCGGCGAGGCCGCCCCGGATGGCGTTGAACACCCGCTCGGGGTCCACGCCGGCCTTCTGGGACAGCACCATGGCCTCGCTGAGGGCTTCGATGTTGGCGGCCACGATGATCTGGTTGGCCAGCTTGGTGATGTTGCCGGCGCCCACGTCGCCGGTGAGCACCACGTTGCCGCCCATGACCTGCAACAGCGGCTCGCAGGCGTTGAATACGCCCTCGTCGCCGCCGACCATGATGGCCAGGGTGCCCGCGATGGCGCCGGGCTCGCCGCCGCTGACCGGAGCGTCCAGAAACTCAACGCCCCGGTCGGCGCAGGCAGCCCCGATCTTCTGGGACATGGACGGGGCGATGCTGCTCATGTCGATGATCACGGATCCCGGCTCGGCTCCTTCCAGTACGCCTTCCGGCCCCAGGATCGCCCGCTCGGAATCGGCCGAGTCGGGGAGCATGGTGATGGTCCGGGCGCTGCCCTTTGCTGCCCCCGCCGGCGACGACGACGCGGTGGCTCCTTCCGTTGCCAACTCTTCGACCGGCTCACCAACGATGTCGTACACGGTCAGCTCGTAACCTGCTGCCATCAGGTTGCGCGCCATCGGCTTGCCCATGATGCCCAATCCGACAAATCCAATCCGCTCTGCCATTGCTCTTCCTCCGTCCTGGGTCCGCCATGCGGCGGACCCGGTTGATGTCTAACGCTGTCCAGGTATTATACCCGCCGCATCCCGTTGACCGGGGATCACGCTCGGTCCAGCGCCAAGGCTGAGTCCACCTGCGCCAGGGCGTCGCCGATATCGGTTTCCAATATGTCTTGGAGCGTTGCAGTGGCAACCGTCGCCTGGCCTGACAGGTTTGCGATGAGCCGTACCTTCCGAGTTGCGGCGATGCCGGCGGTCGCCAACGCAGCGGCGGTCTCCCGCCACGATTCGGCGTGCTCCGACCCCAGGACTACCGTCGCCCTGCCGTCGGCATGGGGCACCCCGTCGGCATCGCCAATGCGCTCCGCGGAGGCGCAGACGGCTTCCAGGGGCGAGATGCCGGCCAGTTCCAGGGCCAGCCGGTAGAAACCGGGCGCCGAGACCATCGAAACCTTGCCCACAGCCTCCTCCAGCTGGTGGATCAGGCCGGGCGCGGATTCCGCCGGGTCTCCCAATGTCACCACCATCGACCACAGGCCGGCCCGGATGTCCCGTACCAGCCGGTTGACCAGCTCTTCCTGATTGTCCGGGCGCAGTTCCAGCTCCACCGAGCGGATCCACGGCCGGGCGACCGCCAGGGCTGCCTGAGTTCCGATGACGTAATCGGCGTTGGAAAGCAGCTCGCGGGTCGCCGTTGGTGCGCTGGCACGGTCGCCCGTTCCCAATCCGGCCACGGTCACGGCGCGCTCCGCCGACCGGAACGCGGTCACGTACTTTCGGGTTTCCACCACCTGCCGGGCGTGATTGCCCTCGTGTCCTGACACCCGTTCGATCAGGTCCAGCAGGGACAGGGCAGGATAGTTGTTTTCGGGGTTGTACGGCGTGGCCGGCAGATCGAGTTGCTCTTCGGTCAATCCTGAAATGAGATTGCGGAACCGCCGGTAGTTGGCCTCCAGCTTGGCCACGTCGGCGGCGATGCGATCGGTGCGGGCGTCGAAGGCCGGCAGCATCTCCCGCTCGCCCGACGCGATCTGCTCCAACGCCTCCACGAAACTCTCGGTGAGCAAGTGCTGCATCACCTCCCAGACCGACCAGCGCGAACCGAGGAACGCCTCGGTTTCGCTCAGGCCATCCAGGGCGTCCAGCAGCGCGGAGTGTCCGTCGTCCAGCCGTTGCAACGCCCGTTGTTGACGCTCGTGTGCGGACAGGATTTCTGAACCGGCATCAGTGGGCACGTCGTGGGAAACCATCGCAAATCACCTTCGAGTCTCTGTGCATTTTCGTTGGCGTAGCATTATGGCACATACCCCGGCGAGTTTCGGTTACGGAATCGGTTATCATTAACCATGCGCGGAGAGAGTGTGCTGACCGACTTGAACATCCGCGCCGGGCAGACGGCGTCGGCGCAGCGCATGGATGCGTTGCTGACCGAACTCCGAACGCGTTCGGAGACGGCCGAGCTGTCGGCGACGCTCTATTTCCCCGGCGAGGCGGCGCGCGACGACTCCGCCATGTTGGCCCTGTCGCGGGACAGGAACCCAGACTCCTGGATCACGGTCCTGGAGCGGGCGGGCAGCCGGGTGTTGCGATCACCCACCGGCGTCGTCGCCTTTCGCGTTGGCAACGCGGGCCTGGCTGTTCTTCCTCCGTTTCCCCTGAACGACATGTGGACGGGGGACATCATTTACGACTGGCCCCTGCGGACGATGCTGTCGGCGGAGTTGACCATCGGCGTCGCACTGGTACGCCTGGGCCGCTACGCCATCGCGGTGTACGAGGGCCAACGCCTGGCCGTGTCCAAGACGGACACCCGCTACGTCAAGGGCAAGCATCACGCCGGGGGAACCTCGCAGCGCCGGTTCCAACGGGTCCGGGAAAACCAGATCCACCGGCTGTACGCGGAGGCGTCCGGCGTTCTGGATGCGCAGTGGCGGCCCTGGATGCACAAGTTGGACTACGTCGCGCTGGGCGGCGAAGCCGCGACGGTCAACGGTTTCCTCAAGGAGTGCCAGACGTTGTCCCGCCTTTCTCCGATAATCCTGGAGCGCCGCCTGGACGTGCGCGAGCCCAATCGCGCCTCCCTGGACGAGGTGGGGGCCATGCTGTACCAGTGCCGCCTGTATCCCCTGATCTGGCCGGAATGACGTCGGATATACCGCGATGGCGCGGTAATCGTGAGGTTGTAGATATGAGCGAAGTTAAAATCAGCGCCAGCGCCAGCATTGACCGGCAGATGTGGAATAAAGTGGAGGCGGTGCTGGAATGTCACTACCTCACTGTTTCCGACGCGCTTTACTTGCTGATGCAGAACATAGCCGACGAAGGGGATCTGCCTTTCTCCTGCGTCATCCCCGGTCCGGAGACGATCGCGGCAATGGAAGCGGCGGAAAATGGATCCCTACCCACTTTCGATAGCGTGGCCGAACTGATGGCAGACCTGAATAGCGATGAGGAGGATTAGACGAGCCAGTTCGTTCAGGGCAGAGGAGGAACAATTTGCATGGATGAACAGGATGAACGGGATAGTATTTGTTGGATGATGGAAACCATCCCATAGCCGTAAGATGAATGCTCCCTTTACGCCATTAGGGCATTACAGCTGTCCGCTTCGACCCGGAACCACTATAGAGCAGGCATCAATTCAATCTTGTCCATCCTGTGCATCCATGTAAATTCCCGGATCTCGACAAACTGGGTACGCGTGAGGGATATGAACTTCTTGAACCGGCGCGTCTCGGTTCGCATAGTGAAATCGGATTGTGATGCTAAGCCGTGATTGGCTCCGGTGCTATAATTCCAGGCATGACTTCGGCGGAAGAACAACCCATCCCACCTGATCACGGTTTCCAGCGCGCTATCGGCCTGCTGGAATTCGACCAGATCCGGCTCCGCCTGGCTGAGACGACCCGCACCACCCTGGGCGGTGAGTTGGCCGCCGAACTGGTGCCTTCATCGGACCCGCGCGACATCGCGGTGCGGCAGCAGGAAACCGCCGAAGCCCGCCGGCTGCTGGATACCACCGGCGACCTGGAACTCGGCCCTGAGGAAGACCTGCGCCCGGCGGTTCAGCGCGCGCTGCTGGGCGGTGTGCTGCGCGGCGAGGAACTGCGCCACGTGGGCGCTCTGGCCGCGGCCGCCCGCTGGAACCGGAACTCCCTGGCGCGGCGCGACGATCTGCCGGTGCTGGCGGCCATCGCCCAGAACCTGCCCGAACTGCCTGATTTGGAGAGCGCCGTCAACCGCGCCATCGGGCCCGGCGGCGAGGTGCTGGATGAAGCGTCGCCGGACCTGGCCCGCCTCCGACGGGAATCCCGCTCGTCCTGGTCTTCACTCAACGACGTGATGCAGCGGTCGCTGCGGCGGTACCAGCGCTCCGGCGTCATCCAGGAGGATATCGTCACCGAGCGGAACGGGCGCATGGTCCTGCTCATCAAGACCGAGTTCAAGGGCCAAGCCCCGGGGATTGTCCACGACGTTTCCGACAGCGGGGCCACGGTGTTCATCGAGCCCATGCCGGCCATCGACCTGGGCAACCGCTGGCGGGAGACCCGCCTGGCGGAGCAACGGGAAGAGGAGCGCGTGCTGCGCCAACTGTCGGAGATGGTGGGCCGGTACTCGGACGACATATCGCTGATGCTGAGCCTGCTGGCCCGACTGGACCTGGCCGCAGCCAAGGGGCGCTACGCGGCGTCGCTGCGGGCCGTGTCTCCCACCCTGCTGGGCGCCGGCGAGCCGCGGCGCATGGAGATCACCGGGGGTCGGCACCCGCTGCTGGCGGGCGATGTCGTGCCCACCACGATCAGTATCGCCGAGGGCCGGCCGGTGCTGGTAATCACCGGCCCCAACGCCGGCGGCAAGACCGTTGCGCTGAAGACCGTGGGACTCCTGGCCATGATGGCCCACGCCGGCCTCCAGGTGCCGGCGGACGACGCGGCGCTGCCCCTGCTGGACGGCGTTTACGCCGACATCGGCGACCAGCAGAGCATTTTCGAGTCGCTGTCCACCTTCAGCAGCCACATCCGCAACCTGCAACGGATCATGGACGTTGCCACCGCCCACTCCCTGATCCTGATCGACGAGTTGGGTTCGGCGACGGACCCCGAGGAAGGTTCGGCCCTGGCCATCGCGCTGCTGTCCCACCTGCGTGACCTGGGGGCCATGGTGGTGGCCACCACGCACCACCGGAACGTGGCGCGGTTGGCCCAAGAGGAACCGGGCATGGTCAACGCCAGCGTGGATCTGAACCCGCGCACTCTGGAACCCACTTACCGCTTGACCCACGGAGTACCGGGCCGCAGCTACGCGCTGACCATCGCCGCGCGGTTGGGCCTGCCTGAAGGGGTCATCTCCGGGGCACAATCGCACCTGGAACCGAGCCACGTGCGCACCGACCAGCTGCTGCAGGAACTTCAGGAGGAGCGGCTGACGGTCTCCGAACTGCGATTGCAGGCGGAGCAGGCGTTGAACGCGGCGCGCGCGCGCGAGCAGGAAATCGTGCAGCAACTGGAGACGGTGGAGGATACCAAGGCCCAACTGGTGGAGGATGCACGGCGAGAACTGGCCGAGCAGATCGTGGATCTGGCCGGGCGGATCCGCCGCGCCGAGCGGTCGCTGGAGCGTTCAGCGGTGGTCGCCGATGTTCAGGCTCATGAGGCGGATTTGCGCGCGGAACGGGAACGGCTGGCGGAGGCGCAACGTGAGGTGGTATCCCCGGACTGGGCGCCGATTCCGGTGGAGCGGCCGCCGTGGTACCACGACCTGCGGGTCGGGGACCGGGTGTACATCCGCGGCGTTTCCCGTCCTGTGGAAGTGGTGTCGGCGCCGGACCAACAGCAGGAGGTCGAGGTGCTCATCGGCAGCATGAAGGCCCGGCTGCCGGTGTACCAACTGGACCGACCGGCCGACCGGCTGCACCCGGTAGCGGAGCAGGCCGGCGTGGTGTACCGCCGACCGGAGAGCAAGCGGACGCTGAGCCCCGAGGTGAACCTGCACGGGTACCGGGTCGATGAGGCGTTGAACGTGATCGACTCGCTGCTGGACGATGCCGCGCTGGAGGGCATGTCCTCGCTGAAGATCGTGCACGGCAAGGGCACCGGGGCACTGCGCCGGGCGATACGGGAGTACCTGTCCGGGCACCCGCTGGTGGCGGCTACGGAGCCGGGCGAGGGTGGCTCGGCCGCGGGTGTTACGGTAGTGCAGTTGCGGTAGCACGAGGGTAACTGTTCAGACTTCAAGAGTTTGTCATTGCGAGGCGCTTGCGCCGTGGCAATCTCGACGCCGCAGCAGGAACGTCTGCCCTGAAGAATTCCCTTGCTCTAACGGGATTGCCGCGCTGCGCTCGCAATGACACTCTCCCGGCAACTCTGAACAGTTACGCACGCAGCCTACGCTTGACATCCCTGATGGGCTGGAATAACGTTGCGCCACAACACGAGACCTTCCAGGAGGTAATGATATGGCCCAGATTGGCGGACTTGGACACGTTGGCATCTACGCCACCGATTTGATGAAGATGCGCGATTTTTACAGCCGGGTGCTGGGGCTGAAAATAGCGGACGAGGACCTGGAACAGCGGCGCATGGTTTTCATGAGCTCCGACCCGGTGGCCGAGCACCACGAGTTCGTGCTGATGGAAGGCCGCGTCACCTCCGACGACGCCAAGGTGATCCAGCAGATTTCCTTCGCGGTCCCGTCCATCCAGGATATGCGCGAGTTCAAGGAACGCATCGACGCCGAGAACTGCACCATCGACCGGATCGTCAGCCACGGCAACGCCTTTGGCATGTACTTCTTCGATCCGGAAGGGAACCGCATCGAGCTGTACTACAAGACCGGCTTCCCGGTTCCGCAGCCCCACGGCGATCCGCTGGACCTCAGCCGCAGCGACGAAGAGTTGCTGGACGAGGCCAAGGAACTGCTGCACACCAAGCGCTAATCGGATAGCGCGGAGACATCGCCGCCGCTGCTGGACCATCGGCAGCGGCGGTCTTGCTATTAAACCTACCGATGACTTTCCGCGAACCCTTGCCGGAGGGTTGTCCACCGGCTGAAGCGGTGGAAATAACGGAGCCTCTCGTTGTATATCGCATTGTACGGCATGACCCGCCCCGGATACCGACTTCAGGTCGCAACGCGCGATGTTTCCCGACCGCCACTTTCCCAGTGTTTCCGAGTGTCAAGCGCGCGGTCTTTCGGTCCATGACGATATCAGAGAGTCGCAGTTGCTACTAAATTTGAGAAGCTTCCGCGGTTGTGCAATTTGTCAGGTGAATTTGGGCCTTGGCGCCGGGTACATTCAACGCACGGGCCGGCGTTCGCATTTCAACTGGTGGCCGCTGGCTGATTACGATATCGCGGCTAACTGCCTGGCGGTGGCGTTATGAAAACAGCACAACTTACGGCAACCCTTTTGTACTACGACGGCGTCCAGGTGTTTGAGGGCCGGGATGACAGCGGAAGCTGCTATCTGGGGGCGCTGGTTGACTCGGAACCGGATGCCGACCGCTATCTGATAACGGGCGTGTCGCCGGAACAGTTATGCGAGTTGAGGGTGTGCAGGTGCGATTTACGCGCCGTGCTGCTGGAATGCTCATACGGCGGCTGGTATCTGGCTCGCGTGGGCGATGGCTTTGCGTCTCCTTTTGCGCTGGAGCGTCAGCAGGGCGCGTTGCTTGACCATGATTATCTCCCGGAAGATGGAGTTCTGTTGGCTGATGATGGAAGCGACAGCGCAGCGATGAAACCGTCCGTCAATGAGGCCGTTTGAGAGAATCCGGCCGGTAGCAGAACGCAAATACCTCGACTATTCCAGCCACAATGAGCGCATTATCCGGCCCGGTTGCCTATGCCGATCTGCCGCGACGGTATCACCGGTGGAAGTGGCAGGTGCTGGTGTCTTTCTGCGCCTTCTACCTGTTCGTCTATACGGGGAGGTTCAATTTCTGGCCCACGTCGCCCTTGATCAAGGACGACCTGCAGCTGACCAACATCGAGATCGGCATCATCAACGCGATGCTGCTGTGGGGGTTCATGCTGGGCGACCTGGTGCACGGGCGGATGTCGGAAGCCTACGGGCTGCGGCTGTGGGTGACGCTGGGCGCGGTGTTCACGACGGTGTTCAACTGGGCCACGTCCTTTGGCACGTCGGCGGTGACCATGGCCATCCCGTGGGCACTGGCCGGGTTCGTGAACGCCGCCTGCTGGTCGCCGGCGATCAGCATGATCAGCCAGTGGTGGCCCCGCCGGGAGCGCGGCATCGCCATGGGCTTCGTAGGAACCGTGAGCGGCGGGGCGATGCTGCTGATGTGGTGGCTGAGCAGCTGGGTGGCGGCAGAGTGGGGTTGGCGGGCCGCCTTCCGCTACCCGCCGCTGATCATCATGGTGCTGGGGGTGGCATTCTACTTCCTGACCCGGGACCGACCCCGCGACGTGGGACTGCCCGAGTACATCGAGGAGGATGAGATTTCGGCGGCGCCGGAGGCGGTGGACGACGCGAGGCTCAGGGGGTTTGGACCCTACAAAGTGCTGCTGACGAACTCGCGGTTCCAGCTGGCGTGTCACGTGAAGGGACTGGAGAACGTGGCGCGCTACGGGCTGACCACGTGGGTCCCCCTGTACTACTTCGAGGCCGGCGGGCTGGACATCACGCAGACCGTGCTGATCACCTTTCTGCTGCCGCTGGGATACCTGATCGCGCCGCCGTTGTCGGGCTTTATATCGGACCGGCTGCTGGGGAGCCGGCGAAGGCCGCTGGTAATCGCCTCCTGCTTCCTGTCGGCGGCGGCCCTGGTGGCGATTGCGGCAGCACCACCGTCCAACGCGTGGCTGGGCGCGGGCCTGATGCTGTGGGGCGGCATCAGCATGGGGGTGTCGCTGATCTCGACCATCTCCGTTGACCTGTCGGGACGGAAGATGGCGGCCACGGGCGCCGGCGTGCTGGACGCCCACGGCTACCTGTACGCGGGGGCGCAGGCTCTGATCTTCAGCGTGCTGCTGGACATGACGGGCAGCCCGTGGCCGATAGTGTTCCTGGCCATGGCGGCGACGCGGCTGATCTCGGCGGCGATGATCAGCCGGGTGCGGGTTTAGAACTCGGGCACAGGCGTACTCATCTTTTTTACATGGATGCACAGGATGGACAGGATTTGATTGATTATTGTCAGCGCTCCGGCATCCGGGACGCTGCTGTGATCGAAACGCCGCGACGGTATCGCCGGCATCCTGTGCATCCATGTAAAAGAAAAAATGAGCACGCGTGAGGCGGGGGCATGTTGAGGACCCTGGGACGGATTGCTTACCGCTGCTACCTGATCGGCATCGTGGCCGGCGTCGCGATTGTCGCCGTGTTGACGCTGTTCAGGCCGGCAGGCACGGCCATCCACACCGCCGCGTTCGCCGCCCAGGTGCTGCCGTCTCCGGTGAAGGTTCAACCCTGGATCACCGTCGAACCGGAACGCCGGGAAATAACGTTCCGGCGGGACGACGGTACGGAAGGCGAGGCCGACGTGTACGTGATTCCCGACGGGAAACGGCGGGCCGGCGTGCTGATTTTCCTGGGGGCCAACGCGGCGGGCGCGGACGACCCGGACGTGATCAACCTGGGGCAGGCGCTGGCGCGGACCGGCTTTGCGGCGATGTTCTACTGGTCGCCGACCATGGGGGAGCGGGCGCAGATCGACGCCGGGGAGATCGGCAACCTGGTGGCGGCCTTACGGCACCTGCGCGAAGAGGACTACGTCGATCCGGAGCGGGTTGGGCTGGCCGGTTTCTCCGTGGGAGCGTCCTTCGCGCTGGTGGCGGCGGCCGACCCGCGGATCGCTGACGACATCGCCTTCGTCAACGCTTTCGGCGGGTACTATGACACGGCCGGCCTGGTGGTCCAAATTGCAGCGGGGCAGGCTATTAGCGAAGGCGGGGCGACGCATTGGGATGTGGACCGACTGACGCGGCGCGTTTACAACAACATGCTGATCGATTCCATAGACGACCCGGCGCATCAGGAAGCGGCGAGGGCCATTGCCGGGGGCAGCGGGTACGGCACCAATGAGCGGGTTCCCTTGTCCACGGAGGCGGCGTTCGCCCTGCTGTCGGGTGTGGAGTACGTTGGGCAGGCGAGATGGCGTTACGCCCAACTGACCGAAGACTTCCGGGCCGAGGTTGATTCGATTGCGCCTTCGCACCACGTGGGGCAGTGGAGCGCGAACACGGCGATGCGGGTGATGCACGACGTGGGGGACCCGCTGATCCCGGTGGGGGAGTCGCGGCGGCTGGTGGATGCCCTGCGGGAGCAGCGGCCGGACATGGAGGTTTATTACACCGAAACAGATATCTTCCGGCACGTGAGGCCGGATGCCAACCGCGATCTCAAGTCGCTGCTGCAGGGGGCCGGGCAACTGTTCCGCCACATGTTCCACATCGTGGCGGTGGCGCGGCAGCCGGCGGGCTAATCGCCGTTGGGCGGCGTGATGCCGTGTTCCCGGAGCAATCGCTCCAACATGGCTGCGCGGTCCTCGGCGGTGTGCGCCCGTTCCTCCGCAGACTCGGCGCGGTCTTCTGCGAACTGGGCGCGGTCCTCGGCGATCTGTCTTGCGGCTATTTCCTCCCGGAGGTTTCTCAGCCAGGTTTGGCTGACCGGATCGAACATCCTCAAAGCGCCATCTTGCGCAAACAAGTCCAGCCCCAGCACGGAGCTGTATCCTCGCAACGTTCCATCCTCATGCGAGATGGTGATGGGCTCGTACTCGCCGGCTGCGTTCAGCCGCTCTCCGATCAGCACCCGCTGGGCGACCTGGCCGCGGTTGTTGTCGAAACGCCAGTACTCGGTGACTCCCATTGCGGCGTAGATGTCCCGCTTTTCGGTGGCGTCCCGACGCCAGGTGTTGGGAGAGGCGATTTCAAGCACGAAATCGGGCGGCTTGCCTTCGCGCCAGGTGAAGTAAGAAAGGCGCTCACGATCTTTAACGCCGAAGGACACCAGGACATCCGGCGCCACCTTACGGTTGGGGTTGTTCATCTCGTAATAGACGAATATATCGGCCGACACGTACACGTCCGGGCGGTCGGCGTAGTGTTGGATCAGGGACTCGCTGACGTCGATCATGACGCGGCGTTGGCGGTCGTCTTCGGCCATGGGTTCATCATCCGAGTCGGGGTAGAAGATGTTGGGATCTTCTTCCGGGACGCGGGGAGTGTCGTAGTCCAATCCAAAGGGCTGAGTAACCATGAGCGTAACGCTCCCAGAGGTAGTCGCGTCAGTTGCGGTTCTTCAGGCGCTCGAGCTGCTGGACGGTGCCGGGGAGTTTCCAGTCGACGTAGAGCAGGACATGTTCCTTGATGGCCTCTTCGTGGACGCGGCAGGAGAAGCAGGCGCGGTCGATGCACAGGCCGTGACGAGGCCGGAGAGCCTCGCGGAGGGAGGTCAGTTGGTCGGCGAGGTCGGCGTCGATGGGTTGCCCTTGCTGGGCGCGCAGCAGCAGGACGTCCATCTGCTCGGCGAGGCGCTCCAGCAGTTCGTTGTAACGCTGGAGGCCCTGTTCCACGAAGTTGCGCGGTTCCGTGGCCGTGAAGTAGGGGATCATCTGCATGTCGGGGACGTCAGCCATGGTGCACCTGTGTCTGCTGTCGTGGCGCGGTCAGCCTGTTGGGGCTACTGTAACACACGGCCCGGTGCGCGCCGCATGGTCTCTTTTGGCGACCGTGGGGCGCATTGAGACCCGGGGCGCTGTGCCCGGTGAGGCGCCAGTTATCCCGACGAGATTGCCGCGCTGCGCTCGCAATGACAGGCTTTCCAACGCGGATGGGCAGGAATGGGCGGGGCAAAATGATTATTCGCCCCTACGGGCTGGTCTCGGTGGCTGACGATGGCGATTGGCTATCGGCGGCCAGGGCGGCCGTCATGGCGGCGATGGCGACCTGGATCTGATCCTCGTCGGGCTGGCGGGTGGTGATGAGCTGGAGGGCGAGGCCCGGCGCGGCCAGGGCCTTGCCGAACCAGGCCTGGCGGTGGGCGCCGGCGAACCGGATGATCTCGTAGCTGACGGCGGCCACCACGGGGATCAACGCGATGCGCGACAGGATGCGCCATTCCAGATCGGGGCGGCCCAGCAAGGCGAACACCAGCACGGAGACCACGGCCACGGTGAGCAGAAAGGCGGTGCCGCAGCGGGGGTGCGGCGTGGGATGGCGGCGGACGTTTTCCACGGTGAGATCCTGGCCGGCCTCGTAGGTATGTACGGCCATGTGCTCGGCGCCGTGGTAGGCATAGACGCGGCGGATGTCCTTCATGGCGGAGATGCCAGCCACGTAGGCCACCAGGATGATCAGCCGGATGACGCCTTCGATGAGGTTGCTGACCACAGAGGATTCCAGGAAGGGGTCGATGAGGCGGACGGCCAGCAGGGGCAGGACGAGGAAGATGCCGATGCCCAGGGCGAGGGCGACCGCCATGGTCATCGCCATGACCCACTTGCTGGCGGAGGAGTCGGCGCCTTCGGCGGAATCGGCCTCGCCGGCGGCGATGATGGCGGAACGCTGGAGGGATTTCATGCCGTACCAGAGGGTTTCGGCGAGGATCAGGACGCCGCGCACGCAGGGGACGCGGCGGATGCGTCCGGAAAAGCGGGAGCTGACGGGCTCGGTGTCGCAGAAGATGTGGCCGTCGGGCTGGCGGACGGCGAGGCTGTAGTGGCGCACGCCGCGGATCATGACGCCTTCGATCACGGCTTGGCCGCCGTAGAGCGGCCGGGCGGGCTGGGGACCGGCGGGCGGGGAGTTTGTTGGAGAGCCAGGGCGTGCTGACATTTCGCGTCATTCCGGCGCAAGCCGGGGTCAATTCCGTCAATGGATGATTAATCTGGCCAACGTTCCGATACCAGAAGTTTTTGGGTTACTGCTTTCGCAGGGACGGTGGGGCGTTTTCCCAAATGTCAACACTGCCTAGCCATCCAGCTTGTGCCACGCTTCGCGGAAGGCGGTCTCGGAGAAGGCGTCGGGCTGGAGCCAGAGGGCGCCGCCGAACTCCTCGTCCAGCCGGCCGTCTTCGCGGACATCGTCCCGGGAGAGGAGGTAGGTTACGGGGAGGTCGGCCAGGATTTCGGTGCTGATGACGAGGTACTCCCAGTCCCAATCGAGTCTGTCGGCGTCGTAGAAACGGACGGCCTGGCTGTGCTCCTGGGAGTGGAACTTGAGGCGGACCTCGCGGGATTGCTCCGGGATGCCGGCGATCACCTCGTCCTCGTTGGGGCTGCGGCGGGCGATGAAGCACTGCCAGCCGTGCTCGGCCAGGCGTTCGGCCAAGTAGATGCGTCCGTACTCGCGGACGGTTTTGGGCACGTAGCGCGGCATGGGGGCTGCCTCCCGGGTTGGTGGACGGCGTGGTTCGACAGGCTCACCATGAGCGGGGGGTGTGGTTCACGGTAACGGAAGATGGGGATATAGCAAAACGGGAGCCGGTACCGGCTCCCGCCAAAGGGTTCTCGCTGAGGTCGTGGGTTAGCCGTCAAGGTTGAAGCGGCGGCTGAAACGCTCGATGCGGCCCTGGGTGTCGACGATGCGCTGCTCACCGGTGTAGAAGGGGTGGCACTTGCCGCAGATCTCGACACGGAGGGCGGGCTTGGTGGCGCCGGTCTCGAAGACGTTCCCGCAGGAGCAGGTGACGGTAGCCTTGAAATACTGGGGATGGATTTCTGCTTTCATGGCGCTGCCCCTATGCCGCGGCGGCTACGGCGTCGGCGACCGGGTAAACGCTGACGCGGCGCTTGCCCCGGGCCTTCCACTCGTAGGTCACCTGGCCGTCGATCTTGGCGAAGAGGGTGTAGTCCCTGCCCACGCCGACGTTGGTGCCGGGATGGATGCGGGTGCCGCGCTGGCGGACGATGATGGAGCCGCCGGTGACCCGCTCGCCGCCGTACTTCTTGACGCCGAGGCGTTTTGCGTTGCTATCGCGGCCGTTGTTGGTGCTGCCGCCGGCCTTCTTGTGGGCCATGTCGCTATTCTCCTGTCTCGGGCTCGGTTGCGGCCTGGGGTTCATCTGCTCGGGGCGGGTTTCCGGTGTCGATATCCTGGATGCGGATACGAGTGTAGTTCTGCCGATGCCCCTTCTTGCGGCGGTACCGGGTCTTGGCCTTGTACTTGTAAACGATGATCTTGCGATCCTTGTAGTGGGACTGCACCTCGGCGATGACGCGGGCGCCCTCCACTGTGGGGGCGCCGAAGCGCATCTGACCGTCCCGGGAAACGGCGAGCACCTGGTCAAGGGCGGTGGTGCTGCCCTCTTCGGCTTCCAGCAACTCGACGTCGAGCACGTCGCCGGGCGAGACGCGGTACTGCTTGCCGCCGGTTTTAACGATTGCGTAATCCATTTCGGTAATCTCCCAAACGGCCTACTATTGTAGGTTTGGGGCTTTGGCGGTGTCAAGGATGGGAGTTGCGCGTGAAGCCGCTTTGGCGGACCGGGGAAATTTACATGGATGCGCAGGATGGACGGGATGATTTCGTAACTGATCGGCGGTTAGTCGGCCTCCAAATCTCGTGCAGGGATGGTGTAGCAATGAACACCGGCAGCGCTCGCGTTGCGGCGCTGTCCGCGGGTGATTTCGACACCGGCAACGGCGGCCACAGCTTTCAGGCCGGTGAACTCATGAAGATACTCAGCGTTTCGCTTGGCGCGTTCGATATCTCTCGCCGCAACGGTGAACGACGCTTCCACAGCGACGTAGGCAGGCTGTCCGTCCGCATCGCGGACCAGCATAATCAGGTCGGCTTCGCGGAAGCTGCGCACGTCGTTTTCGTGCTTGCCCGAAGCGCGCGCCATGTTGGCGAAGCTGATGAGCATTCCCCTTGGCAGTTGGTTGACGAGCTGATAGCCCATATCATCCGCGATCAGGTCGGCGTCGCGTCGTGCCGCGTTGGAAGCGTGGGCTCCGCGGAGATAGCCCAGATGCAATTCTGATTTGGCGAGACGTTCAGCGCCTTCTTGCAGGCGGGCACGCGATTCTGCGATGAGCTCGTCATGGTTGGCGAGACGTTCTTCGCCGTGTTGGAGGCGGGAGCGGGCTTCGGCGTTGAGTTCCTTGAGCTCTGCGAGCATGACTTCCTGGTTGGCGAGTCGTTCTTCGCCTTGTTGGAGTTGGGCGCGTGACTCAGCGATGAGCTCGTCGTGGTTGGTGAGACGTTCCTCGCCGTGTTGGAGGCGGGAGCGGGCTTCGGCGTTGAGTTCCTTGAGCTCTGCGAGCATGACTTCCTGGTTGGCGAGTCGTTCTTCGCCTTGTTGGAGTTGGGCGCGCGACTCTGCGATGAGCTCGGATTGCCGGGCGGTGAGCTCGCGCACCTCTGCGATCATAGCGTCGCGGTTGGCGAGGCGTTCTTCGCCTTCGCTTTGTTTGACGCCGAACTGCCGCAGCGTCTCGACGACCTCGTCCAGCCGTCGGACTATGGCCCGCCCCTCGGGTGTCAGGTTTTCGGGAACCTGATCCCGTCCTTCCGGCGTGCTCATGTGTACCCTCCCGTGGATGTGTTGCCTACCCGGAAAGCATAGCAGATTCGAGCCTGGCCCCGGATCGCGGATTACGAATGGAGGCGACAGCAGCACAGGCGATGGACTGCGGTCGCCGGAAATGATGGTCAAGGTGTTGCGGTGGCTGGCCTCCTGGGGTTGAGGGTGTGCAGGCGATGTGGTTGGTAGTGTTGACCAGGTTCCGAGCGGTTATCAGCCCTACGGCCGGAGGATTTGCGCTTGGGTTTTTTGCTCTCATTTTCCATGCCTGGGGGCGCGATGCCTGGAGCATGGCGGGCTGTGGCGGGCCCGGTGGCCGAGGAGACTGCGCCGGTTAAAGCGGCCGGCGGCAGTCCACTGCGAAGGCCGTTAGCGACTTGGATGCTGACAGGAGTGGCCGTGAACGCTGGGAACCTGGTCGAAGGATGCGGATATTCTCGCCTGCGGATTCAGGATAGCACGGGCGTTCTGGCAGTGTGAGGGAGGGAATGTCAGGGATTTTTGACAAGTGGCTTTGCTCTTCCAACATCATTGACTGGTGGTATCGGTATTAGTATTATAACGCCGCCTTTACACGCACCTATGGAGGCGGAGCCATGACAATTGAAGGATTTGCAGGGCCGACGATCCGGTCCGTTCAGGAGCAATTATGGAATTGGATGCCGTCATACAGGCATTGCGGAACAACCCTGCGGGTGTTCGCTTCCAGGAGTTAGCCAGGTATTGCGACTGTTTCTTTGGCGAGCCGCGTCAGCGGGAAGCAGTCATTGGGTGTATCGAACCCCGTGGCACGGTGACCCGAGAGTAAACATACAATCTGACCGGGGCATGGCGAAGGCGTACCAGGTGCGGCAGGTTATTCGAGCACTGGAGAAGTTGCGCGATGAAGGATGACCACTACACATACCGAGTTACCTGGTCGGCTGAAGACGGGGAATACGTGGGCCTGTGCGCCGAGTTTCCCTCGCTGAGTTGGCTGGAGCCAGCCCAGGACGCGGCCTTCATCGGGATACGCCGGTTAGTGGCAGAGTGCGTTGCCGATATGCTGGCCAACGGCGAAACGCCACCCACGCCGTTGGCCGAACGCACGTACAGCGGACGATTCCTGGTGCGCGTACCGCCCGAAACCCACCGCGCTCTGGTTATGAAGGCAGCAGAGGAGGGGGTGAGCCTGAACCGGCTGGTGAGCGCGCGGCTGTCGGCGGACGGTATGCAATGACGGCTGCAGGTTTGCGGGCGGCGTACCTGGCGCAGCCGATGGTCAGGCGGCGCCGACGCTGACGGTTACGACGTCGAGGCCGTGGTATTTCTGGTGGCGGACGGAGGAGGCGTAGTGGCGGAGGAGGCGGAGGGAGACCTCGCCGTCGTCGGGCACGGCGGGCAGGGCGCTGAGGTAGGTGAGGCGGTCCTCGACGTTGTCGCCCTCCAGGGAGGAAACGAACTCCAGCTCCACGGCGCTGCCCTCGCGGCGGGCGCTGACGGTGAGCCGGCGAGGGGAATCGTCCTGTTCGGAGTCGTCGTAGACTTGCGCGAGGATGGCCAGGGTCTCCTCGCCGGCGGCGGCCAGGCGGTTTGACGCATCGGGGCTCCACTGGATTCGGGAGGCAAAGGCGCGGAGGAAGTCATCCACCTGCTGGGGGGCATCGTCGTCCAGCGGGACGCGGAGGCGGCGACGGCGGGGCTTGCTGAACTCGACGAAGGCCATGAGCCCCACGGCGACGATTGCGCCGGAAGTCATGCCGTTGCCCAGGAGGACGCCGAGGAAGCCTTCGCCCAGGAGTTCGGGGAAGATGACGCCGTTCTGGAACCCGACGCCGACCCAGAAGGCGATGCCGGCCACAGTGGCCTTGCGGTGGTCGAGACCGTCCTGGACGATGATCCGCAAACCCTGCACGAAGAGCAGGGCGATGAGGATGCCCACGTAGGCGGCGGCCACGGGCGACGGGATGGCGATGAGGAGGGCGGTTGCCTTGGGGAAGAAGGCCAGGACGATGAAGATGACGCCGACCACGATGCCGACGCGACGGGCGGCGATGCCCGTGACCTCGGCCAGGGAGATGCTGGTGGAGTAGGTGGTGTTGGGCAGGGTGCCGGCGAGGCCGGAGAGGAGGTTGCCCACGCCGTCGGTGTTCAAGGCTCCCTGGACGACCCGGTAGTCGGTGGCCGGGGGACGGCGGCGGGAGACGCGCTGGATGGCGACGCCGTCGCCGATGGTCTCGATGGCGCCGACGAAGGTGACGACGATGAAGGCAGGCAGCAGGGCCCAGAACTCCACGCCGGGGGTGAAGTCGAAACCGGGCCACGCGCCGAAAGGCACGCCGACCCAGGGGGCATCCTTCACGTACTGGACGTCGTACATCCCGAAGGGGGCGGATACCGCGCAACCGACGATGATGCCGGCGACGGGGGACCACAACCGCAACGACGCCGGGGCGCGGAGGACAAGGACGACGACAACCAGAATGGTGACTATCGCCACCAGAGGAGGGGCGAAGGAGGTGGTGCCTTCCGGGGCGTCGCTGAGCATATCGTACACGATGGGCATGATGGTGGCGGCGATGAGCATGATCACGGTGCCGGAAACCACCGGGGTGAAGATGCTGCGCAGCACGGAGAGGCGGGCGGCCAGGGCGAACTGGAACAGGGCCGACACGACGACGAGGCTGGCCATCAACGCCGGGCCGCCCTGGATCAGCGCGGCGACGCACACGGCGAAGAAGGCGCCGGAGGTGCCCATCATCAGGATGTGTCCGGCGCCGATGCGCCAGATGCGGGCCGACTGGAGGACGGTGGTGATGCCGCTGATGAGGAGGGCGGCGAAGACGCCCCAGGCGATGTAGTTTGCGGGCTGCTCCGCGATGCGGAAGACGATGACGACGCCCAGGACGATGCCACTGACGATGAGCAGGGCGGCCTGGAAGCCGGCGCCGATGGTGAGCAGGGCGGGAGGATGTTCGTCCGGCTCGTAGCGGATGTGTTCGTTCACTGGTGATGCAGCCAAGAGTCACGCTCCAAATACATGCGTGGTGTTATCGTCGTCCCGATTTGGGCAAGTGTTAAGTAGTGGGTATCCGACCTTCCTTATGCGAACGCAAGTATCTTATCTTGACTGTCCATCGCGCAACACCTTCATGCGTACCCAGTTTCGCTAGAACTGTCATTGCGAACGCAGCGCGGCAATCTCGTCAGGGCAACGGACGCCGCCGCGGTAACGAGATGGCCGCGTCGCTGCGCTCCTCGCGATGACAAACTGGGTACGTGCAAGCGCAACACCATTGGGAGACAACAAGCTTTCAGAAGCCAGCGGTTGTCATTGCGAGGCGCTGGCGCCGTGGCAATCTCGCCGACGCCGCAGCAATGTCTGCCCCAAGCAATGTCTGCCCCAAAGGACTCCCCTACGCCAATGGGATTGCCGCGCTGCGCTCGCAATGACGATCCTACGCGCTGCGCTCGCAATGACAATCCTAGAGGAAATGGGGTACGCGTGAATACTTTCCCCGCAAGTCTGAACAGTCACGTTTGCGCGGCATAGTTGGCGGGCATACAATGGCGGCGCGAGCTACCAAAGTAGCCCGGGCGTCGCGGGAAGTGGCGCCGGACACACCAGGAGGCGCATCCATGCCAATCGAAAAGCTATCTTCCGCCCTGGACGCCATCATCGACACCGACGCACCCATTGAGGAGCACGGGTCGGGGTTCGGCGGCGCCGAAGGACCGGCCGAGGGGCCGCTGTGGTGGAGCGACGGCGGCTATCTGCTGTTCAGCGACATCCACAACAACCGGCGGATGCGGTACACGCCCGGCTCCGGCGTGACCGTGGAGGCCGAGCCGGTGAACCGGCACAACGGGCTGACCCGCGACCAGCAGGGTCGGCTGATTGCCGCCGAGCACGACGGCCGGCGGGTGAGCCGGCTGGAGCACGACGGATCGACCACGGTGCTGGCCAACCAGTTCCAGGGTCGGCAGCTGAACCGTCCCAACGACGTGGTGGTGAAGTCGGACGGCAGCATCTACTTCACCGATCCGTGGACGTTCCGACGGCCGCGGGAGCAGTGGGAGCAGACCATCTCCGGCGTGTACCGCATCTCGCCGGAGATGGGGACGCTGACGCTGCTGGTGTCCGACTTCGTGGTGCCCAACGGGCTGGCGTTCAATCCCGACGAGACGGTGCTGTACATCAACGACTCGCGCCGGGGGATCATCCGGGCCTTTGACGTGCAGGACGACGGGTCGGTGGCGCTGGCGTCGGACCGGCTGTTCAAGGACCTGCGCGGCGAGCGCGAGGGCGTGCCGGACGGGATGAAGGTGGACGTTGAGGGCAACGTGTACTGCGGCGGGTCCGGCGGCCTGCACATCATGAACGCCGGCGGCGAGACGCTGGGCATCGTGGTGCACGGGCAGCCGGCGACGACGAACCTGTGCTTCGGCGGGGCCGACTGGAAGACGCTGTACTTCACCAGCCGGAACACCGTGGGCAGCGTGCCGGTGAAGATTGCCGGCGTGCCCGTGCCGGCGAAGTAGGGACCGGAAGGGAGCGCGGCGGGGTGGACGATGTTCACCCCGCGTACCGGTTTACGGCGTGAGAATGTCAGAATCAGGATTTTCAAGATTCAGGGATTATCAGGATTGGAACCATTTGGTGATGGAGAACTCCCAATCCTGTCAAATCATGAAATCACGTCAATCCTGCTGCTGACGATTTTGCGAAGGTTGGGTACGCACGAGAGGACTATGATGCCGCGCTCCGAGGACTGGAAAATTGGTGTGCTCCGGATGTTGAAAAACGATCCGGAGTTTCGCGTGGAGATGGAAAAGGACATACGCGAGCTGCTCGTCACCGGCAACGACGAAGACCAAAGGGTAGCCCGCCGGATAGCCCGCGGGCTGCTGGAACTGGAGTTTGAGACGGACGCCGAGTTGCTGGAAAGGTTGAAGCAACCGATTTCCGCCTGAACCCCAAAACGACACAACAACATCAGGAGGCAAAATCATGCGCGTAGTACGGATTGCAAACGTGGAGCACGTGCCGCTGGGGACGGCGGAAGCAGTGCCGGGATGGACCGGCGGCGACGTGCATCGCACCCGCCAACCCATCATCCCCGAGGGGGAGAGCGACTTCTTCAACGCCAGCGTGGTGAACTTTGAGAAGGGCGCCCAGACGGGATGGCACGTGCACAGCAGCGACCAGATACTGGTGATCACCGTGGGCAACGGCATCGTGGCCAACGAGACCGAGGAGCACCACGTGGGCGTGGGCGACGTGGTCCAGATCAAGGCCGGGGAGAACCACTGGCACGGCGCCACGGCCAACGGCTACATGGGGCACATCACGATCACCACCAACGACAGCACGGCCAGCCGCTGACTGCAAATCAAGCTTTACATGGATGATCAGGATGGACAGGATTGATTTGGCAGACAACAATCCTGAAATCCTGTTCATCCGGTATATCGATGTGAGGCAAAGTTATGGACTTGATTGACGAAATTCTGGACAACGTGAAGACGATTGCCGTGGTGGGTCTGTCGGACAATCCGGCGCGGGACAGCCACGGGGTGTCCCGGTATATGCAGTCGCAGGGGTATCGGATCATCCCGGTCAATCCGGCGCTGCAGGGCGCGACGGTGCTGGGCGAGCAATCTTACGACGACCTGGACGCAGCGCTGGCAGCGGCGCAGGCTGAGGGCTTGAGCATCGACCTGGTGGACGTGTTCCGGCGCAGCGAGTTCGCTGGGGCGGTCACGGACGACGCCGTCAGCATCGGCGCGCGGTACGTCTGGATGCAGGACGGGGTGGTGGACCAGGCGGCGGCGGAACGAGCGCGGGAGGCCGGCCTGGGCGTGATCATGGACGACTGCATTCTGCGGCAGCACAAGCGGCGGCGGGGCGGGTAGGCTCACGGTGGTCCGGCTGGCAGCGGTCTGGAGAGGATAGACCGGCATGAAGTACGACAACCCGTTTCCGGGGATGAATCCTTATCTGGAACACCCGCACATCTGGCCGGGCTTTCATAACCGCTTGATTGCGATTCTGGCGGAGGAGTTGGGGCCGCAGGTGCCTGGAAACTACCGAGTTGATATAGAGGAGAGGGTCGAGATCGATGGACCCTTCGGCCCACCTCCGGACCTGGCGTTTATGATCCCCGATGCGTTGGTGACCGGCGAACCCGCGGTCCAGGCGTCGCCCCCCGATGCGGCCACGGGCGCCACCGCCGTCGCCACTTCCCCGGTGGAAGAGTACGCGGTGCGGGTACGAATGCCCCGGGAGGTGAAGGTTACCTGGCTCCGCATCGCGGCCATGCCCGACCAAAAAATCGTTACCATAGTCGAGGTGCTGTCGCCCACCAACAAGGCGCCGGGCAGAGAACGCAACCGCTATGAGCGCAAGCGCGAGGTCATTGTCGGCGGCGGCGCGAACCTGGTGGAGATAGACCTGCTCCGCCGCGGGCAGCCGATGCCGCTGGAAACACCGCCGCCGGTCAGCGATTACCGCATCCTGGTGTGCGAGGGCTGGAAGCAGCCCGAAGCGCTGCTGTATCCGTGGAGCGTGCGGCAGGGCATTCCGCCATTCCTGTTGCCGCTGCTGCCGGAGGACAAACCCTTGCAGGTTGATCTCGGGCCCATCATCGACAGGATGCACCGCACGGCGCGCTACGGGCAGGTGGCGCGGTATCACGAGCCGCCGCCGGAGCCGGCGTTTGAGGCAGAGGTGGCGGAGTGGGTGGAGGAACGGGTGGCGGGGTTTGTGGCGGCGGGTTAGCCGGCTGTATGCCCTGCTGATGGGTCAAGCGAAATAGCCGGCGCTTTCAGGCCGGGTTGCCCGCCGGCGGGGGCAGATCCGTTTGCAACCCGTGCCTCGCCGTGTGTATCGCTATCTGCTCGGCAGCGAATTGGGTGGCTTCGTACAGGTCAACCAGGTCGCTTATCTTTTCGACGTAGAGCAGGCCGTTCATGGCGTTGTGGTTGCGGAGTTCCTCCAGCGTCATCTGATTGCGCTTGATGCCGTTGCAGGTGCGATGCAACAGCGCCAGGTTGTAGAGTTCGTCGTTGCCCTGGGTTCCCTGGGCCGCCCGGCGCGCGCGGATGTGGTCAACTTCCAGCAGGGTTTCGTCCAGGCTGCCGTTGGGCCGGCGCGGTTCGTAGCCACAGCCCCAGCAGACCGGCCCGAACTGGTCCATCAGCAGCCGCTTGGCATCGTCCTTCGGGATGCGCCCGGACCAGCCGGAAGACTGCGTGCTCTGCCCGGCCCGGCGCCTTGGTTGCCGCAGGTTGTGATGCGGCGCCGGGTCAACGTCATACCGCTCCGGCAATTCATTGGGGCCGATGGTCTTGGTGCGTATGGTCTTGGCCTTCGTGTTAGGTAGCGCGGCCCTGACTTTTGCCATCGCGCTATAGCTGGCGTCGGTGGTGTCGGACATTTTCCAGCCGTTTTGCAGGAACCGCCGTTTCAGCATCGTCCAAGCCCGGTAGGCCATGTCGCAGGCAATCCATTGGCGTCCCAGCCGTTCCGCGGCCACTGCGGTGGTGGCACAGCCGGCAAATACGTCCAGGACCACATCGCCGGGGTTGCTGCTGGCCTTGATAATGCGTTCGTAGAGTTCCAGCGGTTTCTGCGTTGCGTAGCCAGTGCGCTCAGCAGACTGACCAGACAAATTACGAATGTCGGTCCACATATCAGATGGCACTTGACCGGAGCGATCCGTAAGGTAGCGTTTGAGACGCGGCATACCTCCGTCGGCGGGATGATAAATTAATCCTGCCTCATCTAGCGCGTCCAGCCGATCCAGTGGACTGGTGATGCTTCGATATCCAGGAATGATTGTCTCTTCAATCCAGGCAGCATATCGGCCAGTCATGGGTACTGCCCAATGCCTTTCGGTACGATTAGGATCGTTTCCGCGCCAAGGATTGCCGGTCTCACCGCCTCGTATGCCGGCTGCGGTTAAGTCTCCAAGTTGGTACTTCCCGCCTTCATCTTCAAAGCGGTAAAATCGTTCTACATATTCGGGATCGAGCGGTACTCTAACATCGTTGACGTTTATTCGATTTTGGCGGCTATAAAAGAGAATCGTGTCCGACACGTTGCCGAACGTCCTGGAATCATTATGTGCGGATGTTCTCTGCCAAGTAATTTGTGCGCGCAAGATGTCCGCCCCAAACACGGCGTCCATCAGCATCCGCAGATAACTGTTGGCATGGCTGTCGCAGTGCAGGTAGATGCTGCCGGTGGGTTTCAGCACCCGCCGGCATTCCAGCAGCCTTGCCGCCATGAACGCAATGTAGGCCGCTTCGTTTTCCGAGGCGCAGGCTTCCACTGCCTGGATCACGGCGAACACCTCCGGGTAATCGTCCTCGATGCTCATTTTCCAGGCCGGATGCACGTCCTCATCCCAGCTCCAGATGTCGTGGACGCGGGTCAGCCCCTGGCCCTCGTTGTGCTCGACGCCGTGGGCCTGGGCCAGGGCGATTTCCTCGGCATACTCGGCGTCGCTGATGGGAGGGCGGGGGTTGCCGGTGAAGGTTTCGTTGGCCGCAAAGGGCGGGTCGATGGCAATCAGGTCGATGCACTCGTTGTTCAACCGGCGCAGAAACATCAGGTTGTCCATAATCGCCAGCGTGCGGTTCGCTACGTTGAGATTGCTCATAAGTTCTGCTCCCGGCTTTACCCTGGCGGTTAGGCGGGTTGATTCTATCACTGCGTACCGGCATTCTGTGATCGCCTGCTGTCAGCAGTAATTGTTCAAAGTTGAGGAGGTTGTCATTGCCCGGCGCTTGCGCCGTGGCAATCTCGACACCACCGTAGCAACGCTGGTCCTGGAAGACTCCCCTGCGCCGACGAGATTGCCGCGCTGCCCTCGCAATGACACCGGCCCTGCGCCAACGAGATTGCCGCCACCGTATCAAGTACGGGGTCGCAATGACACCGGCCCTGCGCTGACGAGATTGCCGCGCTGCCCTCGCAATGACGCCTGCCCTGTAAGCAGTGTCGGGTGTCGGATTTCGGCTTGCGCCGGAATGACGGTTCATGGTGACGGGCTGCCAACCAGGGCTTTGGAAGGCCAGGGCCGCAGCGCGGTTTTCTTGACACTCAAACGGGCTGGCGAGTAGTATGCGGTCATCCGATAAAGGTTATTTTATGCGGGCTCGGTTCGTGGCGCGCATCCGATAACCGGCGTTAATCGTTTCGGTCAAGGCCGAATCCGTCATACCGCCCAGGAGGTACACACGATGCCCACCAACCAGGAAATTGCCCAGATGGCGCACCTGATGCGTCGGGCCGGTTTCGGCGCCACCTACGCCGAGCTGGAACAGCGCGCCGCCGCCGGCTACGAAGCCACCGTCGAAGAACTGCTCAACCCCATTGCCCAGCCGGACCTGGAAATGGACATCCTGGAGCGGCACTTCGTGGACTGGAAAGAGATGAACGCGCTGGAAGTGAACCAGGCGTATCTCACCTACCGGATGATCAACACCAAGCGCCCCTTGCAGGAGAAGATGGCCCTGTTCTGGCACGGGATCCTGTGCACGGGCAACTCCAAGTGCGAACACGGGCGGCAGATCCAGCTGCAGCTGGACATGTTCCGCGACCTGGGCATGGGCAGCTTCGACGCCCTGCTCAAGGGCCTGGCCCGCGACCCGGCCATGGTGTTCTACCTGGACAACTGCATGAGCCACAAGGGCGCCATCAACGAGAACTGGGGCCGCGAACTGCTGGAACTGTTCTCCATGGGCGTCGGCATGGACGGCCAGGCCAACTACTCCGAGGACGACGTGAAGGAAGCGGCCCGGGCGTTCACCGGCTGGACCATCACCAACGCCGTGCCGCGGTATCCCTACGGGCGGTACGAGTCGAACTTCATCTATAACCCGTACGACCACGACAACGAGGACAAGACGTTCCTGGGCGAGACGGGCAACTTCAACGGCGACGACATCGTTGACATCATCGCGCGGCAGCAGTCGGCAGCCCGGTTCGTGTCGCGCCACCTGTACAACTTCTTCGTGGCCGACGAGGTGCAGGTGCCGGCCTGGCAGAACACGGCGCCGCGAGACCCCGAAGCCATCGCCCTGCTGGAGCAGACGTACTTCGACTCCGGCTACAACCTGACCGCCATGCTGCGGGTCATGTTCAACTCCGACTTCTTCAAGAACGCCCGGTTCGAGAAGGTGAAGAGCCCCACCGAGGTAGTCATCGGCACGATGCGCCTGGTGCAGGACTTCACGTCGCCGAAGCTGGGCCTGCAGCCGCTGGCCAACACCATCCGGTACATGGGGCAGGACCTGATGAATCCGCCCACGGTGGAAGGCTGGCACACCGGCGCCGAGTGGATCGACTCGGGCACGCTGGTGGAGCGGATCAACTTCGCCGCGGACCAGGTGGGGAACACCAGCCTGCCGGGCATCCGGGAGATCGTGGCGCGGCTGGACAGCGAGCAGGTGAACACGGCCGAGAGCATCGTTGACCGGTGCCTGGAGATGGTGGGAGCCTACGAGCTGGCGACTGAAACCCGTGACCAACTGGTTGCCTTCGTCGGCAACGCCGCTCCGGGGACGCCGGAGTACTCGGATACCATCGCCCAGACGTTGCAGCTGATCGTGAGCACGCAGGAGTACCAGTTCGCCTAATCGACACCACCATGCGGCTGCCCTGAAGCTCGTCCGACGCATTCAGGGCAGCTTGGCAACCTGCATCCGCATGGTCCAAAAGGCCAGCGATGACCGGACAAGAGGACGAAACGAAACGTAATGGGCGCATCAGCGTTCCCAATATCCCCGCAGGGACAGGACGGTGGTATCTCGCCGTTTTTACCCCCATCGCCACTTACCTCACCGTAAGCAACACACTTTTCGTTGTGACGACGGAAAAGATTGTCGAATGGCAGGCGATCCAGTATGCAGCCACTGGCGAACTACTGAAAGCGGGCGGTGTAGCCCTGATCACATCACCCATCATCGTGGAGGCAGGCAGAATGGTCATAGCGGGGATCTGGAGTGAGCGCCGAGAGCGCAAGGCTCGGGAAGAGGGCCGGCAACTCCAGCAGGCCGAGTGGGAAGCCTGGAATCGGCGCCGGCAAGAGGCTGAAGATCAGGGCGTACCATTTGACGAACCCCCGCCTAAACTGGAAAGCCGACCGGGGTCGCGCCGCTAGGGAAGCGGAAAAGGTTCTAGCCGAGATTTGGACACAATATCGGGTACGGCGTGCAGTAGAACGCCACCAACTCCGCTGGGAAGCCTGGTTACAGCGACTCGAAGAGGCTAAGGCAAGAGGCGAACCTTTCACCGAATCTCCGCCCAAATTGAAAAGTAAGCGCCGGCGCTGGTTCTAAGTTGCCGCCGCGAATTGCGTGTAAGCGACGACGTACACGCCATGCCAAGCCACTCCATCGAAAGGAGAAACAACATGACCGCAACGAAGAAAGATCCGGTGCTGGTGGTGCTCCAGCTTTCCGGCGGCAACGATGCGCTGAACACGGTGGTGCCCCACGGGGACCCGCTGTACTATGACAATCGCCCGTCGGTGCGGGTGCCGGAAGGACAAGCCCTGGACCTGGACGGCTATGTTGGCCTGAACCCCAACATGGGCCCCCTGAAGAGGCTGTTTGACGAGGGCAAGGTCGCCGTCATCCAGGGCGTGGGCTACGCCAACCCCAACCGCAGCCACTTCCGCAGCATGGACATCTGGCACACCTGCGAGCCCGACAAGCAGGGCACCGAGGGCTGGCTGGGCCGGGCCATCCGCGAGATTGACCCCAGCAAGGAAAACGTGCTGACGGGCGTGAACTTCGGCCGCGGATTGCCGCGGGCGCTGGCTGCCCCGGGCGTGCCGGTAGCCTCGGTGGGCAACCTGGCCACCTACGGCGTGCTGACCGGCATTGACGCCGAGGAGCAGCGCATGGAGGCGCTGGACATCTTCTCCAAGATGTACTCGCCGACCATCGGCCGCAGCGCGGTGGTGGAATACCTGTCGCAGACGGGAACGGACGCCCTCAAGGGCGCCGACATCCTGAGCACCGCGCCGGAGATGTACAGCTCCAGCGTGGAGTACGGCCAGGACGTGGTGGCGCAGTACATGAAGAACATCGCCCAGGTGCACCTGGCCGGGTTCGGCACGCGGATCCTGTACACCACCGCTCCGTACAACAGCTTTGACACGCACGCCGGCGAGCTGGCGGCGCACGCCAGCCTGTGGGGCAACACCTCCAACGCCATCGCCGACTTCATGGACGACCTGCGCGAACACGAGGCCAGCGACAACGTTACCCTGCTGGTCTTCACCGAGTTCGGGCGCCGGGTGCACGACAACGGCTCCGGCACCGACCACGGCAGCGGCGGGGTCGCGTTCGTGGTGGGCGACAACGTGAAGGGCGGGATGTACGGCGAGTATCCCTCGCTGGAAGAGAACAAGCTCCTGGAAGGCGACCTGCATTTCAACAACGACTTCCGCAGCATCTACACCGACCTGCTGGAGAACTGGATGGGTCTGGATGCTCAGCCGCTGGTGAACGGGACGTTTGAGAAGTTCAACTTCATCTAGCACTCAGGTGTACCCAGTTTGTCATCGCGAGGAGCACAGCGACGTGGCGATCTCGTTACCGCGGGAGCGTTGCTTGCCCCGACGAGATTGCCGCGCTGGGCTCGCAATGACAGAAACCGGGTACGCGTGAGCATCTAGCCGACGCATCAGGGTGAATGGTTATTCGCCCACATCGACGGCAGAACCCGTCATCCGTTCCAACGGAGGAATATCTTATGACCACAACCATTGATTCCACGGCGCTGCCCGCCGTAGGCATCGACTTGCAGTACAGCCACACCATCGGCCGGGCGGAATTCTCCGGCCCGGGGTTCCGCAACCCGACGGCCATGGCCCGGGGCGAAGAGGACGTGATGTACGTCGCCAACCGCTCCTACGACTACCGACCTGACGGGAAGCGCATCACCATGTGCACCGTGGGCGAGGAGTTCATCGGCGAGTTCGCCAAGGGCGTATTCGAGCAGGGCGACGGCGAGGCCGTGTCCACGGACGGCGCCATCATCTGGCCGACGGCGATCACGGTCGGCCCCAACGGCAACGTGTACCTGGCGGACGAGTACCTGAACCGCATCAGCATCTACTCACCGGACGGCGAGTACCTCACCAAGTGGGAGCGTCCGGGCGACGGCGACGGCCAGTGGGACAAGCCCACCGGCATGGTGTTCGCGCCCAACGGGACCCTGTACCTGGTGGACTGCAACAACCACCGCGTGCAGATGCTCACCGCCGACGGCGAGTACATCGGCCAGTGGGGCGAGTTCGGGGACGGCCCCGGCCAGTTCAACATGCCCTTTGGCATCGAGGTTGACGGCGACGGGAACGTGTACGTTGCTGACTGGCGCAACGACCGGATCCAGAAGTTCACCGCCGACGGCAAGTTCCTGATGCAGTTCGGCGAGACGGGGGACGGCCCCGCCCAGTTCAACCGCCCGACCGACGTGGCGGTGGACAGGGAAGGCGCGATCTACGTTGCCGACTGGAACAACGACCGGATGCAGATCTTCCACCCGGACGGTTCCTTTGCCGGAATGACGTACGGGGAGGGGACCATCTCCCAGTGGGGCATGGGCAAGTTGGACGCGAATCCCGAGATGTGGGAGGAGCGCAAGATTTCCCAGGGCCTTGATCGGGAAAAGCTGTTCTGGGGTCCGATTGCCGTGGAGTGCGACGACGAGGGTCGGATCTTCGTGGTGGAGACCGCGCGCTCGCGCATCCAGGTGTTCCACAAGCTGGACTCCCTGTTCTACGGAGTCAACGAGCGAGTGGCCGGCGGCGGCGGACGCCTGTAAGCCGGACCATTTCGACGTGATTTGTGGGGGAGGCTGTACGGCCTCCCCCATAAGCATGTTTGAACGGTCGCATTTTGGTTGCGGGAGATTTTGCTGCTCCAGTCGATGTCCGAGGGATCGGAAGTGGCGTGGGCTGACTGTTGCCGTCCGCACGGCGAGACTGTATCTTGTCAATATCCACTTCCGGTCTGAAGTCCGCTGGAGCCGCGTATGCCGGACGTCCTTCTGCTCATTGTCGTCATCGTGATTATTCTCGCAGGGACGGTAATGACGACCGGCTCAGTGCTGTACTTCGTGGTGGCTTTGTACAGGCTATTGCGAGGACGGCAGGGGCTGACCGAAAGGCCGGGAGAAACTGGGCCAAGCCAGGCTGACCCGTGAACGTCATCGCAGCAATCGCCCTGGTGGCCGGCATCGGCCTTCTGGGTTGGGGAGGTCTCGGACTACTCGCAATAATGGAAGGGGATCCCGGCGGAGTTATGGCAAACCGGTTCGCCGAGGTTAACGACTGGATGGTCAAATCAGGCTTCGGAGTGGCTATCGGCGCAGGAGGTTATTTCGCCGGTAGGATGTCGGGGAAGTGAGGAGAGTCCCGCCCCAGAAACGCATTTCGTTGGCTGTGTGCTAATGCGCGAATATTATGCTCGACAGGTCGAGGTAGGGACATCGCCCGTTGACCGGAGGCGGGCCTGGTTGCCCGCCAGGTGCTATACTGGATTATCCATACGATTGATGAGTTCGATATTGTGACTACGCAGGAACATCTCGTCGCGCGTTTGAAGCCGCTGGGGATCAGGCTGACGCCCCAGCGCCTGGCCATTGCTGAAGTGGTGGTCAACTCGGCGGACCATCCCACGGTGCGCGACATATTCGAGAGGGTGCGGGATTTCTTCCCGTACGTGACGCTGGCGACGGTGTATTCCACGCTGGCGATGCTGGAGCGCGCGGGCATCGTGCGGGAGTTGCCCTTCCAGAAGCAGTCCCGTTATGACGCCAACCTGTCGCCCCACGCCAACCTGGTGTGCCTGGGCTGCGGCGCGGTGGTGGATGCGGACGTGGGCCAGGACGGCGTGGCGGAGCTGGAAAGGGCCGTAGGCCAAAGCACGGACTTCCAGATATCCTCGCAGCGGGTCGACTTCTACGGATATTGCGAAGGGTGCGCCCGGGACAACTGACTACACCAGGGCCGGTGCAAAGTTCATCCCGGCGGCAACTGTCAGAATCAGGATTACCAGGATTAGAGGATTTTCGGGATTTATGGACATCCTGAAAATCTCAAAATCCGGCAAATCCCGACTCTGACAGTGACTTTGCAGTGTCTCTGATTGATGGGGTGTGATTAGACGTGGTGACGTACCACATAAGCTACGGGGAGCCGAGACGGGGGTTCGATTACAAGAAGCTCCTGGCCGTGCTGGGCGTCCTGCTGGCGCTGCTCATCCTGGCCGCGATAGCGTATGGCATCTACTGGCTGGTGACCAACAGCGACGGCATAGACGTGCCGGACTTTGCGGCGTCGGAAGAGGCCCCGGCGGGCACGCCGTTGAACGAGGTCCTGGCCTCCCTGTACCTGGACAACACCAACACGGTGTTCCTGGTGGACGTGAGCCGGAGCATCGAGGACGGCGGGAACTTGCCGGTGGTGAAAGAGGCACTGCTGGAGGTGGTGCTGCCCTACGTGGACCCGAGCAGCGGCAGGGCGGCGGAGAACAGCCGCGCGGCCCTGATGGCCTTCACCGATAAGGCCGAGCCGTTGGTGCCAATGGCGTCGTTTGACGAGTCGGGCGAAGTGGTGGCGATGTGGCTGAGTGAAGTCAATGACTTGCGTACCCACGACAAGCCGGCGTACATCTATGACGCGGTGAAGGATGCCCACGGGCTGCTGGAAGAATTGGACGATCCCGCCAGGTTGAACGCCATCGTGCTGCTGACCGACGGCTCCGACGGGGGATTCAACGTGATTGATCCCGCCAGCGCGACGGTGTGTCCGCCGGAGGTGGGCGCGCCAGCCGGACAGGTGTGCAGCCGTGTGTCTGACGCTGTGACCGGGGAAGATGCTTACGTGCCGTTCAACCCGGCGAGCCTGCAACCGTGTCCCGCGCAGTTGGGCGTGGCTGATGGCATGGCTTGCTCGGAATCCTCCAGCGCAACGAGCGAAACGGAATTGCTGGCGCTGCTGGGCTCCGAGGGGAAGGTATCCAACCTGATGCTGCACACGATTGGGTTCGGCCAGGAAGCGGACCAGACGCTGCTGAAGCTGCTGGCCAAGGCGGGCCAGCACGAAGGCCGCTACGTCTACGCCGACCACTAGGCGGTCCCCGGGTTCGCCCCTTGGCCCGAATCACGCGGCTCAGCCTGGTCAACTACCGCAATTTCCGCGAGGTTGACATCGCGCCGCCGGCGGGGGTGTCAGTGTTCCACGGCGGCAACGCCCAGGGCAAGACGTCCCTGCTGGAGGCGGCGTACACGCTGGCGGTGGGCCGGTCCTTCCGCACGGAGCGCGAGCGGGAGGCGCTCAACTTCGATGCGGCGCGGGACGGCGCGGCGGCCTACATCACCGGGACGGCCTGCGTCGATGGGCAATCGCTCATGGTGGTGATCGGCTACCAGCCGACGGTTCGAGAGGCCGGGAGCGACGGGGCTGGTGATGCCGACGGCTCCGTACCGGCGACATTGCCACCCGTGACCAAGCAGATACGAGTAAACCGCCAGCCGGCCACGGCGTCCGGCCTGGTCGGTCGGATCGCTGCGTCGCTGTTCTCGGTGGACGACCTGGACCTGGTGCTGGGATCGCCGGCGCACCGGCGGCGTTATCTTGACGTGCTGATCAGCCAGGCGGACCGGTTGTATCTCCAGGCGCTGCAACGGTTCCAGGCCGCCCTGCGGAACCGGAACGGCCTGCTGCGGCGGCGACGGGAGGGCCACGTGGATCCGGAGGAGCTGGAGTATTGGGACGAGCAACTGGTCCAGTGGGGGGCGGCGGTGACCTTCGGGCGGGCCCGGGCGCTGGCACGGCTGGCGCATTTTGCGCGCTTTCAGCACGGCGAGCTAGGCGAACCGGGGCAGGAGTTGGCTCTGGAGTACGTGCCCAGCGTGCCGCCAGGGGAGGGCGTTGACGAAACCGCGGCGGCGTTTCGGCGGGAGTTGGAGCGTGGGTCAGCGCGGGAGCAGGCCACCGCGGTTACGGCGGTGGGGCCGCACCGCGACAACTTCACGACGCGCCTCAACGGGCTGGATTCTGCGTCGTTCGCGTCGCGGGGCGAGGCGCGCACCATCGCGCTGGCGCTGCGGCTGGCAGAGGCGGAATACCTGGCGGAAACGCGGGGCGATGATCCGGTCATCCTGCTGGATGACGTGTTTTCGGAAATGGACGACCACCGGCGGGAGAGGGTCTTGCAAAAGGTCGCCCGGTATCGCCAGACTCTGATCACCACCACCGACGTCGGGGCGGTTCGGGCCGCATTGGGCGACGGCGCCGCCTACTTCCGCGTGGCCGACGGGATGGTGTCTAATGAAGCATGAAAACGGCTGCGGCCATCCGTCAGCATCAGGATTGCAAGATTACAGGATTGGCAGGATTACGAGGGCCTGATACCGAAGCTCACTCATACCCATTTTGTCTTTCACATCGATATACAGGATGGACCGGATTTGATGGATTATTGTCAGCGTCCCGGATGGCGAGACGCTGCTGTGATCGGAACGCTGAGACGGTATCGCCAGCATCCTGTTCATCCTGTCCATCAATGTAAGATTACTCCGGTCGCGGTTTACAGGGTACGCGTGAGAATCTCGAGGGCCTTGAAACCAGGCAAATGCCGCTCCTGACGAAATTGCGTTGTATGAATACTGAAACGATAACCGCCGCCGCTCAAATCCTGGCCGCCGCCGAGTATGCCGTTGCGCTGACCGGCGCCGGGCTGTCGGTGGAGAGCGGGATACCGTCATTTCGCGGGCCGGACGGCCTGTGGACCAAGTACGGGCAGCCGAGCAACCTGTCGTACCGGGTGTTCTCGCGGGACCCGCAGGACTGGTGGGAGAAGCGTTTGAGCGACGAGGTGACGCCGGGAAATCCCACCTACGACCTCAAGGATGCGGTGGACAACGCCCAGCCCAACCCGGGCCACGTTGCCATCGCGGAACTGGAGTCTGCCGGCATCATCAGGGCGGTGATCACGCAGAACGTGGACGACCTGCACGGCAGGGCGGGCAGCCGCAACCTGCTGGAGATCCACGGCAACCGCAACTACCTGCGCTGCATCGGTTGCGGCTGGCGGCGGCCACGGGCGGAGTACGCCATCACCGACGTGCCGCCGCTGTGCGCTGAATGCGGCGGAGTCATCAAGCTGGACACGGTGATGTTCGGCGAGCCGATCCCGCGAGCGGTGCTGGACGCCTGCTTCGCGGAGACGCAGCGGTGCGACGCGATGCTGCTGGTGGGGACGTCGGGGGCGGTGAATCCGGCGGCGCAACTGCCGCTGCTGGCCCGGGAGCGGGGCGCCAGGATCATCGAGGTCAACCCCGAGCCGACGCAGCTTACGGCCGCGGCGGACGTGGTCGTTGCGGGGCCGGCCGGCGAGATGCTGCCGCTGATCGTGCAAGCACTGTCGGACATCGATAAGAACTGATCACCCGGCGACGGCGTACCAGCAACCATGCTAGAGACCGTGAACCAATGGCTCCTGGGGTTCGTGGCCGCCGCGGCCGCGATCGGGCTGACCTGGCAGGACCTGCTGGTGAGCCTGGCGATTGTGGCCGGGTCGGTCCTGGCGGCCTTTCTGTTC
Organism: Dehalococcoidia bacterium; assembly: GCA_034420475.1. Taxonomy (GTDB): domain Bacteria; phylum Chloroflexota; class Dehalococcoidia; order Lucifugimonadales; family UBA3495; genus Bin87. The sequence goes on from DAOULH010000009.1 coordinate 83,754, forward strand.
AGCCGGATACTGTTCCGGTTGATGTTGCGGGCGGCGAGCGTGTTCCCCGGCGACTTGGACGACCACCTGGTTGCCGAGGCCAAGGGGCCGGTAACCGCGTACATCATCCTGCTGGGGGTGTACCTGGCGGTCAAGATACCGCTGGGACTGCCGCATACCATCGACGCCGTGGTGGACCGGGTGTTCGCCGTGGGCGCCATCATGGTGGGCGCGTACATGATCAACGTGGTGGGCACCAGCGGATTGACCTGGCTGCAGGATTACCTGGGCAACACGCCGGCGGCAAACACCAGCAGCTGGGCGCTGCCGCTGGCGCGGCGCGGCCTGCTGATCGTCGTGGCGGTGATGGCGGTTATGGTGTCGCTGGACATACTGGGCATCAACATCACGCCGCTGATCGCGGGGCTGGGCATCGGCGGGCTGGCGGTGGCGCTGGCGCTCCAGCCGACGTTGAGCAACTTGTTCGCAGGGACCTACGTGATCACGGAAGGCGTGGTTAACCCGGGGGACTATATCGACATGGAGGGCGGGGTCAGCGGGTACGTGGTGGACGTGAACTGGCGGAGCACCCGGTTGCGGACATGGGGGAACAACCTGGTGATAGTGCCGAACTCGCGGTTCGCGGAGACAGTCATCACCAACTACAGCAAGCCCGACGAGCACGTGAACGTGTACCTGACCTGCGGCGTGGCCTACGAAAGCGACCTGGGCCGGGTGGAGCAGGTCGGATACGAGGTCATGGAGCAGGTGCTGGCCGAGCATCCGGGCGCCATGCTGGAATACGGCGCCTACTTCGGCTACGAGAACTTCGGGGAGAGCAACGTGGACTTCTGGCTGTTCGTGCAGGCGAAGGACCGGCTGGCCAGCTTCGAGGTCCGCAGCGAGTTGATCAAGCAGTTGCACGCCCGTCTGACCGAGGAAGGGATCACGATCAACTACCCGGTGCGGACGCTGCACTTCCCGGACGGCTGGAACCCGCAGGACGGAACGCCGCTGCCGCCGCCGCCCGCCACGGTGCGGCGGCCGGCGATATCGCATTCGCGGCCGGCGACAGCCGAAGATACACCCGACGGCGGTGGAGACGGGCCGGACGTTTAGGGGGCAACTCAGGTGACGGCAGGAAGCAGGGAATGGCTAAGAGCCTGAAAATCCCTTGGGGGTTGCGAACGGCAACGGGCACAATTGTCCATGTTGACGATGTGCCTAATGGGAATGCGTGCGGTTGCGTGTGCCCGTCCTGTGGTGCCGCGTTACAAGCCAGGAACGCGGGAACCAAAATTGCCCATCACTTTGCCCATGTCCCTGATGTTGATCGGCCGGGAGCCTGCGAGGGATGGTTGCATGGAACAGGAAAGCACCTACTGTTCCAAAGGATCCAAATAGCGTTGAATGAAGGGAAGCCAGTGCCGCTGAATTGGCAATGCGCTGAGTGTGCTTGTAAGCACGAAGGTAATCTACTGAAGTGGGTTGACTCCGCGCATCTTGAAACTGTCATAGAGGAAGCCAATATCAGGCCGGATATACATTTGAAATCGAAAGATAAGCCCAGCAAACTAATCGAGATCGTAGACACTCATCCGCCCGACCTTGCCGTGCATCGGTTCTGCGAAGCAAACGGCTTGCCTCTATTAATTTTCACCATCGATGACGCAATGGATTTGGACGCAGTGATCCTTGCTCCCACCCTTGAGCCAGAGGCGCACTACGTAAACGGTTGCCCCTGCCCGCTATGCATCCGTTGCGGGGTGGTTCGCAGCTGCACAGATGCGCATAGGTATTGCGAGATGTGCGGCACTTGCGTCGAGGACCAGCAAGGCCAATTTGGCGGATACGGGGATCACGTTCATTGCGCGGAGTGCAAGGAAGTGATCGCAGAACCTAGACAATATTCCCGCCATTACTGTTGTTATGTGGCCAAAAGGTATGGCGTGCCAGTGTGCCGAGACAAGGACGATCATCTTCATCGGCATTGTAAACAATGTGGCAAAAGGATCACCAGAACGAACGTCTGGGGCGAGTTCTGGGAGTTCTGTTGGGACTGCCGCAGAAACAATTTGCCATCGAGGGGTTAGAACGCCCCATTATCAACCGGTACTGAATTGAACCTCAGCGGTACTGGTCGATTGAAGGGTTTGGCGTTCCTTCACCGGGAGAGGTCGCAGGCGATGGCCTGGAGTCCAGGGTCGCCGATGGTGCTGGGTGATGTGGGTCTCGCAGCAGAAGGACTTGACGGCGGAACGGGCGTTCAAGCAGATCGGCGGATGACCCTGCCGGCCAGATGCGCGGTGACGGCGGCTATGATTACCGGCATTGCGCCCAAAAAGAGCGGGGCAGATCTGAATGGCATCCAGCCATAAGACTGGCTGACCACGCAAGCGGCCGCCAGGAAAATTCCCAGCGCCGAGACGACGCCGGCAATCCGGGGAGTTCCGCCGCCGGAGTCAAACTTGCGATGCGCAGTGTTAGCGGCCACTTTACCGCCGATGATTACCACGGCCAGGCCGGCGACGAATTGCCACGGGTCCGGCAAGTAAGGCACGGCGTCAACCACGCCGGCGACGTAGGCGAAAACGCTGATCACGGCGAGCAGCCAGGTCTCCCGACGGTCGGGGGTAACCATGACGAACAGCGCAGCGAGGGCCAGGGCGAAGCAGCCGGGGAGCAAGACGCTCGCAAGTGGACGAAGGCCGGCAAGCATCCCAAAGTGGCTGGCCCATAAAAGGTAATCGGCTCCGGCGGCGCACAGGCCGACGACTGCCACCAGTATCGCCAGCGCGGCAATGGAGGGTTGAGAGTGTGCCGGGAACGCTGGCAGGTATTGCTCCGGCGGAGCCCGGCCCGAGGTTCCGGCTCGGCCCGTCAGCCGCGCCGCGATGACCGCAGCAATCGGCGGCGCGCTTCCGCATATCAGCGCAAAGGGCAAAATATTCAGCGAACTGGAGCCACCGCTGCCGTCAAACCAACCTAAGTTGAGGTCGTAGTTCGTCCAGAATCCAATCACGACCGCCGTGGCCGCGCCCCCGATGGCAATGCCGGATACTCCCGCGGTGAGGGCAAAGCCGCTCCCGTCGCCAGTACCCGTTCGAGCCAGGGGATAGGCCAGCATACCGCCGCCGACGGCAATGGCTATCGCCACTGGGAAGGGCCAGATCAACAGGAACCATGCGCCGAAGCCCGCGGCGAGATAAGAGGCAACGCAGATCACCGCAACCAGCTTTGCTCCGCGCCGGTCGGGGGTTCGCAGGATAAAGGCCAAGCCGATCACCAGCGCAATCGCGCCGGAGATGACGGTTGCCATGAGGATCGCGCTGGGGCCGCCACTTTCATCGGCAAAGCTCGTACAGCTGCCCGACAGCGTTGCCGCGCTCAGCGCAACGATTATTACGAACGGAAGCAACCGCCAGCGGGAGACCGTTGGCGGCTGCATTTCGGTGGACTGCAATTTGCCGTCGTTCAGCGGGAGAGGCCGTAGGCGGTGGCCTGGAGTTTGGCGTCGCCGGTGGCGTTGAGGCGGTGGGTGATGCTGTCGATGAGGGCGCCGACGGCGGTCTCGCCCCAGAACCAGGTGTGGATGTCGGCCTCGGTGTCGTTGGGACGCTGGGCCATGCGGGCTTCATAGCAGAAGGCCTTGAGGTCGTCGGCGCAGTAGCGGACGAACTGGGGCACCGACACGTCGGCGGGGCGCTCGTCCATGTCGGCGTCGTCGCGCTCGGCGTAGGCCTCCAGGAAGCGGATGATGCCACGGAAGCGGCGCTGGGGGATGCCGGTGATGCCCACGGCGGTGCGGCCGCGCTGCTGCTGCCACCGTTCGTAGTAGCCGCGCAGGGCGGTGATCTCATCGGCGGCGTCCAGGGGCTTGGCCGTGTCGCCATTGGTTGAAGCCGTCACCTCGGATGCCTGGGGCATACCGATGGGGCCGGCATCCTCGGGGTAGTCGGCGAGGACGGGGCCGCTTTCGGCGTCCAGGGTGGCGAGAGCGGCGGCGAGGACCTGGTGCTGGAATTTGGGGTCGTCGGGTTTGCCCATGGTGTAGCCGAAATAGAAGGGGACCCACAGGGCGCGGGGCGGGCGGACGCGCTCAGCGTGTTCACGCACGAGGGCGACGGCAATGGTGGTCAGGCCGGCTTCCTCGAAGACCCGGGCGAGCACGCTCACGGCGTGGGTGCAGAGGGGTCAAGTGGGGGTCAGCAGGACGAGATCGACGCCTTCGGCCTTGAGGCGTTGGGCAACCTCGGGTCCGGTCTGCTCGGCAACTACGGTGCAATCGCGGAGGGCTCCCATGAAGGAGTAATGATTGGGGGCGACGGCGCCGATGACGCCGCGCTCGGCCAGTTCCCGCACGCGATCCACGGGGAAGGTGATGTTGATGTCCCGATAAATGGCCGTGCGGTCGAAGCCGATGCTGAAGTGGCTCTGGACGATGTCCGCCGGGTCGGAGTCGCTGGGGATGACGCGGTAGGTGGACTCGCCGCCGGGATGGTCGCGGTTGAATGGCTTGTCGTCACGCAGGTGGAGGCCGGCGGTGGTGACGATGGCGGCAGTGGCCTGGGACAGCGGCTTCGAGAGCGGCGACCAGGGAGCGCCCTCGTCTTCCCGGCAGGGGAAGAACTGAAGCATCTGGCGCTGGACTTCGGACAGGACGGACAGGCGGGGCATACACTACCTCACTTTACCCGAGCAATGACAACACCCGGTGGACAAATTCATGCACGCGGCGACGTAGAGCATCCAACTCGTAGTCGCCGATGTCATCGTGATAAAAATTACGGTGGAACCTTTCGGCGTGAGCGAACCCATACTCGATTGTAGGGTCGTCATGCTCGTCGGACAGCCGTTCCGCAGTATCTCGGAACGAGTTGTGGCTGCCGAGGCGACGACCCTGGCGCATGGCGACAGCCATCAAGGCGTGCGTAGCAGCGCCCCAAAGTTTCTCCGATGCTTGCAGTTGATCTCCTATGGCGAACTCCCGGTCTGATTCCTCCAGGAAGTCCAACGCAATCCTTGCGTGGTCATCCATCAACATGCCATCGCCAGCAGGCGACGGATGAAATCGCGGGCTTTGGCGCCATCGTAGGCTAAGGACCGGAACTCCATGAAGTCCGTCTCTGCATTTTCGCGGAAGTTTTCCGCGTAGACGTACATTGACGGGATAAGGTCGTCACCCTCTTCGCCCAGCCGTTCGACCACGAGTCGCAGAGCCTGACGGCTGCCATCGCAGGGCCAGCCTCGGTGCGCGGCAACCGCCATTACCGCTTGCACTGTTGCATCCCAGAGTGCGGCGGAGGCCGGCAAGTGCTTTCGTGCGGCGAACTTGCGGTCCGAGTCGACCAACAGCTCCCGCGCCTTACGGGCGTGGTCCGATGCCGTGAGGGGGTACGCTTCCGTAGCCATGATGGGCGTATGACGGGGGAGGTTGCAGGGGCGAAGCGATCCGCCCCTGTAGAGCCGGCTAGTCGAACATGATGGCGCCGCGGCCGATTTCGCCGCGGTCGAGGTCGGCGTAGGCCTCGTTGATCTGATCGAGGGTGTAGTGGCGGACGACGAGGTCGTCAAGGTTGAGCTTGCCGGACTGGTAGAGATCGACCATGACGGGCATGTCGGTGCGGGAGCGGGCGGAGCCGTAGTAGGAACCGCGCAGGGTCTTCTCGTTGCGCACCAGGTCGACGGCGTTGATGCCGGCCTCCTGGCCCCAGGGGGCGATGCCGACGACGGTGACGACGCCACGCTTGGCGGCCATGTCGTAGGCGGCCTTGGTGGTGTCGCCGCTGCCGAAGACCTCGAAGGTGTAGTCAGCGCCGCGGCCGCCGGTGAGTTCGCGGACCTGCCGGACCGGGTCCTGGTCGGCGGCGTTGACGGTGTGGGTGGCACCGAAGCGCATGGCGAACTCCAACTGGGCCTCGCGGATGTCCACGGCGATGATCTGGCCGGCGTTGGCCAGCGCGGCCCCCATGATGACGTTGAGGCCGACGCCGCCGCATCCGATGACGGCGACGGTGCTGCCAGCCTTGATCTCGGCGCTGTAGAGGGCCGCGCCGACGCCGGTGGTCACCGAGCAGCCGATCATGGCGGCCTTGTCCATGGGCACCGGGCTGGACACGGGCACGACGCCGGTTTCGGGGAGTACCGCGTACTCGGCGAAACAGGCCACCTTGCCCATGTGGTGAATGTCCTTGCCGTCGGCGTGGAGGCGGGTGGTGCCGTCGAGGAGGTTGGCGCCGGTGGCCGCGTGGAGGTCGCACAGGTTGCTGTGGCCCTCGAGGCAGGAACGGCAGCGTCCGCAGGCGGGGACAAAGGAGAGGATGACCTGGTCGCCCTCGCTGGCCAGGGTGACGCCGGGTCCGGTCTGGACGACGGTGCCGGCGCCCTCGTGTCCGAGGACGACGGGGATGGCGATGGGGGCGTCGCCGTGCATGAAGTGGCGGTCGCTGCGGCAGATGCCGGCGGAACCGACCTTCACCAGGACCTCGCCGGCCTTCGGCTCGTCAAGGTCGACCTCGCAGATATCGAGAGGCTGACCAACTTCCCACAATACGGCAGCTTTTACCTTCACAACGAGTCCCTCCTGAGGGTGACGGCGCGGATGTTCGCAGTGGCGATGCGCCGGGTACGGATAGCGCGTCCATTGTAGATTACGAGGCGGGATACGGCTAGGGTGGAGCGAGCTGCGGCAACCAAGGCTATCGCATATGGATGTTGGCGAATTGGGAGAGGATGTTGATGAGGAAGCTGTCGTCCCAGCCGGCCCGCTTCAGCTTGCCCCGCATTGACCCCTTGCTCGGTTCCAGTCGCGCCAGGTTCAGCGCCAGTCTGCGCAGCCGGGCCAGGTTCTCCGCACAATATCCCTTCCGGTTTCGCGCCTGGTCTTCGTTGCAGGTTACGTCCAGCGCCCAATGCAATCGGTTCTCAATGCCCCAGTGTCGCCGCACAATGTCGTTGCAACGCTCCGGCGGCCAAGCCTGGCTCAGCAGGCAGTAGCGAGTTTGCTCGCTGGCACCGCCTTCTTTCCGGCGGGTTGCGCTCACCTTGCCCGCCGCCTGCAAACCGGGCCAGTCATGCCGTTCTTGCAGCCTGGCGATGCGATTGGTAAAAGATCGGGCTGACGCTGGCAGCGCGGGCATTGACGGCCCTGCCACGGCAACCGTTGGGTTGACCGGGTATCATTGCGAGGCGCTTGCGCCGTGGCAATCTCGCCAGGTTCTGCAATGCACCACCGAGATTGCCACGCTGCGCTCGCAATGACGTTTCCCTGAGAGTCTAAACAGTTACGATTGGCGGAGGGAGTGGGATTCGAACCCACGAACCCGTTAGGGTTAACGGTTTTCAAGACCGTCGCAATCGTCCACTCTGCCATCCCTCCCCAGCGCCGGACGTCCATTGTAATGCCGCCGGCCCGCGGGCGTACAGACCGGCCGGCACACTGTAACTGTTCAGAATTCAGGGGGTTGTCATTGCGAGGCGCTGGCGCCGTGTCAATCTCGACGCCGTAGCCGCAACGTCTGCCCCAAAGGACTCCCCGGCGGCAACGAGATTGCCGCGCTGCGCTCGCAATGACACTTTCCCCGCAACTCTGAACAGTTACGGCACACTTGCCGTTAGAGTCGTCCGCGGTCAGCAGGGCGGCATCCCGCGGCTATAATGTCCGGCACTGCATTGCCGATGGAGCCGCCAAATGCCCGAAGACCTGGTCCGCGTCGCCCAAAACCTTGTGCCGGAAATCCTGGCCAACCTTGATCGGATCGACGCTGAACGTCAACTTCCGCCCGATCTGGCGCGCCGGATGGCGGCGCACAACCTCTTCTGCCTGTACGCGCCGCAGGCGTTGGGCGGCCCCGAACTTGACCCGCTGACGGCGTTTCGGGTGGTGGAGACCATATCCCAGGCCGACGGTTCCGCCGGGTGGTGCGTGTTCAATGGCAGCGCAATCACCGCGGCCCTGGCTCGCCTGACCGCTGACGCCGTGAAGGAGATTTTCGGCGACCCGCCGGCCATGCTGGGCTCCGGCTCGGCCCGGCCGGAAGGCACCGCCACCATCGCCGAGGGCGGATACACCATCAACGGACGCTGGAACTACCTGAGCGGCATCGACCATTCCACCGCGCTGTTCCTCAACTGTCGTGTCCTGCAACACGACGGGTCGCCGGCGCGGAACGAGGATGGTAGTCCGGCCATGCAGGTCGCCATCCTGCCGGTGGCGTCGGGCACGGTTATCGACAACTGGACGACCCTGGGGATGCGGGGCACCGCCAGCAACGACTGCGAGTATTCCGACGTGTTCGTGCCGGCGCGCCATACGTACCGCAGAGGCGACCCTTCGCATCACCCTGGCCCGCTGTACAATCCAGCCCAGACCTCCATCCTGATCAGCTGGACCCTGGCGGCGGCCAACGCCCTGGGCATGGCTCGCGGCGCGATGAATGCGTTTCACGACCTGGCCACCGGCGCCGGCACCACCAACTCGCCCATGCTGCTGCGCGACCGCAACTACGTGCAGATCGCATACGGAGAGTGCGAGGCCATCCTGGACGGGGCGCGCACCTACGTGCTGGACGCCGTCAGCAGCATGTGGGACGCCCAGGTGCACCAAAAGCCCGATCTGATGGAGCGGGCCGTCCGGGCTCGGCTGGCTATAACCCACGCCATCCGCCGCTCCGTGGACGTTGTGGACCGGTTGTTCAACGTTGCCGGCACCAATGCCATCCACCGCTCGGTGGGGCTGGAGCGGTTTTTCCGCGACCTGCACGTCAGCGGCCAGCACATATCCGGGCTGCCCAACAACTTCGAGTACGGCGGGCAGGTCTTAATGGGCGCGGACACCACGGCTTCGCTGTACGCCTGAACCATGGAGCACCTGCTTGACTTCCTGGCGAAAATAGTCCTCGCCTTGCCGTCTGACTATCGGACGCTCATGGTCTTGATGATCATGGCTACCATCATGCTCGTCGGCGCCAGGCGCATATCGCGCGCTTCCCGCGCCGAACGCCTGCCATTGGGGGCATCTTCTCCGTACTTTGACACCATAATCCTTTGGCTAGTGTATTTGATGGCCTTCTCGTCGGCAGCGCTATTTTTCTTTCATTTGGGGGTTAGCATTGGGCGCGAGGCGGCGGATGCCTTTAGCCAGGCGGCCAACCAAATTGCCAACGTCTCGCGCTACCCACCAGGTTAGCCCGATAGACGCGCTCAGCCAAACCAGCCCGGAAATCAGAAACAGCCACGTTCCGGCAAGCACAATGCCGCGGTTTTCCAAACTGTCTCCCCAAGGTACGATATAGAGACTCGCCGCTAGACCGATGCCGGAGACAGCCAGAATGGCAATGACCACAAATTGTTTGTCCTGCCTGAGCTTTGTAGCCCAGCCGCGCGGCTCCTCAACCTCTCGTTGCGTTTCCCCCGCTTCCACGGTCAAACGCCCCGTTTCCAGATTCCCCTTATCCCTGTCCGCAGTCGCCATCGTGGGCCTCCCTCGGCCTTAATCATACCGGCGACCCGCGGGCCTGACAAACTCACGGAACCCCTACACCGGGAAGATGCGCTGGTACACCCCCGGCGATCCTTCGCCGTGGACCATGTGGGGGCGCACCTCGTGGGTCCAGACCGGGGTGACGATCTGGCTCCAGTTCCGCCAGGCGTCGCTCTCCGCGATTTCCAGCGACTCCATCTCGTGGACCGTGGCGTACTTGGGCTCGCCCATCACCGCCTGGAACCGGCGGGCGCGGATGTAGCCGGGGATGTCCAGGGCCATGGGCAGCCGTTCGTTGTTGTAGGCGTCGTTCCACTTGGCCTCAAGGTGGTCCGGGATGGACATTCGGCCCACCAGGATCAGCGGCGACATGCCGGCCTGCGCCGTTTCCTCGGATAACTCCTGGGGGTGCACCCGCTGGTACAGGTTGCGGATGTATTCCGTGCCGATGACGCTGGGGGACATGCGCCGCGACCACTCGGTGGGCTCGTTCAGCCACTTCTGCCACTCGTCCGAATACCAGGCCTCGTGGCTGTCCAGTTCGTAAACGGCCAGGTACTTGGGGCCGCCCTGGACCGCCTGGTAGCGCGCCGCATCGAGCACGCCCGGTATCGACAGCCGCTCCGGGATGTGTTCCTCGTTGTACCAGCGGTTGTACTCCTCGTCGTGCTCCGGCGCCACGTCGCTGTACACCAGCAGCAGGCCGTCGCCCTTTTTCCTCGTCGCCATCGTTCTACTCCGTATCACGGCACGCCGGGCGGCGTCGCCGGGTCGTCAAACTGGTGGGCAGTATAGCACCGGGGCGGGCGACGGCCGGCGGCAAGCGTTCAGTTTGTTCTTACATCGATGCACAGGATCAACAGGATGAAATTTGACGCGCTGATTGTTCCGACCTCCTGATCACGGCGGAATTTCAGCCGCTATCGTGCTCAGTCCAAATCATGTCCATCCTGTGCATCGATGTCAGTTTGTCGCCGGCGTACCAGCGATTGCGGGAGAAAGCGATGCGGCCGCCGCCGCCGGCCGGTTTCCGGTGTATAATCGGCCCACCGTATCAACTTTTTGGCCGACGCGTGTCACCAGGCTAACAGGAGGGATTTATGACCACATCGTTGCAGCAAACGTCTTCCAACGGACATTCCGCCGGAGGCGTGGAGGAATTTGACGTTGTCGTCATCGGCGCCGGTGTCACGGGGTTGTACTCCCTGTATCGGCTGCGCCGATTGGGGTTCTCGGTGCGATCCCTGGAGGAGGGCGACGGCGTGGGCGGCACCTGGTACTGGAACCGCTACCCCGGGGCCCGCTTCGACTCCGAGAGCTACACCTACGGGTACTCCTTCTCCGAGGAACTGCTGCAAGAGTGGGAGTGGCAGGAACACTACTCCGGCCAGCCGGAGAACGAGCGCTACCTGAACTACGTGGCCGACAAGTTCGACCTGCGCCGCGACATCCGGTTCAACTCCCGCGTTGCATCACTGGTGTATGACGAGGCCGGCAACCGCTGGCAGGTCACGACGGACGACGGCTACCAGGCCCGCGCCCAGTTCGTCATCACCGCCATCGGCATCCTGTCGGCCCGCTACGTGCCGGAGTTCGAGGGCCTGGAGAGCTACGAAGGGGCGTGGTGCCACACCAACCGCTGGCCCAAGGAAGGCATGGACCTGGCGGGCAAGCGCGTGGGCGTCATCGGGACCGGCGCCACGGCCGTCCAGTTGATCCCGGAGATCGTGAGCGAAGTCGCCCACCTGACGGTCTTCCAGCGCACCGCCAACTACTGCGTGCCTCTCCGCAACGCCGTGATCGACCGGGAGACGCAGGACTACATCAAGTCCCACTACCCGGAGATTTTCGAGCAGTGCCTGTCCACCCCCGGCTCCTTCATGCACGAGTTTGATCCCCGTTCCGCGCTGGCGGTTTCCGAGGAGGAGAAGCTGGAGCAGTACGAGCGGCTGTGGGCCGAGCCCGGTTTCAAGAAGTGGCTGTCCAACTTCTACGACATAATGATGCCCGGCGAGGCCAACGAGGACTACGCCGAGTTCGTGCGCAACAAGATTCGCGAGCGGGTGCACGATCCAGAAGTCGCCGAGAAGCTGGTGCCCAAGAACCACATGTTTGGCTCCAAGCGCCTGCCCTGCGAAAGCGGCTACTATGAGGTGTACAACCGCGACAACGTGCTGCTGGTGGACGTCCGCGAAGACCCCATCGCGCGCTTGACCCCCCGGGGCATTCAGCTGGAAAGCGGAAGCGAGCACGAACTGGACGTCATCATCTTCGCCACCGGCTACGACGCTGTCACCGGCCCTCTCAACCTGATTCACATCGAGGGCATCGGCGGCGAGGTGCTCAGGGAAAAGTTCGCCAACGGTCCCCGCACTTACATGGGAATGTCCAGCTACGGCTTCCCCAACATTTTCACCATCAACGCCGCCTCCGTGGGCAACTTCCCCCGGTCCGCGGAGCCGCTGGTGGAGTGGGTCACCGACGCCATCGCCCACGTCCGGGACAGCGGGCACCGGCGCATCATGGCGACCCCTGAGGCCGAGGAGGCGTGGGTCCGACACATGAAGGAGGACAGCGAGAACATCCTGCGCACGCAGGCGGACTCCTGGTTCGTGGGCGCCAACATACCCGGCAAAGCGCGCGTGCTGCTCACCGCCCCGGACACCGCGCCGGTCATGCGGGCCAAGCGCGCCGAGGTGGCGGAAAACGGCTACGAGGGGTTTACGTTGGACTGATCGGCCGGCGTTGGGAAATCGTCAGAAGCAGGATTTTCAGGATTTAGGGATTATCAGGATTGGAACCGTTCCACGATGGAGATCTCTCAATCCTGTCAAATCATAAAATCCCGTGAATCCTGCTTCTGACAAAAATCCCTGCCATTCATCCATCCATACGAAGAATCCGCTGGCGAATAGTCCAGGGTCGTTATCCCTCGGTTGGTGCGGGGTTGCCGGGGCGCTTTGCCAGCAGGAACGCGCCGGCCGAAATCATCTGCAACACGCCGACGGCTGCCAGGACGGGTACAAAGCTGCCGGTGCGGTCAAACACCCATCCCGCCGCGGCCGGTACGATAGGGCCACTGACGCCGTAGAACAGGGTCATGACTCCCACCAGCGTCCCGAAGCTGCGCCGGCCGAAGTATTCGCCCACGGTGATCCAGGCCAGGGCGCTCACGCCCTGCCCGGTGGCCGAGGAAACGATCAGGAACCAGGCCACCTCGTCCCCATCCAGCAGCAGGGCGGCCACGGAGCACAGGGCGACCAGGGCCATGGCTCCGCTCAGCAGCCAGCGGGGCGACGCCCACGCGGCGGCGAGCCCCATGCCGAACCGGGCCGGGATGGTGGCGAAATAGGTGATCGACAGGTAGATAGAGGTCCGCTCTTCAGCGACGCCCTTCCAGATCAGGATGGGGATCTGGTTGATGACCAGCACGTCGGAGGGAACGGTGCGCAGGGCGGCGCCCACCGTCAGCGCCCAGAAGGAGAGCGTCACCAGCGCCTGGGCCGCGGAGTAGTCCAGTCGTGGCGAGCCGGCAATTCCGGCGAGCCTCGATCCTCTCCGGGCCGGGGTTGAGTCGATCACGCCGGCACCGTAGGGTTGCAGGCCCATGTCCTCCGGACGACTGCGGATGATCGCCGCGGCCGGGATGGTCAGTACGCACACCAGGACGCCGGCGACTATCGCCGTGGGCCGCCACCCGAACTGGTCCGCGGCGGCGCTGAGCGCCGGGAGCATCGCCGCGGCTCCGCCCATCACCGCAGTATTGATCACCGCCAGGGCGAAGGCTTTGCGCTGCTCGAACCACTGATTGACCACGGTCATCAGGGTCGGGAAGATGCCGAGACCGCGGCCCAGCGAAGCGACTACCGAGTAGGCCGCCACGATGGCCCAGAACGAGTCGGCGAAACCCAGCGCAGCAAAGCCCAGTCCCGCGAGCAGGCCCCCGGCCAGGATCAAGCGACGCGCGCCGTAACGGTCGGCGAGCCAGCCGGCTGCCAGGGACGTGACATCGCCCACGCCCCACGCCGCCCCGACCACAAACGCGGACTGGCCGGATGTCAGGTCAAGCTCACCTCGAACGGGAACCGAAAACGCCAGGTACCCGGGGATCACCACGCCAAAGGCGACAAAGCCCAGGACAACCGCGGCGGAGAGCACCCACCATCCGTAGAAGACGCCGCCCGGGGCGTCCGGTTCCCGGGCGGATGTCCGGCGGTGCGAGAGACCGCGCACGGCGCTATTCCGATGTCATGGCGGCTGTGCCCGGATGACTGTTCAGAATTCAGGAAGTTGTCATTGCGAGGCGCTTGCGCCGTGGCAATCTCGACGCCGTAGCAGCTACGTTTGCCTCAGCTACGTTTGCCTCAGCTACGTCTGCCTCAAAGGAATCCCTTGCGCCGTCGAGATTGCCGCGCTGCGCTCGCAATGACACTTTCCCCACAAGCCTGAACGGTTACATGCCCAGCTGTGTGTCAGCCACGCGGAGCGCAGGACATCTTTGGCTCTGCTGCCGGGATGGGATGCAATTCGGCTGCCTAGTCCGCCAGGGGAATAACCAGGTACACCCTTTCCTCGCCGCCGACCACGCGGGTGGTATGGCCCTCGCCCGTGAGGTCTTCGGCCAGCAGGACGTCACCAGGCCCAACTCGGTGCGTGGTGCCGTCGCTCAGTCCGATCTCGGCCTGCCCGGCGAGGGTCACGGTGTACTGTCGCCGGGGCGCGCAGTGAAAGTCCAGGAAGTAATCGGGAGGCGAGATGCGGATCGTCAGGCCGCTGGTGGCCTGCATGGGAGTGCCCCGACCGTAGGCGCCCTCGGTATCCAGAAAGTCCTCGAAGGGCGGTTCGTAATGCTCGAGACGGGACTGACCGTCGGGGCCGGTGAAAACGCGCACGAACTGGGGCATAAGACAACTCCTGGGTGATGCGGATTGCCGCCGATTATACCGGGCCTACTCGCCGGGGTGGTCGTCCGTCGTCGGACGCTGCGTTACCCACGAGGCGTTGTCGGCTTCACCGCCGGCGCCCTGGGAGCGGCGCAGGGATTCCACCACCCGGTTGACCAGTACCGCGCCGAAAAGACCGGCGGCGGCTCCCAACGGGAAGGCCAGAAGCCCGCCGGTCACGCACAGCACGACCAGCACGTGGGGCTCCACGATGGCCCGGTCGTTCAGTTCGGCGACCCGGGCGAACCGCGAGGCAATGGCCCAGGCTACGTAGCCGCCGGCCGCGCTGCCAATCACGGCCGCGCTGATGATGTAAAACAACTTGGTGGGAGTGAACATAATGCTTTACCAGGCGCCTTGACGTTGCCTTTGCAGTGGAATTTTACGATAGCAATGCTAGCATATTATTTGTGGATTTCGCCTTACGATTGTAATGATTTCGTAAAACATCCTTGACAACATGGCGATTGGCCCGTTTAATCGTTCGGCATCCGTAACGCAGCGGCGTGACAGCCACCTGCGCTGCCCGCCCTTTCAAAAGGAGGAGGTAAGATCAAACAATGGGATTGAAGCGATACATTAACCTGCGGCTGCTGGCCGCACTGGGCCTGGGAGCGGGCCTGATCGCCGCGGTAGCCTGCGGCGGCGCGTCCGAAGCCCCCGCCGCCCCGGCAGCCGCGCCTACGGCGGCGCCGGCGAGTTCGGGCTCAGCGGCTCCCACCGCCATGCCGGCCGCCACCGAGCCGGCCGCCATGGCCGATGAAGCCGGCGGCAACGTCACCCTGCTGGTCACCAACATCGGCAACGGCAAATTCGATCCGCTGCTGACCGAGGGCGAAGACCTCAAGTTCCAGCGGGTGTTCCAGGTTGCCCTGGTGGGCGGCAAGGGCGGCAGCGAGCTGACCCCGGCCGTCGCCAAGGACTGGTCCGTCAGCGAGGACGGCAAGGTCTGGACCTTTGGCGTCAACGAGGGGTTCATCACCGCCCACGACGGCAGCGTGATCACCCGCGACGACGTGTACTTCAACCTGAACAGCCGGGTGGGCGAAGAAGCCTTCCGGCTGCTGGACGCCGGATACTACGAGCCCCGCGACGTGGCGCTGGCCAACCTGATTGAGGGCGTCAGCAAGGGGCCGGGAGATGACCAAGTGCAGGTCACCTTCAAGACCGTGCGCCTGGACTTTGCCTTCAACTGGTCGGAAAACTCCCAGGGCGCCAGCCCGATGATCGTGCCTGAAGCCGCCATGCGCGCCCGCGCCGGCGCCACCGGGTTCGAGGGTTACGAGTCCGACCCCGTCGGTATCGGCGCCATGAAAGTGACGGACTTCGTGCTGGAGCAGAAGTATTCCTTCGAGAAGTTCGATGATTTCTTCTGGACGCCGGAGAACGGATACGACGAGGACCGCCGCGTCACTTTCGACACGCTGACCATTGAGGTAGTGCCCGAACCGGCCGGCCGGCTGGCGGCGCTGCGCAACGGTCAGGCCCAGCTCATCGAGTCCAACATCAACATGATCCCGGACCTCCAGAGCATCGACGGCGCGTCCATCGCGTGGCAGAAGGAGTCGTCCTACAACTGGGTGGTGTACGTGGACTGCTGGGTCGAAGAACTATGGTGCTTCCCCGTTGAGGCGCGGCAGGCCGCCGAGCACGCCATCGACAAGGACGCCATCGTCAACGGCCTCTACTCGCCGGAGTCGGTGAACGCCGACAGCTGGGCACACGTGACCCCCAACTCCCTGGGCTGGAGCGAAGACCTGCGCCCGCGCGCCTACGACGTTGACAAAGCCAAAGAACTTCTCAAGTCCATCGGCTACGGCGGGGCCGACGGCGGTGACGGGACCGACGCCAACGGCGAGCAGATTTCCTTCACCATCTACACCTGGGAAGCCGGCGACCTGCCGCTGCTGCCCGACCTGGCCCAGCTCTACAAGGACTTCTGGACTGAACTGGGCTGGGACGTCGATGTTACGGTTGGCGACGCCGCCGCCACTCGTCAAGCGTGGAACAACCGCGAGTATCCCGGCGACGTGCTGGTGCGCACCAACGAGGCCCGGTACGACGGCACCTCCATCACCCAGGGCGGGTTCCTCAACCCCGACATCGCCTGGCGCGCCGTGGACAATTGGGAAAACGAACCCTGGGCCAGCACTACCACCCCGGTGGTGCAAAAGGGTCTCTCGGACCTGAACGCCGACACCCGCAGCGCCTCGTATGCCGAGATGTACTCCTACCTGAAGGACCAGACCTACTGGGGCGACGGGTTCAACACCAACGTTCCGTGGGGCCTGGGCGCCGACGTGGCCTCCTACGAGCCCTGGAGCCTGGTTCCCTACGTGACCGCCATCTGGACGCTGAAGCTGAAGTAAGCGAACGCGAGCGGATACGAACGACCGGCGCCGGCCACACAAACGGTCGGCGTCGGTCCCTCGACTGACTGGCTCTTCGTTGATAGTTTAGTTCTGTTGATATTTTGGAATTCCCACTGTCGTTTCTGCGAAAGCAGGAACCCGGGAACGTTTCTGTGCCAGGAATACGACCCTACTTTGTACCCTCTGGATTCCCACTTTCGCGGGAATGACGGTGCAAATGCCAACAGCGCCTGGTAGATTATGACTGCATACATTCTGCGCCGCATTGGAGAAGGGGTGGTCACGCTGATCGCCCTGAGTTTCGTGGTTTTCGGCAGCGTTCACCTGACCGGCGACCCGGCCCGGTTCTTGCTGCCCATCTCCGCCGAGCACGATGAATCGGTTTACGAGGCGCAAAAAGCCGCCTACGGTTTGGACAAGCCGTTCATCGTCCAGTACTGGAACTTCCTGATCAAGGCGGTGCGGCTGGACTTCGGCAACTCTTTCACCGCCCGGCGACCCGTCAAGGAGATCCTGCTGGAGCGCATCCCGGCCACGGTGCACCTGGCGGTCACGGCTACGATCCTGGCCATCGGCATCGGCGTGCCGCTGGGGATCATATCGGCGGTGAAACGGGATACTATTCTGGATAGGGTGTGCAAGGCATTCGCGATATTCGGCATGGCAGCGCCCCAGTTCTGGGTGGCCATCATGCTCATCATCCTGTTCGCGGGATACTGGGGGTGGCTGCCGGCTTTCGGCAGAGGAGACATGACCGGGTGGTTCCCATCGTGGTCGCAGATTCCGAATATGCTGGCCCACCTGATCCTGCCCGCCTTCGTGCTGGCGCTGGCCATCATCGCCGCCATCATGCGCCTGGCCCGTTCCGCGATGCTGGAAGTGCTGGACAGCGACTACGTGAAGTTCGCCCAGGTGAAGGGCATGAACGACCGGGTGGTCATCTGGAAACACGCCGCCCGCAACGCGCTGATCCCGGTAATCACCTTCGGCGGGATCAGCCTTGCCGGCCTGCTCAACGGGTCGGTCGTCGTCGAGGTGGTGTTCGCGTGGCCGGGCGTGGGATTGATGCTGCTGGAGGGCGTGCTCTCCAATAACTTCCCGCAGGTGGAAGGGGCCATCATGGTCTCGGGCGCGGCCTACATCCTGACCGCGCTGGTCGTTGACATTCTCTATGGTTACGCCGACCCTCGGGTTCGGATGAACTAACAAACCCGCGCGGAGAGCAATTTTGGCTTCAGAAACTCCGGCTTTGGTTCTTGACGAACGCGCTCCCGTGTCCCTGGCGCAACGCGTGAAAGATGCGCGGCTGCCCTGGATCCCCATCGCGATCCTGCTGATCATCGTATTCTGCGCGGCGTTCGCCAACCTGGTGGCTCCCCACGATCCGCGCTCCAACGACGTGCGCAACAAGCTGCAGCCGCCCTTCGCCAGTTCCGAGCATATTTTGGGCACCGACCGGCTGGGCAAGGACATGCTCAGTCGCCTGATCTTCGGCGCCCGCACCATGCTCCAGGTGACGGCCCCGTCAATGGTGGTGGCCATTCTCGCCGGCACCATCGTCGGGCTGGTGTCCGGCTACTCGGGCCGGTGGGCCGACTCGGTGCTGATGCGCATCACCGACGCGGTATTGGGGTTCCCGTCAATCCTGGTGGCATTGCTGATCGTCACCTACCTGGGCACCGGGGTGTGGAACGTGATGATTGCCATCGCGGCCACCCAATGGGCCCGGTTTGCGCGCATGATTCGGGGGGAGGTCCTCGCCATACGGGACCGGGACTTCGTGGTGCTGGCCCAGATCTACGGGGTATCGCCCGGCATGATCGTCTGGCGTCACCTGTTCCCCAACGTCATCAACACCCTCATGGTGCTGACCAGCGTCAGCATCGGCCAGGTCATCCTGCTGGAAGCCTCGCTGAGCTTCCTGGGCCTCGGCCTCGCCCCCGGCGATCCGGCGTGGGGCATCCTGGTTGCGGAGGGACGCGAGTTCCTGACCCAGGCGTGGTGGATCGCGTTGTTCCCCGGCCTGGTGATCACGGTGGTCGTGATGGCGTTCAACTTCTTCGGCGACTGGCTCCGAGACTACCTCGACCCCAGGCTGCGCCGGGCCGGCTAAGCGGTCTGCCCATGGGCGGGCGGGCGCATCGACTCCGCAACTCCAGCGGCCCTCGCGCGAGGGCCGCTGTTTAGTAGGTATTGGCCATTGGACCTATGTCTGGCAGGTCTGGGCGGGTTCGCAGGACATCGATTCGGTTCGCTTTCTTGTGGAGGGGGCGTTGGCTGCGGCGGCGGCGGTTGCGGCCTCGGTGGTCGTTCTGGCCCTGGCACTTGCCTCGGGCCCGAATCACTGAACAGCATACCGATTTCGTATATCCTCGTTGGCGTCATCATACGCCTTGTTGTTAATCCGCTGGTCTGTCCTCACCCTGGCGCGTTCGGTTGATGCCGCCCATCTCCGTCTGATCGATTGCAAGGCGGACTCCGCATCATCCAATTCCATTCGCCCCGTTTCTATCGCCCGCCACAATTCTTCAACTTCCTGAAGCAATGAATCGCACGTGAACTCGGCGTTCTGCAAATTGGCCGCATTTTGTGCATAGTCAGACAGCGCGTCCCAAATGGTGCCCAACGCCAAAAGCAACCCTAAAGCCAGCCCGACTAGAAAAAGCCACTCGTACTCACGCACGAAGTACAGGATGAAGCCTTCAGCGACGATCCCGGATAAGATCGCGAATCGGACTGACAGATGAGTGCGCTTGTATTTGTCCGCCATGGCCGCGTAGTACCGTTTGTTCCACTCCAAGTCGCAAAGCGTTCCCCAAACGGCGGTACGAGTCTGCTCTGTCATCGTCGCCACGGCTCACCTCCTGCCCAACGGCTGCTTGATCAGTATAGCAAAGCGCAGTCAACGGACGAGTTTAAGGAAGGCAAGGGCTCTCTGACTTCAGGGTTTTCGGGGCAGGTCGTCAGCGTTCAAGGATCGTCTCAAGCAGGGTCTTCGTGTGGACAATCCCGATGGGCCAGTGCTACCATTTTTCAAAAGATTGCCAGCGAAGACGTGTCGCCGGATGAGGTCTGAAAAACGGCCTCGCTGGCGCTGAATTATGGACGGTACGATGACTGCCTCTGCTTCCGCCATGCCCCGCGCCTACGACGCCGCCGCAGTTGAACAGCGCATCTATCAGACCTGGTGGGACGCCGGATACTTCGTACCGCGCATCGATCCCGACCGCCAACCTTTCTGCGTGGTAATGCCTCCGCCCAACGTCACGGGGGAGCTGCACCTGGGCCATGCCCTCACCGCCAGTCTCCAGGATTCCCTGGCCCGGTGGCACCGGATGTGCGGCGATCCCACCCTCTGGCTGCCCGGCAAGGACCACGCCGGCATCGCCACCCAATGGGTGGTGGAACGCGCCCTGGCCGCGGAGGGCACCAGCCGGCACGATCTGGGCCGGGAGAAGTTCGAGGAACGGGTCTGGGAATGGGTGCGCCTCTACGGGAACACCATTGACGAACAGCACCGCCGCCTGGGAGCCTCCTGCGACTGGTCCCGCCTGCGGTTCACGCTGGATCCCGGCCCAGTCCACGCGGTGCGCACGACCTTTGTGAACCTGTTCAACAAGGGCCTGATCTACCGCCACGAGCGCATCATCAACTGGTGTCCTCGGTGCGCCACCGCCCTGTCCGACCTCGAAGTCGATCACGAGGAGCAGGACGGCAAGCTTTACCACATCCGCTATCCTTCGGCGGACAATCCCGACAAAGGCGTCACCGTAGCCACCACCCGACCGGAGTCGATGCTGGGCGACACCGGCGTCGCCGTTCACCCCGACGACGAGCGGTACGCCGACCGGATCGGCGGCATGGTCACGCTGCCCATCGTGGGTCGCCAGATCCCGGTGGTCGGCGACACGGCCATCGAGATGGAGTTCGGAACCGGCGCGCTGAAGGTTACCCCCGGTCACGACATCATCGACTTTGAAATCGGAGAACGGCATAACCTGCCCATAGTCACCGTCATCGGTTTCGACGGCTGCATGACCGACGAGGCCGGAGCCAAGTACGCCGGCATGGAGCGCTTCGCCGCCCGCGCGGCCGTGGTCGCCGAGCTTGAGGCCATCGGTGTCCTGGAAGGCGTGGAGGACTATCACCATTCGGTGGGCCACTGCCAGCGCTGCAACGAGGTGGTGGAACCGCTCATCAGTCTGCAATGGTTCCTGAACGTGGGCAAGCACGACCAACCGGGCACCATCGCCGGCAACGCCTACGCCGCAGTGGTCAATCGGGACATCGAAATCGTGCCGGACCGGTTCTCCCGCGTTTATCTGAACTGGCTGGAGAACATCCGCGACTGGTGCATCAGCCGGCAGTTGTGGTGGGGACATCGCATCCCGGTCTGGTACTGCGCCGCGTGCGGCGGTCTCTCCGCCCACGTCGACGATCCGGCGGCGTGTCCCCAGTGCGGCAGCGCGAACATCCAGCAGGAAAGCGACGTTCTGGATACCTGGTTCAGCAGCGGCCTGTGGCCCCATTCGACCCTGGGATGGCCGGATGCGGGATCGGCGGACCTCGAGTACTTCTACCCCAATTCGGTGCTGGAAACGGGCTACGACATCCTGTTCTTCTGGGTCGCCCGCATGATCATGCTGGGCATCGAAAACACGGGCGACGTCCCGTTCCGTTCGGTGTACCTGCACGGCATGGTGCTGGACGCGCAGGGCCAGAAGATGAGCAAGACCCGGGGCAACACCCTGGACCCGCTGGACCTGCTGGAACAATACGGCACCGACGCCCTGCGGTTCGCGTTGACCACGGGCACCGCGCCCGGGAACAACCTGCGGCTCAGCGACGAGAAGCTGGAATCGGCCCGGAACTTCGCCAACAAGGTCTGGAACGCCGCGCGCTACGTGATCAGCGTCGTCGAAGCCCGGGCGGCTTCCGGCCAGGGTGAGTTGGGAGACTGGTATCACCTCCCCGCTCCGGCGCACCGCGAGGACCGTTGGATTGTCAGCCGCCTGGATGATCTCACCGCCACAGTGAACCAGGCGCTGACCGCCTTTGAATTGGGCGAGGCCCAGCAGAAGATCTACGACCTCGCGTGGAACGATTTCTGCGACTGGTATATCGAGATGGCCAAGGTCCGGCTCCGGGCTGCCGATTCGGCGGACGCGGCCGCGGCGGCGACGACCCTGGTTCACGTCCTGGAGCGCCTGCTCCGTCTTCTGCACCCGTTCATGCCCTTCGTCACCGAGGAGATCTGGCAGAACCTCATGGCGCGAGTTCCTGCGCCGGCGGCCGGACTTCCCGCGTCCATCATGGTGTGTCCGTATCCCCAGGTCGACGCGCCGCGCTCGGCGCCGGACGCCGAGGCGGACGTGGACATCGTGATGCAGACCGTGCGCGCGGTGCGCAACATGCGAGCCCAGTTGCGCATTCCGGCGGGTCAAAAACTGGAGGCCGCAATTGAAACCAACGGGATGCGGGCTGTCGTAGAGGAAGAGCAGGAGGTGATCTGCGCTCTGGCTCGAGTGGAACCGTTGCGGTTGTTGGATGCGGGCGATGCGGATACGGCCTCGGGCGTCAGCCTGGTGGTAAATCCGTTGGTGGTCCGCTTGCCCCTCGAAGGGGTGGACTTGCAGGCTGAATCCGACCGTTTGCACCGGGAGCTGGAGTCCAAGCGCCAGGACGAAACACGCAAGGAACAGCTGCTGGCAAATCCCAACTTCGTTTCCAAGGCCCGCGCTGAGGTTGTTGAGAATGAACGCCAACGACTGCGCTCGCTGACCGAGGAGCGCCGTCGCATCGAGGACATAATCGCGCAGCTGGGAGTCTAGCCCAAGATTGCCATAATCTGCACGCGACTCTTGGAGCGCCGGGAGCCCCAAGCTGTCAGAATATGACCCGTTGACCCTTATCGACCCGGAGCAGGAGTCTCTAGATGTCGCGCAACGTCGCCCGATTTTCGATTATAGGTGTGATCGCCGTACTTGTTCTCGCCGCCACCACCGGCTGCTTCTTTGGCGGCGGGGAAGAACCCGAACCCACGGCTACTCCCGACCTGGCGGCCACCATTGCAGCCGCGGTTGCGGCTGCGGTGCCCACCGAAACGCCCATACCTCCCACCGATACCCCGGAGCCCCCTACCCCCGAACCAACGCCCGATATCCAGGCTACCATCGACGCCAGCATCGCAGCGACCCGGGCGGCCATGCCCACGGCCACTCCGGTGCCGACGCCGACCCCGGCGCCCACCAACACTCCGGAGCCGACCAGCACCCCGGTGCCCACCGCGGTTCCCACGCCTACTGCGATCAACAACCCTGCCAGCCAGATACCGTGCATCGTGGTCGGCGTGGTCAGGGACAGTGGAGGACCGGTCAGGAACGCTCTGGTTGTGGCCGTCAGCAAAGATGGCAACGACCGCATCGTAGCGAACGACCGGTCCGACGGGGATGGCAGGTACCAGCTTTCGATCACCGAGTTCGATCAGTTCTTCGATATTTTCATCGGAGGCAACGACACCGGTGTGGATACGCCCAGGACCTCCACCGGCTGCCGTGAGATCCGCGATTTGAGGATCAACTAGCGCGCCGCGTTTTCGAATTGGCCCCGGGGGGTTCCGTACCCCCGGGGCTTTCTGCTGTCTGTTAGAATGTGGCGCACCCGCGCCGGCTCGCGTCGCTGGCGCCTATCGATTGCCATGGTAATTGACTCGCCCCTGGGCATCATCGGCCATCCCATCGGCCACTCCATTTCTCCCCGGTTCCAGCAGGCCGGGCTGGACCATCTGTCCGTCGATCACCGATACCTGCCCTACGACGTGCATCCTGATCGGGTCGCGGATTTCGTGGCGTCCCTGCGCGGCGCATCGGCGCTGGGCATCAACGTTACCGTGCCGCACAAAGAAACCGTCATGCCCTACCTGGACGAGATCGACGAGTGGGCGGCGGAAGCGGGCGCCGTGAACACGATAGTCAACCGCGCGGGCCGTCTCGTCGGCTACAACACCGACGGCTACGGTTTCCTTCGCGCGCTCCGCGAGTCGGCCGGACTGGATCCTGCCGGCAAGCGCGCCTTGATCCTGGGCGCCGGCGGTTCGGCGCGCGGCGTGGTGCAGGCCCTGCTTCGTGCCGGCGTCGCCGAGCTGGTGATCGCCAACCGGACGCTGGAGCGGGCCGAGGCGTTGGCCGAACTGGCCGCCAATCGCGGCGTGACCGCGCGGGCGGTCCAACTGGACGCCCTGCATACCAGCAGCGCGACCGCGGGGGCCGATCTGATCGTCAACTGCACGTCGCTGGGTATGCACCACGGCCCTGACGAGGCCGCGTCACCCCTGCCGGCGGCGCAGATACCTCCGTCGGCCCTGGTTTACGACCTCGTGTATAATCCCATGCTGACCCCGCTGCTCAGGGAGGCGCATTCAGTCGGAGCCCCGACCCTGGGCGGTATCTCCATGCTGGTGTACCAGGGCGCCGCATCCTTTGAGCTGTGGCTGGAAAGGCCCGCGCCCGTTTCCGTGATGATGGACGCCGCCATGTCCGCCATGCGCGAGCGCGAAGCTGAAGCACGATGATCCCATTCCAGGAGGCCGAAACTCGATGATACGATGGTTCACGGCGGGCGAATCCCACGGTCAAGGCTTGATGATCATCGTGGAAGGCGTGCCGGCCTACCTGCCCCTGGATGAGGAATACATCGCCCACCACCTGGGCCGTCGGCAGCGCGGTTACGGACGCGGCGGGCGTCAGCAGATCGAGCGCGACCATGCCCACATCCAGACCGGCGTGCGCCACGGGTACACCCTGGGCAGCCCCATCGGGATGCTGCTGGAGAACCGGGACTGGGTCAACTGGCAGGACGCCATGGCCGTCGAGTACGTCGAAAACCCGTCGCAAGAGGGACGCAACCGCCGCGTCACGCGCATCCGCCCCGGTCACGCCGACCTCCCCGGCGCGATGAAGTACGGTTTCCACGACGTGCGCAACTCGTTGGAGCGCGCCTCCGCCCGGGAGACCGCCGGACGGGTGGCCGCCGGCGCCGTGGCCATGCGTCTGCTGGAGGAGTTTGGCATCAGGCTGCACAGCCACGTGATCTCCATTGGCCGGATACACGCTGACCCGCCGGAACACGACGCCATCGACTGGGAGGCGGTTGAAGAGTCGCCCGTACACTGCGCCGACAACGCCGCCGCGGAGAAGATGATGGCCGAGGTGGACGCCGCCCGCGAGGCCGGCGACACCGTGGGCGGCATGGTGGAAGTAATCGCCGAAAACGTGCCCATCGGCCTCGGCTCGCACGTCCATTGGGACCGCAAGATCGACGCCAAGATCGCCCAGGCGCTGATGAGCATCAACGCCGTCAAGGCCGTCAGCATCGGCCCCGGCTGGGAGTTGATGGACGCCTGGGGCTCCGAGTTCCAGGACGTCATCGAGCCGGTCACTGACCCTGACAACCCCTGGCAGCGCAAGACCAATCGCGCCGGCGGCACCGAGGGCGGCATGACCAGCGGACCGCCCCTGGTGGCCCGTTTCGTCATCAAGCCGATTGCGACCCTGCACAACCCGCTGCCGTCGGTGGACCTGGATACTGGCGAGCCGGTACAGGCGCACTTTGAGCGCAGCGACGTCTGCCAGGCGCCGCCGGCCGGCGTCATCGGCGAGGCGATGATGGCCCTGGTCCTGGCCGACGCCTTCATGGAAAAGTTCGGCGGTGACAGCATCTCCGAAACCCGCCGCAACTTTGAGGGCTACCAGGCGACGGTAGGGCCGCGCCTGCGGTACAGCTGACCACCTCACTACTGTATTCCGGACCCATTCCCGTCATTCCGGCGAAGGCTGGAATCCAGGTTGCAGGGGCGGATCAGACGGCGAAAATGTCGGCCACCGGGCAGGCGAAACCGGGGAGCACCGGCTCCAGAGTGAGGGTGTCTCCGGCGGCGAAGGTATGCTCCGCGCCGTCGCTGCCATGCGTGACGATTTCGCGGGCGCCAATGTGGGCGATCACCACCAGCCGCACCCCGGCGTCCAGCCACATCCGAACCCGCTCGGCGATGCCGGCGGCCGAACGGTAGCCCGGCGAAATCACTTCCACCGCCAGAACGGGAACGAGGCCGGGGACGTAGCCGCGCTCCGGCGGTGGGCTGGGGATATGTCGTCGGGAGTAGAAGCCATAATCGGCGGCGCGGACGGTATCGGGGTTCTGCTCAGTGTACGCCGCCGCCCCGGGGCCGCCGATCAGGGCGAGACCAAGTTCCTCAATGCAGTTGTCAATACGGTGGCCAATTCGGCCGGTAACGATGGTATGTGTAATGCCAGGCAACGGCATCGTTATCAGTTCTCCGCGTACCAGTTCGTGACGGTTGCTATCGCGGGGCATCGCCAGCAGGTCGTCGGCGGTGAGCAGTTTCCGTGCGGCAGTCATGGTCTGGCCTCCATCGCGCCGTTGGAAGATTTGGGATGAGCGTGTACTATAACGTACCAATCCGGCGGGGCAGGGTTGGGCGTGGTTGTGGTAAATTCGAGAAGACATTAGCGATTGAACTGTCCGCCAACGCTGACGCTCGTTTTACCCGGTGAGGCTCACCATGACCACCAAACCCGTTGTTTCACCCCCGCCCGATGCGACACCGGCCGGCCAGTTCCCTGACACTCCCCAAGAGGATATGCAGAACCTCATCCACCTCAACGAGCCCGGCTTCATCCCGGCTATCAGCCTCCATCTCGGCGCGCCCGAGGTTACCGCCGTGCTCAGCGAGTTCCCCATTGGGTGGAACGTCAGCCAACGCCAGGGCCTGCTGTCTCCCGATTTGTTGATTGCCTTCAACGTTGAGGTCGCCGCTATCATCGCCGATAACGGCTATTCCATTGATTACCACGGCAAAGCTCCCGAATTCGTCTTGGAAATCGCCTCGCGCAACACCGCCCGTCGGGACGAAAGGGAGAAATGGGATGGCTATGCCGCCTACGGCGTGACGGAGTACTGGCGTTTTGACGACACCGACGGCCGGTTTTACAGCGTCAACCTGGCCGGCGACCGGCTGGTCAACGGGCGGTACGAACCCATACCCGTGCCTGAGACCGGACACGCCCGGCATTGGGGTTTCAGCGACGCGCTGGGGTTGTACATCTGCTGGGAATACGGACATCTGCGCTGGCACGACCCGGCGACCGGATACCTGCCCACCCATCACCAGGAAGCCGAGCGACGAATTGCCGCCGAAGCCCAACTCGCCGAGGAACGCGCAAAGCGTCTGGCTCTCGAAGCCCGACTCCAACGCTTGCAGGACACTCAGCCATGAAATACGGCGTAACCCTCCTGCCCAGTTCCTACGAAGCCTTCCGTCGGCACGTTCGCCTGGCCGAGGATGTCGGTTTTGACTATATCGGCGTCGCGGATTCCCAATCCCTCTTTCGGGAGCTGTTCGTCTCGCTGGCCGTGGCCGCTACCGATACTTCACGGGTCCACATTGGGCCGTCGGTCACCAATCCGCTGACCCGGCATCCGGCGGTGACCGCTTCGGCCATTGCCTCGCTGCACGAACTTTCCGAGGGCCGGGCCTTCCTCGGCATCGGCACCGGGGACAGCGCGATACTGAACCTCGGTTTGAGGCCGGCGCGGATGCGGGCGCTGCGGGATTACGTCGGTGCGGTTCGGGCTTTTCTGGCCGGAGAGAACGCGGAGTACCTGGGCAGAGAAGCCCACGTGCACTGGAGCCGGGAGGCTGTGCCCATGATGATGTCCGCCGAGGGTCCGCGAACGCTGCGCATGGCCGGCGAAATCGCCGACCGGGTTATGATCCACACCGGGCTCACGCCGGAGATAATGGCCGACACGGTGTCGCGCATCCGCGAAGGTGAGGCTGACGCCGGCAAACCGGCCGGCTCGACTGAAGTCTGGGCATTTGCCAAGTGCAACATCGCGGACGACCACGCTGACGCCATCGACGAGATCCGCATGGCCCTGGCCGCCAGCGCGCATCACGCCTTCCGCTTCACCCTGGAGGGCAAGCACGTCCCGCCTGAGCTTCACGAAGCCATGCAGATTATCCAGGGGGAGTACGTTCCGGCCGAGCACGAGCAGGTTGGCGAGACGCGCAACGCGGCGTTGTCCGACGAGCTTGGCGTGACCGATTACCTGGCGGACCGTTTCGCCGTGGTCGGAACCCCCGACGAATGTCGCGTCAAGGTTGCCCAGATTGCCGAATCCGGCACCGACGTTCTCCAGATCACCGCCATCAGCCACGATCCGGCTGACATTATTCGCAGGTTCGGCGAGGAAGTTATAGCTCACCGGCCATAGTTGGGATTAACAGTTCAGAATTCAGGAAGTTGTCATTGCAAGGCGCTTGCGCCGTGGCAATCAACGCCGCAGCCGGAACGTCTGCCCCGAAGGAGCCCCGCACACCAACGAGATTGCCGCGCTGCGCTCGCAATGACACTTTCCGCTCAAGTCCGAACAGTTACAGTTGGGGTCGTCAAACGACGAAAAGCAGGGGCGAAAGATTATTCGCCCCTGCTGTGATGGCGGTTTGCCATGCGTGCTACGGGAATAGAATTTCGCCCGTTTCTGCGTCCTCCACGGTGATCGCCGTGACCGGGCAGTTCTCCGCGGCCTCGATGATCGTTTCTTCCGGGTCCCCCGCCGCGTCCTTTACGTAGCTCTGGCGGTCTTCGTTCAAGCCGAAGGTGTTTTCGGCGAAGGTCTCGCACATGGCGTTGCCCACGCACACGTTGTAGTCCACGGTGATTTTCAACTGTCGGGCCATCGGGGTAACCTCCTCGTGATGGTCAGGCGAAGCGGGAGTGTTCGCCGGAGTGAATGCGGCGACCGGCTGCTAGCGCGTGGCAACCGGCAGGTTCAGCAAAGTGCGCTGCCCCACGCTGGGCAGGTATTCCAACTCGTTGGGATCGGTTTCCAGGTCAAACCCCTCGAACCGGCGGGCCAGCTCGGCGAAGGCTTCCTGCCCCTCCAGCCGCGCCAGCGTGGCTCCCAGGCAATGGTGAACACCGCTGCCGAAGGACACGTGGGGGTTCGGATTTCGCGTGATGTCGAGCCCGTCGGGATCCTCGAAGACCTCGGGGTCTCGGTTGGCTGACGAAATCACCCACCGGACGCGCTCGTCCTGGCCTACCCTCTGCCCATCGCCCATGTCCACGTCTCGCGTCGCTACCCTTTGGATCGACTTCAGCGGCGAGTCGAACCGCAGCACTTCTTCCACCGCATTTACGATGTGGGCGTCGGGGTCGGTTCTGAGCAGGTCGAACTGGTCGGAGTGTTGGGCGAAGGCCAGCACCCCGTTGGAAATCAGGTCGTTGGTCGTTTCGTGGCCGGCGACCAGCAGCAGCAGGGCATTTGCCAGCACCTCGTCGCGGGTGTAGGCGCCCATGATCTCGCCCTTGCAGATCACCGACAGCAGATCGTCGCCCGGGTCCCGGACACGCTCGGCAACGATGGGGGCCAGGTAGTCGGTCACCGCCTGCACGCCCTCCGCGTACATTCGAACCCGCTCCGGCTGGTTCCCGTCGAATCCGCACATCCGGCTGCACAGTTCCTTGACGAAAGCGCGGTCGCTGGGCGGTATGTCCATCAGGCCGGCGATGATGCTGTAGGTGAGCGGCGTGGCGAAGTCGTGCATCACGTCCATGCGGCCGGCGCCCTGGAGATCGTCCAGCAGATCGTTCACAGTCTGGCGGACCAGCGGGCGCCAGGTCTCCATGGCCTTGGGAGTGAAGTACCCATGGACGATCTTGCGCTTTTCCTTGTGCTTGGCGCCGTCGTTCTGGGTGAACTGGGCCGCTCTCCACTGACGCACCGCGGCGAACAGTTCCATGTCCTCTTCGGGGACTGACGGAGAAGGCGGAGCGTTGTCCCACAGCGCCACTTCCGAGGAGAAATACTCGGGATGCCGGGCCGTCCACACCAGCCGTTCGTAGCTGGTCACCACCCACATCCGGTACTGCTCATTCCAGTGCACCGGAGCCTCCGACCGCAATGCCCCGAAATAGCCGTAGGGATCGCGGATCGCGTCGGCGGAAAACAGGTCGTCGTGGATGTTTGCAGGCATGGAGAACCCCTCAACGGGCGGGCGTCGGTGCGCTCAAAATTATCACAGGCGATGCCATAATTCAAACGGCGCCTGTGCCCAAAAACAAAGCCGACGGCCACTGCTGCGACCGCCGGCTCGTTGTTCAATGCTGGCTTGCGAGTGGTATCTGTTACGCGCTGGTCACCTTCACCGGCAGGCTCTCCACCGCGCGGAAGGTGAGGACGTGGTCGTACTCGACCTGTTCCACCGGGATCTCCAGCTCGACATTCTCGAAGCGGTTGGCCAGGTTGCGGAAGATCTCCTGCCCTTCCAGCCGGGCCAGGGTGGCACCCAAGCAGTGATGGACACCGCTGCCGAAGGCGACGTGCTGGTTCGGGTACCGTTCGATGTCAAAGTCATCGGCCCGGTCGAACACCTTGGGGTCGCGGTTGGCGCCAGGAATGAACCAGCGGACCCGGTCGTTCTTCTTGATCAACTGACCGTTCAGCTCAATGTCATCCATGGCGATGCGCTGGATGGACCGCACCGGTGAGTCGTACCGCAGGGCTTCCTCGGTGGCGCGGACGGTCTTGCCTTCCGGATCGGACTTGAGGATTGCCCACTGTTCCGGGTGCTGGGTGAAGGCCAGGGTTCCGTTGCAGATCAAGTTGATGGTGGTCTCGTGACCCGCCGACAGCAACAGCATGATGTTGTTGACGGTCATGTCCCGGTTGAACACGCCCTGTCGTTCCCCTTCGCAGACCACCGACATCAGGTCGGTGGCGTCGAAGTTCTCGGGGTTGCTGATCCGGTCCTCCACCATCGGAGCGATAAAGTCCTGCAGGTTTCGCACCGCCTGGGTCAGCGGCTTCATGCGATCCGGACCCTCGCGGTTGAGGAACCGCAGGTCCTTGGCCAGTTCGCGCAGGCGCTCCCGCTCGCTGTCGGGAATGCCCAGCATCCGGGCGATGACCAGCAGGGGCAGCGGCGTGGCCAGGTCGGCCATCACGTCCATGCGTCCCTTCGCTTCCACCGCGTCGAGCAGCTCGTCAATGGCGGACTGCACCAGGGGCCGCCACATCTCGATGGACTTGGGGGTGAAGTACCCGTGCATCACCCGGCGCATGTCGACGTGGTCGGAGCCGCTGACGTCAGGGTTGTACCGGCGTTGGTCGTGCTGGATGAATCGGGAGACCTGCCACTTCTTGATGAAGTTATAGAGCTCCAGGTCGTCTTCATCAATAGGCGGGTTGGGCGCGCGCGTATCCCGCGCGTAAACGCTGGAGGAGAACGCCTCGGGATGCCGGGTCACCCAGACCAGGTGTTCCCAGGAGGTGATCATCCACACCTCGAACTGCTCGTTGTAGTACACCGGTTCGTGCTCGCGCAGCCGGTTGTAAAAGTCATACGGCTTGTAGATCGCTTCCGGCGAAAACGGATTGTCGTTGAAGGTGGTTACCATTGGTTGTACCTCCGGTGGTACTTTGCGCGGCTGCCGGCGTTGTGTCCGCAACCCTTGTCGATTGGCCGATTATAACCGATATCGGCGCCGATTGCAGTCGTTCACACCACGGTAGGGCAGCGCGAAGAGTTGCAGGGAAGGGCGTCCCGTTTGTTTGCCATCAAGCGGCCCAAGTCTATACAATTGGAATAATCAGGAGACTATACCATGGCTACCGACATTACCCGCCAGCAGTTCGTGCAGGCGCTGAAGGACCATCCCGACTGGCGCGAGGAAGTCCGCGTCCAGATCCTCGGCGAGGAACTCATGCGCCTGCCCGTGGTATTCCAAGCCTTTGTCGTGAACCAGGAGAGGTTCAACGACGAGGTGCGTGAATTCCGCAGCAACCAGGAAAAGTTCAACGACGAGATGCGTGAATTCCGCAGCAACCAGGAAAAGTTCAACCAGGAAGTCCTGCGCCGCTTCGATAATATGGATCGCCGTTTTGACCGCATGGAACACGACAACTCAT
The DNA here is from genome assembly GCA_034420475.1 of Dehalococcoidia bacterium. Classification (GTDB taxonomy): domain Bacteria; phylum Chloroflexota; class Dehalococcoidia; order Lucifugimonadales; family UBA3495; genus Bin87. Next base: position 115,523 of record DAOULH010000009.1, read on the forward strand.
GGCTGAAAAACTTCTCCACCGAGTACCGGGCCGAGAGCCATGCCTATTCCATCTGCGTCGCGGCCGGCTGCGAACCCAGCCGAATCCTTCCCAGGGCGGAACTCAACGACATCGCCAGGAGCCTTACCGACCCCGGTATCACTCCCGGCGACCGGGGCAGCTTCGCCAGCGCGGATATGGTCATTGAAGCCGACAGCAACGGCGAGCTCGTCTATATCGCGGTGGAAGTCTCCTATAGCGCCGACCAGCGCGACCGGCGCCGAGCGGCGCGCAACGCCGGATACCTGACTGACGTCACCGGACGCCGCGCCATCCCGGCGCTGGCCGGCATCCGCTATGACTAGGAACTCCAAACGGCGATTGACCGCCGCGAGATCATCTGGTTCGAGATCGAAGAACCCAGGTGACCACCGCGCGGTTCGCGTTGAATGCGTACGCGCCGGGGAGGGCACGTTACCCTCCCCGGCGCGCGGTGGATTAAGGCTCTCCGATGCGCTGATTATGCGTTGGTCACCGTTACGGGCAGGCTTTCCAACGCCCGCAGGCCGATGAGCTGGTCGTATTCCAGCGTCTCGGCCGGTACTTCCAGTTCCAGGCTCTCGAAGCGGTTGGCCAGGTTGCGGAAGATCTCCTGCCCCTCCAGCCGCGCCAGGGTCGCGCCCAGGCAGTGGTGGATGCCGCTGCCGAAGGCCACGTGCATGTTCGGGTAGCGTTCAACGTCGAAGTCGTCCGCCCGGTCAAACACCTTGGGGTCCCGGTTGGCCCCGGAGATGAACCACCGCACCCGGTCGTTCTTGTTGATGCGCTGACCGTTGAGCTCCATGTCCTCCATGGCGATGCGCTGGATGGACTTCACCGGCGAGTCGTAGCGCAGGGCCTCCTCGGTGGCGCGCACCGTCTTGCCCTCCGGGTCCGACTTCAGGATGGCCCACTGGTCCGGGTGCTGGGTGAAGGCCAGGGTGCCGTTGCAGATCAGGTTGATGGTGGTCTCGTGCCCGGCTGACAGCAGCAGCATCACGTTGTTGACCACCATGTCGCGGTCGAAGATGCCCTTGCGCGCGCCCTCGGCGACCACCGATATCAGGTCGTCCCGGGGGCTGGCGATGCGTTCGTCCACCAGCGGGCCGAGGTAGTCTTGCAGGTTCTGCACCGACTCGGACAGCGGCCCCATGCGGTCCGGCCCGGTGCGGTTCAGGTGGCGCAGGTCCTTGGCCAGCCGGCGCATGATGGGCCGGTCGCTGTCCGGGATGCCCAGCATCCGAGCGATGACCAGGAGGGGCAGCGGCGTGGCCAGGTCGGCCATCACGTCCATGCGGCCCTTTTCCTGGACGGCGTCCAGCAGTTCGTCGATGGCCGACTGGACCAGCGGCCGCCACATCTCCATGGACTTCGGAGTGAAGTAGCCGTGCATCACGCGGCGCATGTCCACGTGGTCGGGCCCGCTGACCTCGGGGTTGTACCGGCGCTGGTCGTGCTGAATGAATCGGGAGACCTGCCACTTCTTGATGTAGTTGTAGATCTCCATGTCGTCTTCGTCAATCGGCGGATTCGGCGGCCGGACATCCCGGGCGAACACGCTGGATGAGAAGACCTCGGGATGGCGGGTCACCCATACCAGATGCTCCCAGTCGGTGACCATCCAGACTTCGTACTGTTCGTTGTAGTGCACCGGCTCCCACTCGCGCAGCCGCGCGAAAAATTCGTAGGGCTGGTACATCGCTTCCAGGGAGAACGGATTGTCGTTGATCGTGCTAACCATTTCCTGCGACCTCCGTTGAGACGTGTGGGGCGTGCGACGAAATACGTCGGTATCTGTCTATAATGGCCCGATTATAGGCTTCGTGCGCCGCGCGCGCAAGCGACAAAAGCCGAGGCCCGGCGAATTTTCGCCGGGCCTCGTAAACCCTGCGGGGATCGGCGAACCGATTACGACAGGTTCACCGGCAGCGTCTCCAGCGTCCGGAACGTGATGCTGGAAGTGTAGGTGAGATCGTCGGGGTCGCAGTTCATGTTGAGGTTCGGGAACCGCTCGGCCAGGGCCTTGAAGGCTTCCTGCCCTTCCAACCGCGCCAGGGTGGCGCCCAGGCAGTGGTGGATGCCGCTGCCGAAAGCCACGTGAGGGTTCGGGTACCGCTCGACGTCGAAGTCGTCGGGCCGGTCGAACACCTCGGGGTCGCGGTTGGCGGAGGTGACGAACCAGCGCATCCGCTCGTCCTTCTGGATGAGCTTGCCGCCCAACTCGACGTCCTCGCCGGCGATGCGGGTGATGGACTTGACCGGGGCATCGTACCGCAGGCACTCCTCAGTGGCGCGGATCATCTTGCCAGCGGGATCGGTCTTGAACAGTTCCCACTGGTCGGGGTGGGTCATGAATGCCCGGGTGCCGTTGCAGATCAAGTTGATGGTGGTCTCGTGACCGGCCAGGAGCAGCAGGATCGCGTTGGCGACCACCTGCTCTTCGTCCATGATCCGCTGGCCGGCCGCGTTGGTGGTGCGGGCGGCGTCGGTCATCTTGTCCAGCAGGTCGCCGTTGGGGTTGTCCAGACGGGCCTTGACCATGGGCCGCAGGTAGTCCTGCAACTCGGTGATGCCCTCGGACAGCGGCTGCATGCGGTCGGCGTTGCCCCGGCCGATGAACAGCAGTTTCTCGGCCAGCGAGCGGATGAACTGCCGGTCGTAGGTCTCGATGCCCATCATGGCGGCGATAACCAGCAGCGGCAGCGGCGTGGCGTAGTCGCGCATGACGTCCATGTGGCCGCGTTCTTCGGCCTCGTCCAGCAACTGCTTGATGGCCGACTGGACCAGCGGGCGCCAGAGTTCCATGGCCTTCGGCGTGAAGTAGCCGTGGATGACCTTCCGCATGTCGGTGTGGTCCGGGCCGCCGTGCTCGCGGATGTGCTCGTGGGTGCTCACCGCGCGCCGGTCGGTCTGGATGAACCACTGGCTGAAGAAGTTCCGCACGTCCTCGTAGAGGCCCATGTCGGATTCGTCAATCGAGGGGTACGGAGGCAGCGGGTCCCGGTGGAAGACCTCGGACGAGAAAGCCTCGGGGCGTCGGGTGACCCAGACCAAGTCCTTGTACTTGGTGATGACCCACAGCTTGTAGGGGTCGTTCCAGTGAACCGGGTCTTCCTCGCGCATCCGGCCGAAGTACGTATACGGGTCCTGGATGACTTCAGGGGAAAACAGGTTTTCGTTAAAGGTGGTAACCATAAAGTCCCTCCCGTTGACTTTTCATGGTCAAACTCACCGCCGGGCATAACATGACCAGCGGCAATAGTCGCCGCGTTTGGGCAATTGTAGCAATCCGCCTATTTTGGGTCAATTACGATTCGCGCATAGTACCGTTGCGTTTGCATTGCAGTTATGAATGCAACGACATCGGATGCAGCAGATTCACGCCAAAATCGGTTTGAGCGGGTCGGGTCGGATTGACGTTGCCGGCCAGTGCGATTGATACGAAGAGTCCAGGCTCGATTCCTGCTGACCGTGCGGCGATGTTGCGTTGATGTGGCGTTGACGAGTCTCCGCTTGCCCAGCCGGAGGCCGTCTGTGCTACAATCGGCCCACGAACCCGGTGAGCCCGGGAGAACCGCCCGGAACCGACGGTCAACCAAACCCAGGGAGGTCCAAACCATGGCCGAATCCGATTTCACCGTTTACTACGACTTTCGTTGACCCTTCGTGTACAACGCTGCCATGTGGTGGGCGAAAGTACGCGAGAATACCGACCACGAAATCGCCGTGGATCTGAAGCCCTTCTCGCTGGTCCAGGTAAATCACGACAACAACAATGACGACGGCTTCAAGTACTGGGAACAGGACGACTCGGACAACACGCTGCTCGAGCTCCGCGCCGGCATCGCCGCCCAGCGCCAGGGTGAGGAGATCTTTGATCGCTTCTTCATCAACCTGCTGAGGGCCCGACACGAGGACCGCATCGACCTGACCGACGCGGACGCCATCAACGCCGTGGCCGAGGCCTCCGGTGTTGACATGGGCCAGTTCGCCGAGGACCTGGCCGACCCCGACGTCCTGAAGGAAATCGGCGAGAGCCACACCGAGGCCGTGGAGGTACACGGCGCCTTCGGCGTGCCACTCTACGTCTTCCCCAACGGCAACTCCGCCTTCGTCAAGATGTTCATTCCGTCCGACGACGAGTCGGGACCCATCTACGACAACCTCGTCGAGATGATGGCCGACCACCGGCACGTGGGCGAGGTCAAGCGTCCGTCCCCGCCGTGGCCCTATGAGGGCGTGCGCGGATAACGGCGCTCCATATCAAATGAGTTCGCCCGGCGCACATCGCCCGGTCACCGAACTGGAACAAGCCCTGGGCCTGAGCTTTCGGGACCGGGGCTTGCTCATTCAGGCGCTGACCCATCGCTCGTACGTCAACGAGACCGGCGGTTCGGACACCGATTCCTACGAACGGCTGGAGTTCCTCGGCGACGTCGTCGTGCGTCTCATCGTCAGCGAGGAACTGTACCGCCGCCTGCCGGAGTGCGACGAGGGCGGCCTGACCCGGCGGTGGACTTCCCTGCTCAGTCAGCGCGCCCTGGCGGAAGCGGCCCGGGATCTGGGCCTCGCCGAGTACGTTCTCCTTGGGCGCGGGTTCGAGGCCTCGGGTGGGCGCAACGGCGACGCCGTGCTGGGCGACGTGATGGAGTCGGTCATCGCCGCGGTCTACCTGGACCTGGGAAGCACGGCCGCCCGCGATTTCGTGCTGCGTGCCCTGTGTGAATCCATTGCGGCGGCGTGTCAACCCGACTGGCGCCCCGATAACCCCAAGGCCGAACTCCAGGAACTGCTGCAGGGCCAGGGCCGGCCTACCCCCGCTTACCGCGTGGTGGCGTCCTCCGGCCCTTCCCATCAGCCCAGCTTCGACGTCGAGGTGGCCACCGGAGAGGAGGTTTTAGGCTCCGGGGCCGGCTCCAGCAAGAGCGCGGCGGAAGTTGCCGCCGCGCGCGCCGCCCTGGCAGCGCTGGCGTCGGATTGATTTCCGCGCTTCGCGGCCCGTTGTACCTCGCGGAGGCAAACTGCTTGCCGTGATGCGTACCCCGCCTCACGCGTACCCAGTTGTCATCGCGAGGAGCGCAGCGACGCGGCGATCTCGTTCCTGTGTCGGCGCCCGTTGCCCTGACGAGATTGCCGCGCTGCGCTCGCAATGACAGGCCCAGCGAAACTGGGTACGTGCGAGGCGCCGCGCTGATTGATTGGCCCGGCGGCGACGGCTATAATGGCTGGCACCATTCGTTTTGTCATTGAGGAGGCGCGCACATGGTTGCTGACGTCCTGACCGGTACCTTTACCGTCAAATCCGGCCACGCCCAGATGCTCAAGGGTGGCGTCATAATGGACGTGGTCACGCCCGACCAGGCCCGCATCGCCCAGGAAGCCGGCGCGGTGGCCGTGATGGCCCTGGAACGGGTGCCCGCGGACATTCGGGCCGACGGCGGCGTGGCGCGCATGAGCGATCCGTCCATGATCGCCGCGATCATCAACTCCGTCTCCATCCCGGTGATGGCCAAGTGCCGCATCGGTCATTTCGTCGAGGCGCAGATCCTCGAGGCCATGGGCGTGGACTACGTGGACGAGTCGGAGGTGCTGACCCCCGCCGACGAACAGCATCACGTCTGGAAGCACGACTTCACCGTCCCCTTCGTCTGCGGCTGCCGCGACCTGGGCGAGGCCCTGCGCCGCGTCTCGGAAGGCGCCGCCATGATCCGCACCAAGGGCGAGGCCGGCACCGGCGACGTGGTGGAAGCCGTGCGCCACATGCGGGCCGTGCAGGACGCCATTCGCAAGCTCCGCAACCTGCCCGACGATGAGCTCGTGGTCGAGGCGCGGGACATGCGCGTGAGCCTGGACTTGCTCATGCAGACCCGCGAAGAGGGTCGCCTGCCCGTGGTCAACTTCGCCGCCGGCGGCGTGGCCACGCCGGCCGATGCCGCCCTCATGATGCAGCTGGGAGCCGACGGGGTGTTCGTGGGTTCCGGCATCTTCAAGTCCGGCGACCCGGTGCGACGCGGCCATGCTATCGTCCAGGCGGTTACGCACTACAACGACCCGCACATTCTGGCCGACGTGTCCAAGGACCTGGGCGAGCCCATGGTGGGGCGCAGCGTCCGCGAGTTGTCCGATCAGGAACTGCTCGCTACCCGCAGCGTCTGATCAGCTTCTTCAGGCAACGATAGTAACGAACCCACGGCAGAGAGGCTGTACGTTTAGTTGAACATCGGCGTCTTGGCAGTTCAGGGTGATTTCGCGGAGCACTGCCACGTGCTCCGCAGCGTGGGCGTCACGGCCACGGAGGTGCGCTTGCCAAAGCACCTCGAAGGGCTGGACGGCCTGATCATACCGGGGGGCGAGAGCACCACGCTCAGCCGGTTGATGTCGCTGTACGAACTCCGCGAACCGGTCGCGGAAATGGCAAAGCGGGGCAAGGCAGTGTGGGGCACGTGCGCCGGCATGATCATGCTGGCGAATGAAATCACCGAGGAAGACCCGGTGCCCATGGGACTCATGGACGTGGGTGTCCAGCGCAACGCTTTCGGCCGCCAGGTCGATTCCTTCGAGCAGGACCTGCACGTCAAAGCGCTGGGCGACCGTGAGTATCACGCCATTTTCATTCGCGCGCCGGTCATCATCCGGGTTGGCGCGGAGGTCGAGGTGCTTGCCGCCCTTGCCGACGGTCGTCCGGTGGCAGTGCAGCAGGGCAACATGATGGCCACGTCATTCCATCCCGAACTCACCGCCGACGCTCGCATTCACCGCTATTTCGTATCGTTGGCCGGTGGGCCTCCCTACGATCCCGACGCCCCCTTTATCGAGACTCCCCGCGTCCGTTAGCCGTTTGCGCCACCCATAACCTGTCATTTGCAAACGTCACCCGCGATAGCACGGCAACAAGCAGCCCCATCAGGAGGCACAGTTGGTAACTGTCGAACAGCTGGCCCAGGACGAATTGCAACAACTGTTGGCAGTGCTCCCGGAGCGCATTACCCATAAGCTCCGGGAACAGGAAGCGCTTGATGACCTGTTAGAAGTTATCCTCGATCTGGGCCGCCTGCCCGAGGCCCGCTTCTCCCACGGCGACGTGATGCTGGGAGAGGAGCCGGTAAACCGGGAAGACTTGCAGTACGTCGTTTCCGGCATCGGCAACTTCGGCGATGACAACCGCGCCGGCATGGAGCGGACCCTGCACCGCATTTCGGCGATCCGCAACCGCAGCGGGAACGTGGTGGGTATCACGTGCCGAGTCGGGCGAGCAGTGTTCGGCACCATCAAGATCATTGAGGACCTGGCCTATGGTGGCCAGAACATCCTCCTTCTGGGTCGCCCCGGGGTGGGCAAGACCACCATGCTGCGCGAGGTAGCCCGGGTGCTGGCCGACGAGGCCCGCAAGCGCGTGATCATCGTCGATACCTCCAACGAAATCGCCGGCGATGGCGACATTCCGCACCCGGCCATCGGCCATTCCCGGCGGATGCAGGTGCCGACCCCCACCGAGCAGCACGGCGTGATGATCGAGGCGGTGGAAAACCACATGCCCCAGGTCATCATCATCGACGAGATGGGCACCATCCAGGAAGCCGCCGCCGCCCGCACCATCGCCGAACGCGGTGTCCAGTTGGTCGCCACGGCTCACGGCAACACCCTGGACAATCTCATCATGAACCCCACGCTGTCCGACCTGGTGGGCGGCGTGCAGACCGTCACCCTGGGCGACCAGGAAGCCCGGTTCCGGGGAACCCAGAAGACCGTTCTCGAGCGCAAGGCCCCTCCCACCTTTGACGTGGTGGTGGAAATCCGCGACTGGGACGAGGTCCTGGTCCACGAGGACGTGGCCCAGGTGGTTGACCAGTGGCTGCGCGGCTATCCAGTGGAGCCCGAGGTGCGCCGCATGGACGGCGAGGGCAACGTATCGCGCACCGCGGCCTCCCGGCCCAGCGAGGTCGGGCAGACCCCGTGGTCCGGTAACGACGTGCGCGGCCGGCGGGGACGCAAGCGGTCTCAGGATGGCGCCACCGAGTACGACCGCTATCCGCCTGAGACCTTCCGCGATGAACCGGACGCCAACGGCTCGGCCGGCCGGCGCCTGGACGCCAGGATCTTCCTCTTCGGCGTCAGCCGCGACAAGGTAGAAGCCGCCCTGGCGGAGCGCGAAGCCACGGCGGAAATCGTCAGCGAACTGCGGCGGGCCAGCCTGCTGCTCACCACCAAGAACCATTACCGGCGGGGGAGCCAGTTGGTGCGGATCGCCGAGAGCAACAACGTGCCGGTGTACGTTCTGCGCAAGAACACCGTGCCCCAGGTGTCGGAGTTCCTGACGTCCATTGCCCGGGACCAGGGCATCGACCTGGCGCCGCCGCGGAGAGGGTCTGCGGAACGGGAGGAAGCCAACGCCGACGCCATGGCCGCCGCTCGCGCCGAGGTTGAGGATGCCGCCCGTCGGGTGCTGGACGGCGAATTCAGTGTCCAACTGGAACCGCAGCGTCCGTACATTCGCCGCCTGCAGCACATGCTGGCCGAGGAGTTCAACCTGGCCTCCACCAGTCGCGGCCGCGACCCCCAGCGCGGCGTGTTGATCTACCGGCCGTAGCGACGTGTTGCCTGAAACACGGGGCCGTAATACGCACAGCGTCGGTTCCCGCTTCTGATACCCTGACGCCGTTACGTTGATACGCAAGCGAGGGTGACGGCGATGTCGGGGGTGTTCATAGCCTTTGAGGGCGGCGAGGGCGCCGGCAAGTCCACGCAGGCGCGTTGCCTGGAATCACACTTGCGCGCTCAGGGCTACAACGCTGTGCTGGTGCGTGAGCCGGGCTCGACCCAGTTGGGGGACTACCTGCGCGCCTACCTGGTCAACAACGAGCCTATCGTCCCGTTGGCCGAACTCCTCCTGTTTGAAGCTGCTCGGGCCCAGTTGGTTGAGGAGCGGATTCGACCTCTACTGGACGATGGCGCTGTTGTCATCGCGGACCGTTTCGCCGGATCTACGGTCGCTTACCAGGGACACGGTCGCGGCATTAAATTGGACCGCATTCGGTGGCTGAACGATTTTGCTACCGGTCGATTGTATCCCGACCTGACCATTCTGCTGAGTATTGATCCTTTGATTGGATTGGAGCGGGTGAACAGCCGGCAACTGCAACTCGCCCTACCGATAGCCGGCGCCCCTGACCGGTTTGAAGAAGAAATTATGGCCTTTCATGACAACGTTCGGCGGGGGTTCCTGGAGCAAGCCGAGTCGGACCCTGACCACTGGCACGTCGTTGACGGCCACCGTTCAATCGTCCAGGTTGCAACCGCGGTGAGGGCGGCCATAGAAGGGTTGCTAACGGCCAAAATACCGTCCGTGCGCGTTTCGTAAGTTCTCACCAAAGATATATCAGGGCAAACGAAAACCGCCGCCCCGGTCAGGGCGGCGGCTATCAATTCCGTTTGGCGCGTTCGACTAGTTGTCGGCAGCGACCGCCAAGTCGGCCTGCGCGATCCTCGCGGAGATGACTTCCTTCATCTTGCGGATGCGGCCCAACTCGGGGTAGATGTTCCCCTCGGCCTTCTTGTCAAAGATCTTCTCGCCGTCCACGAACACTTCCATGATGCCCTGGCCGCGCGGGGAGATGGTGATAGCGGCGTCGCCGCCGTAGGCCCGGAAAAACTCGTTCGCCATCCACGTGGCGGTAGCGTGGTGCTGTCAAGGCACGCAGTAGGTAATCTCGATCTGGACTTTGCCTTCCATGTTTCTCCTCCGAGTGGAGCGTGTTATTTTGGCGCCTGCCTTGCGAATTTTATCACAAATGAAGAAACGTTCCAACAACCGCGTTGTCACCCGCGTATCCGGCTTGCGGCGGGGGAACGTCAGGAGCAGGATTTTCAAAATTCAGGGATGCCAGGATTGGAACCTTTTTGTGATGGGAATCTCTCAATCCTGCCCAATCATAAAATCTCGCAAATCCTGCTTCTGACGATTTGCGGAAGCGGATGCGCCGCGGCGTACCGGGAGCGAATTTGCCAATCGGTCTGCGATATAATCGCCGGCGATAACTGATCCTCGGTGTGCGATATGGGCAACCAATCCGAAGTGTTCTGGCAGGACTACGCGGTGTCCCGGCATGATCGGACCGCGCTGCTCGACCAGGAGCCATTGGTGCTCTGGTTCACCGGCTTGTCCGGCGCCGGCAAGACGACGCTGGCCAACTGCCTGGCCAAGCGCCTGTACGACTGCGGGTACGCGACCTACGTTCTGGACGGGGACAACCTGCGCCACGGCCTCAACCGGGACCTGGATTTCAGCGTGGCGGCGCGTCACGAAAACGTGCGGCGCATGGCGGAAGTGGCTGGCCTCATGTACGACGCCGGCCTGATCACGCTGGCGGCCTGCATCTCCCCGTTCAAGGCGGAACGGGATTTCGCCCGGAGCCTGGTGCCGGCCGGCAAATTCGTCGAGGTGTTTGTCGATACCCCGCTGTCGCTGTGTGAGCAAAGAGATAACAAGGGTCTCTACCGCCGGGCCCGGGCCGGGGAAATCGTCAATTTCACCGGCATCGACTCGCCTTTCGAGCGCCCGGAGGACCCGGAGATCGCAATCAACACCACGGGGCGCTCGCCCGCTGATTGCATCGAGGCCATCATGGACTACCTGTCTGCCCGCCGGCTCATTGCGGTCGCTGCCCAGCAGAGGCGCAGCGAGAACAGACTCCAGGCATGACGGAGGCAGCGTCGGATCCAGGTTCGCGGCGGACGGGTTCTGCGTCTCCACGCGCGCCGGTAACAGTTCAGAATTCAGGGGTTTGTCATTGCGAGGCGCTGGCGCTGTGGCAATCTCGACGCCGTAGCCGCAACGTCTGCCCCAAAGGACTCCCTGGCGCCAACGAGATTGCCGCGCTGCGCTCGCAATGACACTTTCCCCGCAACTCTGAACAGTTACGCACGCCGGCTCGATTGGCAACACTTGCCGCGCGACGGTATAATGCCTCGAATTCTTTGCTCAAAGGGGGCATTACGTGACTACCAATGGCCAGGCTTCCTTCAACGCCGATGAACTGCAAGTGTTTTTCCGTGGGCAGTTTGTACCAGCCAGCGAGGCCAGGGTAAGCGTAATGACCCACGCCCTCCACTACGGGACGGGCGTATTCGAGGGTATCCGCGGGAACTGGAACGAAGGGCAGGGCGCGATCAACATCTTCCGTATGCGGGAGCACTACGAGCGGCTGCTGGACGGGTGTCGCATCCTCATGCTGGACATTCCCTACTCCGCCGACCAGCTCTGCGACATCACCGTCGAACTGGTCGAGCGCAACCGCCACGATTCCGACATATACATCCGACCCCTCGCCTACAAGAGCGAGGAACTGGTGGCAAACCTGAAATTGCAGGAGTTGTCGTCGGACTTCACGCTGATCACGGTGCCCTTCGGCAACTACCTGGGCAGCGACCGGTTGCGCTGTTGCACCTCGTCCTGGCGTCGCGTTGACGACCCGATGATCCCGGCCCGGATCAAGGCCTGCGGCATCTACATCAACAGCATTCTCGCCAAGACCGAGGCCACCATCGCCGGCTTCGACGAGGCCATCCTGCTCAACCACGACGGGCACGTGTCGGAAGGGTCCGGCGAGAACATCTTCATGGTCAAGAACGGGGTGATCTACACCCCGCCGCTGGAGGACAACGTCCTCGGCGGCATCACGCGCGACACCATCATGCAGTTGGCCGCCGCCGAGATGGGCAAGGAAGTGCAGATGCGCACCATCGACCGCAGCGAGCTGTACCTTGCCGACGAGGTGTTCCTCAGCGGCACCGCCGCCCACCTGACCCCGGTCATCGAGCTGGACTTCCGGCCCATCGCCGACGGCCAGCCCGGACCGATCACGACGCAGTTGCAAAGCATGTACTTCGACATCGTGGTCGGCAACAATCCCAAGTACCGGCACTGGTGCACGCAGGTAAGGCAGCCGGTAGCGGCTTAGGGAGACCGACCCGCCGGAGAAGCGGCGATGCTCGGGCTGTTCGGCGCGGCCGCCCTGTGCGGCTATCTGCTGGGCAGCATTCCCACCGCCTACCTGGTAGTGCGCTGGGTCACCAGGGGCGCGGTTGACATCCGTCAAGCCGGCGACGGCAACGCCGGGGCCAACAACGTCAACCGCGTCTGCGGCCGGCGGTGGGCCGTTCTGGTCGGCGCCGTGGACATTGCCAAAGGCGTGGCGGCGGTGCTGGCGTTCAACCTGCTTTTCCGTCTGGTCAACCCCGCGCTGGCCGTCGGCCCCACGGGTGTGCCCGACCCACTGGCTCCGGCCTTCGACTTGACCACGGCGGGTATGCTGGCCGGCGCGGCCACCATGGCCGGGCAAATCTGGCCGGTCTGGTTGAAGTTTCACGGCGGTCGCGGAGCGGCCACTGCCCTGGGGATCACCGGCGCGGCGCTGCCGGCGGCGGCGCTGATTATGGCCTTGCCCTGCGTGGCGCTCCTGTTACTCACCAGAAGCACCATTATCGCGCTGCCGTTCATCTACATCACCTCTATGGTGCTGGCCCGGGCGGTTTTTGACGTCGGCTGGGGAGCCATTGGTTATTGCCTGGGCATCTTCATTGCGGTGGGAGCGGTGCACTTCTGGGGAGTGCGCTCCCGCCGGCCGGCCGGCGGAGTCACCCCCGGCGGCAGATAGGGCACCCCCGTCACCAAGCCGCCAGCATGGTCGTCCCGCCGACGATCATCAGGATGGCGACGCCCTTGGCCGCCAAAGCCCCGGGTCGCAGCGATTCCTGCATCATCCCGAAGGTCCGCCAGCTCAGCAGCGTGCCCACTACGAACACGAACAGCGGTCGCGTGGCCAGGATCGCCGACGCCAGCGACACCGGCCCAAAGTTGAAGGACCAGAGGAACAGCAGTATGGCCAACTGGGGCAGCAGGCCCTCTCCGATCACGAAAGTCGTCAAGGCTGGACCGGAACGCAGACCGTTGAACAACCGGCGCCAGTTTGCCGGCATCCCGAACACCGCGAATGCTGGAACCATCCCCAGTTCCTGCAATCCGAACACCTCCCACGGCGTCAGGTCGGTCAGCACCAGTTTGGCCAGGAAGAACGACAGGCCCAGGGTGATGGAGCTGCCCACCAGAACGGTTAACCCCGGCGTCAGTTTCAGCAGCCCCCGGCCGAATCCTTCGATGGAAACCAGCGCAACGCCGGCGATCACCAGCGCGATGGCGGCCCACTGCGGCGCGGAGATCGTTTCTCCCAGCACGACCATCGCCAAGAGCGCCACTAGGATGGGATTGGTCTGGCTGACGGCGACGGCGCGGGAGGCCTCGCCCAGCTTGAGTCCCAGGAACAGGAGCAGCAAGCCGGCGCCCAGGCTTACTCCCGACAGCAGGCCGATGACCACTGATTCCACCGGCGCCGCGACCGGCCAACCCACGGCGATCAGGATTATTGCCGCGCACACGGATCGGGTAACGATGGAACCGGCGCCCAGCGCCCCGACTCCCTCCAGGTAGTTGTCCAGCAGCCTTTTGTGGGCGATGTTGGCAAGGCCGAGCGAGGCGGCGCTGCAGATGGCCAGGAAGATCCACACGGCGAATCAATTTACCCTGTCGGAGTGGTTGCGTCGCCGGGGTTCATTTCCGTCAATACGGCTGGGGGCGCGCCTGCGCAGTATAACTTGCGCACGAGCCAGGTCGGCTCCCAAGCCCCTGCTATAATCGCGCCGGAATTGAAATCGCGGAGGAAAACGAATGGGCTGGTCAATTCACCATCCGGTCGGGCTGATCCACCACACGCCGGCGGCGTGCCAACGGGGCTATACGCTGTTTTCAACCACGCGCGGCGGGAAGGACGCATACCTCATCGACATGGAAGGCAACGTCGTCCACCGTTGGCATTCCCCCGAGGGCATCCATTACTCGTACCTGTTGGATAACGGCAACCTGCTCTGCCGCACCATGCCTCCGGAAGACGCTGGCGGGATCGAGACTGTGGGCGGCTCGTCAGCCAGCATCATCGAGCTGGACTGGGACAGCAACCTGGTGTGGGCATACCGCGACAACACCCTGCACCACGACTACGAGCGGCTGCCCAACGGCAACACCCTGCTGCTGATGTGGGATCCCATCCCGGAGGATCTGGTAGCCCAGGTACAGGGCGGCTACGACGTGGATTTCGCCCCGGGGATGCTCGGCGACGTGGTGCGCGAAGTGACTCCGGACGGCGCCACCGTTTGGGAATGGCGGTCCTGGGAGCACCTGGATCCAACCGAAGACGTTCTCGGTCCGCTGGACGCCCGGCGGGAATGGACCCACGGGAATTGCCTGAACGTCACGCCCGATGGTGACCTGCTGGTAAGCTTCCGTTTGACCAGCACCGTGGGCATCGCCGACCGCGCCACCGGCGCCTTCAAGTGGAAGTGGGGTCCGGGCGAGATCGACCACCAGCATCATCCCACCTGGCTGGACAACGGGCGGGTGCTGATCTTCGACAACGGCTCCCACCGGCGCGGCACCAGTTACTCCCGCGTCGTGGAGGTGGATCCGGCTACCAACGAGATCCATTGGCAGTACCAGGGGATGCCGGCCATCTCCTTCTACAGCTACAACATCAGCAGCGCCGAGCGTCAGCCCAACGGGAACACGCTGATCTGCGAGGGCGCGCCGGGCCGCATGTTCGAGGTCACGCCCCGAGGCGAGATCGTTTGGGAATACATCAACCCGTTCTTCCTCTACAGCGGCGCGGCCGGCGGCGCCGGCGGCATGGAATACACCAACGCCACCTTCCGCTGCCACCGCTACAGCCCGGACCACCCGGCGCTGGCCGGGAAGGATTTGGACCCGGGGAAGCACGCAGGGCTGAACAACGTGCTGCGGTAATGCGGGGGAGTTTGGTGTTGCCCGAATTAACCGGCGGCGTCCAGCATGTCCAAGAACTTGTGGACGTCGCCGAAGGCCGGGCTGTCCCACGGGATGACGCCGGCGGCCAAGGCGTTGCCGGTCAGCAGGGTAGGGTCATCTCGGTTCGCCGCCAGGAAGGCGCGCAGGCGGGCCTTGCTTTCCTGGCGAGGCACGTGACCGATCAACTGTAGACAGTCGAAATAGCGGTCTACACAAGGTGTTGCAGGAGAGTCACGAACTGCTTCCAGACACAAGGATTCGAGGTCACCCGACGACCCGTTGTCCGGCATTATGTACACCGCTATTTGAATGTCGGCGCCATCCAGTGATCCTATCGCAATGGTCATTGGTGCGTTGGGAACAGGCAAGCGGGCGCGCCGCAAGGAACCCTGGACACTGTCGAATGCGCTTTGATAATCACCATCTGCGTCTCTCACCACTCCAACGACCTTGACCAATTCGGAAAACGTAGGGTCAACGGCCAGCGTGTTGGCAAGGAAATTGCCCAATAAGTCAGTTCCGCCATATTCAATAACTTGTATGTTGGAACTCTGCCGCCGTTCAATCAGCCGCTGGAAAAAATGACGATCATCGTTCCCTTCCACGAGCAACACGCGCGGTTGGGAAACTTTGGCAGGCTGCCGAACTTGGCTTTGGGAGACCATCAGCGCAGCTCCCAATAGTATTCTATGTTGGTGTTGAGGGCTTCCTTGCCGTACGTTACCGCCCTCACCCGGCCATCGCGTCGGTACAGGCGATGCAGGTGCAGATCGTCCGATTCCAGTTCAGTAAATGCCGCGTTTGCGGCGACTATGCATTCGTAGCTATGGGTGGTAGCGAACACTTGGACATTGAACTCACACGAAAGCCAGTCCAAGTTTTTCCAAATGTCGACTAACACACTATGATGCAAGCCATTTTCCACCTCATCAATGAGTATTGTTCCGTTGCGGGCTTGATGGAACGCAAGAACCATTGAAAGCAACCTTCCCATACCATCGCCTAAAAATCCCATCGGTACCGGTCGGCTCAATCCAAGGTCGGCGTATATCATTGGTGCTGGCGGAGCGGCAATCGTAGTAAGTCTTTTGATGCGGGGGTCAATCTTATTCAAGCAACTTACAATGTCGTCCGCATAGCCGGCCAATTCCACTTCCCCGAAGCGCAGAACATCCTCTTCAAGTCCAGTTCGATTGCGTGCACTGAAAAACACACACGGACTGAGTTCGTTCATCCTGGCTTGGCGAAACGCCATTCCCTCACTGGCCATCAATGCAGCAGGAATCGGACCGGTTTCGGTTCCAATATTGACCTGTTGCCTGGCCCACCAACCCGATGACAAATGCTTTTGGTCGTTTTCGTCGACATATTCCAGAACGATCTCTGATCCAGACACGACAGATACGTCGGCCTCCTGCGAACCCCGGAGGAGGGTACTCACTCCTTGAGTTGGTCGGGTGTCGATCAGCCCACCCTCTCGAGATTGAGACGTGGTCTTCAGCGTTCGAGGTTTTTCGCCCCAATTGCCGTTGCCTATCAGGGTTATGCAGCGGTTGATGTCGAAGTCATAAAACAGATCATTCAGGAGGCGTTGCGGATTAGGCCCAGGGATCCCTCTAAACCCGGAAAGGCGGACCCCGAGGTCAGGCATGTTAGGGCCACTGTGTAACCATATCGCTTCCAGCAGCGCCGTTTTGCCGGCGTTGTTTTGGCCCGCGATCAGGTTGACACGGGCCAGGGGTTCCACCGTCAGTTGCTCGAACAGGCGGAAGTTTTCGATGCTGAAGGAGGTGTACATCGTTCGCTGTAGCGCTACGCCGGCCGCACGCGTATCTCCCGCAGGTCGTCGGCGATTATCAGCTCCGCCTCGGTCTGCTCCTGGATGTCCTCGGGGGACCAGCCGGGAGCGTGTTCGCGCAGGACGAAGCCATCCTCGGTGATCTCGAACAGGCCCAGGTCGGTGGCCAGCAGCTTGACCACGCCCGGCGCCGTGATGGGCAAGTTGCAGCTCTTGAGCACCCGGGGCGCGCCGTTGCGCTGGTTGTGCTCCATGGCGATGAATACCCGCTTGGCGCAGGCGGCCAGGTCCATGGCGCCGCCGATGCCGCCGCCCTTGCGCACCGGGATGCGCCAGTTGGCGAAGTCGCCGTTTTCGGAGACCTCGTAGGCGCCCATCACCGTCACGTCCACCATTCCCTTACGGATGATGCCGAAGGAATCGGCGTGGTGGACGATGGCCATGCCGGGCAGGGCAACCACGTTCTGGCCGCCGGCGTTGACCAGGTGGCGGTCTTCTTCCCCGGCCGGAGCCAGCGGACCAAATCCGATCACCCCGTTTTCGGAATGAAAGATGATCTCCTTGTCCGGCTCGCACTCCAGGTAGTTGGAGCAAAGGGTTGGCATACCCACGCCCAGGTTCACGATCCAACCGTCCTGGAACTCCATGGCCAGACGGTCGCACATGGTTTGCCGGGAGAGGCGGGGCTTGTCCGCGGTAGTCATCGCAGTACTCCTTGTGTTCTTTATCGCGTACCCGGTATGGCGTCGATGCCAACCTGAACCGGCGTCTTCAGTCCCAAATCCCGTCTTCCGGGATCTTTACCAGCCGATCAACGTAGATTCCCGGAACGTGTACGCAGTCCGGGTCAATCTCCCCAGGCTCAACGATGCTGTCCTCGACCTCGACCACAGTGATGTCGGCGGCCATGGCCATTACGGGGTTGAAGTTGCGCTGGGTGAGGCGGAACTGCAAGTTGCCGAAGGTGTCGGCACGGTACGCCCGGATCAGGGCGAAGTCGGCCGGCAAGGGATACTCCAAGACGTAGGTGCGGCCGTTGATTTCGCGGTGCTCTTTGCCTTCGGCCAGTTCGGTGCCAACGCTGGCCGGCGTGTAGAAGGCTCCGATACCGGCAGCCGCAGCCCGCATCCGCTCGGCCAGCGTTCCCTGCGGCACCAGTTCTGCGTCGAGCTCGTCGTCGTTGTACATCTGGACGAAGGGCGTGATCTGCGACGGATGAGTCGGCGCGGTGAAGGCGCAGATCATCTTCTTGACCTGACGGGCTTCAATTAATGTGCCGACGTCCACGCGGTCGTCCAGTGAGCCGGCATTGTTGGAGATGCCCGTGAGGTCCTTGACGCCCAGCCGGTGGACTGCGGCCAGGAGGTTGCGGGCCAAGCCTACGTTGCCAAAGCCGGGCGACATGAACGTCATGCCGTCTTTCATGTCGGCTACGGCGGAGTCGAAATCGGGGAAAACCTTGTTCTTCATTGGGGTGGGCTCCCATTTCTGGTGTCGCCGCCACTGACCGGCAACCATGCCGTTGTCGAGCAATGCCGTCGTCGGTGGCGCGACGGGTGCGGCCATTATACAAGCAACATAACCGCTGGCAACGCGCCTGATAACGCCGGCTGCTCCAGACGAAGCGGACACCGGCGTGTCCCTGGGCCGTCAACCGCCATCGTCCGTGCCGGTTTGCAGCCGGAGCGGCGCGATGGGATTGGCGTCCCGCGGCGGCAGCGCCAGGTCCCGGGTGCGGCCACGCCAACGGTCCGCCAGCGGCCAGGACAGCAATGGCGATTGACCCAAGGCGCTGCCGGCGTCGGCAAGGTTGGCATTCCCGGTATCCTGATCGTCTTCGGGGTTGTCCGCGTCCGGGCGCCAGGGCCACGGGAGATGCCGCCGCCAGGGATCGGCGCCGCCGTATCCGTTGGCTGCGGCGACCACGGCCATCACCTGGTGGGGACGGTAAACCCGGTGGGTGGGCTGCTCGGCCAGGATGGCTTCCTGGTCGATGGTGGCCCACAGGGCGGCCACTGACGTTGCGCCGACGCTGCGGGCACAGGCGATGTCCTGCGGCCCGTCACCCACGTACATGGCGTCGGCCGGATCGACGGCCATCGTCTCCAGAACATCAAGCAGGCCATCGGGCGACGGCTTGTAAGGCCGCGCGTCGGTCTTGAAATTCGCGTACTCGACCAGCGGGGCCAATCCGGACTCGCGCAGTTCGATTTCGCCGAAGTACGGGATCTTGTCCGACAGTATGCCCACGCGGATCCCGTGCCGCCGGAACGCCTTCAACAGCGTGGCAACGCCCGGATACAGGTAACGGCGATGCCCGTCAATGGCGTGGTAATGGCTCAGGTAAACGGGAAGGATGCCGTCGAGTTCGTCCTGGGCGTCGGGATGGCTGCCGAAGAACCACAGGAGGTGCTGGTGGAAGGGACGGTGGAACTCGGCGGCGACTGCATCGGCGGTGGGCGGAACCATGCCCAGCTCGGTTGCGGTGCTCTCCATCAGACCCAGATGGATGCCCCAGCTGTTCCACAGGGTCAGATCCCAGTCGAAAATGACCGCCTGCATCGCCGCCTCCCGCGCTCCGGGCAGAATATGCCGGATACGAGCGCGAATCCCGGTTGCGCGTTTAGCAGTGACCGGGGTGACTCTGTCCCCCGCCCTGGTAGTCGATGGCGCTGGGCATCACGGTGGTGCCGGGGTGATCGGCCCGCCCGAGTTTGACGGTGACCGCTCCGCTGGCGTAGTGCAGCACGCCGCTGACCTCCAGGGTGGGCGAGTCGGCCAGGTAGGTGATGTCGCCGTTAGATTCTACCCGGAAGGGACGGTCGTGGCCGGGATAGATGGTGTTGGCCGCTGCGACGATTTTCCGGATGCTGGCCCGGGCGTCGGCTTCGCTCCAGAAGATGATGGCCGGGGTGCCCCGACCGATGGCGCCGGCGTCCGACATGGCGTCGCCGCCGATACACACCGCGCCGGCCTCGGTTTCAACCACCACGCTGATGTGCCCGCGCGTGTGTCCCGGGGTTTCGATGATCCGCACGCCGGGCTCCAGCTCGGTCTCGCCGCTGACCGCGTTGACCTTCTGCTGCAGCAGGGTGTCCGCGAAGTACCTTGCGGTGGCGAGGTCGCCGACCCGGGGGTTGCGGCTGTACTCCAGTTCGTCGGCGTGGATAACGATTTCCGCGTTGGGGAAAAGGTCGGTATTCTGCGAGTGGTCC
The DNA here is from genome assembly GCA_034420475.1 of Dehalococcoidia bacterium. GTDB lineage: Bacteria > Chloroflexota > Dehalococcoidia > Lucifugimonadales > UBA3495 > Bin87. The sequence continues at coordinate 135,423 of DAOULH010000009.1, forward strand.
CAATGAGCGTGGGTCAAAATCACCCGCCCGATGTCGTCGGTGGAAATCCCATGCGCGGCCAGCTCATCCACCAGCATGTTGCGGCGACCAAAATGCGCCACGTCCACGATGGAAAGCACCTCGCCGCGAATCAGGGTGACGGTGCATAGACCCAACCGCGTTTGGTCGGTGTTGATGGAGTATCCGCCCATGATGATTTCCAGTTCCGGCATAATGTCCCTCCGCCAGAAGTCGCCACTCGCTGCTGCATTGCTTGGCCGGCGCGATTATAGCACCGCGCTGCGTGCGACTCGGCGGATCCACTGCCCAGATACGATCAGATGACGCCTTCCGCTGAAATCGTTTTGCTCAACGGGAAATTTCCTGTCGGAGTGGGCAACCCTACGGCGCTGGCGATAGCCGGGGGGCAGGTAGTCGCGACCGGGGACGACCGTGAAATCCGCCGGTTGGCGACGGCGAAGTCGACCGTACTGGACTGCGGTGGCCGCACGGTCATACCGGGCATCGTGGACGCCCATTGCCATGTTTTGGCAACCGCCGCCACCGGCCTGCGGGTGGATTGCCAGCCGGCTGCAGCGCGAGATGTGGAGGAGATTGTTGACGCGCTGCGCAGGTCCGCGGCCTCCGGAGACGGTTGGATACGCGGCTACGGCTACGACGACTCTCCTGTCGGGTTGGGCCGGCATCTGAACCGCCACGATCTGGACCGCGTTTCCACCACGCGGCCCGTGAGGGTAGAGCATCACTCCGGACACGCTTGCGCGCTCAACGGCCGCGCGTTGGCGTCGGTCGGCATCGACCGCCTGACACCGGACCCGCCGGGTGGGGTGATCGCGAGGGATTATGAGGGCGAACCGACGGGGCTGTTGCTGGAAATGGGTGACTGGCTGCGGGATCGTGCCGGAAGGTCCGAGGATCCGTCGCCGGGACAGATGGAGCAGGCCATACGCGATTTTGGCAGCAGGCTGCTGGCTTATGGCATCACTGCCGTCACCGACGCTGGGCCGAGCAACGGTCTGGATCGGTGGCGGTACTTCCAATGGGCAACCGGAGACGGCACGCTGCCCCTGCGGTTGACCATGATGGTCGGCTTCGACCGGCTGGAGGAGATGCAGGCAGCCGACCTGAACTACGGGGCCACTGCAAACCAGGGCCTGCTGGCCGTAGGCCATGCCAAGATTATGCTCACAGCGTCAACCGGGCAACTGCGACCCGACCCGGATCGGCTGGCGGAGATGGCGGCTCATGCCCACGAACTGGGATTCCCCGTGGCCATCCACGCCGTGGAGCGCGACGCCATCGTCGCGGCTGCGCTGGCTATCAGCGACGCGCCTCCACTCATCGCTGACGGCGGCAACCGCATCCCCGACCGCATCGAGCACTGCGCCGAGTGTCCGCCCGACGTTCTCGAGCTTGTAGCCCAAAGCGGCGCTATGGCGGCGCCCAATCCGGGGTTTTTGCACTACGACGGCGAGCGATATCTGCGTACCGTCACAGCCGACCTGCTCCCTCATCTCTACCCGGTGGCAGCGTTGGCCGACCGGCAAGTGCCCGTAGTTCTGGGATCCGACGCGCCGGTTGTCGAACCGAACCCGTGGGCGTCGATGGCCGCGGCGTTGTCTCGCCAAACGGCCGGCGGGGCTGATATTGGAGGGATGAAAATGCTGTCGGTGGCCGAAGCCCTGGCCCTGCACTCCGGTCACCGTCGCATTGCGCCAGGGATGCCGGCGGACCTGGCGGTGGTGGAACCTGATCCGTTCGGGACTTCGGCAGCGCGTCTGCCTACGGTGCGCGCCGCGGCGACCGTGGTGGCCGGCCGTCTGGTTTGGCGCGACGGGCCACCTAGTCAATAACCACGTCGCCGCCTTCCCACATTTGCACGGTCAACGTTCTGCCTTCGATCAGGTTTGTACCCAGCAGAAACTGATCTTCAGATTCCATTACGTAAACTGGGCGATTCCTTCCTTCCCAAAGCACAGTCGCTCCATAGTGATTGTACAAGTTGGTTTGCCCGTCTGCCAGCGTCACCTCAATCAGGCCATACAACCGCAATCCCATTTCCTGGATTATGCCCGCCGGGAATGTAAGGTCTCCGTTAAACCCAGTGTCAACGACTACTTCTTGACGCCAGTAGTGACCATTGTCGTCCACGACGAAGACCGCAACAATCGGATCCAAGTTCCGGTTGACGTAACCGAGAATCATGGCCGGCTTCGGTGACGGGCACCTACCATTTTGACGGCGGCTGGATAACCGACCCGGAAGGTAAAGAACAGGGCAGGTAATGGATGCCTTTCCCGCATTTTCTGGTTGGCAGCGACAATGCTATCTGCGATCTCATAGTCGCCGGTTTCGACGTCCAGCGCCAAATAGCGGCCGTGTTCGTGCGGTTCCAGCTTGTGCCGCAGCTCTGCATCGTAGATGGCGTGGGCGCGGGTCGCCAGATCGCTGCGCTGGTGTTTCCCGATTGCCATCGTCGCCTCCTTATCCATATAGCACGGCGGTGAAGGATTGCCCGGCCCCAACGGAGAAGCTGGGGCCGGGCAATCCCAAGGTCTGCTGGGATCAATTAATGGTGCGCGCGGTCCTGGAACTCCCGCTCGGTGGTGGCTGCTTCCACCGCCTGGTACTCGGGCAGGCTGATCAGCGCCTCCACCTCGGCCCGGCGCTGGGCAACCTCCGCGGCTCCGATGCCGATGTGGCCGGTGTCCCGGAGGCTGGTGTACGCCTGCTGGATGCCCTGCACCGCCGCGATGGCCGGCGTGGTGGCATAGATGATGACCTTGTATCCCAACTCCTCGTATTCCTGCACCGTGATGTCGTCGGTGCCGGCGATGACCAGCAGCGGCACGTCGGGGACGCCGGCGCGGAAGGTTGCCAGGTCTTCCCGCTGGCGCACGCCCCGGGGCATCACCACGTCCACCCCCAGGTCGCGCAGGGCATTGCCCCGCCTAATGGCATCCTCCATGTCACCCTCGACGGCAGTGAAGGAGTCGGTGCGGCCGATGATGAGGAAATCGGGGTCGCTGCGGGCCTCCAGGGCGTAGCGCATCTTTTCCAGGAACTCGTCGATGGGGATCACGTGCTCCAGGCCGGCGTGGTACGACGCCCGCTTGGGGAACACCTGGTCCTCGATGTGGATGCCGCAGATGCCGGCCCGCTCGAAGGTGCGCACCGTGTGCATGGTGTGGACGGGATCGCCGTAGCCGGCGCCGGCGTCGCAGATCACCGGCAGCGGCACCGATTTCGCCACCCGCTGAGCGACGTCGACCTGCTCGGTCAGCGTCATCAGCGGCTCGGTAACCGCCAGGTGGGCGCCGCTCATGTAGCCGCCCACGTACACGGTATCGAACCCCAGGGACTGCACCACGCGCGCGGACATCGGGTCGTAGGCGCCCGGCGCGAGTATCGTTTCGCCGGCGGTCAGTCGGTTTTTCAGGTCGGAACGCAGAGACATTTCAATACACCTCCGGTCAGGCAGGGATAATCGTCAGATTCGCGTTGCCAAGCGTACCATACCGTCGGCTGCCGCACAGGCTGGAGCGAGTCACAAACTCCGAGATGCTCACGCGTACCCAGTTTGTCATAGGACTTACGCAGTTGGGAGCAATCTCGTGCTTGGATCATCTGGCTCACAGACGAAATTTTCTGCTCCAGTGCGTAACTCCTATGTCCTTGCGAGCGCAGCGCGGCAATCTCGCTGCAGCCGGGATCGTCGCTACGCCAACGGGATTGCCACGTCGCTTCGCTCCTCGCAATGACAGGTTTGCGGAAACTGGGTACAGACAAGCTCCGAGATGCCCGCGCAGCCTAGATGGGGAAAGCCCGTTCCAGGGTGCGACGCTGCTCCGCGGTGAGGCTCCAGCCCGAGGCCGCGCAGTTGGCCTCCGTTCTCTCTACGCTGTTGGACTTGGGGATGGCGATGATCCCCTCCTGGTCTGCGGCCCAGTTCAGCGCGACCTGGGCCGCAGTTTTCCCGACCTCGCCGGCAACTTCTTCCAGCACGTCGTTGTCACGGTTCCTGCCCAGCGCCCGGCGCAGGCGGCCGCCCCGGTTGCCCACCAGCGCCCCTTCGTGGAGGGGCGAATAGGCGATAACCGTGATGTCGTTCCGCCGACAGTAAGGGATCACGTCACGCTCGGCGCTGCGGCGGCGCAGGTTGTACAGGATCTGGTTGGAGACGATGGGCACGTTGGGCATGGCCGCCAGGGCTTCCCGCATCTCGTCCACCGAAAAATTGCTGACGCCCACGTGCGCCACCGCGCCGTCGGATACCAGCCGATCCATGGCGCGCATGGTCTCGGCGATGGGCACACTGGGGTTGGGCCAGTGGATTTGGTACAGGTCGATGCGGTCCACGGCCAGCAGGCGCAGACTTTGCTCGGCGGCCTTGAGCACCTCGTCGTAGCGCAGATGGCTGCCCAGGACCTTGGTAGCCACGATGACCTGATCGCGGATTCCGGCGATTGCCTCGCCCACCGCGGCCTCGGTGCGGTACATTTCGGCGGTGTCGATCAGGTTTGCGCCCAACTCGACCCCGCGCCGCAACGGTTCGGGTCCGCCGGTGTACCGCCAGGTTCCCAGGCCAATCTCGGGGATCATCAGGCCCGACGATCCCAACCGTTCGTAATTCATGACGATTGCTGCCTCGTTTCGGTATCCGGTGTTGAGTTCGAGGGATGCCCCGAGGGACTACCCGGTGACGTCGAGTTGCACCTCGGCAATCTTCCGGCCGGACTCGTAAATGTAAATCCAGTATCGACCCGAATCCCAACGCAATGGAGGGCTCGGTCCCACCGAGAGCCACTGGGTGCCGCCGGCGAACCGTGATTCGAACTGCACGGGCACGCGACGCCGGCTATTGGTGAAACCATCCTCAAAATACTCGACCACTTCGAATTGCAGTTGCTTGGGATCACCGGAGATCGAGTAGGAGTATTTGAGCGTCAGGTAAACCCAACCCTCCACATCCGACGTCGAAAATTCGTTGACCGGCTGACCGTCCACGCTCAGCGCGACGTATGCCTGGTCGATGCGCCCGTTGACTGACGGCAGGGTTGGATCTACCGGAGCCGAATCGGGGACTCCTTCGACCACGGTGGACGTCCGGCCCCGGTACCACTGGTCCCAGATGTGCTCCAGGTCCGGTTGCATCTGCATGCCGCCGGCCCGGAGCCATTCCACGCGGATATCGGTCTCGGCGAACTCCTGCTGTGACGGATAGGAGGGGTCTCGCGCCAGCCGAGCGTACAGCGCCCGCCAGGCCTGGAGGAACCGTTCCTCGCCCAATTGGCGGTACAGCGCCAGCAACAACCGCTCGCCCAGGTAGTAGTTGCACCGCCACAGGCCGGGATCCGCCTGTGCTTCCTCGACGTCGTCCGGTGACCTCAGTTCGAGTTCGCTGAGGGACGAGGCGCCGTCGCAGGGGTAGTTGGTCGCCTCCAGGGGGGCGCCGGCGGTGACGTGACGGGCGTAGGTGGCGGCGAAATCCGCTCCGCCTTCAGCGTGCCAGACGGGTTCCACATAGAGGTAATAGTGCGCGATCTCGTGAAAAACGGCGTGCGGGGCAAATTCCGGTTTGGAATTGTCGTCGATCTCCGGCAACAACGTGACGTGCGTCTGGTAGTTGGTGCCGGCCGCCCCTCCCGCAACGTAGTCGGTGACGTGGATCACGATGGCCGGGGTCGGGAAATCGGCATCGAACATAGCCTCAAAAACGGGTACCGCGGCCTGGGAGACCGCCATCACCGGCGAAGCGGCCGGCGTGGGTCCGGAGCGCACTATCGCGATGGGGACAATCGACCCGCTGCGGTTGGTTGCGGTTCCCAGTTCCACGTTGAGGGTTCCGGGATCGGCCACGGTCGCGCCGAATTCCGGCGACATGAACCGGGAACGTTCGTAGAGTACCGCCACAATCGCGGCTTCGGCAGTGGTCAGACCGTCGCGGAACCAGCCCGCGCTGGCGAGCTGCGCCAAGCGCTCCGGCCTGTCCCGGGCCATACGCTGCAGCGACAGTAATGCGGGCAAGTCCATCGGTCGCAGGTCGTTTTTGAACTCCTCCGACGCCAGCAATGCGCTCAAGACCTCCGGCGCGTCCAGGCCCATGTTCACCATGCGCTCGGCCGCGTTGAATTCGTCCGCGGTCTGCAAACCGTCGGCAATCCAGCCGATGCTGCGGATCTGCGCGACGACAACGGGAGCGGTCTGTTCCGCGAATTTCCAGTTGCGCGCCTCGGAAAGGATGAACGCTGAAGGCTCCGGGGTCGCTGTTGGAGGTTGGCGGGGTATCGCCGTGGCCGAAACGACCGGCGACGACGGGGCGTTTGCCGGCGACGCGGTGGGCGCAGCGGTGGCCGGCGGCGCAGTCGCAGTGGGCGCAAGTCCGGTTTCCTGCGCTGCGGCGACTCTCGCCAGGGCCGCGTCGATGGTCGCTTGCAGGTCAGCGGTGGGCGAATCGTTTGGCGGTGGGGCGCCAAATAAGCAGCCGACGGAGGCAATCACCCCCATCAAGCCAAGAACCAGCCAGGTCGGTGCGCAACGCATGATCGAAAGTATAGAGTTCCTCGGGGCCGTGTGCTATCAGGTACGCTATAATCGCCGTCATTGGGTTCAAGTTGTAACGAAAACTTCACCAGGAGAGTTGCAGACATGGGCAAACTGGACGGCAGGGTAGCACTGATCACCGGCTCGGGCCGCAACATCGGCCGGGCCACGGCGTTGATGATGGCCTCGGAAGGGGCCAACATTGTAGTCAACGCGCGCAGCAACCGCGACGAGGCGGAGGCGACCGCGGCCGCCGTCGAGGAACTGGGCGTGAAGGCTCTGCCCGTTCTCGCCGACGTCTCCCGGAAAGACCAGGTTGACGCCATGATCGATGCCGCCATGTCCACGTTCGGGCACATCGACATCCTGGTGAACAACGCCGCCATCCGGCCGCACCAGCCCTTCACCGAAGTGACGGTGGAAGACTGGGAGCATGTGCGCGGCGTCGTGCTGGACGGCGCCTTCTACACGACGCGCGGCGTCATCCAGCAGATGGTGGACAACGGCTTTGGGCGCATCGTGTTCCTGACCGGCGACGGGGCGTTCCGGGGCAGCCCGCTGCGCGCCCACGTGTCGGCGGCCAAGATGGGGATCGTGGGCATGGCCCGCAGCCTCGCCTCGGAGTTCGCGGGCAGCAACATCCGCGTCAACGTCGTGTCTCCGGGCAGCATCGACACCAGCCGCGCCAACCCGGAATGGTACGCCGGCCGGGTTCCCGACTCCTCCGGCATTCCCCTGGGCCGACAGGGCAAGCCCGATGAGATCGCATCGACGGTCACCTTCCTGTGCACGGACGATGGCGGTTTCATCACCGGCCAGACCATTCATGTGAACGGAGGACAGGGCTTCTTCGGCTGACCTGCTGCGCGGCGGGTCGCTGCCACAAAAAGACGGCTCCAAGCGGAGCCGTCCTGATTTGTGAGAGTGGAGCGGAAGACGGGATTCGAACCCGCGACCTTCTCCTTGGCAAGGAGACGCTCTACCACTGAGCCACTTCCGCCGGGCGTATATTGCCTAACGTAATCGTACCATAGGCCCGGAACGGATGTAAAGGAATGCGCGGCGAAACGACCCGTCCGGCAGCGCTCAAAATGCCCCGGGAAACCGCCGGCGCGCCTGTCGCGGGTCAACTTGACCCCTAATTTGCCCTGTGCTTTACTTGCCCAACCGTCGCGCCGCTTCTTGCGGCAGACCAGGCGCTTTCCCAGAGGTTGATCCATGCACTGCGGCATGTTCATGCAGTTTGAAACCTGCAACTGCGCGAGGAGCTGGGGCTGGACGGCGTCGTCGCGGAGATCAACGCCGGCGGCATGATCCCTCACGACGTGGTAGTAAGGAACATCCGCCTGCTGACCGAAAAAGTCATGCCGGCATTCAAGTGATCCGGCCCGGCGCAATCGACTAGAAGAGGTGACCAGACCCATGAAAGTCGCTGTCCTCGATGACTATCAAAGCGTTGCTTCCGGCATGGCTGATTGGTCGGGCCTGCCCGACGGCATAGAGGTCACCTTTTTCAGCGATCATCTGGCCGACGAGGATGCGCTGGCGACGCGGCTGGCCGATTTCGACATTGTCATGGGTATGCGGGAGCGCACCGCTTTCCCGCGTTCCCTGCTGGAGCGCCTGCCCGCGCTGCGCTGCCTGATTACCACCGGCGCCCGCAACGCCTCTTTCGACACCGACGCGGCCACCGACCTGGGGATCACCGTCTGCGGCACGCCCGGCGAGGGCGAGGGTCCCACGGAGCTGACCTGGGGCCTGATAATCGGCCTGATGCGCCGCATTGCCGAAGAGGATCGAGCCACCCGCGAACAGGGCAAGTGGGGCATCCACGTGGGCCACGGGCTGCGGGGGAAGACCCTGGCGCTGCTGGGCCTCGGACACATCGGCTCGCTGGTGGCCCGGGTCGGCAACGCCTTCGACATGCAGGTTATCGCGTGGAGCCAGAACCTCACGGCGGAGCGGGCCGCGGAGTGCAGCGCCACTCTGGTCGACAAAGACACGCTGTTCGCGGAGGGCGACGTGGTTTCCGTCCACATCCGCCTGAGCGACCGCACCCGCGGCCTGGTGGGAGCCCACGAAATCGGCCTGATGAAATCGTCGGCGATCCTGGTCAACATCTCCCGCGGCCCCATCGTGGACGAGGCGGCATTGGTGGACGCGCTGCAACGGAGGGCAATCGGCGGCGCGGCGCTGGACACCTTTGACGTGGAACCGCTGCCGGCGGATCACCCCTTCCTGACGCTGGACAACACCCTCATCACGCCCCACGTGGGCTACGTCACCCAGGAAGGGTATCGCGCCTTCTACTCCGGCGTGGTCGAGAACATCCGCGCCTTCGCCTCGGGAGAGGCGATCCGGGTAATCAACCCCGACGTGCTCCAGTCGCCCAATCTGCGCGGCCCGGCGTAGCCCGGCGGATGGTTGTCAGAATCAGGATTTTCAAGATTATAGGATTATCAGGATTGGAGGAAACGCAATCCCGAAAATCTTAAAATCCTGCAAATCCTGATTCTGACAAAATGGCGGAATGAAGTCGCAACAGGAGAACCCCAATATGAAAGCCCTGCGCATCGAGGAATACGGCAGTGTCGAAGTCCTGGAGTGGAAGGACACGCCGGAGCCCACGCCCAGCCCGCACCAGGTGTTGATCAAGGTGGATGCGGCCGGCGTCAACTACGCGGACATCATGCGCCGCCAGGGGAACTACCCCGGCCCGGACCTGCCGGCCACCCTGGGATTGGAAGCCGCGGGAACCATCACCGCGCTGGGCTCGGACGTTACCGATGGTCGCCTCGCGGTGGGGCAACGGGTGATGGCCATGGGGCCGCAGGGCCAGGCGGAATACGTGGCCGTCAACCACAACTTCGTTTTCCCCTACCCCGATGGCATCGACCCGATCCATGCCGGCGGTATGCCCATTACTTTCCTGACCTCGTACCATCTGCTGAAAACCCGTGGCCAGATGCAGCCGGGCGACACCGTGCTGATCCAGGCCGGCGCTTCCGGCGTGGGCACCGTCGCCATTCAGCTGGCCAAGGAATGGGGCGCGCGGGTGGTCGCCACGGCATCGACCCAGGACAAGCTGGACCTCTGCCGTTCCCTGGGCGCCGATGTCACCATCAACTACACGGAGACGGACTTTGAGGACGAGGTTCGGGACCTGACTGACGGGCGGGGCGTCGCGCTGGTGCTGGAGTGCGTGGGCGGCCCGGTGCTGGAGAAATCGGTGCGCTGCGTGGCCTCCTATGGGCGAGTGGTCAGCTACGGCAACGCCAGCGGACAACCGGCCAACCTGGCGGCCGCCGACATCACCACCCTGAACCGCACGGTGATCGGGTTCAGCATGGGCCGGTCGCCCATCGGCTCCCTGGACCACCAGGGCGCGATGGATGACCTGGTTCCTATGATCATCGACGGCCGGCTCAAGCTCATCGTAGACCGTATCATCCCGATGTCGGAGGCGGGAAACGCCCACCTGCACCTGGCCTCGCGCGGCACTCGCGGCAAGGTCATCCTGACCCCGTGAGTTCCGCCGCCGAACACTACGCGGCCGTCCACGACGCGGCCCTGGCGGCGGGCCGCTTCGCCGACCACCGCCACCGAGCCGACCACTGGGCCGACCTTGCGGAACTGTTCCGCCTGGATCCCCACCGCCAGTGGGATCAAAACCTCCGCGCACTGGCCGGCTACCTGGAACCAACGGACGTCCTGCTGGATGTCGGCGGCGGGGCCGGCCGGGTGTCCCTGCCGCTGGCAAGCCAGGCGCGCGAGGTCGTGCTGGTGGAACCGTCCGCAGGAATGCGGGGGCAATTCACCTTATCGCGTGATGCGGCGGGCATCACCAACGCGCGCGTCTCGCCCGATTGGTGGATGGACTCTTCCGAAACCGGCGACGTGGCCATCACGTCGGACGTCGTCTATTTCGTGCGCGACATCGTCCCGTTCGTCGCCAAGCTGCACAACTCCGCGTCGCGGCGGGTGATCATCTGCATCTGGCGACCCACGCCCGGCGATATGGACAACGAACTGCGGCGTGTCCTCTACGACGAACAGCCCGCTCCCTGGCCCGGGCTGCCCGAGCTGGCGGCAGTGCTGTGGGAAATGGGTCTTCTGCCCGACATACAGGTCATTCCGGCTCCGCCGTGGTGGATACCGGAAGCGGCCGGGGGATTGTCCGATGGTCAGGCCGTGGACCTGGCAATGGGTAGGCTGGAACGCGACGACGAGCCAACCCGCCGGCACATCGAGAACAACCTTGACCGCTTGTTCGAGCGCAGTCCGAATGGATTGAGCCCGCGCTGGCTGAGCGGCGCGCGCGAGGTGATGATCACATGGGAGACCAACGGGCTGCGGCTGGATTGAACGGGAGCATGTAATGGAGCGTATCGGAGTAGCCTTTGCCGGTGGCGGCATGACGCCGCCGGAGATCGTGGAGTGCGTCCAACTGGCCGAGGAACTCGGCTACGAGTCGGCCTGGGTCGCCGAGGGCCACGGGGGCGACCAGTTTTCCATCCTCACCGCGTGCGGGTTGGCGACGTCGCGGATCCGCCTGGGCACCAGCATCAGCAGTGTTTACGTCAGGAGCGCGCCCACCATCGCCATGGCGGCGGCGTGCGTGGACCACTTCTCCAACGGCCGCTTCATCCTCGGGCTGGGCAGCAGCCACAAGGTGCAGGTGGAGCCCGAACACGGCCTGGAGTTTTCCGGCCCTATCCCCCGGGTGCGGGACACGGTGGACATAGTGCGCCGCCTGCTGCGCGACGGCGCGCTGACCGATTACCGGGGCGAGGCGATCAACATCGCTACCTTTGATCTGCATTTCCCGACGCTCCGGCCGGAAATGCCCATCTACCTGGCGGCGGTGTTCCCGAAGATGCTCGAAATCGCCGGCGAGATCAGCCAGGGGGTCCTGCTCACCTGGTGCACGCCGGAACACGCGCGTACCGCCAGCCAGCACATCGCCGCCGGCGCCGCGCGAGCCGGAGTCGCGCCGGAAACCGTCGAGGTGGCGACGCTGGTTTCCGTGTCCGCGCCGGGCGCCGATGACGGCGGGATGCGCCGGGTGGCCGCAACCTATGCCGGTCGGTTCCCCCGGTACCGCCGGCTGATGGCCGAGGCCGGTTTCGCGGACGAAGTGGAGGAGGTGCGCCGGGCCTGGCGATCCGGCGACGTTGCGCTGGCCGAGCGCCTCGTTCCGGAGGGTCTGATCGACCGCATGTCGCTGCCCGCAGATGCCGGAGCCCGGCGGGAAAGGTTGGCCGAGTATCGGGAAGCCGGCTTGACTTTGCCGATCATTGCTCCCCGCGTATCCGGCCCCAATGCCGGCGCGACCGCGAAACAAATCATCCGCGAAAACGCGCCGGCCTAGCGCACTGGACGTCTTGCCGTAGTTATTGGTCCGCCGGCAGCCAGGGCGACCACAGGGTGATGGGAATGGTCACCGAGATGCGGGGCTGGTCGCCGACCACGGCGGTGGTGTGACCCTGGCCGGTCAGGTCGTCGGCCATCAGCACGTCGCCGGCCCCGAAGCGGCGCTTGGTGCCGTCGCCGATCCCGACCTCCATTTCACCCGCCAGGGTGATGACGTACTGGCGACGCGGCGCCGTGTGCCAGTCGGAAAAATACCCGGGCTCAAATCGCCGGAAATTCACGCCCGGGGTGACCTGCATACCGCTGTGAATGGCGCGATCGCCGGGAAGGTCGAGGTCCTGAAAGTGGGTCTGGCCGTCATCGCCGGTGTAAATGCGCACAAATGTCATGGAAAGTGCCTCCTGGTTCAAAATAATGTTGACTGCGTTGGCTGGGCGGGCGCCCACCCTGCCGCCAAGCGACCCACATTCTAGCGCATCGCGCTGTGAATGGTGACGGCGATGCGCCGGGCAGCAGATGAGACCATTCGGGAAGCCGGCAGGGGCCGGACAAACCCCAGCGAACTCAGCATCCCGCCAACCGCCGCCGCGTCCGGCCTCGACTTTCCATAACATTCCATAGCAATTGAACGAGTATACGCACTTGTATCAGCAGCCGGTATTGGGTAGAATCGTCGCCTGCTGTTCCCAAGGAGCCGTGCGGACTTGTTGCCCGGCCGGGGAGCTAATCCACACGGAGGAAAGGGTGATTGGATGTACTAGGTACTCACGTGCTCCTGGAACTTAGAGATTGCGACCCTCGGTTGCTTGACGACCTGGCCCATATCCGGCGGGAGATGTTACGGGCGGCGGCGGCGGTAGAGGCACACGTAGTCGGGGAGTCGTTTCATCAGTTTACGCCCCAGGGCGTAACGGGCATTCTGTCCATCGCCGAATCCCACATTTCCATTCACACCTGGCCGGAGCACGGCTACGCGGCGGCGGATATCTTCACCTGCGGCGATCAAACGATGCCGGAACGCGCGGCAGCGGTCATTATTGAAGCGCTGCGTTGTCTGGACCCCGAGATCACACAGATCCGCCGCGGGCTCACGGGCGCGCGTGTTGTAGAACTGCAACCGGCGCACCGCCTCAACTGACGGCTCCCCACGCTGGAGACGCGGCGACGGCCGGAAGACCGGCCGCGGCAACGGAGTCCGTCTGCGCCCAACCAGATATCCCTTTGCCCAAGGAGTCCCGATGGCCAGCTACCCGATGGAAGAAATCACCGGCAAGTGGGTGATCGAGACCGTGATGCCTGACTTGGCAATCATGCTCAAGGTCGACGAGGTCCTTTACTCGGGTCACACCGGATATCAACGGGTGGAAGTGGTCCATTCCCAGGTGTACGGGCGCAGCCTGCTCCTGGACGGCAAGACGCAGTCAACCGAACGGGACGAGCACATTTACCACGAGAGCCTGGTCCATCCGGCCATGCTGCTGCATCCCGATCCGCGGCGGGTGTTCATCGGCGGCGGCGGCGAAGGCGGAACGCTGCGGGAAACGCTGTCGCACCGCTCGGTCGAAAAGGTGACCATGGTCGACCTGGATCGGCAGGTGGTCGAGCTGTGCCGCCAACACCTGCCCCAGCATCACCGGGGAGCGTTCGACGACGGGCGCACCGAGTTGGTGTTTGACGATGCCCGCGGATATCTCCAATCCACCGACCAGTCGTTCGACGTGATGATCATGGACCTGGTCGACCCCCTGGAAGGCGGGCCGGCGTATCTCCTGTACACCGAGGAATACTACGAAATCGCCCGCGCGAGGTTGAACCCGGGCGGAATCCTGGTAACGCAGTCGGGCCCGGCCGGGTTCCTGAGCCTGCACGAGTGCTTTACGACCATATACAAAACGCTGGAAAGCATCTTCGAACACACTGCCCCGTACCAGGTCCACGTTCCGTCCTTCATCACGCTGTGGGGATTCACCATCGCCTCGGACGCTCCGCTGCCTGACCTGGCCGCATCCGACGTGGACCGCCGCATCGAAGAGCGGGTCACGAAGACGTTGCGGCACTACGACGGGCGGAGCCACGAAGCCATGTTCGCCCTGCCCAGGCATATCCGGGACGGCATCGCGTCGGAAACGCGGATCAACCGGGACGATGCCCCGGTCTTCATGGTGTAGGCACTGGTAAAGCCGGGCCTGTGCTATGATTCGGATAACGGAACTCCGCAGGCGATTTATCGGGCTATCAACGGGTGGCGGGTGTGGGTGACGCTGCTGTTTCTGGCGTCGCTGATCCTCAACGAGGCTGCGCTGGGAATCCGGGAAGGGCAGACGATTGTAGATGCGCTGACGCGCATATCGTACCCGCGAATGCTGCTGCTGGCCTTCGTGTGCGGCGCAATCGCTCAAGCCGCCATCGGGGCAGTGCCGTTCACTGTAGGAGTAGTCATGACGATGATAGATTTCGCCCTGCGTCGTCGCCGGGAGTGGCGCGAGGAGGGCCGGGAAGAAGGCCGAGAGGAAGGCCGCGGGGCGGGGCGTGCCGAGGAACGTCGGCGAATCATTGCGGCTATTATGGCGGCCCCCGACATGACCGATGCCGCCAAGTTGCAGGCCATCGCCGCGATCAATGGCGCGGAAGAAGGGGAAAGCGGATCGCAGTCTCCACACCGCCAGGGCGAATGACATCAGGCTATTATCGTTGTGACGCGGCCAGTTCCGGGAATCTCTCCAGCGGCAGGACCTCGCCCGCCGTTTCCCAGCTGTCCACCAGTTCCCGGATCGCATCGGGCACGCGCCTGGTTTGCCCGGTGTCCGCGTGGAAGCCGACGTAGATCGCTTCAATGATCGTGAGCGGGGCGTCGTCCGGCGCACCGCCCCCGGCGAAAATGGCGACTTCCAGCGCCAGGCTGGTGTTGCCGATGCGAGCGACGCGGGCCCGCAGGTCCAGCATTTCGTCCACCCGCACCGGCGCCTTGTACTCGATGGTGACCTTGGCCACGGCGCTGTCGAAGTATCCCGCCGCGGCGACGCGGTAGATGCTGAACCCCAGGTTGCGGAAGTATTCGGCCTGGGCGATCTCCAGCCAGCCAAGGTAGCTGCCGTTGAACGCGATGCCCTGCGCGTCGCATTCCTGCCAGCGCACGCGGACGTCGATGCCGAACCGGTATTTGGAACGCAGTTGCGTCATATCAGTCTGGCGTTCCGCTCCATCCCAGGCTGGCCAGGAAGACGCGGTCCGAATTGGTCAGCGGCGCGGTGTTGAGCAGGTCGGGCCGCAGGCGCAGCGTTCGTTCCAGGGATTGCCGCCGCCGCCAACGCTCGATGTCGGCGTGGTTGCCGGAGCGCAGCAGCTCGGGCACGGCCATGCCTCGAAATTCGGCGGGGCGCGTGTACAGCGGGTGTTGCAGCAAACCCGAGGTGATGCTGTCGTGTTCCACGTTCTCGGCGGAACCCACAACCTCCGGCACAAAGCGGGACACTGCGTCAATGATAACCATGGCCGCCAGCTCGCCGCCGGTGAGCACGTAATCGCCGATGGAAACTTCGTGGGTGATCAAACCTTCCCGGATGCGTTCGTCAACCCCGGCGTAGTGCCCGCAGACGAGGATCATGCCCGGCGCGCCGGCAAACTCGTGCACCAGGTCCTGGTTCAGCACGTCGCCCTGGGGAGACGTGAGCGCAACGGGTGTCGCCGCTCGCTCCGCGGCCGGGATGTCGGCCAGGGCGGATTCCACCGCGGCGAACACCGGGTCCGGTTTCATCACCATGCCCGGGCCGCCGCCGAACTGGTAGTCGTCAGCGGTTCCGTGACGGTCCGTCGCGTACTCCCGTATATCGACGGTTTCCAGGGAGACCAGGCCACTCCGCACAGCCCGCCCCAGCACGCTGTATTCTTCGATGAACCGGAAGGCGTCCGGGAACAGCGTCAGGACGATGAAGCGCATGTCCGGTCAACTGCTCAGCAGCATCATAAAGGTTGGCGTGGATAAATCGGCCGGATTCGCTGCGATCCCGCCTAATCCGTAGCTCCATACCAGCGGGCGATTATCTCGTCCACTGCCGCCGCAACGTCATCGGAGACGCCGGATTTGAACGCTGACGTCAGATGGCAGATGCCCAAGTCGGTGCCTTCGCAATTATCGATGGGGTCGTCCTGCAAGCGCTTCAAATACAGCTGTCGTAAACCTTGCCGGAAGGTTTCCTCATCCAGGGTGTGGTACAGGTCAAGGAACAGCCGCTCGCCCAGCGAGTAGTAGCAGCGATACTCGTCGCTTTTCCTGTTGGTTCCTTTTTCCGGATCATGGTTTTCCACTTCGGCTATTGTCTCGAAAAGAGCGCAAGGGTTGTTGTCAGGCTCTATGGGAGCTGCAATACGTGCGTTTTCAGATAGGATGCCGAGCAACTCGGCCGCTCCCTCGTCAATCCAAGGCTGATTGGCGCCGCCGAAATAGTAATGGCCCACTTCATGGGCAATCACGAATGGCGTACGTTGCCATCTTGTCCCGTTTTCGACGTCATATAAGGGCCGTATCGTGATGTGTGTGCCGTAGAAGGTACCGCCTCCAGAATCGCGGAAGCTAGTAGCATCGTCAAAATATAAGACGATGTAGTTGGCAGGCAATGGAGCGCCCAGGAAAGCTTCTATGGTACGCACGCTGTGCTCCAAATAATCCATGCTGGCGGTCACCTGGTCCCGAAGGCGGATGATTGCAAGCGATACTTCCCCGGACAGCGGTAGTTCAATGACTCGCTCTTCCAAGTACACGCCGGTGCCCCCTAGCAGGACCCGCACCGATTCCGGTTTCTTTTCGCGCGTCGCCCCCAATACGACGACGATTTTGGCCTCTTCGTCGGTGATGCCATCGCTGAGCGTGGGGTGAGACATGACCTCCAGCAAAGCGGCGCCGCTATCGTCTTCAATGCGTTCCAGGGATTGAACGGCCAGAGCGTCCGTGCTGGTCACGCTGTCCAGGAACGGCATAGCCAGAATTCGGATTGCCGTTTCAAACACTTGCTGCTTTATCGCCTCGTCTTTTTGCAGCGTCATACCATACAGGTAATAAATTACCCTTGCTTCATCTCGGGTGATCCCATCTTGAGCCCAGGACTTTCGCAGCATTTGATCAGCCAGTTCAGGGCTGTTTTTGGCAGTTCGGCGCATCCTCACTATGGCGATATTCTCATCAGCGGTGATGTCGTCCAGAAGCCAGGATTTTTTCAGCAACGCGCTGAACACATCAGGGTACCAGCGCGCGGATGCAATCAACGCCTCAGCCGTGTCGAGTTCAATGTCGTCAATGCCGTCGGCAACCCATGACAGTTGCCTGATTTCGTCTGCCTGCTTCTGCTTGTTCCGCTCCAGCCAGGCGCTGTGTTTCAGGTCAGCGAACGACTTGAGCGGTGTTGTCCGGCGGGTCGGTGGCGACGTGGAGGGGTCAGGCGTGCGAGTTGGGGTGGGCGCCGGCGTGGATGTTGGAGAGGGTGGAGTGGGGGTACTGGTGGGCGGCGGCGTGGGTGTGGGCGTTGCCGTGGGAAGCGGCGTGGGCGTACTCGTCGGCGTTGGCAGGGGCGTACTCGTCGGCGATAACGGCGTATGGGTGGGCAGTGGCGTGAAGGAAGGCGTCTGCGTCGCCATAGGCACCGGGGTTGGCGCTTCGGTCGGAGACGGGGCGGAGGTTGACAACACAGCAACCGCCGTGGGCGCTGGCGCAGCGGTGGGGACCGCTGCGGGTTCAGGCGAGGTGCACCCTACCACGGCCACGGCAAGCGTCAGGGTGATTGCGGCCGGCACCGCCAGGGAGGTGAAAACCCGGCGCACGATCATCGCGGCTGTTTTCTGTTTTCTCAACAGGGCGTACCTCTACGCCGGCTGCAACTCCCGCGCGGCCAGGCGGTTGGTGTGCGCCTCGCCGCCCTTCATGATGAGCAGCAGACGCTCACGGTCGCGCAGAACCGAGATGTTCCGCAGCGGGTCGCCATCCACCACCAGCACGTCCGCCTGCTTGCCGACCTCGATGGTGCCGACTTCTTTGCCGATGCCGCAGCACTCGGCGGCGTAGCCGGTGGCGGCCTGGATGGCGAGCATGTTGCTCATGCCCTTTTCAACCATCAGCTCCAGTTCGCGGGCGTTGTCGCCGTGGACGAAGCCGCCGGCATCGGTGCCGGCCACGATGCGCACGCCTTCCTTGATGGCCAGCTCGGTGCTCTGGATGTGGATGTCCATCAGAGCCTGCGCGCGCACCCTGATGTGAGGGGCGCTGACCGTGCTGTGGAAGTCGTACACCTCGAAGGTCGGGGTGAAGAAGGTGCCCTGGTCGGCCATCATCTTGAGCATATCGGGGTCGGTGGCCAGGTAGCAGCCGTGCTCGATGGAGCCGGCTCCCGCCTTGATGGCGATGGGCAGTCCGGTGCCGCCCACGGCGTGGCAGAGGGTGCTGCGCCCCAGGGCCGCGGCCTCGTCAACCAGCGCCCTGGCCTCGTCCAGCGCGTAAGCCTGGTCCAGCGGCCCGTTGCCGGGGCGTCCGGAGGCGCCGCCGGTGGTCGCGAACTTGATCTGGTCGGCCCCGCACCGGACCAGCTCGCGCACCTTGGCCCTCACGCCATCCACCCCGTCAGCTACGCCGTCGGGCGACAGTGGGTCGTGTCCCAGGATCACCTTCCGGTGGCCGCTGCCGCTTACCTTGTCCTCAATCCCGCCGGTGGGGGACATGATGTTGACGGAGATGATGAGACGAGGGCCCTTGATCAGGCCCTGCTCCACGGCCATCTTGAAGCCGGCATCCAGGCCGCCGGCGTCGCGCACCGTGGTGTAGCCGGCGGCCAGCGTGTCTTCGATGACCTGGGCGGTGCGGATGTTGAACAGCGAAAGCGGTTCGTCCATGCCCCACCGGCCGGTCAGGCCGTATCCGCCGGAGGCCAGATGGTCATGCACGTCGATGAGGCCGGGCATTATCGTGTGGCCGCTGGCGTCCAGCACTTCGGCTCCTTCGGGGATGGGCACCGCGGCCCGGGGACCGACCTCCACGATGCGGTCGCCGTCGATCAGCACTGCGGCGTTTTCGACCACGGGTCCGCCCGAGCCGTCGATGAGATTTCCTCCAACTATTGCCAGCATGATCGACCTCACATTTTTGCCGAACGCGCAGCTTATCGGATAGCGCATCTATAGCAGCCCATCCATGGCGCCGGGATGCCGCTGCGGTGAAGGGATGCTAATTTGGGCTCCGGCCGATGTCAAGGAACATAAGCCGCGTAACTGGTCAGAGGACGCCGCGTGCACAGCCGGTTCACTGCGATATAATCGGCGCCAGGCAACAAGCTCGATTGGGAAAGGACATTGATGGGATTGGTCGCGGGCAATTCTCGTTTTTTGCGCTTGACTTTCTGTTTAGCCGTGGCGTTGTCCCTGGGCGGATGTTTCGTCGGTAATCTGTTTGGCGGTGACCTGCCGGCCATCGCTTACGTAGTATCGGATGACGATGGCGCCCAGGCTTGGGTCCAGCAGCCCGGTGACGACGAAGCATCGCGCATTTCATCGTTGAGCGCAGACGCAAGGATGCCGCGGTGGTCGCCGGACCAGACTAAAATCGCCTGGATATCGGTCGGCAACAAGACCGAGCTGATGTTGTACGATGTAGACGCCGAAGGGGTCACGTCCCTGGTGTCAAACGTGGACGCCGAACAACCGCCAATATGGGCTCCGGAGTCGGACCGGATCGCGTATGTCTCCGATGAAGACGGCGACCCTGACATTTACATGGTGACGCTGGAGGGCAAGCGGAAAACGCGGTTGACCTTCAGCCCGGAACGGGAACGCGTCGGCGACTGGTCGCCCGACGGCGAGTGGCTGGTTTTCACGGAGCATGGTAAGGACGGACTGTTCCTGCGCAACCCAAATGGGGTTAATCGCATTGAGCTGACTGCGGGCCCCGACACCGACCCGGTCTGGTCGCCCAAGGGCGACAGGATAGCCTTCCTGCGCAGCGACGGTGGCGCCCGTGACGTTTACGTGCTCCGTCCGACCAAATCAGATAACTGGGCCGACGACACTGACGAGGTCGCCGTGGCCGACGACGAGCATGACGAGTTCTCCGCGGCCTGGTCGGCGGACGGCAGGCGATTGGCGTTTGTGGTGCGCTTCGACGACCAGGCCGAGATTTTCTCCGTGTTGGTGGACGGTTCGGAGCGGCGCCGGTTGACCCAGAACACGGAGGATGATCTGATGCCGGTCTGGTCGGCCGGCGAAGACCGGATCGCGTTCGTTTCGTACGCCTACGGGAATGCCGAGATCCTCTACATGAACGCTGACGGAACGGAACAGATGCGGTTGACCGTCAACGACGCCATGGACACCCACCCCGACTGGTAGGCACCTTGAGCGGTCCCGTCGATCCCGTGGCGCACCCGGCTCCGGACCTCGACCCTGCCGATGTGGGCCCGCTGCTGGGCGGCCTCAGCGCGCCGCTGGCGGCCATCTCGACACGCGCGGGAGACGTCAGCAACGCGCAGATCGCGGTGGCCGTCACCGCCGCTTCCATAGTTCCCCGGCGGCCGCGGCTGATCGTCCAGATTTACCGCACCAACTATACCCACGATCTGATCGCCGCCAGCGGAGTGCTCGCGATCAACTTCCTGGAAACCTCCCAGCTACCGCTCATCTGGGAACTGGGGATGCACTCGGGCCGCGACGGAGACAAACTTGAAGGCGTGAGCTATACCACCGGCGCTACGGGCAGCCCCCTGCTGGAAGGATGCTATGGCTTCCTCGATTGCCGCGTGGTCAATGCCATGGACGGCGGCGACATGACCGCGTTCCTGGTGGAGGCGCTGGCCGCCCGGACCAACGGCGGCCAGCGCATGACTTGGCGGGAAGCCAGGCCGCGACTGCCCGGTCGGTGGGCCGACGAATGGGACCGCAAGATCGCCGGGGAGATCGACGTGTCATTGAGCGCCATGGGCGCGATTGACCCGGCTGCGTGGTCGAGCCGCCCAATCACCTGAATCCGATACAATGTTACAATGCGCTCATCGGATTTACCCAACGAACTGATTGATCGGGGCATCTACTGGCAAGTGGGCGGGTTCACACTGGCAGCCGTTGCCAGCGTCGTCATACTGGCGGAGTTCTCCGGCTCGGAACTGCGAGCGTTTATCTACTTTGAGATTGCGGTTACCAGGCTGTACTGGGCCCTGGTAATTCCGTTGGCCGGTCTGTTTGACGGAGCGCGCAAAATGTTTGAGAAAATGTCTGACATCAGAGCGAAACGCCGGCAAAGGTGGCTAGACGAAGGCCGCCGGGAAGGTCACCAGGAAGGCCGCCGGGAAGGTCACCAGGAAGGCCGCCGCCAGGAGCGTGAGCGCGTGCGTGCGGAGTTGCAGCGGCTCGCGGCTGACCTTCCGCCGGAGGTTGTGGCATCCTTACTTGATGAGCCGGACAACCCCAGCGAGCAAAGGGGCGCGCCGAGTGTTTGAGAAAATGTCTGACATCAGAGCGAAACGCCGGCAAAGGTGGCTAGACGAAGGCCGCCGGGAAGGTCACCAGGAAGGCCGCCGCCAGGAGCGTGAGCGCATACGTGCGGAGTTGCGTCGTCTGGGCGTGACGCTGCCGCAGGAAGCCATCGACTACCTTGAGGGCAAGGGCGATAAAAGTGAGCCGCAAAATGGATGCTGACATTGCTGAAATCGTAGCCCGCATCCACGACACGCCGCAGCAATCGGTGCTGGCCGTGGCCGGTGCCGGAAATTATGCTCTCGCCTGGCTCCTGGGAGTCGGCGGCGCCTCGCGCACCGTCTTGGAAACCCGGGTGCCTTACGGTTACCTGGCGATGACCGATTTTCTTGGCGGGTACGCTCCCGAGCAAACCGTATCCGCTGACACTGCGCGGCGGATGGCCCGGGCGGCGTGGGCACGGGGAATGTCGCTGCGCGAGCAGGACGCGCCCATCGTCGGGCTGGCGTGCACCGCCACTATTGCCACCGACCGCACCAAGCGTGGCGACCACCGCGCTTTCATCGCCGTCTGGGACGACGACGGGGCGACGACCGACGCCGTCGTGCTCGAAAAGGGTCTAAGGGACCGCGCCGGCGAAGAGGACGTGGTCAGCCGGCTGGTCATCGCCGCCATAGCGCGCGCTTGTGGAGTGTCCGCGGAACTCGACCTCGGACTTGCCGCGTCAGAGCGGGTGGTCACAGAAACCGTTCGCCACGCCGAGCCGGTGCAACGCCTGCTGAACGGCGACGCCCGTTGGGTCACCGTTCATCCCGACGGACGGATGGTGGTGGACGGAGACGCGCCGCCGGCCCTGCTGCCCGGTTCGTTCAACCCGCTTCATGCCGGTCACACGGAATTGGCAGAGGCGGCCGCCAGTGTGCTGGGAGCGCCGGTGACATTCGAGTTATCGGTGTCCAACGTGGACAAGCCGCCGTTGGCCGTCGAGGAAGTGCATCGCCGATTGGAGCAGTTCCGGGGAATTGGCACGGTGGCGCTGACCACGGCGGAAACCTTCGTCAAGAAGTCGGAACTGTTTCCCGGATGCGGTTTCGCCATCGGTTGGGATACCGTGACCAGGCTGATCCAGCCCCGGTACTATGGAGATTCCCAAACGGCGATGCTACAGGCTCTGGCGGAAATGTGGGGCCGTGGCAGTCGTTTCGCTGTTGGCGGGCGCACCGATGACAGGGGCGCGTTCCGGTCGCTGCCGGACGTGAATATCCCGGACGGGTTCCGGCCCATGTTCACGGAAATACCGGAGGCCGACTTCCGGCGCGACGTTTCTTCGACGGCGTTGCGGAGGGGCTGAGGCCATTGACGCCGCATCGTGCGATTGCTAGGATGCGTCGGGCGATTGCACTGGTATTGGCGGGTTATCCGGCGACGTTTCCAGGAAGCATGAAGACCACATTCCACTTCGATAATGACACGTTGCGTGATCGACCGTATATGAGTTTGGCTCTGTGCATTGAGGCGCTGAATAATCAGATACATAGAGAAGAACAAGCGGATGGTCGAATTCGCATCTGGGGTATGGCTACAATACTTGGAGAGTCAAGGCAACGCGTTTTGCGCGTGGTTTTGCTCGAAGACGGAGAAACCGTGCATACCGCGTTCATCGACAGCGGTTTTGGCCGACGGAGCGTCCGATGAAAGTGCGCTATTATCCTGAAACTGACAGCCTATACATTGAGTTGAAAGGCGCTACCAGCGCAGAATCGTACGAGGTTTGCGACGGCTTGGTGGTCGATATTGACAACGGCGGCACAGCGGTAGGGCTGGAGATCGAGCACCTCTCCCATTTCACCATGAACTCCGGTACGGAGGTTGGACTGGAGATACATCGTCGTGACTCTACCGACGATGCATCCGTCGCTGCGTTTGGCGTTGACTTGGAGATACTGCACAACTTCGTTGAAGGCCTGGCGATTCAGGAAACAGTTGACGACCTGATCCGACAGCCGGCATAGCAGCTCAATCCTCCCTGATTCTCATGGAATTTACAGTTCCTCTGCTCCAAACCTTCAACCCGGCCGACTACGCCGGGAACTGGCTGGCGGTGGTGATCGCCATTGCCATCGCGTTGGCTGCCATCGGGGCAATGTTCGCGGGGTCGCAGTTGCTGTCGGCTCGGCGCCGCTCGGCCGTCAAGCTGACGACCTACGAATGCGGCATTCCGCCGACGCCCTTCGCTTGGTCCAATATCAACATCCGTTTCTACATCTTCGCCATCCTGTTCCTGATATTCGACGTGGAAGCGGTGTTCCTGTTCCCGTGGGCCGTGGTGTTCATACAGGAAAAAGTGGCTGGCAACCCGATACCGTTCTACGCGATGCTGTTGTTCCTGGCCATGCTGTTCTTCGCCGTGATCTACGGATGGCGCAAGGGGGTGCTGGATTGGCAGAAGTAAACCCGTCCGCAGGGTCCGGCGGTCTCTCGGCGGAACAAGCGAGTTCTCCGTTGGCCATGCCGCCCCGGGCCACCGAAATTATCCTTGGCCCCGGCAACCGACCCGGGCCGAGCCTGCTCAACCAGGCGACCGACGGGCGGGTGCCGGGTGTCATCACTACCACGACTGACCAACTGTTCGCCATGGCGCGCAAGTCGTCCCTGTGGACGCTGAGCTTTGGGCTGGCCTGCTGCGCTATCGAGATGATCTCCACGTACATGGCCCACCACGATTTCGACCGCTTCGGGGTGGTGACCTGGCCGTCGCCCCGGCAAGCGGACGTCATGATCGTGGCCGGCACCGTGGTCAAAAAGATGGCCGAACCCATACGCCTGCTCTACGAACAGATGCCGGAACCGAAGTGGGTCATCGCCATGGGAAGCTGCGCCACCAACGGCGGTCCCTACTACCGTTCCTACTCGGTGGTGATGGGCGTCGATCACATCATCCCGGTTGACGTGTACGTGCCGGGATGCCCGCCGCGCCCCGAAGCGCTGCTGTACGGCATACTGAAGCTCCAGGAAAAGATCATGTCCGATGCAGGTGAGGGCAATGCCTCGGCCTCGGCGTAACGCCCCGGAGGCGGACGCCGAACCGCCGCCAGACCCCATCGAGTTGTTGGCGCCGGCGCGTCGGGAGACACTGGACCGCGCCGTGACGGTTCTGGCCGACTACTCCCCGGTGCCCGGCGCGTTGGGCGACCTGCCGCAGGTGACCGTGCCCGCCGGCGACATACTCTCGGCCGGCATGGCCTGCCGGGATGACGCTTCCCTGGATTGCCGCCTGCTGCTGTGCCTGGCCTGCGTGGACTACGAGGAGCGTTTTGAACTGGTCTATTTCCTCCAGTCCCTGGCCCGGGAACAATCGCTGGTGGTGAAGACCGAGGTGTCCTACGACAATCCTGCCCTGCCTTCGGTATGCGCGGTCTGGCCGGCCGCCGACTGGTACGAGCGCGAGGCGCACGACTTGTTCGGCGTCGCCTTCGACGGGCATCCCGACCTGTCTCCCCTGCTGCTGTACCCGGAATTCGAGGGGTTCCCCGGTCGCAAATCCTACGACTTCTACGAGTACCGTGAGTTCTAGAGTACCGTGAGTGCTAAAGTACCGGAAGTTCCAGAGTGCCGGGAGTTCCCGGTGGATGCTCATGCCGTCGAACAATGAAAACCAAAATGACGACCTTGCCGTCGAGCGCACGGTTCATTTGGCAGCCGAAAACGACAGGCGTTTCGTGGCGGTCATGGACGGGGTGGTATTCACGGCTCACGTAGTCGCCGAAGGGAGCGGATTCGTTGCAGTGATGGATGGACTGGAACTGAAAGACACGGACGGCAACCCGTTCATCGCCAATGTAAACGGTCTGGAAGTAGAGGGCAGCGGCAGCACGGTTCCACAAGCGCAAGATGCTCTGATCCGGTCAATGCGCGGTTGGCTGGAGAGACTGGACACCTCTGGGAAACTGCCCGAAGCGCTGGGCACGGAAGACCTCGCGGAGGAAACTGAAGTCATCCTGCAGTTCATTGATGGAGCAGAGGCGGAAAAGCGCCGCGCCGACGTGACCACCAGGCGTCCGCCACCCGCAGATCGATCTTATGGTGTCGATTGGGAGTATGGCGTGAGCGTACATACATTCCGGGGGTAAGCGCATGGACCGCGTTGTGTATGAAATCGAAGCCGTGCGGGTCGCCTCGGGTTGGGAGGCGCGGTGCCCGGAGCTTGAAGTGACGGCCTACGGAGACACTCAGGACGACGCCCGCACCGCCCTCCGGCGGCAGGTGTCGGACTACCTGGAAGACTGCGAGGAGATGGGAGTGCTGGAGGACGTGCTCATCGAAGCCGGCTTCTACGATAATGGAGAAGCCTGGATGAGCGCCCGCGTGGAGCCGCCGCAACCCAGCCTGCGTTTCATCGGCTCGCCGTTTCCCGAAACCCGCGAGCCCTCGGTCTGAAATTCTGAGAACCGTTAGGAATTCTACAAGCCATGACTGACCCGACTGCCATGACTGCCCAGGTGTCCGACGGTGTCCGCGAGGGGACGCAGCCGGTGGAGATGCTGCTCAACATGGGGCCGCAGCATCCGTCCACCCACGGCGTGTTCCGCATGGTGCTCTGGGTGGACGGCGAGAAGGTGGTCGACGTCGAGCCGCACATCGGCTACCTGCACCGGGGATCCGAGAAGCTGTGCGAGGGCGAGCAGTACCACCAGGTGGTCACGCTGTTCGACCGGATGGACTACATCGGGAACTTCAACAATGAGCTGGCGTACTGCATGGTGGTCGAAAAGCTCATGGGCCTGGAAGTGCCGGAGCGGGCGGAATACATCCGCGTGATCCTGTGCGAGCTGAACCGCATCGCCAGCCACCTGCTGTACGTGGGCACCATGGGCCTGGACGCCGGGGCCATGACGCCGGTGATGTTCTCTTTCCGCGGGCGGGAGCGGGTGCAGGCGCTGTTTGAAGCCGTGTCCGGCGCGCGCATGATGCACAACTATTTCCGCATCGGCGGCCTCAAGGAGGACGTGCCGGACAATTTTCGGCAGCTGGTGGACGAGTTGATGCCGCTGCTGCGGGAGGACGTGGAGCAGAGTGACCGCATACTGACCTTCAACGAGATCTTCCTGTCCCGCCTCAAGGACGTGAGCCCCATCGGCGCCGACGAAGCAATCGCCCTGGGCCTCACCGGCCCGATGCTGCGCGCCTGTGGGTACGAGTACGACGTGCGCAAGGCGCAACCGTACTCAATCTACGACCGTTTCGACTTCGAGGTGCCGGTGGGTCTGGACGGAGACTGCTGGGACCGGCACTGGGTGCGGGTCCAGGAGATGTATCAGTCCCTGCGGATCGTGGAGCAGGCGATGGAGCAGTTGCCCGATGGGCCGGTGACGTCCTCGCTGGGCCGCCGCCTGATCCGCCCACCCGCCGGCGAGGCCTACGTGCGCGCCGAGAACCCCAGGGGCGAGATTGGCGTGTATCTGGTCAGTGACGGCACCGACCGGCCGTACCGGGTAAAGGTGCGCCCGCCGTCTTTCTGCAACCTGTCCGCGCTGCGCCGGCTGCTGGTTGACACCTGGCTGGCGGACAGCGTGGTGGTGCTGGGCTCGCTGGACATCGTGCTGGGCGAGGTGGACCGGTGAGCTTCCTCATCAGTCTGGGCTGGAGCGCGTTGGGCCTGGCGGTCATGTTCGCCGTCCTGTCGGTGGTCGTGCTGTCCATGGTATGGCTCGAGCGCAAGGCGCTGGGTCGCCTGCAGCTGCGCTACGGGCCGACCCGCACGGGACTGTTCGGGCTGATGCAGCCCATCGCCGACGCGGTGAAGCTCATCGTGAAGGAAGACATCATCCCCGACGACTCGGAAAAAGCCATCTTCTGGATCGCCCCGGTCATCGTCGTGGTATCCGCCTTCGTCATCTGGGTGACCATACCCGGCGGCGACAGCGTAGTGATCCGCCACCTGCCTCTGGGGTTGTTCTACATCATCGCCTTTGCGGTGATCGGGATCCTGGGGTTGGTGCTGGCCGGCTGGGGTTCGGCGAACAAGTACGGCATCATGGGCGGGTTGCGCTCCGCCGCGCAACTGATCTCTTACGAGATCCCGGTGGTGCTGGTGGCCGCCGCGGTGGCGATCCTGGCTCAATCGCTGGATATGCGCTTAATCGTGGACGCGCAGTCATCGTACCCGTACCTGGTAATGTTGCCTTTGGGGTTTGTCATCTTTTTCATCGCCGGGCTGGCCGAGGTGGGACGCACGCCTTTCGACATCTACCACGCGGAGAGCGAGGTGGTGGGCGGCCCGTTCGTGGAGTACAGCGGCGCCCACTGGTCGGTGTTCTTCCTGGCCGAGTACATCAACACCTTTGCCATCGCCGCGCTGACCACGCTGCTGTTCCTGGGCGGCTGGGGCGGCCCGGCGCTTCCCGACGTGGTATGGTTCCTCTTCAAGACCTACGCGGTAGTGCTGGTGGTGTTCTGGGTGCGGGGAACCTTCCCGCGCCTTCGCATCGACCAACTGATGGCCTTCGCCTGGAAGGTGATGGTCCCGCTGTCGTTCTACACGGTGATCATTGCCGCCGTGTACCGGTTCTACGAGCTGCCCTGGTGGAGCCTGACCATCATGTCCGCCGCCGGGCTGGCGGTTGCCGGGTGGATCATCTACCGGCGCATGACCGGGCCGGCCCGTCGGGTTGCGGAAGTGCAGCGTCAGCTCGCCGCGCGTCGTGCGGCAACCCAATCCGGCACCTGACCCCCAATGCTGGTATCATATTGGAAACCTCTGAAGCGCCCCGCCATGACAACCCGCCCCCGCAAAATCACCGTCGACGAGTTCTGGGAGATGCCGGGTGAATTTAATCACCGCTACGAGCTGGTGGATGGAGAGTTGGTGGAAATAGGCCGGAGGCCGCGGCGCGGGACGCTGACGGGCGAGATTGGCGGGCTAATCCTCGGCCACGTGGAAGTCGCCAGGTTGCCGCTTTACGTTGGGGTAGCGGTAGGATTCCAAATCGACACCTACAATCTACGCTTCCCGGATGTTAGCGTAACAACTTGGGAACGTATGGCTGCTTATGACGAGGCGCAAGGTCCTTGGCCACATTTTGCGCCCGACACCGTCGTCGAAGTGACAGACCGGAACAACCCCCTGGAACGCCTCGCTCATAAAACCATCGAGTATTTCGCCGGCGGAACGCAAGCCGTCCGGGTCGCCGACCCCGACCTGCGCACAGTGACCATCCGCCGACCCGGCGTGCCGGAGCAGATTTTCGGCCCTGATGATATGCTGTCCGGCGAACCTGAGATACCGGGCTTTCACTGCCTCGTCGCTGATATTTACGCCGTGCTGGACCGTCGGGGATCGTCGGCAACTGACGCCGCCCAGAGCGGGAGGCCATGATGACCACTGCAACTTCCCCTCCGATTCACGAGGCAGCCGTCCATGCCGAAAACGAATGGCGCAACCTGCCCGACGACCGGCGGTACGAAATGGTCGATGGCGAACTGGTGGAGTTGCCGCCGATGAGAAGAGCGCCTGCAATAGTCGCGGGCAAAATTTCCCGCCTGTTTGACCAGTACATCGAAGACGAAAATCTGCTCTTTTGGGTAGGCCCCGGTGCCTCGTTCCGGTTGGGATTGTCACGCGCGAACTTCAGGATACCGGACGTGAGCGTAACTGCGGAACGACCGGGAACGCCGGCTATCGAAGATGAACCCGGCGTGTGGGAAGGGACACCTGACATTGCCGTGGAAGTGGTTTCACCCACCGATACCTACCTGGACGTCATCGATAAAGCCCGGCTTTACCTCCGGCAGGGCGTTGCCACGGTTTTGCTGGTTGACGTTTACAATCGCGAAGTGACCGTGCGGCAGTCCACCGGGGAAATCCGCGTCCTCACCACGGACGATATACTCACCGGAGAGCCGATCCTGCCCGGATTTTCGTGCTCCGTTGCCGAAATTTTCTCCGGGCTGGACCGCGTGGCCGCACTGCGAGCGGAGGACGCCTAGCTATGCTGGAAAGCCTGAAAGGGATGATGCTTACTCTCGCGTCCACGGTCTACGGGTTCCGCCGGCCGGTGACGCAGCAGTATCCCAAGGAACCGACTCCCGTGCGGCCGCGTTTCATGGGATTCCCGGCGCTCACCTGGGATGGCAAAATCAGCGAGCCGTACTGCACCGGCTGCATGGTGTGCATCCGCAACTGCCCGACGCAGTGCATGTCCGCCAGCATGATGGACAACCCCAAGCACGCCGACGGCGAAAGCAGCCGTCGCAAGATCGTCGATTACTTTGAAATCAATTTGAACCGTTGTATATTGTGCGGCATCTGCGTCGAGTACTGCAATTTCGACGCCATCGTCATGAGCCACGAGCACGAGATGAGCACCTACGCGCGCAACGGGGACCGGGTTGATCTGCCCGCGCTGCTGGATATCGGCAAGAAATACCAGGACGATACCGCGTGGATTCCGCCGACCGTGCTGGCCAAGCAGAAAGCCGACGCCGCCAAAGCGGCCGCCGCTGCCGAAACCGAACCCGAGGCCTGAGCCGAGGCTGACCGTGCCCAGAGAAGACGAACGCTACCGCAACCTGTCGCCGCGGCACCCGCAGTATTGCACCTGCGTCGAGTGCGTGGAGCAGCGCAAGTCCGGGCGGGATGATTCCGTCTCCGGCAAGGTCGGCGGGCTGGTGGGCAAAATCGCCGGCAAGGCGGCCAAAGCCGGAAAGATCGGCAAGGGCAAAAAGCGGGGCAAGACCGGCGGCTCCGGCAAGGCCCGCGGCCGCACGCAGGCGGTATCCGAGCCGGTGCGCAAGCACAAAGCCGATTGCGAGTGTGCGACCTGCACGCTCCTCAAGTCAATTTAGGCGTTGGTCTTACAAGATCCCGGGGCCGGTCCGCCTATTCGACAATGCCGAAGCCGAAACCAAACCCTCACCACCGGAGCCGCCAACGGGGCGGCTCATACTTTGGCAGCGCGCCGGGTACCCCTGAACGGAACCCGGTGAGCGGGGACGCATAGACCCGTGGCGCTGGCCCTCTTCGCAATCGTCGCCATCTTCACCCTCGGCGGGGCCGTGGGCGTCGTAGCGACTCGCAACGTGGTCCATGCGGCGCTGTTCCTGCTGCTGTCCCTGCTGGGCGCGGCCGGCGCGTACCTGCTGCTGTTCGCCGAGTTCCTGGCGTTGGTGCAGGTGCTCATCTACGGCGGCGCGGTCATCATCGTCGTCCTGTTCGCGGTGATGCTCACCCGCTCGTCGGAATATCCACGCATCACGGACAACAAGCAGTGGCCGCTGGGATTGATAACGGCCACGGCGCTGGCGGTGGTGCTGGGCGCGGCGTTCTGGCTAGTAGATCCCGACGTGGCGGCTGAACCCCAGGCCCCTGCTTTCACGGAACTGGGCGCGGCCCTGTTCACCAAGTGGGCGCTGCCCTTCGAGATCGCGTCCCTGGTGCTCCTGGTAGCCCTGATCGGAGCCATCATCATCGCCCGCACGCAAAATGTGGCGACCGAGGGCGACACACCCGTGGAAGGCGAGGGCTAACCCGGCGATGGTGCCGCTGCTGTACTTCCAGTTGCTGGGAGCCGCCCTGTTCGGGATCGGTTTCTACGGGGTGCTCGCGCGCCGGAGCGCGGTGCTCATCGTGCTGTCCATCGAGTTGATGCTGAACGCGGTCAACATCAACCTGATCGCCGCTGCCTCCTACCTGAACGGCACGGGCCGCTTCACCGACTTTGACGGCCAGATCATCGCGATCTTTGTCATCACGGTGGCAGCGGCAGAGGTCGGTCTGGCGTTCGCGATCATCCTGCGGATGTACCGCAACCGCGGCACCGTCAACGTCGACGAAATCAACCTGCTCAAGTGGTGATATGCCGCTGGCATTCCTGATACCAGTCTTTTCCTTCGCCGCCTGCCCGCTGATCATCCTGTTCCAGCGCTGGCTGCCGCTGCGGGGCGCGCCGCTGGCGATCCTGGCCATCGGCGGCGGTTTCGTCGTGTGGGCGCTGACCACGGTGAGTTTCCTGGGCGCTTCGGCAGCCGATCCCGCCTGCGAAGTCAGCGGCATCACCGGCGCGTTGACCTGCCATTTCTCCACCTCCTGGTTCGAGGCGGGGCTGCCCGGCATCGCCCTCCCCACGGTTGACCGGGCGATCCACCTGAATTGGGGCATCATCATCGACCCGCTGACCGTGGTGCTCCTCGGGCTGATCACCTTCGTTGCCCTGGGCGTCCAGCTTTATTCGCTGGAATACATGAAGGGCGACCCGCGTTTCGGCTGGTACTTCGCGTGGCAGGCCCTGTTTGTAGCGGCGATGCTGACCCTGGTGCTGGCCGATAACTTCCTGCTGTTGTACATCGCGTGGGAACTGGTGGGCCTGTGCTCCTACCTGCTGATCGGGTTCTGGTTCGAGAACCCGGGCCCCCGGGAGGCCGCGAAGAAGGCCTTCGTGGTGACGCGCATCGGCGACGTGGGACTGCTGGTGGGCATCCTCCTGCTCTGGGTCAACGTGGGCAGTTTCAGCATGACCGACGCCTTCGCCGCCGCATCGTCCGGCGAGTTGGGCAGCGGCGTCACCACCGCGGCGGCCATCCTGCTGCTGCTGGGAGCCATGGGCAAGTCCGCGCAATTCCCCTTCCACGTGTGGCTGCCCGACGCCATGGAGGGCCCGACGCCGGTCAGTGCGCTGATCCATGCGGCCACCATGGTGATCGCCGGCGTGTACCTGGTGGCCCGCGCCTATCCCATCTTTGCCGCGTCCCCGGAAGCGATGATGGTCGTAGCCATCGTCGGGTTGATCACGGCCCTGGGCGCGGCGACCATCGCCCTGGTGTCCACGGACCTGAAGCGCATCCTGGCGTATTCCACCGTGTCCCACCTGGGTCTGATGATGCTGTCGCTGGGCGCGTTCGGCTGGACGGCGGCGGTGTTCCACCTGATGGCCCACGGGTTCGCCAAGGCCCTGCTGTTCCTCGGCGCCGGCAGCGTGATGCACGGCGTCGGCGCCCACGGCGACGTGGACATTCGTCGTGTTGGCGGGTTGCGCCGGGCGATGCCTGTAACCGCGGTCGTGTTCTCCATCGGCGCGTTGTCGTTGGGCGGGATACCGATCCTGTCCGGCTTCTGGAGCAAGGACGAAATCCTGATCGCGGTGGAGCACAACCTGCACGTCATATTCATCGTGCTTACCATGCTCACCGCGTTCCTGAGCGCCCTGTACATGGCGCGGGCCATGTTCGTGGTGTTCTTCGGAGCCGAGGGCGAGGACAGCCACCACGCCCACGAATCGCCGCTGCTGATGACCGGCGTGATGTCCGTGCTGGCGGTGCTGGCCGTGGGCTTCGGCTGGATCGCCTTCAACTGGCCTGGCGCATTCGACGGTATCGGCGGCTTCGTGTTCTACGACCACGCGGAGAAATTCCACTTCAACTACGTGCTGGGGGCGCTGTCGATAATCCTGGCGGTGGGCGCGTTCGTCCTGGCGTGGTTGGTGTACGTGCGCCGGGCGATCTCCCACGAGCCCTGGAGGGCGCGCTTCGCCAGAATACTGCGGGTAGTGGAACGCCGCTATTACGTCGATGAAGCCTACCAGTGGGCCATTGATCGCGTGGTGCTGACCGTTTCCGCCGCGCTGGCGTTCTTCGACCGCGCCGTGGTGAACGACGTCGCGGTGAACGGCCCGGCCGACGTCGTGCGCAAGGCCGGCGTCGCCTTACGCCTGCACGTCACGGGTCACGTTTACACCTACGCGCTGGCAGTGGCATTGGGCGTGATCGGCTTGGCGATTTTCTGGTGGCTGCGCTCGGTGTAGAGCTTGCTGGCATTATGCAATATCGCTATCCCCGCACCACCTCGTCATTCCGGCGAAAGCCGGAATCCAGAATCATGTTGAGTCAACACGCTCTGGATTCCCGCTTTTGCGAGAATGACGGTCGCTATATTCGATAATGGCTAATTTCGACCAGGTATCCCTACTGCTGTTGGTGCTGGTGCCCCTGGCCGGCGCGGCGCTGGCCATGTTCCTGCCCAAGGACCGGCCGCGGGACGCGTGGCAGTTCGCCATCTTCGTGGCCGCCGTCAGCTTTGTGCTGTCGGTCATCGTTTTCCTGCGCTACGACTACGGAACCGGCGGCGTGCAGCTGGTGCGGGAGTACGAATGGATCGGGGATCCGGTCAACATAACGCTGTACTTCGGGCTCAACGGCATCGGCGCGCCCTTGGTGCTGCTCAACGGCATCGTGCTGCTGGGCGCGGTGCTGATCAGCCAGACCATCACCCGGCGGACGCGGGACTTCTTCGTGCTGCTGCTGGCCCTGGGCGCCGGCGTGTACGGCGTGTTCGTGGTGCGCGACCTGTTCTTCCTGTTCTTCTTCTACGAACTGGCCGTGCTGCCCATGTACCTGCTCATCGGCGTGTGGGGCAGTAGCACCGACTTCGGCACCTTCCTGCGCACCAAGGAATACGGCGCGATGAAGCTGATGCTGATGCTGGTGGCCGGCAGCATCCTGATCTGGGTCGGCATCCTGGCCCTGTACGTCGCTTCGTCGCAGGCAGGCGACCCCACTTTCAACATCGACAAGCTGGCCGCGCTGCAGCAGGACGGAGCGGTTTCCCGCCTGACCCAGATGTGGGTATTCCCCTTCTTCGCACTGGGATTTGGCGTTCTGGCCGGCCTGTGGCCCTTCCATACCTGGTCGCCCGACGGCCACGTGGCCGCGCCCACCGGCGTCAGTATGCTGCACGCCGGCGTGCTGATGAAGCTGGGAGCCTTCGGCATCATCCAAGTGGGCATGATCCTGGCGCCCCAGGGCGCGGAGGTGTGGATGCCGGTGCTCATCGGCCTGGGCACGGTGAACGTCATCTACGGCGCGATTTCCGCCCTGTCGCAGAACGACCTCAAGTACGTCATCGGCTATTCCAGCGTCAGCCACATGGGTTACGTGCTCATGGGCATCGCCACGCTGCACCCGGTGGGCTTGGCCGGGGCGGTGCTCCAGATGTTCTCCCACGGCATCATGACGGCCCTCATGTTCGCCATGGTGGGAGCGATTTACGAGCGGGCGCACATCCGCGACAGCATGATCCTCAACGGCCTCATCAAGCGCATGGGCACGACCACGTTCTTCTTTGCCATCGCCGGCCTGGCGTCGCTGGGCCTGCCCGGTCTGAGCGGGTTCATTGCGGAGTTCATGGTCTTCACCGGAGCGTTCCGCACCTACCTGCCGTTGGCCGTGCTGGGCGTCATCGGCGCGGCCATCACGGCGGTTTACATCCTGCGGCTGCTGGCCCGTTCCTTCTTCGGCGAGGGCGATCCGCAGTGGGACCATCTTACCGACGCCAGCCCGGTGGAAAAGGGTGTGGGTGCGGCCTTCGTGCTGATCCTGATTGCGGTGGGCGTCTGGCCCGCGCCGCTGCTGCGCGTCATCAACACCGGCGTCGAAAGCGCGCTGGCGGTGTTTTAGGCGGTTACCGGAATGCCAATTGACTACACCGCCAACTTGCACCTGCTGACGCCGGAGTTCGTCCTCACGGCGCTGGCGTTCCTGGTGTTCACGGTGGACCTGTTCCTGCCGGAGAGCAGGAAGGAATGGCTGGCCGGCCTGTCGGTGGTCAGCCTGGTGGCCGTCATGGTCATCGCCATTCTGATGCGGCCGGCGGAGTCCGTGGAACTCTACGGCGGGTTGATCGTGGTCGACAGCTTCGGCCTGTTCTTCAAGATATTCTTCCTGGCCATCGGCGTGGGCATCATCGCGCTCTCGGTCGAGTACGGACGCGACCGCCTGGAGCATCGCGGCGAGTTCTACGGGCTGCTGCTATTTTCCATCCTGGGCATGAATCTGATGGCCATGTCCCGGGAGTTGCTCACCGCCTACATCGCCCTGGAACTGCTCTCGTTCAGCCTGTACGTCATGGTGGCCTACGGATTGCGGGAGGCCCGCTCCAACGAGGCCGGGATCAAGTACATCATCATCGGCGCGCTGTCGTCGGCCATCATGCTCTACGGGCTGAGCAACATCTACACGGCCCTGGGCACGACGTTCTTCGCCGGCATCGCCGAGGAGTTGGCAGCGCCGGGCCTGACTGGATCGGGAGACGGGAGCCCGGTGCTGTGGGTGGGCGTCGCGCTGCTGGTGGTTGGCTTGGGATTCAAGCTCTCGGCGGTGCCCTTCCATATGTGGGCACCCGATGCCTACGAGGGCGCGCCCCTGCCGGTGACCGCCTACCTGGCCATCGGATCCAAGGCGGCCGCATTCGCCCTGACCTTGCGCCTCTTCGCCGAGGCCATTGTCCCCGCCGCATCCCGCTGGGACGAGTGGCAACTGGTCATCGCCGTACTTGCCGCCGTCACGATGCTGCTGGGCAACCTGGTGGCCCTCGCCCAGCGGAACCTGAAACGGCTCATGGCCTACAGCAGCATCGGACACGTGGGCTACGCGCTGGCCGGCATCGCGGTGCTGGGCAGCGATTTCGCGCTGGCCGCCAAGTCGGTGGTGTTCTACCTGGTGGTGTACGCCGTGACCAACCTGGTGGTGTTCGCCGGCGTCACCGCCTACTACAACCGCACCGGGCAGGACAACATCGCTGACCTGGCGGGCCTGGCTGACCGTCAGCCCTTTGTCGCTGCCGCCATCGCCATCGGCCTGTTCTCGTTGGCCGGACTGCCCATATTCGCCGGTTTCACCGCCAAGTTCTACCTGTTCGCGGCCGTGGCCTCGGCTGATGGTGGCGAGTTCCTGTGGCTGGCCGGCGTCGCCATTTTCGCCAGTCTGATCTCCCTGTACTACTACCTGCAAGTGCTCCGCCAGATGTACATCGAGCGCCCGCCCGGCCCTGACCACGCGGCAGAGGAGCACGAACCCATCGAAGATCATGGGGATGCCCACGGCCACGGCGCCCACGACGAACCGCCGGTTCCTCCCATGCCCCGCCCGTCGCTGCTGCTCACGGCCACCATGGGCGTCGGGCTGCTGGTGGTGACCTGGCTGGGGGTCTACCCGGCGCCGCTGCTGGGGCTGATTGAGGCGGCCAGCGCGGCTATCGTGCCGCTGGGGTGATCCGCTTTTGCGCCAAAGATAGACAAACGCCCCATGACCCGCAAAACTGGAATCGTGGCAGGGTGGAAAGCAATCAACGGATACCGCCTGAGGAGGAACACGATGGGAACGGTAACAGTGACCATAGGGGTCGGTGACCCACAGGGACAACTGTTCGAAGAACTCGAGGTCACCGTCGATACCGGCTCAACTTTCACAGCAGTGCCCAGAGATATGCTGCAAAGGCTGGGGGTGCCGGTCGCAAGGTCTCTACCCTCCGTGACGGCCGACGGCAGAATTATTCCGGTCGACGTTGGACAAACCACCATAAAGCTGGAAGGTTTGAAGTTCGCCACTCCGGTGATATTTGCCGAAGCGGACGAGCCCAGCCTGCTGGGCGTAGTCTCCCTGGAGGAAGCCGCCCTTGCCGTTGACCCGGTGGCCGGGCAACTGGTGCCGACCAACCTGCTGCGGTATTAACCGGGGAAATGGGATCTAGATAACGCTACAATGCGAATTCTCGCTCCTTGGTACCGCGGGCGTTGAGTTGTTGGTGGGACCTGGCTGGTTGTCTACGCAGAGTCCCCGCTGGGCCTGATCGACGCGATCAGCGCGGCTATCGTGCCGTTGGGGTAGAGCACGCGATCTGGACATTGATGGATAAGTAGGGGCAAACCACGATTCGTCCCAATGACCCCATGTCTCAATGAGAGGTTTCGTCGCCATGATCATCGCAGTAATCGGCAACTACGATCCGCCGCCCCATGTGTACGCGCTGGCCGAGGGGGTCGGCAAGGAACTGGCCCGGCGCGGCATCACTTTGGTCTGCGGCGGGCTGACCGGCGTGATGGAAGCGGTATGCAAGGGCGCCAAGTCGGAGAACGGCACCACCATCGGCATCCTGCCGGGCGGTTCCCCGCATACCGCCAACGAGTGGGTTGACTTTCCCGTGGCGACCAACATGGGCTTCGCAAGGAACGTGGCGGTGGTGAGCACCGGGCAGGCGGTGATCGCCGTGGGCGGCGCCTTCGGGACCCTATCGGAAATCGCCTACGCGCTCAGCTACGGCATTCCGGTGGTCGCGCTGCACAGTTGGCCGCTGACCTTGCGCGGTGACGGTCTGCCGGTGGGCGACAATTACATCATCGCCGATGACCCGTCCGACGCCGTGGACAAGGCGGTGGCCGCCGCTCTCGCCCGCACCGACGAAACCCAGACCGTCGCCTTCTCCGAACCCCTGCCGGAGGTGCCCAATGGCTGATGCCACCATCGCATCCGTAATCGGCCGCGAAGCCCTGGACTCCCGGGGCAACCCCACGGTTGAGGCGGAGGTCACCCTGTCCGACGGCAGCGTCGGCCTGGCCCTGGTGCCCTCGGGCGCCAGCACCGGGAGCTACGAGGCCCTGGAACTCCGCGACAGCGACCGGACCCGCTTCGGCGGCAGCGGCACCTTGACCGCCGTTGCCAACGTGAACGACCGCATCGGCCCCGCGCTGTCCGGAGCGTCGGCGCTGGACCAGGCTGCCATCGACCGCCGGCTGAACGAGCTGGACGGCACCGACGACAAGAGCGGCCTGGGCGCCAACGCGGTGCTGGCCGTTTCCATGGCGACCGCTCGCGCCGCCGCCGTGTCCGCAACCGGGGGTTCGCTATGGCGACACCTGGCGAACGGCGGGCCGGTGAGTCTGCCCGTGCCGCTGCTGAACATCCTCAACGGCGGCCGGCACGCCTCCAACTCGGCCGACGTGCAGGAGTTCATGGTCGCCCCCGCCGGGTTCGACCGCTTTTCGGATGCGCTGCGCGCCGGAGTGGAGATTTACCAGGCGCTGAAGTCCATCCTGAGGAGCGGCGGGCACAACCTGAACGTGGGCGACGAGGGCGGCTTCGCCCCGACCCTGCCGTCCAACCGCGACGCCATCGAGGTGGTGCTGCGGGCCATCGAGTCTGCCGGATACCGGCCGGGCGAGCAGGTGCACATCGCCCTGGACGTGGCGGCGTCGGAACTGTGGGACGCCGATGCGTCGAACTACCACCTGGAGCGGGAAGGCGTGTCGCTCGATGCCGGGGAACTGGTGGATCTGTACGCTCAGTGGTGCGCCGAGTATCCTATCATCAGCATCGAGGACGGCCTGTTTGAAGACGATTGGGCCGGCTGGTCCACCATGACCCAACGGCTCGGCGATTCGGTGCAACTGGTCGGCGACGACCTGCTGGTGACCAACATCGGCCGGCTCCAACGGGGCATAGATGAGAAAGCCGGCAACGCCATCCTGCTCAAGCCCAACCAGATCGGCACGCTGTCCGAGACCGCCGCCGCCCTGGAGATGGCCCGGAACGCCGGCTGGACCGCCGTGATGAGCCACCGTTCCGGCGAAACCGAGGACACCACCATCGCCGACCTCGCCGTGGCCTGGAACGTCGGTCAGATCAAGACCGGCGCGCCGGCGCGGTCCGAACGGGTGGCGAAATACAACCGCCTGCTGCGCATCGAAGCAGAGCTGGGCGATGCGGCCCGGTACGCGGGGATGGGGGTGTACGGAGGATTGACGTGACGGGACACTGTGGATAGGGTGTGTAGGAATTGTGGACAGCGTCCCAGCGGAATTGGCGGTTGGCGTGGCCTTGGCCATTGCAATATACAAGGTCGCCGCACAACTACTGCGGCTCATCCCGCCCGATGAGGCAAAACAAGGCGCGTATCGCTATCTACGTTACGCCATAATAGCGGCGGTAGCCTTGCTGACCTTGGTTGTGCTGTGCACAGTCGTAGGTCTATACCTTGCACGCGCGCTCATTGGAGCGTCGCCGGCGCCATTCTGAAACAGCCTTGATGCCGATCCGCGCTATAGGATAGGTCAAAGACGCCAGACCGACCAAGCCCACGCTGAAAACCACAATCCCGATGATCGTTATCGGGTAAATCCCGATCCAGCGTCCCAAGTAGGCTGCCAATGCGCCGAAAATCACTAACCAGGAAATGATGGAGAATGTTTTCTCCACCTCGACGAATTCTTGCCACCAAGTATCGCCCGTAGAGATGGCCATCTCCGGCCCCTCGTCTGCAGGCGGCGACGGTTCCGTCATCCGAGCATTGTTCAGCGGTTGCGCTTGTTGCACTTCCGGCGTAGCCATGATCGCATTGTCCTCCGTTTCGACTATACCAGCGCTGACCGTGCGCTGACAAACCGCCCTACCGTCCTTCTCCAGTGGTATAATCCGCCCCGCCAGGCGCGCTGCGGGATGCTTCGCTTGCCTGTCATTGCATTGGCCACGTTTGAACTGATGGGAGGCATTCCACGATGGCGACGCGCATCGGTATCAATGGGTTCGGGCGGATCGGACGTTTGGTCGCCCGGGCAGCACTTTCGCCCACGTACCACGACCGCTTGGACCTGGTTGCGGTCAACGGACTGGGAGACTCCGATACCGCTGCCCATCTTTTCAAATACGACAGCACCTACGGCCCCTACGCCGGCACGGTGGGGACCGACAACGGCAACATAGTCATCGATGGCAAGTCGGTGCGAATGTTCCAGGAAGCCGAGCCGGCCAACATCCCCTGGTCCGAGATGGACGTCGATATCGTGGTGGAATGCACCGGCCGCTTCACCGACGCCGCCAAGGCGGCGGCCCACATCGACAGCGGCGGCGCTGACAAGGTGATCATCTCGGCCCCGGCGCGCGGCGCGGACGCCACTATCGTGCTCGGCGTGAACGACGAGGTGTACGACGATGGAGAGCATCGCATCATCTCCAATGCCTCCTGCACCACCAACTGCTTCGCTCCCATGGTCAAGGTGCTGCACGACGCTTTCGGCGTCGAGCGCGGCCTGATGTCCACCATCCACGCCTACACCAACGACCAGAGCATCCTGGACCGCAACCACCGGGACCTGCGCCGGGCCCGGGCCGCGGCGCAGAACATCATTCCCACCAGCACCGGCGCGGCCCGTTCCGTCGGCGTGGTGCTGCCTGAACTCAACGGCAAGCTCCACGGCATCGCGTACCGCATCCCCACGTCCATCGGATCCGCCACCGACTTCGTTGCCGACCTCAAGCAGAACGTCACCAAGGACGAAGTCAACGCCGCTTTCAGGGCCGCCGCCGAGGGGCCATTGAAGGGCATACTGGAATACACTGAGGACCCCATCGTCAGTTCCGATATTCGCGGCAACACGCACAGCTGCATCTTCGACGGCCTGAGCACCATGGTCCTGGACGACAGCATGGTCAAGATCCTGGGTTGGTACGACAACGAGTGGGGATACTCCTGCCGCACCGCCGACCTGTGCTGCCTGATTTCGTAGTAATCCCTGGCGGTTGATGCGTTCACCTCCAATGGACGCCCGGCGGCTTCGCCTTTTAGCCCCCCTGCGCAG
Source organism: Dehalococcoidia bacterium (assembly GCA_034420475.1). Classification (GTDB taxonomy): domain Bacteria; phylum Chloroflexota; class Dehalococcoidia; order Lucifugimonadales; family UBA3495; genus Bin87. The sequence continues at coordinate 176,177 of DAOULH010000009.1, forward strand.
GCGGTGGGGGCCTAATTTTCTGCTGCCCGCCCTGCTGATCGCCGCGCTGGCCCTCCGCCTGCACGGCATCGACTGGGACGACGGCCACGGATTCCACCCGGACGAGCGGTCGTTTTACCTGCGCGCCGACGATATGTTCCGCGTGCTAACCCAGGCGCCGGGACACGAGACCTGGCTGGCCGAATGGCCCGAAATGCGGGTCGGCCTGCCCAACATCGAAACCTCCCTGTCAGCGAAGCATAGCCCCCTCAACCCGCACTGGTTCCCGCTGGGCAGCATCCTGATCTACGCGCTGGTGCTGATCCGCTCCGTTGCCGAGTTGTTCACCGACTGGGGCGCTATGGATATGCGGTTCGCCGGCCGGGCCCTGGCGGCGCTGGCCGATACGGCGTCGGTGGCCCTGGTGTTCGCCATTGGCCACCGGATGTACGGACGCTGGACCGGCCTGCTGGCGGCGGCACTCACCGCCTTTGCGGTCATCCACATTCAGCACGCGCACTTCTACCGGCCGGAACCCTTTACCGTGCTCACATCGTTGGCGGCGCTGTGGGCCATGCTCCGGTTCATGGACACCCTTCGCATCCGAGACGCCGCCCTGCTGGGCCTGCTGGTGGGCCTGGCCATGGCGCCCAAGGTGTCGGTAGCGCCCATCCTGGCGCCGCTGGCCCTGGTGTTCCTCTGGACCTGGAAAGACCGCGCCGGCGGGCGATGGTCTGATCTGACGGTGTGGTCAGCCGTGAGGTTCGCGCCGACGGTTCTGGCGGCCGGCGTGCTGGCGTTGGCCACGTTTTTCGTCACCACTCCGTATGCGTTCCTCGACTTCGGTGCGTTCCTTGCCGACATCAGGGCCCAGGCGGAGATGGCGCGCGAGGCCGGCCACTGGCCCTTCACCTGGCAATACGCCGACACGCCGGCCTTCTGGTATCAGATCCGGCAGACTTCGGTTTGGGGGTTGGGCATTCCGCTGGGCATCGTTGCCTGGCTGGCCGCGCCGTTCACCGCGTGGATGGCGTGGCGCGGCGGGTTGGCGCAGCGATTCGACCTGCTGCTGCTGGCCTGGGCCGTGCCCGCCTTCGTGTTCCTGGAGTTGTTCGAGGTCAAGTTCCTGCGCTACGTCTTTCCGCTCATGCCCTTCTACGTGCTGATGGGAGCGCGGATGCTGGTCGCCCTCGTGGAATGGGCGCAGGGCTGGAGGAGAACACATCGCTCGGATTCTGGCGCTCTGCCCGACGACGCGCCGTTTTCGGAGGAGTGGCACGCCACGCCGCCCACCATCGGCGATGACCTGATCTTCGACGAACCGATCTTCGGCGACGACGCCCCATTTTCCGAAGAGTGGCACGCGACGCCGCCCACCGGCGGCATGGTGGTGTCGGCAACCGGGCGGCCGGTGGAACCCGACGATCTCGCACACCGTCGGCCCTCGCGTTGGCAAAGGGCTGCGGGCGTGGGCCGGCGGTACGCCTACCCGGTCAGCATCGCGGTTCTGGCCATCGTGGTAGTGTCCACCGTTCTCTACGCCCTTGCCTTCTCCAGCATCTACGGGCGTCCCCACACTGCGGTCGCCGCGGCGGAATGGATCAACGCCAACGTTCCGTCCGACGCGACCATCATCAACGGCGGCTCCTATTGGGACGAGCGCATTCCCGATCTGGGCAGGTACGACGTCTGGACGTTTCCCGCCTACCATCCCGACAGCGACCGCAACAAAATCCCCGAGTTGGTGGGCCGCCTGTCGTCAAGCGATTACATCGTTTTCTATTCGAACCGGGCCTACGGATCGGTGGCCCGGCTGCCCGACGAATACCCGCAGAGTTCGGCGTTCCTCCGCCTGCTGTTCGCCGGCGACCTGGGCTACCTGGTGGAGCGGTCGTTCTCCTCGTATCCGTCGTTGGCCGGCTTCGAGCTGCGGGATGACCCCTACGGCCGCGCCGGCCTTTCCGCGCCAGTACGCGCCGAGGATAGCTTGCCGGAACCGGGGGATGGTATCGGGCTGAACCTCGGATACGCGGACGAAAACGTCATCGGCTATGACCACCCGCAGGCGCTGGTGTTCCGCAACATCGACCGGCTGTCCACCGGCGAAATCCGGTCTCGCATCGACGATGCCTCAGTACAAGGCGAGGAAACTCCACCGCTGATGCTGCCTCCGGATGCGCTGCTGGCACAACAGGACGGCGGCACTTGGTCGCAGGTGTTTCGACAGGATGGCTGGCCGAATCGCGTGCCCTGGCTCAGTTGGTTCCTGGCGCTGGAGGTTATTTGCCTGATCGCGTTCCCCTTCACCTGGTGGGTGCTGCGGCCGTTGCACGACCGGGGGTTGCTGTTTTCACGGGCGGTTGGACTGCTGCTGGTGGCGTGGGTAGCATGGATGCTGGTCAACTCCGGCGTCGTGCAGTTTTCGCTGGCGGCCATAATTTCCGCCATGCTGATCGTGGCGATGCCATCGGCCGTAGTCCTGGCGGTCAGTTGGCGGGAAATGGCCGGATGGCTTCGGGAGCGATGGCGCATGGTCATTGTCGCCGAGTCGCTGTTCGTGCTGGCCTACCTGGCCTTCGTGCTGATCCGGGCGGCCAATCCGGACCTGTGGCACCCGTGGCGCGGCGGCGAGAAGCCCATGGAGTTGGCTTACTTCACCGCGGTTGCCCGCTCCTCGGCGCTGCCGCCATACGATCCGTGGTTCGCCGGCGGCTATCTGAACTACTATTACTGGGGCTACTTCATCCTCTCCATTCCTACGCGCCTGACCGGCATCCCGCCGGTGATAGCGTTCAACCTGGCGGTGCCGACGCTTTTCGCCCTGACGGCCACCGGCGCCGGCGCGCTGGCGTACTACTTGGTCAAAGCGACCCGGGCGGTTCTCGCTCAGGACCCGTCGGCCCCGGACCCGCCGGGTCGTAGCTGGCAGCAGGCGCTTCCCTGGAGCCGCAGACGACGGTGGCTGCCCGGCGGCGCCGCGGTGGTTGGCCTCGTCAGCGCCGTGATGGTGGCGATTGCGGGGAACCTGGACGGACCGGTCCAGCTGTTCCACATCCTGTCCGACCGCGTCAACGGGATTCCTGTGACCTTGTCGGCTTTCGATTTCTGGCAGAGCAGCCGCGCCATACCGGAGATTCCGAGCTTTGAACCCAACGCGCTGACCCCGTGGCTGGAGGCGCGCGATCACGTTGAGCATGGGTTTCACATCACCGAGTTCCCGTATTTCACCTTCCTCTTTGCCGATTTGCACGCCCACATGATGACCATGCCCTTCGCGCTGCTGGCGGTGGCTTTGGGATTCGCCGCCCTGCTCGGCGTGTCGAAGCGTGGCCCGAGGAGCGTCTGGACCTGGGTGTGCGTCGCCCTGATGGGCTTGGCAGTAGGGAGCCTCTGGGCCATCAACTCGTGGGAATATCCGGCTTACGCGCTGCTCATGGTCGGGTTCGCCGTGGCCGCGGCGTGGATGATGCCCGGCAAGCTCAAGGTGAGGGTGGCTCTTGGCATCGCCCTGACGATGGTTGCCGTGGTGGTCAGTTACGTCGCCTACCTCCCGTTCCATAGCGCTACCGAGACGTTCGGCACGAGCATCGAACCAACCCGGTGGCGCACTCCATTGACCAACTACCTGCTGATCCACGCGCTGCCGCTGTTGGCGGCGTTGGCGCTGCTGTCGGCGACTTTGCCGCGAGCATTCGCCCCGCTGGTGGCGCGAATCAGATCAGCAACCCCGGTTCTGGCGGCGCGCCAGTGGCTCCTGGCGGGGGTGTTAGCCGGCTTCGTACTGTCGGGTTACTTCTGGGCCGCGGGCTTCCTGACCGCCGGAGCGCTCATGGTTTTGCTGACGCTGACCTGCTGGGCGCTGGCAGCCGCGTTGCTGGATGGCGACGAGTCGACCACTCGCTCCGACGTGGCGGCGCTGGGAATGCTGGCCGTCGGCCTGGCCATCGGCATCGGCGTGGACTTCGTTCGGGTTGAAGGGGACATCGCTCGGATGAACACCCTCTTCAAGTATTACCTGGTGGCGTGGCTGCTGCTGGGCGTGGCCGGCGCTTACGGTTTCTGGCGCGGCTGGACGGCATGGGGTCCCGGTCAACGGGCCTACTCGGGGGAGATTCGCTCGGCGTTTGCCGCTTTGGTGGCGGTGGTGGCGGTCGGCGCGATGGTCTATCCGGTATTGGCGACGCCGGTGCGCATCCAGGACCGTTTCCACTCCACGCCGTTGACCCTGGACGGGGCGGCGTGGATGCCGGACGCCGTGCACTGGGAGCGCGACGAACTCATCGAGATGCGCTGGGACGCCGACGCCATCCGCTGGTTGCAGGACAATGTGGCCGGCTCCCCGGTGGTGCTTGAGGCCCACGGCGACCAGTACCGCTGGAACGGCCGCGTGTCGGTGTACACCGGGCTGCCTACCGTGATCGGTTGGCCGTGGCACCAGATACAGCAGCGCAACGACTGGGACCTGATACAGCGGCGGGCGCGGGACGTTTCCAGCATCTACAACACGCTGAGCAGGAAAGCGGCCCTCGATCTTATCGACGAGTACCGGGTTCGCTACATCGTGGTAGGCGACCTGGAACGGATCTATTATCTCCCGCACGGTATCGAGAAATTCGACCGGATGGTTGAGGATGGCGCTCTCGAACTGGCTTACGCCAACGACCGGACCACCATCTACCGCGTTGCGGATCGGTAAGATCGGGTGTCGCGCTCGACCTGCAGGGTTGATGGCGCGGCGATCTCGTTCTCGCTGCGGCGTCCGTTGCCCTGACGAGGTTGCCACGCTACGCTCGCAATGACGGTTTCGGTGAAACCGGGTGCGCGTGAGGTCTCCGGTTGAGTTGCCCAGGGAGGGGATGAACCCACCTCTGGTAAGATGCCCTCAGAATATTTTTCGACTGCGAGGTGACCCGTGCTCTTTCCGGACCCATCGACGGATCGGCTGCTGGCAAATCTGGATGCGGGACAACCCTCCCTCTGCGCTTACGTGTTCAGTCACCCGAACATGGTGGAGGTAGCCGGCCTGGCAGGTATCGACTGCTTCATGGCCGACATGATGTTCACCGCTCACGATTGGGACAACATCGCCCACCTGATAAGGGCGGCCCGGGGTACGGGCATCTCTCCCATGATACGGGTGCAGGCTTTTCCGTGGGCCACCGGCGCCGACCGGCGCACCGTTTCCGACGCAGCCCGCGCCTTATCCCTCGGGGCCACGGCCGTCACGGTTTCGGTGGGCTCAAAAGAGGAGGTGCAGGAATTGATGGGCCTGCGGGAGGACTGGCACCGCCTGATCCATCTGCGCCGTTTCGACACCGCCGAGGACTTCCCGGAGTTCAACCGCAAGACTCGTGAAGGGACTCTGGTCGTGCCAACCGTGGAGAGCGAGGGCGGCCTGCGAGACCTGGACGACATCCTGGCTATCGACGGCATCAGGTTGGTGTGGTTGGCCGCAGGTGACGTAACCAAGATCCTGGGCGTGCCTTTCAAGTACGAAGACCCCAAAGTGATGAGGCTGTTGGAGAACGCCGTAAAGACTGCGGAGAAGCACGGAGCGGCCATCATGTACAACATGGGCCTGGACTCGCCGGACTTCGACGCGATGGCAGCATCGGCGAGACGCTACTTCGAGGTCGGGGTGCGTGTGGTCGGCCTGGGGGCCATGGAGTGGCACGCGCAGATGGCACTGCAGCAAATCCGCCGCGGCGCCATCGGGTAAGGCGTCGATGGGCGCCGCCGGAACGCCTGTCGGCTGCGATGAGCAAATGACAACCTCCCGAGTTCTGAACACTTGTTGACTTGGCTACGGAGTTGAAGGCCGCCCGTGAATTGATAGACTGGACACATGGAATGGCCTCTTCCTGACCATCAAATATATCGGCCCCCCGGCATTCCCGGCCCTCGGGCGCGTGTCGGTGAGATCATGCCCGGCCTGCATCAGCGCAGCCTGGTGACCACCAGCGCCTTCCTGGTCATCACGCCGGACGCCGCAACCGGCGAAGACTCCGTGACCGTCATCGACTCGGGCTGGCGCTTCTTCCACAACGGCCCGGTATTTGCCTACCTGCGCAATCTGGGGTACGGACCGGAATCGGTGCGCCGGTTGGTCTCGACCCATTTTCACCACGATCACGTGGGCGGCATGGCCGGCCTCCACCGCTCCACCGGCGCGCCGGTATCCGCCCACCGCCTGGAAACCCCATACCTCTCCGGCGACGGCGGCCAGAGGGTGCCGGATCCGGTGCAACCCCGCTGGTTGCGCCCCTTCCTGTGGCCCCTGATGACGTTGATGACGCCGCCCAGATTCCCGGTAGCCACCCCGCTGGAAGACGGCGATACTCTGCCGCTCCTGGGCGGCGCGACGGTGGTGCATACGCCGGGCCACACGCCGGGCAGCATCAGCCTGCACTTCCCCAGCGAAGGGGCGCTGCTGGTCGCCGACGCCCTGCAACGCTACCAGGGCCGTCTCACCCTCCCTTCCCGCTGGTTCTCCAGCGACATGGAGGCGGCCAAAGAGTCGGTCCGCCGCCTGTCCCAACTGGACTTTGAGGTGCTCTGCTTCAGCCACTTCGAGCCCATGCGACAGGGCGCCCGGGCTGCGTTGCGCTCCCTGGCGGAGTACGTTTCGTGACCTGTTAGCATGGATGTACGGGATGAACTGGGATACGGAGGAATTACATGGAGTTTGGGGAACTGAAAGATGTGGATTTGCGATTGGCATGGCCGGGTGAAGCAAGCGATTTCACGCCTTGGCTGGCGGAGAACCTGGAACGGCTTTCACGGGTGATTGGCATCCCGCTGGAAACGGAAGGCACCGAAGTGGCGGTGGAGGGGTTTGCGGCGGATATTCTGGCCCGCAACCCTGATGACGACAGCCGGGTGTTGATTGAGAACCAGCTGGAGAGTACCGACCATCGGCACCTGGGGCAACTGCTCACTTATCTAGCCGGTCTGAATGCGCAAACGGTTATCTGGATAGCGCAGAATTTTCGGGAAGCGCATCTGTCCGCCGTTCGCTGGCTGAACGAGCACACAACCGAATCCTTCGCGTTTTTCGCGGTGCGGGTACGGGTAGTGCGAATTGGAGACGATGTATATTCCCCGATAGCGCCACTGTTTGAGGTGCTGGAGCGGCCCAGCGAATGGGACCGCCGGGTCCGCGTTTCCGCGCAAGAAGACAATAGCAGTCTGAATGAACGTCGCCAGTTTCGTCATGACTTTTGGCAGTTCTATGCGCATCGCCATCCCGAAGACATCCAACTGCGTCCGAACCACGTTGACAGCAACGTTTATCACGACATAGCCGGCTTGGTCGTATCACAGCACTTGTCGCGGAACAGAGTAGGCATATACATAAGACGGCGAACCGGAGATGACAACGAGGAAAACTCTTTGCGGATTGAAAACTATTGGGAAATCCTGAACTCCGGAAGAGAAGAAGATTGCCTATACGCCAATACCCGCGACCGGCAGAACTGGCCGGAGATGGCGGACTGGCTACATGACAGATTGATAGAGTACCAGCGTGTCCTCACCGCGGATGCAACGGCGGACAACTGAACCATCCGCATGATAGCGTGCTGGGGCAGGCCAATGATCTCGTCCCGATGAAACCTGCTCTTTACCCTCCATTTGTCGCCGCCTACAATCAGCATCAAAGATGCTGTGGAGCATTACCTATGCTTACTCCCATGGAAACCCTGGATGCTGCGGCAGCCCACATTGTCGCCGGCCAAGTCAGAGAAGGCGCGCGGCTGGCCTACGATGCCGCATTCCAGGCCGTCGCCGAAGCGGCGCGGCGGCACAAGCGGCCCTGTGAAACCGTACAGGACGCCCGGAATTTCGTCTGCTGGCTGGATGGCCTGCCCACGGACAAAGGTGACTGGCTCAAAGACGCCCCAATTTTCGACTGGCTCAACGACGACCAGGCGCCCCAGTTGCCGATACCCGAGTTCATCGGGGCCTTCGACGTAGCGGAGGAATTCAAGCGTCACGCCGAAGCTCCAACAGAATTCACCAGTTGGCAGCCCGACGAATATGCTTTCTACCTACCAGCGGTCCGGTGGCTCGTCGAAGAGCTGGAAACCGCGCAACCGAGAGACCCGTCCGTTTGGATGCGCTAACGCACTTCGACGTGTCCCGCAACCTGGCGGCGCTGGCGGCGGAACTTGTCAGCCGCGGTCAGGATATTGCCGCCGGCGAATTAGTTTGGGGAGCCATAGTCCATGCCGTCAGCGCCGCCGACCCGGCCCACGAAATCCAGCCTTCCGACCGTTTCGGCAATCATCACCAATCTCCCAATACCATGGCCACTTTCTCCAACGCCGTCCGACGCATCAGAGAACGTCCCTTATCCGAAACGCAAATCATCACTTGCCTGAACAACGGGCAGCAGATGTTGCATAATCACTTCTATCACTTGAACTTGACCCCGCAGGAGCTTCAATTCCGTGTTCACCTCGGGGCTGCCTATGCGCTATTGCTTACCCGCGTCGCCGCCCGTGCGCTCGGTCGATCAGCGCTGTAACGCGGCAACCCGTGCATTGCGCAAAAAGTGAGTATCCAACAATGTCTGCCAACTCCAACACTCCCGCGAACCTCCCCCTGCCCCTGGATGGCGTCCGCGTCCTCGACGCCACCCACATCGTCGCCGGCCCCTTCTGCTCGCTGATCCTCGCCGACATGGGCGCTGAGGTCATCAAGATCGAGCGGCCGCGCACCGGCGACCTGGCGAGAGGCCGCGGCCCCTTCATCGGCGACGCCGAGTCCGGTCAGATCAGCAGCCGGTTCCTGGGCGTCAACCGCAATAAGAAATCGGTGACCCTCGACCTGCGCAACGCCACCTGCAAGGCCGCTTTTGAGAGCCTCGTCGCCAACTCCGACGTGCTGCTGGACAACTGGGGGCCCGGCGCCTTCCAGCGTCTCGGTCTCGGATACCAGCGGTTGCGGGAGATCAACCCCCGCCTCATCTACGCCGAGATCACCGGCTACGGCGATGCCGAGGGCGCCCGCGGACCCTATTCCGACTGGCCGGCCAACAACCTGGCCATCCAGGCCATGTCCGGCTGGATGGACCTCACAGGCGAGCCCGGCGGCGTCCCCCAGGCCGTGGGCGACAACATCGGCGATTCGGTCCCCGGCGTGTGGGCCGCCTTGGGCATCGTGCTGGCCCTGGAGACCCGTCGTCAGACCGGCGTCGGCCAGCACGTGGACGTGGCAATGTACGAGTGCATGGCCTCTCACGTCATCAGCAACATGAACGCCTACCAGGCTACCGGCGCCACTCCCGGACGCACCCGGCAGGCATCGCTGTCCCCCGGCCTCGCCCTGCGCGCGGCGGACGGGCACGTGGTCATGGCCGGCGTGCGCACTCCGCAGCGCTTGGCCGGCCTCTGGGAACTCATCGGCCGCGCCGATTTGCCGGAGGCGGACGAACGCTACCTGCAACAGTTTCCCGACGCCGATTTCGTTTTCGACGAGATGATCCCGGCCATCGAGGAATGGTCCTCCCAGCGCCCCAAGTGGGAAGTCGCCGGCCGTCTCACCGAGCTGGGTTTCTCCATGGGCGTCGCCCAGAGCGTGGCCGACCTCGCCGACTGCCCCCAACTGGAGGCCCGCGGCATGTACGTTGACACCGGCGACACCCTGGGTGGAACCTTCCGGTCCCTGGCAACGCCCATACAACTCACGTCATGCCGCCAGTCGGACAACGCCACGCCGCCGAAACTGGGCCAGCACAACGCCGAAATCCTCTGCACCCTGGGCGGCCTTTCGCCCGCAGAACTGGCCGAGCTCGAAGAGCAGGGGGCGGTATAATTCCATTCGAGGTGAAAAGCATGGACAAGGCGAAAAACATGGATGATGCAGATCAACTTTACAAACTCCAACGCTATGAGGAAGTGAAAAGGCAGGCGCATGAAATCTACGAGGCCCAAATCCGATCCCGACTGGCGCCCGGCGACGAAGACCGCTACGTAAAGATCGACGTGCTCAGCGGCGACTACGAAATCGGCGACAATTCGGCCACCACCGGGCGCAAACTTCGAGAGCGCCGCCCGGACGCGGTCATTCACACGATGAAACATCACCAGAGCTACATGGCTTACCTGCGCACGCCGGGACGCCGCATTCGCGAAGAAGGGGCAAATCCTTAGTATGCAACATGGCACCGTAAACAGCTATTTGGAACCCGTCGTTGCTCTAATTATCCATGGCAATGGCGCCCCGTCCGAAGCTATAGACTTCACAATCGACACCGGGTTTTCTGGCGAACTGACTTTGCCACAGGACGCCATCAATCGACTGAATCTGCTTCGGGATGAAGAAGGCGTACCGTATATCTTGGCTGACGGAACCCTGCGCGTCATGCCCAGGTACATCGGACGGGCCCAGTGGCACGGGCAAATCAAGGACGTGAATATAATCGACAACGGATCAGAAGCGTTGCTCGGCATGCAGTTGCTTGCCGGCAGCAATCTCAACTTCGACACTACCCCAGGCGGCACAGTGATCGTCACCGAACTGGCGTGAGGCGACGCCGGATTAAACCGGCCCTCCGCCGGGAGAACTGTGGTAATCTTGGCGCCAATAAAGCTCGATAATCGTTATCAGGAGGATGAACGATGTGCGCGATGCTGAAGAACCGTAGCGGCCTGACGATTACCACCAACTCCCCGGCCGCGGCCGACCTCTACCAGGAAGGCCTGGACCTGGTGCTTTCCCAGAACTACGGCCCCGACGCCAAGCTCGAGGCGGCGCTGGAGGCCGACGAGGGCTTCGCTATGGCCCATGTCGTCCAGGCGTACGTCCTGCATTTGCAGACCAACGTTCCGGCCGCCCGAGCCGCGGCGGAAAAAGCCGTCGAACTGTCCGCCGGATGCTCTCGGGAAGAGCAGCAGATCGCCCGGATCGTGCATAGCTTCACCCACGGCAAGGGCACCGAGGCCATCGGACTGGTCCACGAGCACCTGGACGAATTTCCCACCGACACCCTGGCCATGCGTGTCGCCCAGCGCCTCTACATGCTCGGCTGCTTCGGTTCCGGCGTGCCGGACTTCCCCAACCACCTGATGGCGATGATGCACAAGGTGGCGCCGGCCAACGGCGACGACTGGGCCTTTCTCGGTCAGTACGCCTTCGCCCATCACGAGACCAACCAGCCCGAGAAGGCCATGGACCTGGCCACCCGCTCCCTCGAAGGCAACCCGCAGAACGCGGTGGCCAGTCACTCCGTGACCCACTCCTACTTCGAGCAGGGCGACGCCGCCAACGGCGGCCGGTGGCTGGGCGACTGGCTGGACGGCTGGGACCGGCGTGCGTCGTACAATACCCACTTGTCGTGGCACCTCGCCCTCTTTGAACTGGCCCAGGGCAAATACCAACAGGCCCTCGACCTCTATGAAACCCACATCCGGCCCGGCGTGCAGGCGCGCAACCTTGCCAACCTGCAGGACGCGGCCTCGTTGATGTGGCGCTTGCAGATCTATTCCGGCGAGGAGCCGGGCAAGCCCTGGGACGAAGTGCGCGATATGGCGCTGCCGGCTGCCGAGACTCCGGGACCGGCTTTCCGCGACTGCCACGCCGCGCTGGCCTTTGCCGGCGCGGGGGACGCGGAGTCTACCCAGAAGTTCGTGGACCGGGTCAAGGCTCAGGGCGAGAAGGGCGACGATCTGTCCCGCGAGATGGTCTTGCCCATCGCGTTGGGCGCCGCCTTCGCGGCCGGCGACTATGACGAAGCCGCCGACCTTATGGGTCCCACCTACCCCATGCTCGCCCGCATCGGCGGCAGCCACGCCCAGCGCGAAGTTTTCGAGGACACCCTGCTGGAGACCTACATCCGCGCCGGCCGCTACGACGAGGCCAAGTCCATGCTCGACGAACGGCTGTCCCGCCGCTCCTCGGTGCGCGACACTTACTGGATGGGCCGCCTGGAAGCCGAAGCGGTCCGGGGCAACCCCGACGCCTCGCGTCAGTTGATGGCACAGGCCCGGGCGGCGTGGGCGGATACCGCCGCCGAAGCCGCCGCCGAGATCCAGCGCCTTGCCATTGCCGCCGACTAGGCCCAACGGCGCCGGCGCAAAAAACGAGGGCGGGTTTCAAACCCGCCCTCAATTCGTTGGCTGGCGTGTCGATCAGTGGCCGCAGCCGCAGAAACCTCCGTGTGAGTGTCCGCCGCCTATGGGCGCAGGCATCGGCGAACCACCGAGATCGGACATGTCGCTGGCGAAGCTGTCGCCCTTGCTTACCGCCGCGAAAACGGAGATGGCGCGCTTGGCCGGCTGCTCGCAGTGGGGGCAGTCAGCGCCCGTGGCGGACATGGGCTGCAACTTTTCAAACTTGTGGCCGCAGGTCGTGCAGGCGTACTCGTAAATAGGCATAACAGGCTCCCGCAGAGATGATGCCCAAAATATACGCCCGGCACACGCCAGCGTCAAGGTTGGCAACTGTTCAGACTTGCAGGGGAAGTGTCATTGCGAGCGCAGCGCGGCAATCTCGTTGGCGTAAGGGAGTCCGTTGGGGCAGACATTGCTGCTACGGCGTCGAGATTGCCGCGGCGCAAGCGTCTCGCGATGACAACCTCTCGGATTCCGAACACTTACCAAGGTTGCCCCTCCAGCCCCCGGGCTCGTGCAAAGTCATTGTCAGAAGCAGGATTACCAGGATTAGAGAATTTTCGGGATTTATGAACATCCTGAAAATCTCAAAATCCGGCAAATCCTGCTTCTGACATTTGCCGCCGGGATGAACCTTGCAATCGATGTGCGACCCCTCATAGCGCCTCCGGCGCTCTATAACCCCTCTACTCCCCAAACATCCCCCATCAAAAATCCTCTCCATCCCGTGCATCCATGCAAATTCATCCCCTCCCGACAAATCGGGCCGGCACGGATGACACCATCCCCTTGCCCGTACAGAACGTATGCTCTATCATGACTTCACAGGCGATAAATCCATTCCATCGACCAGGTTCCCAGCGTTCACGGCCGCCCTTGTCAGCAACCAAGTCGCTAACGGCCTCTGCGGGAGACTGCCGCCGACCGTTCTAATCGGTGTAGTCGCCCCGGCCACCGGGCCCGCCACAGCCCGCCATGCTTCGGGCATCGTGCCTCCAGACATGGATAATGAGAGCAAAAAAACCATAGCGCAAATCCTCCGGCCGTAGGGCTGATACTCGCTCGGAACTTGGTCGCCACTCTCGGATACCTCGCCTGCACACCCTGAACTCTCGGAGGAAATCCATAGCCACAATGACCTGAAACGCCACGCCAGCGGTAGCCGTCGCCTGTTTGCCGCTGGCGTCACAATCCCATTCTGGTGCCAGACCAACTCCGTCCGATATTGACACGTCCGCAGCGCGGTGCTAACGTCCGAGACGGAGTATCATTATGGTCGCTACCACTCCCCGACATTGCGGGCACGAACACCCCCGGCCCCGCTCCGCCGCCGTGGTGGACGACATCGTCGCTCAATTGAGCGACCGCGGATACCGGGATACCGAACCCCGGCGGCTGGTCATCAGCGCCGCCGCCGCCCAGGGCCGGCCTTTCACCGCCGAAGAACTCTGCGCCGCCCTGCCCTGCGTCGGCCGGGCCACCGTGTACCGGGGTCTGCGCCTGCTGGTGGAAACCGATCAGGTGTGCCGCGTCCTGCTGGAGGACCGCGAACTGCGCTACCAGCTCAGCCACCAGGGGCACCACCACCATCTGCTGTGCGCCGTATGCGGAGCGTCGGCGGACCTGGAAGGATGCGACGTGGAGGACATGCTCCGGGATGCCGCCGTCGCCGCGGGGTTCCGCATGAGCGGGCACTGGCTGGAAGTGTACGGCCGCTGTGGTGAATGCGCCGAGGACTGAACGCCGCCGCGTTTTATTTTCCGCAATTTTATTGGCGCCCCGTATCTGTTTATCCGGCAATTGATATTCGCTATCTTTAGGCGCGGTCAAATGATACATCATATCGTTTCAATGATTTATTGATACAATATATTGATTAGCCCGACTATCGAAACCGACGACAACGGAGCAGACCGATGACCCCACCTTTCCAACCACCCCTGGCCTTTGCCAGGATTTTCCGGACTCGGCCGGCCCTGGCGCTGCTGATCGCGCTGGCGGCAATCGTGCTGCTGCTGACGGCCTGCGGGGGCGAAGAGCCGGACCTCCCTCCGTCCGGTGATTCGACCGCCGCAGGTTCCGCGCCCGCGGCAGCCTCAGCCTCCCAGCCAACCACGGCTGCCGCCGCTCCGGCGACGCCGGCCGCTCCCGGGTCTACGGCGAATGAGCCGGTGCCGATGGAGCCGCTGAAAGTGGTGGCCGGCAACGTCGTGCTCGCCGACCTGGTGCGCCGGGTGGGAAAGGACTTGGTTCAGGTGGATACCTTGGTCGCCGCCGGCGTTGACGCGCACACCTGGCAGAGCACGCCCAGAGACAGCGTGCGCATCGCAGAGGCCGACCTCGTGGTCAGCAACGGCGCGGGCCTTTCCGCACAAGTGGAGGGCCTGATCGAAAACGCTGCCTCCGGCGACGCCGTTCAAGTGGTCGCATCCGACGGCCTGGAACCCCAGGAACTCGTCGAATTGCCCTTCCCCGAAGGACACGACCACGGGATGGAGCACGAAGACGAGCACGAGGCGGAACTCGCCGGACGCCTGCTCATCGGCGACGGCGAAACCGGCGCCCTCTCCGTGATCGACCTGGAGACCGGTCACGTCCACCAGGACGAGTTCGACCTGGGTTCCCGCGCCGGCCGCATCTACCCCACCGGGAGCGGACGCTTCGCCATCGCCGTCTCCAGCGACGCCAACGCCGTCAACATCCT
>DAOULH010000010.1:0-302163 GCA_034420475.1 Dehalococcoidia bacterium
AGGGAATGGTGTTGACGGCCGGGTCCCACGCGGCGCAGGCTCGTGAACCCCGCCAGGGCTTGACGGCAGCAACGGTAAGCGATGTCCCGCGGGTGCCGTGGGAGTGCCTGGCCTGAGCCAATCCCGACGATATGCCCCCAGGCTGCAGTCGAAGGGAGGTGCTCGGCCACTTTTTTTGATTCTTGCCCATCCATTTTCAGCAAGGTATTGTCAACACCGTGTCAGCCTCATGCGTACCCAGTTTGTCATCGCGAGGAGCGCAGCGACGCGGAGATCTCGTTCCCACTGCGGCGTCCGTTGCCCTGACGAGATTGCCGCGCTGCGCTCGCAGTGACAGTTCCAGCGAAAGTGGGTGTGGGTGAGCGTGCCAGTATGCCGAGAACAGATGTGGCCTCAGCTCCCGTGCGCCGGCGGCGGAAAGCGCTGGGGCAGCATTTCCTGGCGGATGCCAGGATCGCCAATCGGATCGTTACCGCCGCCGAGCCGGACGGATCGGACACGGTGGTTGAGATCGGGCCGGGAGCGGGAGTGCTGACCCGGCGGATGGTGGAGCAGGCGGGCCGTGTGGTCGCGGTGGAATTGGACCAACGGTTGGGCGCGGAATTGCCGGAGAGGCTGGGGTTTCCGGTAAACCTTGAGGTTGTGCAAGGGGACGGACGGGAGGTTGATGTCGATGCGCTGGTGGGCGTGGGCACGCCGTACAAGGTGGTTGCCAACCTGCCGTACTATGCGGCCGCGCCGATTGTGCGGAGGTTCCTGGAGACGGTGCGGCCGCCGACGCTCATGGTGGTGATGGTGCAGCGGGAAGTGGCGGACGCGATGAACGCCAGGCCGGGGGAGTTCACGCTGCTGTCTGTGGCGACGCAGTTCTACGCCGAGCCATCGGTGGTGGCGCAGGTTCCGGCGCGGTGTTTTAGGCCGCCGCCCAAGGTGGCCTCCACCGTCTTGAAGCTGGCGGTGCGCGCGGAACCCGTAGCAGCGGTGGCGGACAGGGCGGCCTTCTTCGCGCTGGTGCGGGCCGGGTTCAACGCGCCGCGCAAGCAGTTGCGCAACTCGCTGATGCAGGGCACCGGGGGTTCGGCCGAGACGGTATCTGCCGCGTTGGACGACGCGGGTATCGACGGGCAGCGGCGACCGGCGACGCTGGGGATCGGCGAGTGGGCGGCGTTGGACGCGGCATGGCCGGCGGGAGCGCCGAGATCGCGGGCGGCGTAGTATCCGGTGAGGATTTGGTCATGGCGTCTGAGCAGGTGAAACTCACGGCTTATGCCAAGGTGAACCTGACGCTGGAGGTTATCGGCAAGCGCGAAGACGGTTACCATAACGTGGCTACAATCCTACAGACGGTGGATTTGGGGGATACGGTGGTGATCGACGTGGCCGACGGATTGGCAGTGGAGTGTGATGAGCCGGGGCTGTTGGGTGAGAGCAATCTGGCTTGGAAAGCGGCGGCGGCGTTGGCGGAACGGGTCGGGATTGTGCCGCGGGCGCGCATTTGGATCGAGAAGGGCATTCCCGTGGCCTCCGGATTGGGAGGAGGGTCGGCGGACGCGGCGGCGACGCTGGTTGGGTTGAACCGATTGTGGGGGCTGGGGCTGTCGGGCGAGGAGTTGAAGGGTGTGGCCGCCGGGTTGGGTTCGGACGTGCCGTTTCTGCTGAAGGGGGGCACTGCGTTGGGGACGGGAAGGGGAGATGAGATCACGCCGCTTCCGCAACTGCCGGTGTTGGAGATGTTGCTGGTGGTTCCGGCGGAGAGTATCGAGGCGAAGACGCCCACGATGTACCGGGCGCTGACGCCGGATGATTTTTCGGACGGGAGCAGGACGCGGGCGGTTGCGGGCGGTCTGGCGGGACGAACTCTGACCTCGGCTGATTGCTGCAACGCATTTGAACGGGCGGCGTTAGAGATCTTTCCCGGCCTGGCGGACGTATGGGATAGGTTGGCGGAGGTGACGCAGCATCCGCCACGACTGTCGGGGGCAGGGCCTACAATGTACGTCATGCCGTCTTCAGAAAGTGAGCGTATCCGGGTGGCCGAATCCTTGCAGGGCAGCGGCGCGGCGGCGTACCTTGTGCGGACGATTTCGCCGACGAGCGAGAAATTGCCCACCACTTGAGATCAGGGAGAGCAGCGTTGCAAATCTGGGCGGTTTGGTTTTTGGACAGTGGGTTTGGAAAACGGCCGCCGCGGCTACGCCGATGAGATTGCCACGCTGCGCTCGCAATGACACATGAAGAACCGACCAGCATTCGCAATGACAGAGGGCGTACCGACTAGCGAAACGCTGCCATCAGGGAGTCACCAATAGCCGATGGATATTCTTGCGGTAATCAGCATACCTTTTGATCCGGACATCATTCGGACTGCCGGGTTCATACTTTCCTGGCACGGGTTTTTCACCTTCGTCGCGGTGGCGGTGGCGGTGTACCTGACGTGGCGATGGGGCCGCAAGGAGGGATTGGACGGCGACGCGATCCTATCGGTGGCGACATGGTGCATCATCGGCGGGATCATCGGAGCCCGGATACTGCACGTTATCGACTTCTGGGACGACGTGTACCAGTACAATCCGGCTCGCATCGTGTATTTCTGGAACGGCGGGATCGCGATATTCGGGGCATACCTGGGTGGGTTCGCCGGGGGCGCGGCCTACATCACGGCGCGCAACGCCCGGTGGCTGACAAGCTTCTGCGACAGCCCGGGGCTGCGCTGGACGGGAATGCACCGGGCGGTGGCCCAAATGCCGCCGGTGTCGCATCTGGCGGACGTTGCCGCCCCGGCGCTGCTGATTGCACTGGCGATAGGGCGGATCGGCGACGTCATCAACGGCGAGCACTGGTCGAGTTTTTCGGACCTGCCCTGGGCGTGGGTGTACACCGACCCGGACAGCCTGGGCTACGGGAGGCCGGCGTCGCATCCGGCGGTGGCCTACGAGTTGATCTTCTGCCTGATCTGGGCGGGCGTACTGTGGTGGCTGAAAGACCGGGTGCGACCGCGGGGGATGCTGTTCGCGCTGTTCTTCGCGGGGTATTCGGCGGGCCGATTCTTCATATCGTTCGTGCGGCAGGAGCAGAACACGTACATCTTCGGGTTCAACGAGGCGCAGTTGGTGGCGCTGGCGGTCATGCTGGTGACGGTGCCGCTGCTGATCTACCGGGCGCGATTGGTACGGCCGGAGCGGGGGCGGCGGGGGCGGACTCAGGCTCCGGCGGAGACCGAGGAAAGAAGACGGACGTAACTGTTCAGAATCCAGAGGTTCTCATGCGAGGCACTTGCGTCGTGGCAAGCTCGACGCCGCAGTAACAACTTCTCCCCCGAGGGACCTCCTTACGCCAACGGGATTGCCGCGCTGCGCTCGCAATGACACTTTCCCCACAGATCTGAATAGTTACTGACGGACGACTTCACCCGATGGGGTCAGCGGGTAGCCCGAATCCGGGCGAAGATGGAAGCGAGATCAAGGGCGACGCCGGGCATGGCGTCGGAGGTGAGGGTGTCCGAGGCGGCGAAGGTTCGGACCGGAGCGAAGGTGTCGCCATCGCCGGAATGGACGGTTACGGTGGCGGCGTCGAGATCGACGATCCAGACCTCGCGGACGCCGTTGGCGGCGTAGACGGGCAACTTCACGGCAAGGTCGCGGCGGCGAGTGGAATCGGAGAGGATTTCGACTACGACATCGGGAGCGCCGGTGATGCCGCGACCATCCGGGTTGAAGATGTGCCGCCGGGCGTTGGACACGAACAGCAGGTCGGGCTGGTAGGTGTTGAATTCGTCGATATGCACATCATAAGCAGCGATGCGGATTTCGCCGATGCCCAAGTCGTCCACCTGCAACAGCAACCCGGAGCACAACCACATCAGGAACACTTGATGGGCGTCGCTGGCGCCAGACATTTCAATGAGTTCTCCGTTGATGAGTTGGTAGCGGGGGCCGGAGTTGGCCGGTGGAGTCATCGCCATGTAGTCGGCGTTGGTCAGTCTGGTGCGGGGTTTCGTCTTGGGCTGGGTCATGGGAACCGCCTCCTTCTGCCGGCTGCCGGCAATTATACCGCCGGGCGGAGGTCGTCGATGCGGAGGTAGGCGCGACGCTCGCCGCGATAGCTGTCCTCGGCCAGTTGGAAGACGAGGTCGGCGGCTTCGTAGCCGCCCCAGTCGCCGGGGTGGTTCCACGCCAGGGCGTCGATGGAACGGCCGCCGCCGGTTACCCGCAGCTTCAGGTGCTGCCCGTTGGCGCCGACGTAACCGGCGTTGGTGATCCTGACGCCACGGGTCAGATAGCGGGGCGTGGGATTGTCCTTGCCGAAGGGCTCGAGGCGGGAGCAAAGCTCGGCCATGGCGGGGCTGAGGAGTTCGTCCAGGCTGCCCTCGGCGTGGATTTCCAGGGAGGGTTCGGGTCCGAACAGGCCGATCTGAGCGTTGGCGATGCCGGTGAGGCGACTTGCGACATCGGGATAGTTTTCGTTGCGCACGGTGAAGCCGGCGGCGGCCTGGTGCCCGCCGTAACGGACCAGAAGATCGTCGCATTGGGAGATGGCGTCGATCAGGCTGAAATCTCCCGTGCTGCGGGCGCTGGCGACCAGGTGGTCAGCATCGGCGCGGGCCAGGGCGACAGAGGGACGGTTGAAGAGTTCGGCGAGGCGTCCGGCCACGAGGCCATTGATGCCGGGGGTGTAGGCGTCATCGTAGGTGATGATGATGGCCGGTAACGGCGAGGACGCCAGGACCTGCTCTACGGCAACGTCGAATGACCGGGCGGTGAGGTCGCGGCGGCGGGCGTTGTACTGTTCCAGCTGGGTGGTGAGACGCTCGCCCTCGCGTTCGTCGTCGGTCAGCAGCAGGTTGAGCGAGGTTTCGGGGTGCGCCATGCGGCCGGAGGAGTTGAGGCGGGGAGCGATCTGGAAGGAAACGTGCTCGGCGCGGATGGGACGATTGGCGAGGTTGACCCGTCGGAGCAGGGCGCGCAGTCCGGGGCGGGTGGTGAAGGGCAGGACTTCCAACCCGCGTTGGACGATGTGGCGGTTTTCGTCGCGCAATGGCACCAGGTCAGCGACAGTACCCAGGGCGGCGAGTTCCAGGAGCGACGGGTCGTCGGGCTGGCCGAGATAGTTCAACAGGGCAGCGGCGAGCTTGTAGGCGATGCCGGCGCCGCACAGCTCGGGAAAGGGGTACCGGTTGCCGGTCATGCGGGGGTTGACGATGGCCACCGCGTCAGGTGGTTGAGGCGGCGGGACATGGTGATCGGTGATGACGACGTCGGTTCCCTTTTGGTTGGCCAGCGCCACTTCCGCAGCATTGCTGACGCCGGAGTCGACGGTGACGATGAGGGAGGCGCCCTGGGAGACGAGGCGTTCCACGGCCAGCGGGGTCATGCCGTGGCCCTCGGCCACGGGGTCCGGCAGGTAGGGGATCACGCGGGCGCCGAGTCGCCGCAGGGTTTCACTGAGGATCGCGGTGGCGGTGATGCCATCGACGTCGAAGTCGCCGAAGACGGCGACGGTTTCACGGCTGCGGACGGCCGAGGCGAGCCGGGGCAAGGCGGCGTCGACGCCGGGAAGGGTATCGGGCGGATAGGGTACGTCGGGCGGATCGAGGAACCGGGTCAGCGCGGCCGCGTCGCCGATGCCGCGGGACAGCAGGAGTTGGACGGCGGGAGCGGAGAGGCGGGACGGGAAACGATGGCCGTCGGGCCGGGGTGGGAGCAGCCAGCGCCGGGGCGGAGGAGTATGCCGGCGGGAGATCACAGATTGGGTCGCGTCAGGACGATCACGGAGTTGTGACCGCCGAACCCGAAGGAATTGCTGAGCGCGACGTTGATTTCGCCGGCACGGGCGGCGTTGGGGACGTAATCGAGGTCGCACTCGTCGTCCGGGTCGTCGAGGTTGATGGTGGGCGGCATCAGACCGTCGGCAAGGACACGGATGCACAGGGCAGCTTCCAGGGCGCCGCCGGCGCCGAGGAGGTGGCCGGTCATGCTCTTGGTGCTGCTGACGGGGATGCGGTAGGCGTCATCGCCGAGGGCCAGCTTGAGGGCCTTGGTCTCGTGCCAGTCGTTCAGAGGGGTGGAGGTGCCATGGGCGTTGAGGTAATCGACGTCGGCAGGCCGGAGACCGGCGGCGGCGAGGGCCTCAGTAACGGCGGTGGCCGCGCTCTGGCCGGTGGGGTTGGGTTCGGTAAGGTGGTGGGAATCGCTGGTGGCCGCGTAGCCGCGCAGTTCGGCGATGGGCTCGGCGCCGCGGGCGGCGGCGTGTTCCGCGCTTTCCAGCACCATGATGGCGGCTCCTTCAGCGAGGACGAAGCCGTCGCGGTTGCGATTGAAGGGCTGGCTGGCGCGCTGGGGGTTGTCGTTCTGGCGTGACAGGGCGCGGAGGGCGTTGAAGCCGGCGACGGAAAGTGGGGCAACGGGAGCCTCGGCTCCGCCGGCGAGGACGACTTCGGCCTTGCCGTATCGGATGAGGTCCCAGCCGGCGCCGATGGCGTCGGCTCCACTGCTGCAAGAGGAAGTGATGCAGTAGTTGGCGCCCATGGCGCCGGTGACCATGGAGACCTGGGCGGAACCCATATCGGCGAGCATCATGGGGATGAGGAAGGGAGTGACGCGGCGCGGGCCGCGGTCCAGCAGGACCTGATGCTGCTCGGTGAGGGTGGTAATGCCGCCGATGCCGCTGCCGACGACGACGTGCACGCTGTAGCGGTCCATTCCCCGGGGGTTGATCTCAGCCTGGGCGCAGGCTTCCTGGGCGGCGACGGCGGCGAACTGGGCGAATCGGTCCATGCGCCGGGCGTCTTTGCGCTCTAGGTAGTTCTCAGGGTCGAAGCCCTTGACTTCGGCGGCGAAGCGGGTGTCGAAAGCCTCGGCGTCGAAGCCGGTGATGTAGTCGATGCCGGACTGGCCGGCGGCGACGGCGCACCACGTATCGGCGACGTTCAGACCGAGCGGGCTGATTATGCCCACTCCCGTTACCACCACCCTCCGAGCGGAGCCACCGCCGGTTGTCATGCTACCGCGCCTGGTTGGGATTGCGGCGCTGGCTGGCGGTATCGAGGACGCCGTTCAGCATCTCGGTGACCTCGCTGACGCGGGCGGAGATGCCGGTGGCGACGTCTTTGCTGCCGCTGTCGGCGCGTTCCGCGTAAACCCGCAGGGCCTCCGAGGTCTCGTTGATACGGGTGCGGAGGTTGTCCATGAAGTCGGAGCCCATGTTGGAAAGGGGCTGGCTGACGGACCGCAGGGTGTCGGCGAGTTCAGTGACGCGCTGGTTCAGGTTTTCGCCGAGTTCCTTGCCGGCCTGCTCCACCTGGTAGGACCAGTTGCGCATGGTCTCGGTGGTCTCGGACAGGTCCTGGACGCTGCGGGCCTGGCGAAGGCGGTAATTGCCGAGGATGCGGAAGATACGTCCGTAGAGAGCGTCGATGGAGGTGAGCCTGGCGCTGTACTTGTCGAACAGCTCGCGGCTCTCGGCCATGCTCCAGCGGTCGTCCTCGTGGACGAACTGGCGGCCGGTGTAGAGCTCGTAGGGCCGCATCTCGCCTTCCTGGAGGGGCTCACCCTGGGCGTTCAGGGGTTTCAGGTCCCAGTTGGAAGTGGCGGGCAACGGGGTGAGGAGGTTGGCGGTCTGGTACCGGCTGTGCTGGGTGACCCAGTCGGCCAGGGTCATGATGGATTCCTCGGTGTCGTAGGGGAGACCGATGATGGTCATGGCGACGACGGAGAAGCCCTTTTCGTTGAGGTGGACCAGGTCCTTCTGCATCTGGCCGGGTTCCTGGCGCTTGCGAACGGCGGCGAGGCTCTCGGCGTTGTTGGACTCGACGCCGAGGTAGAGCATCTTGACGTTGGCGTCCAGCAGGGCGTCGGCCAACTCGTCGTCCTGACCGATCTCGGCGCGGGCCTGGCAGATCATGTTCATGGAGTCGGTGCGGCCGGCCCAGCCCTTGAGACGTTCGAGGCGCTCGTTGCGGAACTTGACGGCGCGCAGCGGGGGGGTGTGCAGGTCGTCGGAGATGAAGACGTTGAACTTGCCGTTGCGGCCGGTGTGGATCAGGCCGTCGGCGGCGAGTTCTTCCAGCTGCTCGATACGCTTGAACTCGGTTTCGCGGTCGATGAGGCGGTAGCCGAGGAACTGCTGGATGACCTGGCAGTAGGAACAGTTCTCGGTGCAGCCGCGCACGGTTTCGAGGACGCCGCCGGCCATGGGATTCAGGGGAGACAGGCCGCGGATGGAGCGGAAATCGGGCAGGGGCACGAAGTCGGGGGCGACGAGGCCCTTGCGGCGGGTCTGGGTCACGTGACCGTCGCGCATGAAGGAGATGCCGGCAACGCGCTCGAGGTACTGGTACTTTCGGTCGTCGCGGAAGGTGAGGAGGATGTCGCAGAGCTGGCCGATGATGTCCTCGCCCTCGCGGTTGACGATGGCGTCGAAGCCACCGCGGGCGATGGCCTCTTCGGGCAGAGGGCTCATCTGGGGGCCGCCGCCGAGGATTACGAGTCCGGGATGGAATTCGCGGGCCTGGCGGGCGATTTCGTAGGCCCGGGGCGTCTCGTTGATGAGAGACGTGATCATGAGGACGTCGATGCCGTCGAGATCCTTGTCGGGGTCCATGCGACCCAGACGGTCTTCGAACCAGATATCGCGTTCGTAGACGTAGGGGCCTTCCCACTGGGCGAGGGCTCCGGAGAGGAACAGCATGCCCTGGCGGGGGATGGCGATATATTCGAAGTTGCCACCGGCCGATGCCGGCTGGACCATCATCACGCGCCGGGTGCGGTCGCCCTGGGGTCGAATGGAAACGGGCGACTGGGTAGCGGGGGTCCCGTCGAATTTATTATCGAGCAGTTCTATAACGCTCATTTTAGCTCACGTACTCCGATGCCGTTGGACAGGAGCGACTGTTGCTGTGGGATTGATCCAAGTTGCGGGCCATTATACAACATCGGCATAGGGGCCAACATTCTTTGCGACGCGATGGGCAGCGTTCCGTTTTGCGTGGTTTGATTGCATGGATGGACAGGATAAACGGGATTCCCAGATGCGGGGGTTCCCGGATTCCGGCTTTTGCCGAAATGACGGTCCCTACTGCGTAAGGGGGATCAACGGGCGCGAAAATGGGGGATGATGTCTTTGGCGATGACTTCGAGGTGGCGGCGGCGGTCCTCGCGGGGGGCGGCGATGCTGAAAATGATGTAGCGTGCGCCGGCGTCGATGTACTCTTCCAGCCTTTCGATGCACATCCGGGGTGTGCCCAACAGGCAGTAGCGGCGGACGATGTTGATGAACTCGCCGCCGTAAAGGTACTGATTGCCCAGAGCCTGGGCGGCGGTGCGGGCCGCCTGTTCCTCGGTGGGCGCCAGGGTGATGTATGGAAAGAAGGCCCACTGAAAGTTGGTGATGTCGCGGTTTTCTTCCTCGGCGAAGGCGGCGATTTTGGCGACGCTGTCGCGATAGCGCTCGGGACTGTAGAAATAAGGGAGCCAGCCGTCGCCGTAGCGGACGGCGCGGCGCATGGCAGCGTCACGGCGGCCGGCGACCCAGATGGGAGGGTGGGGCTGCTGTTCGGGCTTGGGGTTGATGGCGGCCTCGTCCAGGGTGTAATGGCGGCCGGGGAAGGTGACGGAGTCCTCGGTCCACAGACGGCGCAGGGCGTCGAGGCATTCGTCGGTGCGACGGCCGCGGCGGCGGATGTCCAGGCCGGCGTTCTCGTATTCCATGGGGAACTCGCCGCCAACACCGACGCCCAGGGTGAGACGACCGCCGGAGGCGATGTCCAGGGTGGCGGTCATGCGGGCCAGCATGAGGGGGTGGTAGAAGGGCGCCAGGGTAACGGAGGTGACGACGCGCATCCGCTGGGTGGCGCCGGCGGCGACGGCGAGGAGCGGCAGCGCGGCGTGGGTGGGGCCCGGCGGCCGACCACGCATGAAGTGTTCGCCGGCTCCCATGTACTCGAAGCCGAGGTCCTCCATGAGGCGGGCCTGCTCCGCGGTGCGGCTGGCGGGAAGAGCCATGCTGGCGCCGAAGTGCAGGGCGTCGAGATCGCCTGATGCTGCGTTGTGCGTGGTCATGCTGGTGGTTTGTCCTTGGGTAGCAAACTGACTTGCCACAGCGCTAACGAAAGGGCTTAGTCTTCATAGACTACCACCCCGTTTTCGCTTGCCCACCGCACCGAAAAACCGACGTGCGAAATGGCATTTCTGCTTCTGTCTAACCGGCGCTCGGCTTCGGCGAGCACTGTGTCAGGTTCCAGTTCATAGATGACTTTGCACCGGGCTTGATTTGCTGCGTAGAACACCGCGAAGTAGAATTTGGAGTTGCGAGTAATGCGGACCAGCGATTCCGCTCGCTTATCCGGGGGTTCTTTGAACATTCGATCCAACTGCCCGCTGCCACCTTCCTTGCAGGAGAGGTACTCGTACTTCTCATCAGGGTTGTCAGGCGCATGCGCATCGGCATCTCGTTTGGATTGGATCAATTCATGCCCCAGGATATCGGCGATGATCATTTCTTTGACCAGACCGGGCTGCAGCAAGTTGGGGATGCCGATGGATTGAGCCAACTCGGACGCCCTGAGAACAAGCTGAATGATCTGACGATGGACTGTCCGAGCCATGTCACAGGAGCCTGCCGGTGAGATGGCTTTCAAGGTCTTTGAGCCGTCTGTTGGCAGCAGATACAAAGGTCTTGTCCTGCTCAATTCCGATGAAGCGCCGGCCCAACCGGCGGCATACTACCGGACAGGTGCCAACGCCGGCGAAAGGATCGAGAACCAAGTCGTCTTCCAGTGAACTTGCCTTTACCAGCCGCTCAATTAATTTTTCAGGCTTCTGGATGGTATTCAAGGCATCGCGGCTGACCAGTTCTTTGGATTTGTAGGTCAGCTGTTTAATGTCTCCCCAGACGTCGCCGGGATTTTTCCCTTTGGGGTTAAATTTGGTTTTGCCGAATTTCCCGCCGGCAACGGAAGGCACCCTTTCGCAGCGCAGACGATGTTCCAATTCGACCAGTTGAGGAACACGCACGGCATCCAAATCGAACGTACGAGGTCGTTCACCCTTGATGAAATAGCAAATGATGTCGTAGTTGTTGGTGTAGCTGATCTTGCCTTGTCCCAAGCGGCTCGGCTGGTACCAAACGATTCTGGAACGGAGGGTGAGGTAAGGACGGTAGTCAATGAAGTCGATACAGTCCTGCTTGCCAAAGAGGTACAAGGCGCCGCCATCCTTCAACTTGGCGGAGAAAATCCGTATGAGATCCAGGTTGAACTCCTGGATGCTGCCAACCCGGTCCCATTGATTGGGTGTTATCCCGTAGGGGCCGTCGCAAACCACGAGGTCTATAGCGCCGTCATCAACTTCCCGAAGCAGGTCGAAGGCATCGCCATGATGGATACGATTAATATCGATCATGACCTGCCCACCACTGGAAGCGTTGCAGCAGACTGACCATCGGAGCCGGGCGGGTTATTCGTGGGCGGGATGGTACCAGTGGCTGTCGTAGAACATCAACGGGTTGGCGTCGCCCTCGCCCCGGCGCATCTCGCGGACTTCGCCCACGTAGATGGTGTGGTCGCCGTAGACGTGGGAGCCTACGATGTCGCAATTGAAGAAGACCATGGAGCCGTTGAGCTCGGGCACGTTGTGCTCGCCCATGGTGTAGGAGTAGTCCGGGTTGCCTTCCCGCTGTTCGGGCCTGCGGGCGAAGTAGCGGCCGAGTTCTTCCTGCTCCTCGCGCAGGACGTTGACGCCGATGCGCTTCTGTTCTTCGACGTAGCCGTAGGTGATGGTGTTGTGGGCCACACATACGAGAAGAGTCGGCGGATCCAGGCAAACCGAAGTGAATGCGTTGGCGGTCATGGCGTGGGGACTGCCCGAAGGGTCGAGGGTGGTGATGACCGTGACCCCAGTCGCAAACTTTGACATGGCCTGCCGAAACTCGTCTTGACTAACCACTGCGCGATTACCCCCGGTTAGGTTGGCGATGATTATACCCGCCCAATATCACTAATGCCAGACGGTCAGGCTGCTCACGGGCGTCCGCTTTGTTCAGGTCCTGGCCAATTGACATGGATAAACAGGATAGACGGGATATGGACACTGCGGCAAAGGCCGCGTTGAGTGAGTGGCCTTTTTGAATTCAACCGAATACAGTTGGGGATCAGGCCGAGGGCGATGGGATCGCAATGCCGACAGCTGGGTTCTCGACGGGCGTGATTGTGGGCCACGGTTTGAAGGCGTGGGCGATGAGGTCCGGGTCGTTGGGCGCGAGATCAGGGTCGAGTTTCAGGACGGTGTCGGGCGGGATGTGACCGGCGAAGAGGTCGGGGTGGGTCAGTTGGGCCAGGAGTTCCAGGCCGTCGACGACGCGAGGGCCGGGGCGGCTCAGGGTGCTGTGATCGATCAGGTACACCTCGCCGGAGCGGACGGCGGGGAGGTCGCTCCAGCCGGGCTGTGCGGCGAGCCAGGGAATTTCGCGGACGCTGCGGGCGAGATCGGAGGAGCACAGGTCGATGTAGAGCTTGTCGGGCCACGCGGCCAAGACGTCGTCCCACGGGATGCGTTCCGCGGCGCAGCCGGGGGCAAAGCGCGCGGGCAAGCGACCGCCGGCGCGAGCCAGCAGGTCGGTTACCCAATGGCCGCCGATGACCAGGGGGTTGACGCCTTCTATAGAGAAAACGGCGGGGCGGGAAGGGGCCCGGTCGATCTTGCACGCCACCGCTTCGATGCGCTCTTTCAGCCCGGATACGAGCAGGCGCGCGCGGTCGGGAACGGCGCAGGCCACGCCGACTTCCAGGAAACTGTCGAGGATTTCGTCCAGGGTGCGGGGGTTCAGGTTGAGGACGGCCGGCGGAGCGGGAATGGGGTCAACCGCGCGCTGCACCGTGTCGGCGTCGATTTCGCAGAAGTAGCACAGGTCCTGGGTGATGACGAGATCGGGGGCGGCGGCCTGGAGCCAATCGACGTCGAGGTCGTAGGGGCTTTCGCCGCTGGACAGGATGCGGTGCATCTCCGCCTCGACTTCTTCGCTGGACATGATGGACGGGTCGATGCGGCTGCGGCAGACAACGCGGATGTCAGAGGCCTGGGGCGGATAGTCGCAGAGGTCGGTCACGCCGATGATCCGGTCCTGCAAGCCCAGGGCGAACAGGACTTCGGTGCCGCTGGGCAGCAATGAACAGATGCGCAAGGAACCCCCCTCGCCCCAACCCTCGTCCGCCAGGGGAGAGGGAGATTTGGGACGCCTCCAACGAAAAGCGGGGTTTGATACCCCGGCGTCGGCATTGTAGCATACGCAACTGTACCAGATAACGAAAATCAGGGTTCATAAGGCCACTATGGACGCATACGGTTACAGGACTTTGCCCGAGTCGGCGACGGGGACGGACGCCTGGGGCAAGTGGTCGCTGGCGCGGCTGAACGCCTACAGTTTCGGCCTGGCGGGTTTCATCCTGGCCATGGACACGGCGGTGCTGCCGATCCTGGTGCTGGAAGTTGCGCCGGAGGCGGCGAAGAACACGCTGCTGGGGATGCTGGGACTGGCGGGAATGCTGGCGGCGGCCTTGGTGCAGGTGCCGGTGGGCTGGGCGAGCGACCGGACCCGTTCGAGGCTGGGGAGGCGTCTGCCTTACATGCTGTGGGCTTGCGTGTGCATTCCGGTAGCCCTGATCGCGCTGGCCACGCCGCTCACCTACAGCAGCCTGCTGGTGGTGTGGCTATTCATCCAGATCAACTCGGGGATTGCGTATTCGCCGTACCTGGCGAGCGTCCGGGAACTGGTGCCGTCGCATCGAATGGGCATGTCGGCGTCGATCAAGACGCTGCTGGAGGCATTGGGCGGGGCGAGCATTCTGTGTTTCGCCGGCCTGATGGTGGGGCACTACTCGCAGCCGGACGGCGCATACTGGCTGTGGGCGACCCTGGCGATGTTCGCCGCGGCAATTCTCATCACGGCGGCGGTAAGCTCGACGACGATATACCGGCGGATGCGCGATGCGGGCGGAGCAGCGACGGCGGCGTTCCACCGGGCGGCGATGGCGTTTCCGGAGTCGACCAGCATGGTGCGGCTGCATCCGGATCTGGGATGGTTCGTGGCGTCGCGGGCGGCGTTCCTGGCGTCGGTGGTGATCTTCACGACCTATGGGTTGTTTTTCCTGCGGGACAAGGTGCAGGTGGAAAACCCGGCGCAGGCATTGGGGGTTGCGATCATCGGCATCGGCGGGATGCTGGTGCTGACGACGTATCCATCGGGCCGGCTGTCGGACCGGGTTGGACGGAAACCGGTGGTAGCGGCGGGGACGGTGGTGGCGCTGCTGGGAACGATCACGATGATGTGGGTGAGCACGTATCTGCTGGCGGTCATTGTGGCGAGCGTGATCGGCGGCGCGGTTGGTGTCATCCTGACTTCGCACTGGGCGCTGGCAAATGACCTGGGTACGCCGGGCCGGGAGGCGCAGCACATGGGGGTGGTGAACCTGGGGACACTGATCGGAGCGGCGGGGGCCAAGGCGATTGGGCCGTTGCCGGACCTGGTATCGGTGTGGTTTGAGCCGGCGTTCGGATACACGGCGCTGCTGGGAGCGAGCGCGCTGCTGTTCATAATCGGGGGGTTGCTTTTGCTGCGGGTACGGGTGGAGCGCCCGGCGATGATTGCGGCTCCCGGCTCTGGTCCGGAATGACGCTCACGCGCACCCACTTTGCCCGGGAGGAACAATTTGCATGGATAAACAGGATGAACGGGATGGTATAGCTTTGATGACGGGAATCGGCTCGCTTTCGGGAACCAGGCTGTAGTAATGGTGAATGCTCCCGTTCCTTCCGCTTTGCCGCCATTGGGTTACTACTACTGCTGGCTCCAAGCCTGAACTGCTATAGCGGAGTGCACCAATTCAATCCTTTCCATCCTGCGCATCCATGCAAATTCCCAGGTCCTGGCAAACTGGGTACGCATGAGCGGAATGGCGACGCAGGGCAGTGATTCAGGCGGGGCGGCGGCGGTAGGTCTCGCGGACGAAGATGAGGAGGCCGATGCCGGAGGCGGCGAAGACCGCGGCGTCGATCCAGAGGGACCAGGAGAAGCTGGTGACGTCGGCGATGGCGCCCAGGACCAGCGCGCCCATGACGGTTCCGACGCCGCCGAAGGTGCGGAGCAGGCCGATGGTGACGCCCTCCAGGCCCGGGGGCGCGATGTCGGCGAAGAATACGGTGCCGGCGGGGCTGCCGAGACCTTCACCCATGCCCAGCAAGACGCCGGACAACAAGAGCTGCCACAGGCTGCCCGCCCAGATGAAGGCGGCGATTCCCAGGGTCATCAGGATGACCGAAGGGAGAATGGGCGTTTTGCGTCCAAAGCGGTCGGAAAGGTAGCCGGACACCAGGGTGGTGAAGAACTGGGGCAAGTGGGTGACGCTGAGCCACAGCCCGAGATCGTCGGGACCGAAACCCTTCTGGCGTCCGAAGAGGGGCATGACGCTGAAGCGCGCGCCCTGGCGGTTGGCGACAATCATCAGCGCGAACATGCCGACAAGGATGAAAGCCGGGTTGAAGATCAGCCGCCAGATTGCGCCGCGGCGGCTGGCGGAACCGTCCGGAGCGTCGGCCGCGTCGGCCTGGGGATTCGGTGTTCGGGGTACGGCGCGGCGGCGGGCGTCACCATCCGAGGCTTGCTGCTCACGCCAGCGGGACTCAGGCAGGGCGACGACGATGACCAGCAGGGACGCGGCCATCAGGATCGCCTGAACGTAAAGGGGGACGCGCAGGCCGAAGAGGCTGGCGAGATAGCCGCCCAGCAGAGGGCCGAGGGTCTGGCCGGCGAGGATGCTGAGTTCCTGGAGGCTGAGCAGACGGCCGCGAGTTTCGGGCGTGGCCTCGTCGCGGAGGTAGATGGTGGCGACGGTGAGGAAGATGCTGCCGCCGAATCCGGACACGAAGCGCCACCCGGTGAGCCAGGCGTAGCTGAAAGAAACGGAAACGAGGGCCGCGCCGACGAGGTTGATGGCCGATCCCAGGGCGAGCACGGGGCGGCGTCCGTAGCGCTGGGCGAGATACCCGGCGGGGACGCTGGTGACCAGGCGGCCCAATCCGAAGAAGAAGCCGACAGCAATGCCGACTTCGGTGGCGGACACGCCGTATTCGCGTTCCAGGAACAGAGGCAGGACGGGCGAGATTGCGCCCATGCCGAAGCTGTTCAGCGCGACGACGGCGCAGAGGAGGGCAACGCTGTGGTAACGGCCCCGACGCCCCAGGGCGGACCGCATGGAACCGGGGTTCAAGTGGCGCGCTGCTCTTCAGTTTTCGGAGCCGGGCGGGTGATCTCCCGGATGCGCTTCAGGATGCGGAAGCGCGGGGTCATAACGTAGTGGCCGCAGGTCTGGCAGCGTAGGCCGATGTCGCCGCCCACCCGGTTGACGAGCCAAAGGTAGCCGCCGCAGGGATGGGGCTTTTTCAGGCGAACCACGTCGCCGGGTTTGATGTCGGCGACGTCAACCATCACGTCCATCCCAGCCCCATGTCGTCCAGAGTGGCGTTGATCTCGTCCCGCATATTCGAGGCAGCTTTTCGAGCGGCGGAGGCGTAATCGGCGTTGGCCGAGGCGTAGATTACGGAGCGGGACGCATTGATGACGGCCAGACGGCCGCCGGCGTCCACGCCGCAGCGGACGGAATCGGCGAGGTCGCCGCCCTGGGCGCCGATGCCGGGGATGAGGAGGGGCAGGTCGGGACAGATGCCGCGGACGTCGGCCAGTTGCTGGGGGGCGGTGGCGCCGACGACGAGGCCGAGGTTGCCCTGGGAGGCGCGCTGCTGGGACCGTCGGGCCAGGCGCAGATAGACGGGCTGGGTCAGATTGCCGACGCCCTCAACCGGGAGGTCCTGGAGGTCGGCGGCGCCGCGATTGGAGCCGCGACACCAGATGAAGGCGCCTTTCTCCGGTTTGGTCAGCCAGGGCTCGACGGTGTCCATGCCGCCCCAGGGGTTCACCGTGACGGCATCGAATCCCCACACGTCGAACATGGCGGTGGCGTAGGCGGCGGCGCTGGAATCGATGTCGCCGCGCTTGCAGTCGCCGATGATGATGCAGTGGGGCGCCGCGTCACGGATGTGCTGGACGGTTTTCTCCAGGGCCTTGAAGCCGGGCAGGCCCAGGGCCTCATAGAAGGCGAGGTTGGGCTTGAAGGCGCAGACCAGATCGGCGGTGGCGGAGACGATGGCGCGGTTGAACTCGGCCGCGTCGGCGACGGGCAGGCGGGCGGGATCGGGATCGAGGCCGACGCAGAGGAGGCTCCGGGCGGCTTCGCTGGCGGCGCGGAGGCGTTCAGTGAAAGTAGGCATGGGGCGGCAATTATTCTCGTGGGAGGAAGAGTTATGCGGGCAATATTATAGACTTGGCGCGGCGGGAGTGTCACATGGATGCGCCAGGCGTAACTGTTCAGAATTCAGGGGGTTGTCATTGTGAGGCGCTGGCGCCGTGGCAATCTCGACGCCGTAGCGGCAACGCCTGCCCCAAAGGACTCTCCTACGCCAACGGGATTGCCGCGCTGCGCTCGCAATGACACTTTCCCCGCAACTCTGAACAGTTGCCGCCAGGCCGCATGAGTACCCGGTTTGCGGCGTGGCTTCTCCCAGGTACAAGGATTTACGGGAATTTATGATTTGACAGGATTGGGAGACCTTCATCACCGAACGGTCGCAAATCCCGATAATCCCTGAATCTTGAAAATCCCGATGCTGACGATTTACGAAATGGGGTATGCCTGAGAGCTCCGAGCCACGTATGAGCTGCACACCGCCAGCGCCAAATCTCCTTTTGCGGTCCCCGGATCTACCGGAATCGCTGACACAGACCCGCCGTTTCAGCGCAAACCCTGTGCTAGAATCCCTGCGATGAGCGCCACTCGAACCGACTCCCTCGGCTACTGGATAGCCCTGAGCCGCGTCCCTCGCCTGGGTTCCGCCCGTTTTCGTCTCCTCGAATCCTTCTTCGACGGCGACCTGTCGGCGGCATGGGAGGCCCCCGCGCGGGAGTTGCGGGCCGCCGGAGTGGGCCGGGCGGTCGCGCAATCCATCGTCAGCGCCCGGGAAACGTCCTCACCCGATCAGGAATTGTCCCGGCTGCGCGACGCCGGAGTCGCGGCAATCAATTGGCACGACCCCGCCTATCCGCAGCGATTGAGAGAGACCGACGACGCGCCGCCGGTGCTCTACCTGCGGGGGACGCTGCCGGCTGTTGACGCGCCGTCCATCGCCGTCGTCGGCACGCGGCGCCCGACGGATTACGGCTGTCGGGTCACCGACGATCTGTGCTCTTCACTGGCCGCTCACGGGGTGGTCGTGGTCAGCGGCCTCGCCCTGGGCATCGACTCCCGTGCCCATAAAGCCACGGTGGACGCCGGAGGCGTGACCGTCGCCGTCCTGGGCAACGGCCTGGACACCGTTTACCCCCGCGAAAATCTGCGCCTGGCCCAGCGCATCGTCGCCGAGGGCGGGGCCATCGTCAGCGAATTTCCTTTGGGCGTCCGGCCCGAAGCGTCGAATTTTCCCCGGCGGAACCGCATCATCAGCGGCATGACCCTGGGCACCCTGGTTACCGAAGCCGGTGAGACCAGCGGCACCAGGTGGACCGTTTACCACGCTTTGGAGCAGAATCGTGAGATTTTCTGCGTCCCCGGCAGCGTATACTCGGAATCCAGCCGGCTAACCAACCGGCTCATCCGCGAGGGCGCCAAGCTGGTTTGCAGCGTGAACGATATACTGGTAGAGATTGGACTGGAATCCTCGGAACGACAGATCCCCCTGGACCTGTCCGATTCCCGGGCGTCAACCGACGCGTCCGCCAAATCCGGCCCGAATGGCAGTGCAGAAACGATGCGCAGCCATTACCATGATCCGCTAGAATATCAGTCCACACCGTCGGAAACCCCAGACTCCCCGGAAGCCCCAGACTCCGATGAGGCTGAATTGCTTCAGCACATCGCCGGGGAGCCCGTGCACATCGACGACCTGGTAACTCTGAGCGGCCGGCCCATCGCTGAAATCAGCGGCCTGCTCACGATGCTTGAGCTCAAGGGTCTGGTCAGACCGGTCGGGACCATGCATTACCAACAGGTCGCCTGAACTGGAGACGAACTCTTTTTATGCCGCCCAAGACAGGAACTTCGGCAAAAACCACTCGGACTGCCAAGAGCCGCAGCAGCAGCCAGTCGCGGCGACCCGGCTCCCGCGCCGCCGGCAAGTCCGGTTCCCAGGCTGCCGCCGCCGGCCGGTCTGCCGGCCGCGCCGCGCGTATGCCCTCTTCAAAGGGCAAGCGTCTCGTCGTCGTGGAATCGCCGGCCAAGGCCCGCACCGTCGGGCAGATCCTGGGCAACAAGTACCTGGTCACCGCATCCATGGGCCACGTGCGCGACCTGCCCAAGTCCACCCTGGGCGTGGACACCGAGCAGGATTTCAATCCCAAGTACCTGACCATGAAGGACAAGCGGGACCTGGTGAAGGAGCTCAAGGAAGCCGGCGCCAAGGCGTCAGACATCTTCCTTGCCACCGACCCCGACCGGGAGGGCGAGGCCATTTCCTGGCACCTCCAGGCCGCCGCCGGCTGGGACAAGTTCGAAAAGCCCCCCAAGCGCGTGGTGTTCCACGAGATCACCAAGCAGGCCGTCGAAGAGGCTTTTGAGCATCCCCGCGAAATCGACATGCAGCTCGTCAATGCCCAGCAGGCCCGTCGCATCCTGGACCGCCTGGTGGGATACGAGATCAGCCCGCTGCTGTGGCTCAAGGTCAAGCTCGGCCTGTCCGCCGGGCGCGTCCAGTCAGCCGCCCTGCGCATGATCGTTGACCGCGAGCGGGAAATCATCGCCTTTGTGCCGCAGGAATGGTGGTCCCTGGAGGCAGAGCTCCACAAGGATACCGACCCCAACCTCCCGGCCAACCTGTTCACGGCGACGCTCCACTCCCGGAAAGGCGCCCGCAAGCTGAACATCAACGACGAAGCCGCGGCTCGCGGCCTGGAAGCCGAACTGCAAGGCGCCGCCTATTCGGTTGATACCGTCGAAAAGAAGCCGCGCCGTCAGCGTCCCGCGCCTCCTTTCATCACCAGCACCCTCCAGCAGGACGCCGGGCGTAAGCTGCGGTTCACCGCCCAGCGCACCATGGCCCTGGCCCAGCAGCTTTACGAGGGCTTGAACGTGGGCAGCGAGGGCTCGGTTGGCCTCATCACCTATATGCGGACCGACAGCGTCAACGTCGCCGACACCGCGGTGCGCGAAACCCGCGATTACATTCGCCAGCGCTTCGGCAAGGAGTACATCCCGGACAAACCGCGCGCCTATCGCACCCGCAGCAAGAACGCGCAGGAAGCCCACGAGGCCATCCGCTCCACGTCGGTGGGACGCACTCCCCAGGCCATGGCCGCGTACCTGGACCGCGATCAGTTGCGCCTCTATACCCTGATCTGGGAGCGCATGGTCGCCAGCCAGATGGCCGACGCCATGCTGGAAGCGACCACCGTGGATATCGACGCCCGCTGCGTCGCGCCCTCGGATAGCGTGTTCCGTTTCCGCGCCACCGGATCCGTGCTCAAGTTCCCCGGTTTCCGTGCCGTCTATATGGAAGGACGCGACGATGCCGCCGACGGCAGCGAAAACGCCCTGCCCGAACTGGCCGCCGGCGACGGACTCACCAACCGGAAACTCGAAGCCAGCCAGCACTTCACCCAACCTCCGCCCCGGTTCACCGAGGCCACGCTGATCCGCGAAATGGAGGAAAAGGGCATCGGTCGCCCCAGCACCTACGCGCCCACCATCGCCAC
Organism: Dehalococcoidia bacterium; assembly: GCA_034420475.1. Lineage (GTDB taxonomy): Bacteria > Chloroflexota > Dehalococcoidia > Lucifugimonadales > UBA3495 > Bin87. The sequence continues at coordinate 20,785 of DAOULH010000010.1, forward strand.
CCTGGTCGAAAGGGAATACGTCCAGCGTGAGCAGCGCCGGCTGTCCCCCACCGAATTGGGCTGCACGGTCACCGATCTCCTCACCGAACGTTTCGCCGACGTGATGGCCCCCGAGTTCACCGCCAAGATGGAGGAGGATTTGGACAGCGTTGCCCAGGGCGAACAGGACTGGGTTCCCATGCTCCGCGACTTCTACGGGCCGTTCCACCGGATTGTCGCGGAGACGAAGGACGAGTTCACGCCTTCCTGCGAAAAGTGCGGCCGGCCCATGGAAATGAAGATGAACCGCTACGGCCGTTTCCTGGGATGCTCGGGTTATCCGGATTGTCAGAACATCAGAAGCCTGCGCGACAACGGCGAACGCCCGGCGGATGAAGAGACTGATGAGGTCTGCGAAAAGTGCGAGCGGCCAATGGTCATCAAGTCCGGGAGGTACGGACGGTTTCTGGCCTGTACGGGCTTGAACGCCCCGGAAAATCCTTGCGAAAACACCCGCAACATCGTTGTAAAGAGCGGCGTTTCCTGTCCCAAATGCACTAGCGGGGATTTGGTGGAAAAACGGGGAGGAGGCAAGGGTCGCCGGCCCCGGCCTTTCTGGGGTTGCTCCAACTACCCGGACTGCGACTTTCTGGTGAACGCCCGACCGCTGCCGGCTCCCTGCCCCGACTGCGGCGGTATGCTGGTAGCGGCCGCCCGCGGCAGCGTCCGCTGCAACGTTTGCAAGTGGAAGGGCGACCCGCCCGCGGCGGAGTCCGCCGACGTAGCGCCCGCTGCCACTGCGGAGTTGGCTGGCGTTGGCGATTAGCCCGACAGACGTCGCGGCCCGACCGCGGGACTCCAGGGGTTGCGCTCCGGCCACCGCCGACCTGCTGGAGCGTTACTCGCTATTCCTGACCGGACAGCGCGCGCTGTCCGACAACACCCGGCGCATCTACCTCGACGACCTGCATACGTTCCTGGACTATTGCCGGCGCAACGGCCACGGTCTCCGCGACATGGACCGCCAACTGCTGCGCGGTTACGTCGCTTTCCTCGCCACCGCCGGCAGATCGGACGGCCCCCGGCCCACCGGCTATGCCCGGGTCAGCATCGTCCGCAAACTCACCGCCCTGCGGACGTTCTACAATTTCCTGGTGCAGGAGGGATGGTTCAAGTCCACGCCGGTCCCATCGGCTCGCTCCTTCCCGGTCAAGGTGGAAAAGCCGCTGCCCAGCTTCCTCGGCAAACAGGAAGCCACCCGCCTGCTGGCCGCGCCCGACGATGACACCCCGGTCGGTCTCAGGGATCGCGCGATCCTCGAGGTGCTGTACGCCTGCGGCGTTCGCCTGGCCGAACTGCATGGCATGAACGTGGGGGACATCTACAGCGACCGCCGCGAGATCCTCGTCCGCGGCAAGGGCGACAAGGAACGCTGGACTCTGTACGGCGCTCCCGCAGAGGATGCGCTGGAACGATACCTGGAGGACGGACGGCCCCATTTTGCCGCCACCAGCGCCCACAGGGATCCCCTGTTCGTCAATCGCTACGGAGCTCGCCTCTCCCGCCGCAGCATCGAGAAGATCGTCCGCGATTATGCCGCTCGCGCCGGCCTGAAGGACGGCATTCACACTCACACCCTGCGCCACAGCTTCGCCAGTCACATGCTCGAGGGCGACGCCGACCTTCGCGTGATCCAGGAACTCCTGGGGCACAGCAGCGTTTCCACCACCCAGCTCTACACCCACATCACCAAGCGGGAAGCCCGCCGAGCCTACATGGACTTCCACCCTCTCGCCTCCTCTTCGGAGACCGAGCCTGTGGACAGCCACGACTCCCCTGAAGAATGACCACCATCCTGATCCTGCACGGCCCCAACCTGAACGCTCTGGGCCGCCGCGACCGCCATCACTACGGCGTCCTGACCCTGGACGACATCAATCGCCGCATTTCCGAACGCGCCGCCGCGCTGGACATCTCCATCGAGTGCTTCCAGTCCAACCACGAGGGCGCGCTGGTGGACAAGCTACAGGAACACGCGGGATCCATCGACGGCGTCGTGATCAACGCCGGCGCGCTGACCCATTACGGCCTGTCGTTGAAGGACGCCCTCACCGACGCCGGCGTTCCCGTGGTCGAGGTGCACCTCAGCAACATCCACGCCCGCGAGGAGTGGCGGCGCCACTCGGTCTTGGCCGACACGGCGCGCGGCCAAATTGCCGGGCTCGGTTGGAGAGGCTATACTGCTGCCCTGGAAGCGTTGGCCGGCATCATTGCCGACGAGACCGGCTAGCGCTCGTCATCTGCGGTCGGCAAACCGCCCGGGGGATTTCCAATATGAGCATCAACTTTAGCGACCTCAATAAGGGAATGGTGATCGAGCTCGAGAACCAGCCTTGGCAGGTCATGGACTACGAGCGTCACAAGATGCAGCAGCGCGCGCCCGTTACCCGCATCAAGATGCGGAACCTGGTCAATGGCACCGTCATCGAGCGCACTTTCCAGCGGTACGATACGGCTTTCAGCCTGGCCGAAGTGGACAACCGCGAGACCCAGTACCTCTACACCGACGGGTCTGGCTACTACTTCATGGACCAGGAAACCTTCGATCAGCACGAGCTCACCGCCGACCAGCTTGGCGATACCCTGGGTTATCTGACCGAAAACATGATGGTCGAGCTGGTGTTCTACAAGGGCAACCCCATCAACGTGAATCTCCCCATCCACGTCGAGCTTGAGGTAGTCGACACGCCGCCCGCTTTCAAGGGTGATACCGCCCAAGGAGGCAACAAGCCGGCCACCCTGGAAACCGGCCTGCGCATCACCGTCCCGATGTTCATCACACCGGGCACGCGCGTCAAGGTCGATACCCGGAACGGGACCTACTCCGAGCGCGTATCGTAGATCAGGAGATCCTGCCCGCCGCCGTCGGTGCCGCCCCATGCTGTCGCCGGTAGTCCACACGGTCAGCCAGGTGGCTGTCTATCTCAAGGACAAGCTTGAGTCGGACGGCCTCCTCTCACGCCTGACCGTCCAGGGCGAGATCGCCAACCTGCGCACCGTTGCGTCCGGGCACTCCTACTTCACCCTGCGCGAGGACGGCAGCAGCATCCGCTGCGTCATGTTCCGCGGTCGTTCGGGCCAGGAATACCTGGAAGACGGTCAGGAGGTTCTGGCTGGGGGCAACTTCACCTTCTACCCGCCGTCCGGCGAAGCCAATATGCAGGTCGCAGCCGTGCTGCCCGTGGGCGCCGGCGCCCTTGCCCTGGAGTTGGCCCGCCTCCGGCAGCAGTTGGCCGTCGAGGGTCTGTTTGACCCCTCCCGCAAGCGACCCGTACCCATTTTCCCGAAGGTCATCGGTGTGGTCACGTCGCCCAGCGGCGCGGTCTGGCAGGACATCCGGAACGTCGTCATGCGGCGCTATCCCCTTGCCGAGTTGCGCCTGTCTCCCACCTCCGTTCAGGGCGATGGGGCCGCCACGCAGATCGCCGCGGCCGTGCGTTCGCTCAACGACGAGGGCATCGCCGACGTCATCATCGTTGCGCGCGGCGGCGGGTCCCTGGAAGACTTGTGGTGCTTCAACTCCGAGGAGGTTGCCCGCGCCATCTTCGCCAGCAGCATTCCCATTGTCTCCGGCGTCGGCCACGAAACCGACACCACCATCGCGGATGACGTCGCGGACAGCCGGGCTCCCACCCCATCGGCCGCCGCCGAATTGGTCACGCCGGACCGCAACCAGCTTATGGCCGGCATCTTCGGCGCCCGCCAGCAGATGACTTCAGTGATGGCCGGTCACGTCGACCGTCTCCGGTCATCGGTCCAGTTCCAGCAGCAGCGCTTGCAGCGGCGCGCGCCCGACGTTGCTTCCATGCGCCGGCGCGTCGACGAATACGCGGAGCGCGCGGCGGCGTCCATCCGTCACCGCCACTCACTGGCCGGGCGAGACGTTGCCACGCTGGTGGGCAAGTTGGGCGCGCTCAACCCTGCCGACACCCTGCGCCGCGGCTACGCCGTCGTCCGGTTGTCCGGGGACGGCGCCGTGCTCACCTCTCCTGAACAGGTGTCAGACGGCGCGCATCTCCACATCTCCCTGGCCGGCGGCTCCTTGGCCGCCACCGCCGGCCACGCTTCCCCCCAGCCGGCCGTTGACGAGGCCGTTAAGGTCACCCCGGCAGCCGTCGATGGTGACACCGCGACGCCGCGCAAGCGCAGCGGCCGGCGTTCCTCCGGACCTCCGCCAGCCATGAAGCATCTCCTGTAGCGGCCGTCGCCAGCCATGACGGACACGATGGAATCCAGCGACGCCTGGCGAGACCAACTCGCCGCGATGCCTTTCGAAGAGGCTTACCGCCGCCTTGAGGACACCGTATCTCGCCTCGAACAGGGTGAACTATCGCTGACCGATGCGGAACGCCTCTACAGGGAAGGAATGGAACTGGCCGGCCGGTGCCAGGAACTTCTCACCGAAACCGAACTCCGCATCACCCAGATCGGCGATGGCCGATCTTCCGCCGAGTCTCCCGCCCCGGGTTTACCCACCGGCGATGACGACTGGGAGCCGCCGCCGCCGCTGGAACCGGACGACCCTTCCCTGTTTGATGATGACGATCCGCCCTTCTGATTCTCCGCACCATAGCGGCTCGGCGCGATGCTGCGCATAGGATGGTTTTCCACCGGCCGGGGCGAAGGCTCACGCGGCCTGCTTCGTTTCATCCACGACGCCCTTGAACAGGGTCGTCTGGACGCCGAAATCGAGTTCGTTTTCAGCAACCGCGAACCCGGCGAGGCCGACGGCTCGGATCAGTTCTTCGACCTCGTCCGCTCCTACGGCCTGCCTCTGACAACCTTGTCGTCCGCCCGTTACCGGCGGGAGCACGGCGGTGGTCCCATGGCGCGCCACCGCCTCGGGTTTGACCGCGAGGCCATCCGGCTCCTGGAGCCCTACCAACCTGACGTTTGCGCCCTGGCCGGGTACATGCTCATCTGCAGCGGCGAAATGTGCCGGCGCTACCCACTCCTCAACCTCCATGGCGCCCTGCCCGACGGCCCCACCGGAACCTGGCAGTCGGTGATCTGGCAGTTGATCGAAGCTCAGGCCGAGCAAACCGGAGCGATGATCCACCTGGCCACGGAGGAGGTGGACCGAGGCCCCGTGCTATCCCACTGCGTCGTCCCGATGACCGGCGACGGCTTCGATCCGGATTGGGATGCGCTGCGCGGGCGCGACGTGGCGGATATCCGCGCTGCTGAAGGTGAGGATTTCCCGCTGTTCCGGCGCATCCGCGAGGCCGGCTACCGCCGCGAACCCTACTTGATTCTGGAAACCCTCCGCGCCGTCGCCGACGGGAGGCTGCGGGTCAAGCCGGAAACCGCCCTCGACGCATCGGGGCAACCCCTGGAACTCCGCCATCCGGCCGGGCTGCCGCTCACTGAGCACATTGAGGCCGCGTTGGCCGCCGGATAAAACGCTACGCCGACTTCCTTTGCTGGCTCGACCGCGACCGGGCCAACGCCGTCTTCAGCGTCAAGTGGCGTCCCCCGCCGCGTCGGTAAAGTCGGGGAGAAGCTTCCCCGCTGATGGCGTCGCCGTGCACGACGCAGCGGCCGATATCCCGCAGCGACGGCAACTCGTACATCACTTCCATCAGGGCGTCTTCGACGATGTGCCGCAGGATCCGCGCTCCGGTCTGGTAGGTCAGCGCCCGCTCGGCAGCGGCCTCCAGCGCGTCGTCGGTGAATTCCAGCTTGACGTTGTCCAGGTGGAACAGTCGTTGGTACTGCTTGACGATCGCGTTTCTCGGCTCCACCAGTACGCGGATCAGGTCCTCACGGTCCAGGGGCTGCAACGCTGCGACCACGGGAAGCCGTCCCACCAGTTCCGGTATGAAACCGAACTGGAGCAGGTCCTCGGGCGTCACCAGGTCCAGCATTGCAATGGAAGTCGCCTTTTTCTCGCTTCGATCCTGGTTCTGGGCCAGGAAACCCATGGCCGAACCCGATGATACCCGCTTGGAGATTATCTCCTGCAATCCGTCGAAAGCCCCGCCGCAGATGAACAGGATGTTCCTGGTGTTGATCTGCAACATCTCCTGGTGCGGATGCTTGCGTCCACCCTGCGGCGGCACGTTGGCGATGCAGCCTTCGATGATCTTGAGCAGTTCCTGCTGCACCCCTTCGCCGGCCACGTCCCGGGTGATCGAACGGTTGACCCCCTCTTTGCGCGCGATCTTGTCCAACTCGTCGATGTATATGATCCCCTGCTCGGCACGCGGTATATCCCAATCCGCCGCCTGGATCAGCCGCAGCAGGATGTTCTCGACGTCTTCGCCTACGTATCCCGACTCGGTGAGTGACGTAGCGTCGCAGATCGCGAAGGGCACGTCCAGCGACCGGGCCAGCGTTTCGGCCAGCAGGGTTTTTCCGGATCCAGTGGGGCCGATGAGCAGGATATTGGACTTCTGGACTTCGACGTCCGGGTCCGTGGCCTCGCTGCGGATGCGCTTGAAGTGGTTGTAAACTGCCACCGCCAGCGTCTTCTTGGCCTTCTCCTGTCCGATCACGTAGGCGTCGAGGCTGGAATAGATCTCCCTCGGCACCAGGGTGGGATTTCCCGAGCCGCGCTTGCCTGTAGGATTGTCCGCCAGTTCGACCCGGTCGTCAGCCCGGGTCTGGCCGCCGCCGTCGTTCCGTCGCTTCTTACCCCCGCGCTCGGCCACGTAGTTGGCCAATTCGCGGATGCAGTCAAAGCAGATGCCGCCCCGGGTTTGACCCGGCGGCCGCACCAGGCGCCCTTGCGGAAACAGGCTGCCGCAGAACGCGCAACGGTGGGAGTTGCGATTGGAACTGCGGCTTCCGGTGGTCATCGGTGCGCCTCGGTGGGATGCGTCCTCAGTCAGATGGGCGGATCGGTGTCCGACCGTTACGCGGCTTCCGCGGCCTGCTCTTCCGTCTGCGTTCCGAGTATTTCGTCAACCAGCCCGTACTCAACCGCTTCTTCCGCAGTCAGGAAGAAATCCCGGTCGGTGTCGTCGGCAATCTTTTCGATGCTCTGCCCCGTTGCTTCCGACAGGATTTTGGTGAGCCGTTCCTTCAGGCGAACGATCTCCTTGGCCTGGATCTCGATATCCGCGGCCTGGCCCTGGAAGCTTCCCACGTTGGGCTGGTGCATGTGCACGGTGGAGTTCGCCAGGCAATAGCGCTTGCTCTTCTGTCCGTTCGCCAGCAGCACCGTAGCCATGCTTGCCGCCGTGCCCACGCAGATGGTCGATACCGGCGAGTTGATGAGCCGCATGGTATCGAGGATGGCCAGACCCGACGCGATATAGCCGCCCGGGCTGTTGATGTAGAGGCTGATGTCCCGGTCGCTGTCCTCGCGCTCGAGGTACAGCAACTGGGCGATGATCACGTTGGCCACCTGGTCGGTGATCGGAGTTCCCAGGTAGATGATCCGCTCCCTCAGGAGCAGCGAGTAAATGTCAAAGGCCCGCTCACCCCGTGGGCTGGTCTCGATGACCATCGGCACGATGTTGGTGGGTTGCAGCAATGGAGAATCTTCAAAGGGAACAACCATTACGGTCTCCTGATGTTCAACGCTGGGGTTGGCCGGATGGATTGCGCATGTTTAGGCGATGGCCCGGTTGAAAGCGTCGGGCAGCTTGTCCAGCACATGGTCCACGATGCCGTACTCGACTGCGGTTTCGGCGTCCATCCAGTAGTCGCGGTCGGAGTCGCGTGAAATCTTGTCGAATGGCTGGTCGCAGTTCTCCGACAGGATGGTGTTCAGGCGCTCGCGCAGTCGCAGGATCTCCTGGGCGGTGATCTCGATGTCCGACGCCGAGCCCTGGATGCCGCCCATAACCTGGTGGATCAGGACCGTCGAATTCCGCGTGCAGAAACGCTTGCCCTTGGTTCCGCCCGACAGCAGCACCGCGCCCATGCTGGCGGCCTTGCCCAGGCAGATCGTCGCCACGTCGGGCTTGATCAACTGCATCGTGTCGTAAATCGCCATGCCGTCCAGCACTGAGCCGCCCGGCGAGTTGATGTACAGGCTGATGTCCTCGTCCGGGTTCTCCCAGCTCAGGTACAGCAGTTGCGAAACGATCGCGTTGGAAATGTCGTCATCCACCGGCGTGCCCAGGTAGATGATCCGGGCCTGCAGCAGCAGCGAGTAGGGATTGAAAGCGCGCTCGCCTTCGGTGGTCGGCCGGATGATCCCGGGGATCACGTTGGACGGCGCGATTATGCCCGACGGATTGGAACTTCGTGGCATCTCTAGGTTCTCCTGGAATGGTGGGCGGCCGAACGTCATTCCCGTTCCTCCGCCTGATCGCCGGCGGTGGCCTCGCCATCGCTGGCATCGGTAGTTGCAACAGTTTCGGCGGTATCGGGTTCGCTGTCGTTTTCGGATTCGTCGTCCGCCGCGCTGGCTTCCGTTTCGCTATCCTCGTCCAGCTTGCCCTGCGCGATGTCCGTGAGCCGCTCCATGACCCGCCGGCTGTGCAGGGTGGACCGGATGTTGTCCCGCGTCGACTCCGACCCGAGAAACTCGCGCAGCGAGTCGAGGTTCGACTCGTCCTGCTCTTCGTCTCCGGCGGACAGGCCCAGCAGCCGGTCGGTTTCCGATTGAACGTCCTCGTCGGAGATCTCGATCTCCTCAACCTCGGCCAGCTTCCGCATCACCAGGGCGCTCACCAGGCGGCGTTCGGCGTTGGGCCGCATCTCATCGAGAAACTCGTCCGCCGACTTGCCCATGAACCGCAGGTACGTCGGAAGGTCAATCCCCTGCTGCCGCAGCATCCGCTCCCGGTCCGCCTGCATCGCTTCCAGCTCCCGCTCATACAGCAGGGGAGAGGCGTTGACCACCGCCACGTCGCACAGCGCTTCCAGGCTCTTCTGCTCCAGGTCGTTGCGAGCGGCGTTCTCGGCCTGGCTGGTCAGCGATTCCCGGATGCTGGTACGCAGCGCTTCCAGGTCGTCGAACCCGTCGCCAACGGATTTGGCGAACTCGTCGTCCAGCTCCGGCAGCGACTTTTCCTTCACGGACAGCACCGACACCTTGAACTGGATATCCTTGCCCGCATACTGTTCGCGCGGATAGTCTTCCGGCACCGTGACCGTGAACTCGCTTTCGTCCTCCTCGGACAGCCCCACCAGGTTGGGAGCGAAACCCGGGAACGGCAGCACGTTTTCCTCGTTGGGAATGTATTCGACGTCCTCGTCTTCCACCACCGTTTCTTCGTCCATGGTCCCCAGGACGTCCAGGTTCAGGCGGTCGCCGTACTCGGCAGCCCTTTCCACCGGCTCCCAGACTGCCTGCTCCTCGCGCACCCGATCCAGAACCCCGTCAACCTCTTCGTCCGTCACCTCCACCGGGTCGGTCTCCACCCGGATCTCGCGATAGCCCGCCAAGTCCACCGTCGGTTCCAGCGGGACCGTAGCCGTGAAGGATACCGGCTCGAGCTCGGTGACTTCGATGCTCGGCTCCCCGAAGGCCGAAACCTCTTCGTCCTGCAGGACCTTGTCCAGCGTCTCCGGCACCATGAACTCCAGCGCTTCCTGCAGCAGGGCGGTCCGGCCCATCATGCTTTCCACGATGTGCCGCGGGGCGCGCCCCCGGCGGAATCCTGGGATGTTCAGGCGTGAAACGACCCGACGGTACGAGCGCTCAATGAACGGATTCTCATCCTCCGTGGCCAGTTCCACCGTCAGCGTGACCTCAATTGGTGATGAGTTGTCCCTCGTGACCTTCAACGCCGCTACGCTCCTGTGCCCGTTTGATTCTGCATGAAACGGCGGGCAGGGTGGTCGATACCGGCCTGCCCGCGAACGTAGGCGAGTATAGCATAACCGCCCGATCAGCGAAAAGCCGGGCCGCCCGCGCTACACGCTTGCCCTCGCCTACAAGCACCCTCGCCGACGCGGACGCGGACGCGCCGACTGCCGCGACATCTCTTTGTTACAAATCGTTAATCCCGTTGCAACGCGGGCGTAGTACCCTAGATGTCAACGCGCCGCCGTTCGACGCGCCGCTACCCTCTAACGGCGCTCGTGGCAGACTGTTCCACGTAACGGTTCAGAGTTGCGGGGAAAGTGTCATTGCGAGCGAAGCGCGGCAATCTCGATGGCGCAATGGAGTCCTTCGGGGCAAACGTTACTGCTACGGCGTCGAGATTGCCACGGCGCAAGCGCCTCGCAATGACAACCTCCTGAATTCTGAACAGTTACTGTTCCACGCCCACCTTTGCAAAGGATCCGGTTGCCAATGCTGACCCGGGACATTTCCAAAGCTCCCCTGAAAGAACACCTCAACTCCGACGGAACCACGCGCTCCGTTTACCGGCCCCTCTTGGACAGCATCAGCGGGCTCGGCGTCCCCGAACTGCAACAGCGGTGGCGTGAGGCCAACGACAGCGCCGCCCGGGACGCCTTCACCTTCATGCTCGACCCCCGCGAGTTCCGCACGGTGCCCACCGACTGGCTGCCCCGGCTGATCCCCGCCGACGAATGGGACACCATCTCCCGCGGGGTCGCCCAGCGCCTGAAAGCTATCAACCATTTCCTGCTGGATCTCTACTGCGGCGACCAGCAGGTCGTTCCGCCGGACGTCATGTACTCCTGCCAGTACTACAACCCCGAGCTCCAGGACTATCGCCCTGCGTCCGACGTTTTCGTCCACATCTACGGCATAGATCTGGTCCACATGGGCGGCGGCCGTTACGTCATCCTGGAAGACAACCTGCGCATCCCGTCCGGGATCGCCTATCAGCTCAAGACCACCCAGATCGGCCTGGACGTGCTGCCCGAACTGGCCGGCGGCTACGACATCCTCCCCTACGACATTCGCTCTGCCTACCTCGACATGTTCGCTTCCCTTTGCGAAACCGACTCACCGGTCTGCGTGCTGCTCACCGACAGCAAGTTCGGCTCTGCCTTTTTCGAGCATCGCTACCTGTCCGAGTTGCTGGGCATACCCCTCGTGGAAGGCTCGGACCTTTACATCGGGCACAACGGCCGGGTGTGGGTTCGCTGCCTGGACGGCGACTTCGAGGTCGACCTTGTCTATCGCCGGGTGGAGGACCTGGAGCTCTTCGTTCCCGGCCTCACCGAAGCCTATCTGGATCACAAGGTCGTGCTCGTCAACGCCCTGGGCACCGGCGCCGGCGACGACAAACTGGTGTTCCTTTGGGCGCCCGATATGGTAAAAGCCTATCTGGGAGAAGAGGCCATCCTGGAACAGGCCCGGAGTTATGACCTGCGGTCAGCCGAGAACCGCCAATACGTCCTGCAAAACCTGGACAGCCTGGTGCTCAAAACGCGCCAGGGATACGGTGGTTTGGGCGTCTTCATCATGCCCGATCTGGACAAGGGTTATCGCAGCCGTCTGTCCCAGCAGTTGATCGAGCAGCCCCAGGTCTTCATCGCTCAGGAGACCCTGGACTTCTCCCGACATCTTGTCTTCGACGAGACCCGTGGCGAATTTGAGGAGCGCCACGTTGACCTGCGTGTGTTCGCGGTGCAGAACGGCCGGGGAGAGGTCACCGTCTTCCCCGGCGGGCTCACCCGCGTCTCCGAGGCGAACAGCCGGGTCACTAACAACTCGTCAGGAGGATCATGCAAACCGAGCTGGGTGGTCCGATAACGGTCGAGACGATCCCGGTGCACTATGCCTACGTGGCTCGTTATTCCTACACCGACACAGTGGTGCAAAACGACAATTTCCTCCGGCTGTCGCCCTTCGTCGACGACTACCAGACGCCGGGACCCTACAGCGTCACCACCTTTCCGCAGGGTCGCCAGATCCAGTATCCGGACCGACTGGGAAACACCGTTCACCGTGTCAGAGTGACTACGCCGCACCAGGAACTCATCATCGCCGCCACCGGACAAGTCTGCCTGAACGATCGCGCCGTAGCTGCGCCCGACGTTGCTTTGGCCGGCGCTGGATACGGCCTGGAAGCCCAGGAATTCCTGTCCGCCTCCCGCCTGGCCGATCCAGGGGGCGTTGACGATGCCGCCCGGGAAGCCGGCGCCGGAGCGAGCACGTTGCTCGCATCCGTCAACAACGTCGTGCAGTGGATCTACGCCAACGTCCGCTACGAGCGCGGCCACACCTCGGTCAACACCACCGCGGCCGATGTCCTTGTCTCCATGCGCGGCGTCTGCCAGGACCAGGCCCACCTCTGCCTGGCCATGCTCCGGGCCCTGGGCATCCCCGCGCGGTACGTCAGCGGACTGCTCACCCGGCAGCCCGGCGAGACCCACGCCTGGGTCGACTTCCTGCACCCGCTCCTGGGCTGGTTGCCCGCCGACCCCACCCGCGGCGTCGTTGTCGATCTGGGCACCGACTACCTCAAATTCGGCGTCGGCCGGGACTACTCGGAAGTCCCGCCCGTTTCCGGTTCCTTCATTTCCCGCGGCGACGGACACCTGGACTTCACCACCGCCGAAGTGTTCTTTGACCGGGACTCAATCTCCGTGGACGACGCCCTGAACCTGTTGCAATCCGGCGGCGCGGTTTCGTGACCGTGTTGCGGCCCCAACCCCAACATCCAGAGGAGAACCCCCACATGGTAGAACCCAGGTCAATCGCCTATCGTCCTGACGGGTGGCTCACCGATTCCAGGGTGTACAACCTGGTCTGGATGGGCCGCTGGCTGGAACGCGCGGACAATACTGCCCGTGTCATCAACAACTTCGCCCGCATCGCCGTGGAGAACGGCAGCGACATGATGGCCCTCCAGCAGTCCCTCAGCAGCGCTGCCGCCATCCGCGGGATACCCGCCGGAGACCGGAACCGCGCCCTGGAACTGCTCCTGAGGCGGCACGATGTATCGTCCATCTACCACAGCCTGGCCACGGCTCGCGGCAATGCCACCCACGTCGGCACCGTGGAACTGATCCGCGCGCTCTCCGAGGCCGTTCTGACTCTGGAGGACGACAACACCATGCCTCAGTCGCCTCTGGACGCCCTGCTGCTGACCAACCAGGTCCTGGAGCGCCTCAGCGCCGTTTACAAGGTCATCGACGACAACTGGTTCCACCAGGAATCCCTGTCCGAAGAGGAGATCTACCGCCGCTTCGTCCAGCAGCAGTAATCATCCAGAGAGAGCGCTCACCGCGAGCCGCCGGATTAAACCCTAACCCTATCTGTGGGTTCAAGAACCTCGCGGGTCGGGTCAACTTTGAACATCAGAATCTGTAGCGTCGTCGCACCGATTACGCTGGCGTCTTCACCTTCCGGGCCAAAGAGTGCCGGGCAAATGTCCTCACGCCCGTCGATTCCGATGAGTGCCCGGCCCCGCCAATAAGACACCTCACGCCCGTCGATTCCGATGAGTGCCCGGCCCCGCCAATAGGACACCTCGCTGCCGTCGGCAAGCGTCCCATCAACCTGCGAGCGTCGGGATATGTGTAAGGCGTCCAGCAGCGACGCTGGGAACATGGAGTGGGAAGCGCCGGTATCCACCAACGCTTCTACTTCAAGCGTGTCCCCGCCGTCGGGATTGCCAACACGTACTGTTGTCGCAAACGTGCCCATTTTGAAACTCTTCACCCCCTGCTACAAGAATACCCGCCCCGAACCTACTGCTTGTGCGGGGCGGGTGCGAGAACCGGAACCGCCGCCCACTATTTGAAGCAATGATGGCTGGGAAGGATTGAGACGGCCTAACCTATCAGAGGCGCACGCGAGTGGTGGGTTCCAAAACCTCACGAACCGGATCCACCTTGAACAACAGCATCTGCAAGGTGGTCGCTCCAATCACACTGTTCTCATCGCCCTCTGGCCCGAAAATTACCCGGCAAGTACCTTCTTCTCCTTCAATCCCGATCAACGCCCACCCGGTCCAGTATGACACCTCGCTGCCGTCGGCAAGCGTCCCATCAATCTGCGAACGCCGGGGAATTCGCAGCCCGTCCAACAGCGACGCTGGAAACATGGAATGAGACGCGCCAGTATCCACCAGCGCTTCCGCCTCAAAAGAGTCGCCGCCGTCAGGATTCCCAACGCGTACCGTTGTCGCAAACGTGCCCATTTTGGAACTCTTCACCCCACGTTATAAGAATACCCGCCCCGCAAAGCAGTGGTTCGGGGCGGGTGCGAGAACCGGAGCGATTGCCGGCTACTTGAAGTGCGGGATCACATCCTCGGACAGGCACTTCAGGGTGTCCATGACCACCTCGCGCGGCACCGATGAGGTCCAGTTGCACTCGAACATGATCTCGTCGGTGGTGAACTGCTCGCGGAACATGTGGATCTTATCGACGACCTCTTCCGGCGTGCCGAAGAGGTTCACTTCCTGGGTGGCCTCGGGGCCGGCGCTGCCCGCGTCGGTGCTGCCGATGGCGAGGCGACCGGCGTAGTAGATGCGCGCCAGGTTCATCAGGTCGTCGACCCGTCGATCCGCCTTCTCCTGGGTGTCGGCGACCAGGGTGGGCACGCGCACTACCGTGCTGGGATGGCCCTCGTGTCCCGCGTCGTACCACGCCTGGCGGTAATCCTGCACGTCTTGCCTCAAGATGGCGGAGCCCCGCAGGTTGTGGGGAGAACTGCCGGCGCCGATGGCAATGCGATAGCCGTGCTCGCCCATGGGCACGAAGCTCTCCTGGCTGTCCACGGGGAGCAACATGGGCATCGGCTTTTGCACCGGCTTGGGAATGCTCATGTAGTCTTCGTAGAAGGCGGGATAGTTGAAGTACTTGCCCTCGAAACCGGAGAATCTGTCCTCGTCCCAGAGCTGCTTGAGGAGCTCCAGGTACTCGTAGAAGTACTCCCGGCGCTCGTCGGAACCACGGGTGCGCGCCCCTGGGCCGTAGATGAACCGGCCCTCGCTGACCTGGTCCACTATGGCAACCTGCTCGGCGACCTGGAAAGGGTCCTCCAGCTGGAGATTGTCGAAAGCGTACCGCTCGTGGGGCAGCGCCCGCTCCGAAACGGTCTCCCCCGGCAGCCGCAGGGTCGGCCGGTGGATGGAGGTGCCGATCCTGATGTTCTCGGTGTGGTTGGCGATGACGGCGGACAGCATGAGCGACTGCGGATCCATGCTGCCCTGGGTGGAGAAGTGGCCGCCGCCGAACCAGACATAGTCCCATCCGGCCGCCTCAATGTGGTCGATTTCCTTGAAGTTCTGCTTGTACGCCGCAGCCTCAAGCAGCTTTCCGCCCTGGTAATCCGGGTCCCAGGGCACCTTGTCGCCCTCGTAAACGGCATTCCAGGTGGTGAACAGTCCAAAGTCCATTTTCTCGGTCATGCGTGCCCTCCTCTAATTCCGGGCGATAATGAGCATCGTCACCGCAAATTTAGCACCAGCAGTAAGCACCGTCAACGCTGCCCGTCTCGTTAGCACGACTGCGCCCTTCCCGCATCTGTGGCATACTCACCCATCAGGAGGAGGACCATAACCATGGTTGCCAAACCGACGACGGAAATCCCCGCCATATTCGTGGAAAACATGTGGGTCGACGGCGACCCCACCCCGTCCCCGATTCACCTGGACTTTCGTCCGGTGCTGCAACTTCTGGCCGATGTCGGTATCGAAGGCGTGAAACTGGACGAGTGGCTGATCGACCTGAACGAGGCCAACCGCGAATTGGTGGGCAAGCTTGAACTGACTTCCGAAGGAGCGTTGCTGATATCCCCCATGCAAAGCAAATACGGATCAAAATTGGAAGGGGAATTCTTCGTCGATTTGGCCGTGTGGGCTAGAGACTATGGCGGCGAAGCCCACGGCGCCAGACTGGGCATTCGGATGACCGAAGACGACCGCTACGCTCCCGATGCCGCCTGGTTGTCACCGGAACAATTGGCCGCGTACACCCCGTCGGAGGAAACCTGGCTCCTGGATTTCTGCCCGTATTTCGTGGTCGAGATCATGTCACGCAACGACAGTCAGGCCAGCGCCCACCGCAAGATGCAGGTCTACATCGACCACGGCGCAATGCTAGGGTGGCTGATCGACCCCTTCCGACGCCGTGTTCACATCTACCGACCCGGCGTCGATCCCGTGGCGCTCGAAGACCCCGATACTGTCAGCGGCGACCCGGACCTCCCCGGATTCGTGTTCGACGTGCGCTCCCGAATTTTCGATGCCGCATAGGCGGAGTGGCATGACCCAGCGAAAGGAGCTACAACCAATGAAAGTGGCAGTGATGGGCGCCGGCAGCATCGGCGGCTACTTCGGCGGCATGTTGGCCCGCGCCGGGCACGACGTAACGCTCATCGCTCGCGGCGAACACCTGGATGCTATCCGCCGCGACGGGCTAAGGATGCAGACCCAGGCCGGCGAGTTCACCGTTCCCTGCTCCGCCACCGACCAGCCCGACCAAGTCGGCCCCGTGGATTTGGCCCTGCTCACCACCAAGACCTACCACAACGCCGTGGCCGTGCCGCAAATGGCTCGCATGATTGGCCCGGATACGGCGATCCTCTGTCTCCAAAACGGCATCGATTCCTATCTGCCGCTGGTGGCTGCCTTTCCGGACGCCGTGGTCTTGCCCGGCGCGGCCTATATCGAGGCCGGCCGCTCCGGGCCCGGCGTCGTCACCCAGGCCGGTGATATCGTTCGCATCGTCACCGGCAGCATCCGGGGCAGTGATCCGTCCCACCAGGCAAAGGCGGAAGTCGTGTGCGCCGCCTACCGTGATGCCGGCGTACCCGCCGAGGCGTCGGACGACATCGCCGTCACCTTGTGGACGAAGTTCCTGTTTATCACCACCATGGCCGGAACCACCTCGCTGGCCCGCGAATACCTGCGCGATCTCCTCCCTCGACCCGAGTGGCACAAGATTGTCGTGGGCTGCATGTCCGAGATCGAACGGGCCGGCCGCGCCTCCGGCGTCGGTCTCGCCCCCACCATCGTCGCCGACACCCTGGACTACATGGAGTCCGCCAAGGGCGCCATGAGCGCCTCTATGCACGCCGACCTGCTGGCCGGCCGGCCCATGGAATTGGAAGCCCTCAACGGCGCTGTCGTCCGCGCCGGCGAATCCGCCGGCGTACCCACGCCCATCAACGACGTGATCTACGCCGCCCTCAAGCCCTACGCCCAGGGTGCGGCCTGACCGCCACACCCACGGCGCCCCTTCCCGCCGATCCTGACCGGAACCAGCACAGTCACCAAAGAAACGAGCCGCGTAGCTGCGGCTCGTAGTCGATGACTGCGGCTTCGGGGCCGTTTATTCCCTGGTCTCCATCGGCATCCCCTGGTCGTGCACCTCAAGCACGCACTCCGGGCACCGTTGCCACGCCTCGTGTCCGGTGGCCGGCCAGATGTCTTCGCCCTTGGCCCCGCACAGGAAGAACGGCTCAACCTCTTCGATGCCCAGGCTCTCCAGGTAGTGCACCACGCCCTCTCGCCGGGGATTGTCGAACCACCACGGGGTCAGCGAACGCGCGAGCTCGTGGATCCCTTCCTTGAAGTCGTCGGTGTATTCCTCCACGTCGTCCGGGATGTCCACCATCCATCGGGTGCCGTTGGGGCCACCTTCCCTGGTGGCCTGGAGCTTCCCATCCCGCACGTCCTTACGGATTACCTGCTGGGAAACGTTCAGGATCCGTGAGGCTTCCTGGATAGTGACCCGGGCCATTCTGCACCTCCAATCTCGGCAATCTTCAGTTGGCAATGCCTATTTCTACCACCAACCCCGCATAGCGGCAAGTCGGCATCCGTTCCACGCGCATCACCGCGCGGCCGCCATGGTCCGCGGGTCCTCCAGGGTGTCGGCCAGCGAGCCGCCCGGCGGAACCATGGGGAACACGTTGGTTTCCCGTTCCACGACAAACTCGATGAGGAACGGCCCGTCGTAGTCCCTCGCCTGTTGCAAGGCCGCGGCCACGTCCTCCTGGTGCTCCACCCGCACCGCCGGAATGCCGTAGGCGTTGGCCAGCTTGACGTAGTCCGGCCCGGGCATCGGCACCTCTTTCAGGTGGCCGTCGAAGAACATCTCCTGCCACTGCCGCACCATCCCCAGGTAGCCGTTGTTGAACAGCGCGATCTTGATGGGCAGTTTCTCCTCCACTGCCGTCACCAGCTCTTGCAGCGTCATCTGGAACCCGCCGTCGCCCGCTACCGACCACACCGTGGACCCGGGCCGAGCCAACTGCGCCCCCAGGGCTGCGGGAACCTCGAAGCCCATCGCTCCCAGACCGCCGGACGTTACGAACGAGTTCGGCTGGTTCAGGAACAGATACTGCGCCGCCCACATCTGGTGCTGCCCCACGCCGGTAACCACCACCGCGTCGTCGTCCCCTTGCAGCATCTCGTTCATCTCGGTGAGCACCTGCTGCGGCATGAGCGCGTCGCTCTGCGGAATCGACAGCGACGGGTGCTGGGCCTTGAGCTGGGCGATAGTCGCCATCCACTCCGGCCGGTCAACCTTCTGCACCAGCGGAGCCAGCGCCCTCAGTATGGGCCGGGCATCGCCCACCAGCGGCACCTCCGCCGGCACGATCCTGCCTACCTGCGTGGCCTCGATATCCAGATGCACGACCCTCGCGTGGGGAGCGAACCCGGACACCCGGCCCGTCACCCGGTCATCGAACCGCATCCCCAGCCCTACCAGCACGTCCGCCTGGTCAACCACCATGTTGCACCAGTACATCCCGTGCATGCCCAGCATCCCCAGGCTCTGCGGGTGGTTACGGGGAAAACTGCTCAAGCCCAGCAGTGTATTGATCACCGGAACGCCAGACCCTTCCGCCAACGCCAGCAGTTCGTCGAACGCCCTGGAATTGACGATCCCATGCCCGGCGATGATCACCGGCCGCTCTGCCTGGTTGATGAGCTCAGCCGCCTTCCGGACGTTCTCCAGCGTCTCGTCTGACAACTCGGGATCCGCGGCCCATGGCGTTTTCGGATATTCGAACTCCGCTTCTTCCAACTGCACGTCCCGGGGCACGTCGATCAACACCGGCCCCGGACGGCCTTCCTGGGCCACGCGAAAGGCGTCCCGAATGGTCCTTGCCAGATCGTTGGCCGACATCACCAGGTAAGTTCGTTTCGTGCACACCGAGGCGATGCTGCAGATGTCGCACTCCTGGAACGCCTCGGTTCCCATGGCGGCCCGCGCCACCTGGCCGGTGATTGCCACCAGCGGCACGCTGTCCGCCTTGGCGCCCATGATCCCGGTCACCAGGTTGGTCGCGCCCGGTCCGGACGTCGCCACGCACACGCCCGGCTTGCCCGTCATCCGGGCGTAGCCGTCCGCCGCGTGCGCCGCCGATTGCTCGTGCCGCACCAGCACGTGCCGCAGTTGCGGGTATGACCACAGCGCGTCGTAGAACGGCAGAATCGCGCCGCCGGGGTGGCCGAACAGCGCCTCGACCCCTTCCCTCAACAGGCTCTCGCAGATGATTTCCGAACCTTTCAGCTTCACGGTTTATCTCCGTACAACGTCGTTCCGTCTGCCAGATCCTGCCGCCAGCACGCGCAGATCGAGGTTCGCCGGGGCACAAAAAAAGCCCGTCCCATAGGGACGGACAATTGCCCGCGGTACCACCCTATTTGCCCGTCGCATCCGGTTGCCCGGGCACTTCGAGCCTCTCTGGCAGGACACCATCATGTCCCGTTGCTGCTAACGGGCAACGAACCCGGCCTGAGCTTACTGCCCGCCATTTTCGGAAGGCGGATTTCAGCCGGCAGCTCCGGAGGGATTTTGGGCGGGACGATTGTGCCTGCTTTCACCGGGCCAGGCTCGCTGCGACGCTCGTCGTCCGCTTACTCGTCTCCATCTCAGCTTTTCAGGAAAAACTCTATCACGCGCCGTTTACCGGGTCAATCAGTTGCGATGCGCACGTGTGCCCATTTCGCCGCCGGGGAACGTCAGAAGCAGGGTTTACGGGATTTCAGGATTTGGAAGGATTGGGAGATCTCGACTGAGGAATGAATCCAATCCTGATAATCCCCAAATCTTGAAAATCCTGCTGCTGACGATTTACGTTAACGCCGGAGCGCTACGATCCACCCACTTCCGCCAGCGCCGCTTCCAACTCCGCCAATGTCGCAAAGCCCTCGAACCGCTGCCGCACAATCCCTTCGTCGTCCAGCACGAACACCCACGACTCGTTGGTCCAGCCGGGTATCCGGGTGAAACCCCACTCGTCGGTCGCCGGCACCAGCCGCGCCTGGCTCAGGTCTCCCTGGATCTCCGCGGGATTGTCGTAAAGCTCCACATGGATGTAGTTGGCGGCGTCCGGGTGGGCTACTCTCAGTTCCGACACCGTGTCCACCTGGGGGCCGCAGGTCGGACTGGTGCAGAACGCCGGCGTGGCAAACACCACCACCGACGGCCGGCCTGACGCCACAGCCTCCGCAACCGACATCCGGTAGAGCTCATCGTCCGGTTCGTACGCGGTGGTCAGGCCGGTTATCTCCGCGGGATCGTCAAGCGTCTTCGTTTCGCTGGCCGGGGCGGCTTCCCCAATCGACGGGATGGGCGAATCGGCCGCCACCGAAACGTTGATCACCGCCTCCCCGGATACCTCGCCGCCCACCGGCATCACCGTCAGCCGGTAATCGCCCGGCGACTGGAAATACACCGAAGCCGCGTAGGACCCGCGCACTCCATAGGGCCACGCATTGTAATCTGCGGTTATCTTCATCGCCGGACCCGACTCATCCACTGGGGTCACCAGGATATTTACCTGCGGCGCCTTCACCAGGGCTTTCTGCGTGTTCAGCAGGAACGCCACCCGCTGCGTGCCCATTTCCAGCACCTTGGTGGCCAGGTGCGACTGGATTTCGCCGTCGTCCGGCGCAGCCGTCGGCACCTGGATAACCGGCGCCGCGGAAGTCTCCGGCGGCAGAGGCTCTGGCGCCGGCCCGCCGCAGGCAAAGAGTGCGATCACCCCGACCAGCGCCGCAGCCACCAGCACGATCACGCGCATCACGGTCCCTCCGCATATACGCCGAAGGTGAAGGCAAACAGGCCGAAGTCGTCGGAGTTAGAGCGCATCGTCAGGATCGACTGCGGCAGGTACTGCGGGTTATCGACGATGCCGTACATCCTCGGCTCGTCCACGAGGATGTACGAGTACCCGTTTTCATCCCATTGGATGTCCGCCCCCGCGTTCTCCTCGGACAGCATCGCGCCGTCCACCGTCACGATCACTTCATAAGGCTCGCCCGAGTCCGAGGTCAGCACTGCGTTGACACTCTTGGCCGCGTAGTTCAAAGCCAGGTAGTCCTCCAGTTCCTCGGTCTCCCGCGCGTGCCGGATCCGCTCCGGTTCCACCGACCATTGGCCCTGGAAGTACAGCAGGTGCGGATTCAGGTCCTGCGGCACTTGAACGTCGATCAAACCATGCCCACCGGAGAGGATCGACTGGAAGTAATCTTCATACTGCGCCACGTAGGGATGCCGGCCCGACCTGGCCACGCCTACGTTCCGTTCCCAACCGGCGTACAGCTCAGGCGTCACCGGGGCCCGGCCGCCGACGCGCGCCGACTGGAACGCCGCATCCCGCACCTGGTCTTCCGGCAGGTCCAGCGGGTCGTCCGATAAGTCCGCCCCGGCTTCCACCAGCGCGTTGCGTATCTTCTGCTCGGTCTCGCCGTAGGCTCCTTCCCCAAAGTGCGAGTAGATCATCTCGCCGTGGCTGTTGAACAGGTACTTTGCCGGCCAGTAGCGGTTCTCAAAGTTCCGCCACGTCACCCGGGCGTTGTCCTGCGCCACCGGCCATCCGATCTCGTGGGTCTTCAGCGCCTCGGCCACGTTTTCGTAGTCCTTCTCAAACTCAAACTCCGGCGTGTGGATGCCCAGGATCACGAGTCCGTCGTCCTCGTAGCGCGACCACCAGTCCCGCAGGAAGGGCAGCGTCCGGATGCAGTTGACGCACGTGTAGGTCCAGAAGTCCACCAGCACCACGTTGCCCTCGCCAACCAGTTCCTGGATGGTCAGCGCGTTCTCGGTGTTCAACCAGGCGTCGATGCCTTCCACGTTCGGGATGTCCTGGACAATCGGCCTGGCTTTCGTCTCCTCCGACGACGTCGCAGTGGGCGCGCTGGTGGCGGGAAGTTCGCCGGTGGGCAGCGCCACGGCTGGCGTCGTTTCCACCGGCTCGGCCGGCGCGGTGGTGGGCTCGGCCGCCGGCGGGGAGTCGCCCGATGCCGGCGCCACGGCTGGCGCCTCCGTCGGGCTCGCCGGCTCTGCGGACTGTTCCGCTGGCGCCGCGCTTTGCGCGCACGCGGCCACGGCCAACGCGAAAAACGCCGCCAGCAGCATCGCGCTCCCGGCTCTCAGGATTGAACGAGTCATCACGTCTCTCAACTTTGTGGGTGCAGTGAGTATAACCCCTGGCACTGCGGTTCATGCGCCGCTTGCGACCACCCCCGCTTGCGGCAACTAGACCGGAACCGCCTCATGTGCAGCCATTGGGAGGGGGAATTTACATCGACGAACAGGATATACAGGATCGGATTATATTGATGCGACGCGCTATGGCGGTTCCTATCATCCAACTCATGCCATCCCGTTCGTCCTGTTTATCCATGCAAATTGCTCCTCCTCGGCAAAGCAGGTGCGCACGAGCCGTAACCGCGCGATGGGACGGTCGGCGTTCTGTGTTACTATACGGCGGTCATTACCCGGCGGATTGAAACCGCCGACAGGAGGAATTTTTCATGGCAACTATGATTGATGGTGAGTCCTATCTGGGAAAGGTCATGGTACGGCCCCTCAGCAAGCAGGGCGACGTGACGATGTACCTGTGGCCCCTGCGCTGCCTGAAGGCCAAGTTCGGCGGCCCCACCTTCGGCGTGGACGTTCAGGGCGTCGAGATCATCCGCTTCGACCCCCACGGCGCCCGCGGCCACTGGCACAAGGGCGGTTACGACAAGCTCGGGGCCGGCGGATCCCACGTCGATTACCCTGAGGAAATGCGCGATGCTGGAGCGCAGCTCGATTTTTCCCTGGAGCAACTCCGAGAGCAGACTGCCGCTTACCTGTCCGAGGCCGGGTATCCCGAGGCCGCGGCCAACCTGGACCCGGAAATGGTCAACGCTGCCGCCGATGCCATCAAGGCTCACCTGGCCGCCGAGGGCGACCTGATCCCCGACGCCGTCGCCAAGGACCTCATCGCCGCCTGATCTCTACCGAGCCGACGGTCTCCAATTGATCGGGGGCGGGTCAACGACCCGCCCCTGTTTCTTTATCCGGATGCCCGTCGTTCCTCTAGCTACTCACCCGCCGTTCCTGCGAAAGCAGGAACCCATACTCCCAACGGGCCAACCCGTTCTCAGGCGGTTATCCGCGTCCCCACCGGCCTGCCGTTCACGCAGTTCATCACCGCCCCGGGTTCCCGCCCATCCACGATGTGCGCAATCGGCACCGCCGCATCGGCCAGCGCGTCCAGGCACGCTGCCAGCTTGGGCAGCATCCCGCCCCGGGCCACGCCCGACGCCCGCAGTTGCTCCGCTCCTCGAGCGTCCAGCCGAGGAATGACCCTCCCGCCGTTGTCCATTACGCCGGCCACGTCGGTCAGGAAGATGATGCGCTCCGCCCGCAGCGCGTGCGCCAACGCACCGGCAGCCGTGTCACCGTTGACGTTCAGCGGCTGACCCGCGTGCTCGCTGTCCTGGCTGACGTCCACCGCGATGGGCGACACCATCGGTATGAACCCGGCCGAAAGGATCGCTCGCACCGGGCCCGGATCGACCGCGGTGACCTCTCCCACGTAACCGAGGGCGGGATTCGCCACGTGGGCCTGGAGCAGGTTGCCGTCCATGCCGCTGATCCCGATGGTGGGCGCGCCCAGCTGCTGCATTTGCGCCGTGAGTTCCTTGTTAACCAGCCCACCCAGCACCGCCACCACGATCTCCAGAGACGGCCCGTCGGTCACCCGCAGCCCGTTGACGAAATTGGGCGCCAGGTTCTGCCGCTGCATCCACTCGCTGATGACGTTCCCGCCGCCGTGGACGATCACCACCGGCTTGCCCGAGGCGTGCAGCGCCACCAGGTCCTGTAGCGAGGTGTCGTTGCCGCCCAGGGTGCTGCCGCCAATCTTGACGACGATGGGCGCTTCGACCGTGGTTGAAGACACTGTATTCTTCACGTCACTTGATGGGTTCTAAACGGTTGCAGTGTCAGCTTGATACGCCGACCCGTTCCTGAGTGGCCCGCCAACGGGCGAGGGACTTTTCGCTTTCGCCGGATGCGCGTCCAGCTAGCAAACCCGCAATGCTGATGTCCTCGTCGATGCCATCCCAACGTATGCCCCGGCCATCATCAAGCAACCGCCAGTTTTGCCATTCCAGCGACGTCGACTCGAGCAACCTGGGATACCACGCTAGCGGAACGCTCAAGACCCGTCCGTCGTGGAGTGTGACAGTCAAGAATTCCTTGGAAACTTTAACCCCGATTGCCTGGGCCCTCCGCATTTCAACTTCCCCCGAAGTTCTCATCCCATCTCTCCAGAAAATTTTGCTGTTGGACTTCAATGATCCTTTGAATGTTATTGATGTCCCTTCGTCTCAGGCCTCCACTGCGAGCCAGTTCCAACGGATCTAACCAGAACTTGGCAATTCGGCTGTCCCGCTCAACGTGTACGTGAGGCGGTTGTCCGCGGTCTCCCGAATAGAAAAAGAAGCGGTATGGGCCATCTTGATGGATATTCGGCATCGTGCCCGCCCGGTTTCCGGCGGACGGCTTCAACTCGCTCGACCCATATCCTGCTAGGTCGTGTACGCGCTGTTGATGATTACGTACTGCTCGGTGAGGTCGCAGCCGTATGCCGTCGCCTCTCCGGCCGCCAGGTTCAAGCTGACCCGGAAGTCCACCTGCTCGCCGGACATCAACGCCACCACCGCATCCCGGTGGAAGGGTATCGGCGTTCCCGCCTCCATGATGCAAACCCCGTTGACGAACAGGTCAACCTTCTCTTCCACTGCCTCGGCTCCGCTGCGGCCCAGGGCCATCATCAGCCGGCCCCAGTTGGGGTCGGCGCCGTACACCGCCGACTTGACCAACGGACTTCCCGCAATGGTCAGTGCCGCCTTTCGCGCGTCGATGGCGTCCCTCGCGCCGTCAACCTGCACCGTCAGCAGTTTCGTGGCCCCTTCGCCGTCGCGGGCCAGCATCCGGGTCAGGTTGGCGCACACCTGGTGCAGCGCGGCCGTGAACGCCTCGGCGTCGGGCGAACGTTCGTCAATCACCGGGTTGCCCGCCTGACCGTTGGCAAACGCCAGGAAGGTATCGTTGGTGCTGCTGTCTCCGTCCACGGTCAGCATGTTGTAGGTCTCGTCGGCAACCGCCTTGACCGTCATTTGCAGGAACCCCGGCTCAACCGCCGCATCCGTGGCGGCGAACGACAGCATCGTCGCCATGTTGGGGTTGATCATCCCCGACCCTTTCGCCACCCCACCGATGGTAATAGTCTGTCCGGTGGACGCCGTGAAGGACACCGCAGTTTCCTTCGGATGCGTGTCCGTGGTCATCATCGCCCGCGCCAACTCGTTGCCGCCGGCGTCGTCCAGCGCGATCTCCGACACGCCGGACCGGATCAGAGACATGGGCAGTTCCACGCCGATGACCCCGGTGCTGCACACCAGCACGTCCTCGGCGGTGACGCCCAGCTTTTCCGCCGCCAGCCGGGTCATCTCCTCGGCGTCCTTGTAGCCCTGCGCGCCTACGCAGGTGTTGGCAATGCCGGCGTTCACGATCAGCGCCCGGGCCTGTCCCCGCGCCACTCGCTCCCGGTCCAGGTCCACCGTCGCCGACCGTATCGCCGACGTCGTGAACACCCCGCCAATGGAGCACGGGCTGTCCGAGACCAGCATGGACAGGTCCAGCTTGTCCTCGCCTCGCGTCTTGAGGCCGATGAACACTCCGCCGGCGGAAAACCCCTGCGGCGACGTGATGGTACCGTTCGGAATGGCGGTGATATCTGCGCTGGCGGGCATCGTAAAGCGCTCCTGCGGGCCGACAAACTGCGGCAAAATGCCGCATAAATATACCATACGCGGACAGCGATACTGCCCCGGCTGGCCGGCATTTAGCCGTTGCAAAGATCAGTACGGCGGAGCAATTGTCGGTGAGTGCGGCGCACGTCGGATCGTTCTACGGTAGTGTAAATTCGGCCTCTCGTCCCCTGGACTATGGCACTGTCCCCAAAGTCCTGCTGGAGGTCTCGGTCGTTGGTGAACAATAAACGAGCGCCGCTGATTCTGGCCAAAGCCAGGATATGGGGGTCATTGGAACGGATGCCTTGTGAAATCATCTCGTCGGTCTCTCTGTCAACCTGTTCGTCGTCGATTTGCCTGGCCCTGCCAAATTGAACGGCTGTCTCCAGCCATAATTGGAACCGCCGATACTCGCCAAGCTCTCGTCTGAGATGACCGCCTACAACCAACACGCCGCGCCCGCTGTCAAGCCAGTCAAGGAAAAGTTTCCCCGCTGGTGTTTGGGTATCATGAGTACCAAACACTTCATGCCTGACGTTATTGTCAACGATGGCGCACACTGCTCACAATCCAATTGAGCGCCGGGTCTCGGCCATAAAGAATTTGCCATAGGAGAGAGGCGCATCCAGTACGTTTCCCATCTCGTCAAGCCGAATCGAGTGGATCTTCACGTCCAGATCCCGCGGCTCAAAATACAGGATAGACACGTCCTCCGGCTTCAGCCCCGTCGTCTGGTCCCGCACGTCCATGCGCACCCGGTCGATGATGTAGTCGCTATGCGTCTCTACAATCAGCTGCCGGCCTCCGGCAGCCACCTGGCAAAACAGCGTTCCCAACGCGGCCTGGGCCTGGGGATGCAGGTGGACTTCGGGCTGCTGCAGCAAAAGCATCGTCGACGCATCGTCTCTCAGCAGTTGCGTCAATATCGGCAGGACCTGGCTGATACCGTAACCGACATCGATCAAATTTCTTCGAGGCCCTTTGCGCCGCTTGCCAAACTTGCGAGTTTGTATCTGGAAAGGATCGCCTTGGGATGCGCCTAAGGAACGCACCCAGATTTCGTCGAAAAGCCCCGAAGATCGGCCATAATCCTCAAGTCTGTGTCGCAAGGTTTCCCAAGCGTCAGGACTACGACGTGCCAAGTTCGCCAGGAAGCTGGGGATATCTTCGCCTTCCGGGTCGTCTGTATTCAGCGCGGGATCGTAGGTGCGTCGCGGTCTGGAGCGAACCGGAGAACTGGCGTACGGACGGAGTTTCCCGTTCCAGTCCGCCACCGCTGAACTCAACTCACGCACCGCTTGGACATCGCCTTCATCGAACAGGTTGTGGGACCCGGACCGCCAGCCGCAGTCCCGGTCACCAAATGCGGATTGCCCCAAAAACCTTTCCCAAAACAAGATCTGGAATGGCATCAGCCCGATACCGCGGCCAGCCACCGGATCAGCGTTAACATCGCGTTCCCAATCTCCTCTAGGCGTCGCAAATCCGATGGTGTGCTCCATGGCTCCGATACGCGACACTTCCCACCGCGTTTGGCCCCGGCTAATCCTGCGTTTCTCCGGAAATGGTGAGCCGTATTGGTCGGTGAAGATTACCCTGTATGTTGTTGGCGCTGCCTCATTTGCGTGTGAGTTCTGCCCGAATCCAACCCTGAAAGCCCTGCACGGGCCATTCCGTGAGCCATCGTTGTGCGCAATGTCCTCAAACGAACCCAGGTCAAACGGCTCCTCCCGAAAATTCGGCACCACCTCCCGAAACGCTACGTCCCACAGCGCCCGTATCAACGCCAGAAACGACGTCTTCCCCGTGCTGTTGGGCCCCACCAGCAGCGTCAGCGGCGCCAGTCGCGCCGTCTGCTCCTCGCTGCCAAAGCAACGGTAATTTTGCAGCGTGATGCTGTCCATTTCCCAAGTGTAGCATCATCGCCAGCCTCCCGTTTGACTCTCCCCAAACCCCGCCCGATAATGCCAGCATCCCGCACGCGCTCAGCGTCCTCCACCTCTCCGGCGTTCCCGCCCATGACCCTGTCCAGCCAGCCTCCATACCTGCCGCTGCCCGCCGGCGAAATCGGTCTGCTCACCGATCTCTACGAGCTGACCATGGCCCAGTCCTACTTCGCCGAGGGCATCGCCGGCGAGGCCACTTTCAGCATGTACGTGCGCGAGTATCCGCCCGACCGCGGCTACCTCGTCGCCGCCGGCGTTGATGATGCGGTGGACTGCCTGGAAGCCCTGTCCTTCGACGCCGGCAGCATCGAGTACCTGCGGAGCACCGGCATCTTCACCGACGACTTCCTGGAATTCCTGCGCGGGTTCCGTTTCACTGGCAGTGTCCGCGCCATGCCTGAAGGCGCCCTGTTCTTTGCCCACGAGCCGGCGCTGGAAGTCACGGGCCCGATCATCGCCGCCCAGTTGGCCGAAACCATCGTCATGAACCAGGTCCAGTACCAGACCCTGCTGGCCACCAAGTCCGCCCGCTGCGTTGACGCTGCCCGGGGTCGGCCCATCGCTGATTTCGCCGCCCGCCGCACTCATGGCTCCGAGGCCAGCCTCAAGATGGCGCGGACGTCCTACATCGCGGGTTTCGGCGCGACCAGCAACGTCCTCGCCGCCCGCCGCTACGGCATTCCACCTACCGGCACCATGGCCCACTCATACGTCACCAGTTTCGACGCCGAAATCGAGGCTTTCCGCGCCTACTCCCGCATGTTCCCTGATCGCAGCATCCTCCTGCTGGATACCTACGACACCATCAACGGCGCCCACGCCGCCGTCAAGGTTGCCCACGAGATGGAGAGCGACGGCCATCGACTCACCGGCGTCCGTCTCGACTCCGGCGATTTCGACGCGCTCAGCCGCCAGGTGCGGCGCATTCTCGACGACGCCGGACTGGATTACGTCCGCATCGTCGCCAGCGGCGGCCTCGACGAGTACGCCATCGACCGCCTCGTCCCCGCCGGTGCCCCCATCGACATGTTCGGCGTCGGCACCCGCGTGGGCGTCTCGGCCGACGCTCCGTCCTGCGACATGGTGTACAAGATGGTCAGCTACGACGGCCGGCCGGTGATGAAGCTCAGCGAGGGCAAGGAGACCCTGCCGGCCGCCAAGCAGGTCTTCCGCCAACACGACCCGGAGGGCATGATGTCCGCCGACGTCATCGGCCTGGCCACCGAAACCCCATCGTCGGGAGAGCCGCTGTTGGCTCTGGCGATGCAGGACGGCCAGCGCGTCATCTCGCCCAGCACAATCGACGACGCCCGCCAGCGCGTGGCCGATGGTCTCTCCCGGCTGCCCCGGGCCCACCGTCGCCTCCGCCAACCCGATCACTTTCCCGTGTCAATCAGCGAGGAACTCAGCCTCCTGGAGTCCCAGATCCGCGGCCGGCTGACCGCCGCCGTACCTTAGTTTCCCGCCAAGGAGCCCAAATCCGATGAAAATCGCGGTCTGCGTCAAGTTCGTCCCCGTGGTGTCCCGCATCGAGTTCGACTACGAGAACAAGGTGATCCAGCGCGAGGGTGTCCCGTCCGAGATCAACCCCTTCGACCTGCTCGGCATCAACATGGCCGTCGACCTCAAGGCCGCCGCCGATGACACCGTAGTTGCTCTGTCCATGGGCCCGCCCAACGCCGCCGAGGGCCTGACCCAGTGCTACGCCCTGGGGGCCGACCGCGGCATCCTGCTCTCCGACCGCGCCCTGGCCGGCAGCGATACCCTTGCCACCGCTCAGGCTCTGGCCCTGGCCCTCCAGCGCGAATCCCCCGACCTCATCGTATGCGGTCGCAACAGCAGCGACGCTGAGACCGGCCAGGTCGGCCCGGAGGTCGCCGAGTTGATGGGCCTGCCCCACATCAGCAACGTCCGCAAGCTGGACGTGGACCGGTCCGGCAATCGCATCGTCGCCGAGCGCGCTACCGACGAGGGTTACCAGGTCATCGAGTGCCCGCTGCCCGCCGTGGTCTGCGTCACCGAGGGCGCCGGCCAGGAACGCTATCCCGGCCGCGACGAGATGACCGAAGCCCAGGAGCGCAGCATCGAGCAGCTGACCTGCGCCGACCTGACCGACGACCTCTCCCTGTTCGGCCTGGAAGGCTCTCCCACCTGGGTCGAGGACATCCGCCTCGTCGAGCCCGACCGCCTCGCCGTGGTCATCCGCGATGAAACCCCGGAGGACGCGGCCCGCCAGGTCGCGGATAGCCTTCGCGAGCGTCTGACCGCCTTAGCATCGGAGGCAAGTTCCGACACCGGAAACGCCGCGCTGCCCCGCTGCACCGGCGGAGACCGTGGCATCTGGGTCGTCGCTGAGTTGGCCGCCGACAGCGTGCGCCAGGTCACTCTGGAGATGCTCGGCAAAGCCCGGGCCCTCACGCCAATCACCCAGAGTGAGGTGGTCGCCGTCGTCATCCAGGACGGCCAACCGTCGTCGGATGTCACCGAGCAACTGGCCGAAGCCGGCGCGGATCGCATCCTCACCCTGGACACCGCCAACCTGGGCGTCCTCTGCGGACGCGGCGTCTCCCGGGCTCTCTCGGACGCAATCGGCGATCAACCTCCTTACGCCATCCTCTTCGCCGCCACCGCCGACGGCCGCGACCTGGCCGCCCGCATCGCCGCCCGCCGCCGGCTCGGCCTCACCGGCGACGCCATCGACCTCGAAATCAACGACGCCGGCCAGCTCGTCCAGCTCAAGCCGGCCCTCGGCGGCAACGTCGTCGCGCCCATCCTCTCGAAGACCCTGCCCAACCTGGTCACCCTGCGCCCCGGCGTTCTGTCTCCCGGCGCCCCCGAACCTGGCGCAACCGCCGTCGTCCAGGCTATCCCGGCCTCACCCACCGACGATGTCGACGTCACCCTGGTCAGCGAGCATGTCTCCGAGGAACACGGCGCGCTGGAACTCACCTCCGCTGAGGTCGTAGTCGGCCTCGGCATGGGCATCGGCGAAGACAACGTAGCGGCGGCCCAGCAGCTCGCCTCCAGCATCGGCGCGTCCATCTGCACCACCCGCAACGTCGTGCATTCCGGCTGGCTGCCCCACCACATCCAGGTGGGCATCAGCGGCCGCACCATCGCCCCCCAAGTGTACCTCGCCGTCGGAATCCGTGGCGCGTTCAACCACACCGTGGGCATCCAGAAAGCCGGCGTGATCCTCGCCATCAACCGCAACCACCGCGCTGCCATCTTCCGCGCCGCCGACTACGGCATCGTCGGCGACTGGAACGAATACCTGCCGCCCCTGGTGGAAGCCATCCGCCCGGTCCTGGCCGAGCACGGCCTGGCGTAAGCATCTGGGGCAAATACTCACGATTACCCATTCTTGGTGGCAGGCCAGAATCGGGATTCACGGATTGGCCGGATTGATACCATTTGAGGAGAGTACTCCTAATCCTGATAATCCATAAATCCCGTAAATCCTGATTCTGACCTTCCCTGCCGCCAAACTGGGTACGCATGAGCGGCAAATAGTCTCGTCACGACTGAACCAGCTTGATCTTGGTTCGGCTCGGCGACCACTGGACGCCTCCCGCCGCGCTCCGGGCGCATGGCGTACAATCTACCGCCATGCGCGCCCAGTCCGACACCAACGCGCCGGCGATGCCCGGTCGGATCACGTGGCGCACCCTCCTGCTGGCATCCGCCGCCGCCCTGGGCATGGTGCTGGCGTCCCTGGACTTCGCGGTCAACGTCGGATTGCCGGCCATGCGCGACGCCTTCGACACCGACCTTGCCTCGGTCCAATGGGTGATCGTCGTCTTCATCGCCACCCGCGCCGGCCTCGCCCTGGGTGCCGGAGCCTTTGCCGACCGCTTCGGCCTCAGGCTCGTCTACCTGTTCGGCACCGCGACCTACGTCGTGTCCATGATTTGCCTGTCCCTGTCGCCGACTCTGGAGGTGCTGGTCGGCTTCCGAGTCCTGCAGGCCCTGGGCACCGGCTGCCTCTACAGCACCGCTCCGGCAATCGCCGCCTCGGTCTTCCCGGAGCATCGCCGCGGCCTCTCCATGGGATTCACCTCCGCCAGCCTGGCTCTCGGCATGGTCACGTCCACCCTGGGCGCCGGTCCCCTGATTCAACTGTTCGACTGGCCGGCGGTG
This sequence comes from Dehalococcoidia bacterium, assembly GCA_034420475.1. Lineage (GTDB taxonomy): Bacteria > Chloroflexota > Dehalococcoidia > Lucifugimonadales > UBA3495 > Bin87. The sequence goes on from DAOULH010000010.1 coordinate 52,739, forward strand.
TTCGCCGGCCGTCTCCCCCTGGCCGGCCTAGCCCTGGTGATCGGCCTTTTCTCCATCCCCCGAACCCTCGGGAACCAGCCAACTGACACGGACAAACCCCGGTTCGACCTGCCCGGTTCCGCCCTAGTCCTGTCCCTGTTGCTGTGTCTCATGATCGGCCTGCGTCTGGGCCAGGCCATCGGATGGACCTCGATTCCGGTGCTCGCCCTTCTCGCCGCATCTCCCCCGATCCTGGTTGCCCTGGTCCGGGTCGAGCGATCCGCCGCATCGCCGGTGCTGCCCGGCGCGCTGGTCCGGTTGTCCGGCTTCCAAACCGCCGTCAGCGCCATGTTCCTCGGCCATTTCTCGCAGTTCGTGATCTGGTTCATCTTCCCGTTCTACATCACCGACGCCCTGGGCCGGGGCCCGGTGACCCTGGGCATCATGCTGGCGGTTATGTCCACCTCCAACATCCTGTCCTCGCCGGTCGGCGGCTGGCTGTGCGACCGCTGGGGCGTGCGCCCAGTGGGCGCGGCTGGCCTGCTGACCTCGGCCGTCGGGCTCCTCGCCATGTCCATGCTGGATGCCAACTCCGCGGTGTGGCACCCCGCCGTCGGGATTGCAGCAGTCGGCCTCGGGGTGGGATGGTACCAGTCCGCCGCCTACGCCCTGATGCTGGGCACCGTCCCGGCTGACCGCTACGGTACCGCGTCGGGGGCGATGTCGCTGGCCCAGGCCTCCGGAACCGTCCTCTGCGTCGCCATCGTCGGCGCGGTTTTTTCCGCTCTCAGCGACCTGTACGCCGCGACCCGTCCGCCGGACGCGGCCTTCCTGCTGGCCTACCGCGACGTCTTCCGCATCGGCGCGTGTACCGCGGCCGCCGCGGCTATCGCCTTCGCGATCCGTGCCCGACAGCCTCAAATCAATACGTGACGGACCGGGTCTTCTGCCGACGGCCTCACGCCTGCCTACTTTGGGTGGAACGGGAAATTGACTCAGACCATCCTGTCTATCCTGTGCATCGATGTAAGTTTTGCCCCTCGGCAAACTAGGTACGCATGAGGCCTGAACTCCGCTTACCAGACGACACAAATACTCCAGCCAAAGCCGGAATCCCTTACATCCAGGAATCCCGTATATCCTGTCCATCCATGCAAAGAAACCACTCCATCCATGCAAAGAAACCACCTAAAACGGAACGCTACCGCTGCAATATCAAAAACCCGTTTATTTTCGAGGCACCTGCCATCCGATAAATGCGGCCGGCTCCCCATTGGAGAGCCGGCCGCAACAGTTCCGGACGCCGCTGGATCTCGCCTGTGGGACTGCTAGGCGCTCTCCTCAGGCAGCATCAGGTAATGCGGCTCGCCGAACAGCGCCTGCGTGCGCAGCGCGTCCGCGTCCGCCGGACCCACCGTCGCGTACGGGTCAATGCTCCCCCACGGCGTCGACCGCGACGCGAACCGGAAGTGTTCCGTTCGGCCGTCGCGGAACGTGACGTCCCAAACGATGTCCTGGCCTTCGTAGTGCGGCTGCACCTCCGCGCCCAGCGGCACGAAGTCCGCGTAGCCGCGAACGTGTATGGCGTTTTCGGGGCAGAGCTTCACGCAGGCGTAGCACTCCGAGCACATGTCCGGCTCCTGGTTGCTGCCCTTGTTTACCATGCCGTCCAGGACCATCAGGTCGTTGGGACAGATATAGACGCACTGGGGTCCGCCGTGCACGCCGGCGCAGGCGTTGCACGCGGACGGATCGACATACGTAGGCACTGAACACTCCTCATTTCGGGCGGCGCCAACCGCCCGGCGGCAAAAGTCTGCGGCGCATTGTAGCATCAAACGCCGGCCGGCGTGGGGGCGACTGTGCTGCCTGGATGCCGGTTTCCAGCCGCTCCGCCAGCGCGTTGAAATCTTCCGGGCATTTCCGCCGGATGGCCAGGATGCGGCGCGATGCTTCCTCGGCCAGCGCCCTGCGACCGCCTCCCGTTGAGCCGGCCAAACCTCGCATGACAGCCAACGGCTCGAAGTATTGTTCCTTGACGTGTATCTCGGTGCGCACGTCCGACCACCGCCACTCGCCGGGCAAGTCAAGGCCGGCCAGAACCCACGTTTCCAGTTCTTCCCAGGCGTTTTCGGCAAAGAAACGCACCCGGTCGCCAAATCGGGCTTGTATTGCGGCTTCAATGTTATCGAGTCTTTGCCGTCGTCCCACTTCACCATCGCGGTCAACGCATAGTATGAATATATCAATCATGCCCCGGTCTCTATCAACGATTTCCAACAGGCTTTCGGCTTTGAGCGCCTCTCCGATTCCGCCCAGCAAAGGATCTTGACAGACTTCAACTTGCGGAGCAGGCACGCCGAGACGGAGGAAAAGTTTCGTGAACAGTGGTTTGAGGATGCATTGGTCTTTGCGAAAGTCTTCGGGGATGACAAGTACGTTCATTCTTCTTCCATCCCCCAATCATCCTCGTCGTCCCCCTCCAGATGGTCATTGTCGGGGTCGCCTTCTGAAAGCTTCATCGCTGATTCCAGCCAGCCCGATGTGAGCAGCCATTCGATGCCTTTGGATTCACGCAGTTCCCGTAGATTGTACAAATCCGCAATGGGCCGTATCACGCTGTCCGACCAGTATTGGTCGCGATAGACCACCGAGGTGTGCTCAAAGGTATCGTCATTCATCCAGGCCAACAGGGCCGGGTTGTGCGTGGTGGTGATGACTTGTACCTTGCCCTTGGCCGTCTGCCGTTCAATGAAATCCAACAGGAGCCAGAGACGGTTAGGGTGGATGCCGTTATCGATTTCCTCGAAAAAATAGAGACCCCCGGCATCATCATTCAGCAGCGCGGCCAGTATACCGAGGAAGCGCAGCGTCCCGTCCGATGCGCTGTAGGCCGACACCTTGCGCCCGTTGCGCTCCGTGATGTACAGATGCACCCGGCCGCTGGGGTCGCGCGGGAACTCAAAACCCTGCACGTCCATCGGCGTCAGTTCCTCGAACCACGAAAGCAGCGTTTGCTTGCGGTCGGCATCGGCGCAGATGGATTCGAGGACAGTGGGAAGGTTCTGTCCGGCATCGCCCAGCGTAGTTGCGCCGGGTACGGAGGGCTCCCGCATACGTTCCGGCAAAAGGTTCAGGAAACGCATACTCTGGATGGCAGAGCAAAGACGGGACCGCAGATCCTCTGTCGCAGGGTCGTGAAGCAGCGGGCGAGTCAATTCGGGCCTCGCCTCACGGATGTAATGCCACTCCGTCTCTGACGTTAACATCCCGAAAGGCCGTCTCCCGGGAAGATATATCATTTCGGATAGCAATCGGAATCCATCTTGGGCGTTCGGGTTAATGCCAACGCCTATTGAGTAGCCAAAGCGTTCCCCATCCACTTCCAGATCGGCTTTCGCGTCAAACTCGCTGGGTCCGTCACCGGAAGACTGGCCCAATCTAACTATCTCGTTAGGCGCTCCCCGAATCCCGTCCCATTCAACGTAGCCGCCCGCGCCCATCTTGCCGCCCATAATCTCCGCCAGCGTGTACCCACGCCCGATCCCGTGCAGGAACCGAAAAGCGTCCCGGATGTTGCTCTTCCCGCTGGCGTTCGCCCCCACAATCACCGTGAACGGGCCGAGCTTCAGCGTTTCGTCCGCAAAGTTCTTGAAGTTTATGAGCCGCAGCGACGTGATCATCTTGGCGCTCCTCGCAGTCCTCACGTCACATTATATGCCTCTGGGACCGGCGGCTTGCGCGCGCCTCCGCACAACCATCCTTGCCCCACCCTAACCGCCCCGTTACAATCGCCCCACGCCACCCCATGGCGCATTGGAGGCTCATTGGCAACCGCAACACCGGCCGCCCCCGGAGCGCCGGACATCAAGAACAACCGGGCGTTTGTCCTCGGCAGCCTCTCGGTGGGACACGGCCTGTCCCACATGTTCGACCAGGGCTTCCCTGTCCTGATCACCGAAATCGCCGCCGTCATGGGCCTGAGCACCGTGCGTGTCGCAGCCCTCTACTCAGTGCGTCAGGCTGGCTCCAGCGCCACCAGCCTCGGCGGTGGTCCCTTGATCGACCACCTCAAATCCTACTGGGGCATCATCCTCACGGCGTGCATGATCGCCCATGCGATCACCTTCGCGGCCATTGGGGGCTCTCCCACTTATGCGCTGCTGGTTGTGGTCATATTTTTTCTCTCCATGCCGGGATCCCTGTGGCATCTACCCTCCGCCGCGGCGATCTCACAGCGTTTTCCGGATCGAAGGGGTTTCGCCATCTCCATGCACGGATTCGGATCCAATCTCGGCAACGCCGGCGGGCCCATCATAGCTGGCACGTTGCTGGGAGCGAGCTTCATCATCTGGCGGCATATTTTTTTCATTTATGCCGGTCTGGCGCTGTTCATGGCGGTCTTCGTTTGGTGGTCGTTGCGCGGGCTCGGACGTGAGGACGATGGCCCGCGGATCATGAGTCTCGGCGACCAGTTCGTCAACGCGGTTTCACTTCTCAAGAACCCTGTCGTGATGGCCTTGATCTTCGCTGCCCTGCTTCGCGGCATCGGTCTCAACGCCCTCTTCCATTGGACTCCCTTTTACCTCCGCGAGACCCTCGAGATGGGCCCCTTCCTGACCGGCTTTTATTACACCCTTATCACCGGAACGGGCATCGTTTCCGCTCCGGTTCTGGGCTGGCTGTCTGACGTGTGGGGGCGCAAAGCAGTCCTGGTTCCCGGCTTCGTCATCGCCGCCCTGCTATCCCTGGCGGTGGTCAGCGTCGGGGACAGCCTGCTCCTGATCCCCGTAATGGCCGGCCTCGGCCTGTTCAGCTTCGCCCTCCACCAGATCATCCAGGCCTCCGTGCTCGACTACGTCGGTCAGGGCACCGAGGCCACCGCCATCGGCCTCCTTTTCGGCATCAACGGCGCCATCGGCATGGGATCGCCGTTCCTGGCGTCATTCATCATCGACAATTGGGGCGGGCACGGCACCGTGTATTACTACTCCGGTATCCTGACCCTCCTCACCGCCCTCATCATCCTCGTCATCCCCCTGCGCAACCCCAACGCTGCCAACACCACCACATAGAGCGCAGGGCATCAATCCAATCCTGTCCATCCCGTGCATCCATGCAAATTCCCCGGTCTCTCCAAACTGGGTGCGCGTGAGCCGGCGTTTTCAATTGCCGCCCCGTTCGCCCCCGTGCTACCATGATTAGCGTCATGGATCAGCAACACATCCGCAATTTCTGCATCATCGCCCACATCGACCACGGTAAGTCCACCCTGGCCGACCGCCTCCTCGAAATCACGGGAACCGTCCGCCCTCAGGACATGAAGGCGCAGTTCCTGGATCAGATGGAGCTGGAACGGGAACGCGGCATCACCATCAAGGGCAAAGCGGTCAACATGACCCACCGCACCCCCGATGGAACCGAATACCAGTTGAACCTGATCGACACCCCCGGCCACGTCGATTTTTCCTACGAGGTCTCCCGCGCCCTGGCCGCCTGCGAAGGCGCGCTGCTGGTCGTTGACGCTACCCAGGGCGTCGAGGCCCAGACCATCGCCAACACCATGCTCGCCCTGGAGTACGACCTCGAGATGATCCCGGTCATCAACAAGGTCGATTTGCCATCTGCCGAGCCTGATCGCGTCGCCGCCGAGCTGGAGCAGATCTTCGGATTCCGCCGCGACGAGGTGCTGTTCGTCTCCGCCAAGGACGGCTTCGGCTGCCCCGAACTCCTTGACGCCATCGTGGAGCGTGTGCCCGGACCCAGGGGCGTCGACGACGCGCCCTTCCGCGCCCTGGTGTTCGACTCCACCTACAACACTTACAAGGGCATCATCGCCTACGTCCGCGTGGAGGATGGCTGCATCTCCCAGAACGACCGCCTCCGCGTCATGTCCTCCGGCCGCTCCGTGGAGATCATGGAGGTCGGCGTGTTCGCTCCCGAGCCGACACCCACCGGCGTACTCCAGGCCGGCCAGGTCGGTTACGTCGCCACCGGCTTCAAGGACGTGCAGGAGTGTGCCGTCGGCGACACCCTCACCAACAACGCCGAACCGGCGGAAGAGCCCCTGCCCGGCTACGTCGAGCTCAAGTCCATGGTATTCGCCGGGCTCTACCCGGCCGACGGCGAGGACTACACCCGCCTGCGCGCCGCCCTGGAAAAGCTCAAGCTAAATGACGCCTCCCTGACCATCGAGCCTGAGAACAGCGGCGCCCTCGGCTTCGGTTTCCGTTGCGGTTTCCTCGGCCTCGTCCACCTGGAGATCGTCCAGGAACGCCTGGAACGCGAATACGACCTTGACCTGATCGTCACCGCTCCCAGCGTGGCCTACGAGGTGCTCCTGACCAACGGCGAGGTCATCCGCGTGGACAATCCGTCGCTGCTCCCACCGCCCAACTCCACCTCGGAAATCCGCGAACCCATCCTCGGCGTCACCATCGTCGCCCCCAGCCGCGCCGTCGGCGCGATCATGGAACTGATGCACGCCCGCCGCTCCGAGTTCCGCCGCATGGAGTATATGCAGGGAGGCCGCAGCGCCGACACCGCAACCGGCGACGCCGACGGCCAGAACCGCGTGGTCATGGAATACACCATGCCCCTGGGCGAAATGCTGGCCGACTTCTACAACCAGCTCAAGTCCCGCACCCAGGGCTACGCTTCCCTGGACTACGCCTTCGAGGGCTACCGCGCCGCGCCGCTGGTGCGCATCGACATCCTGGTCAACCAGACCCCCGTCGAAGCCCTCAGCATGATCAGCCACCGCGACAACGCCGTCGCCCAGGGCCGCGGCATCGTCGAAAAACTCCGGTCCACCATACCACGCCAGATGTTCGAGGTGCCCATCCAGGCGGCCATCGGCAGCCGCATCGTCGCCCGCGAGACCGTCCGCGCCATGCGCAAGGACGTCCTGTCGAAGTGCTACGGCGGCGACATCACCCGCAAGCGCAAGCTCCTCGAAAAGCAGAAGGAAGGCAAAAAGCGCATGAAGCGCGTCGGCCGCGTCGAAGTCCCCCAGGAAGCCTTCCTCAGCCTCCTCAAAATCGGCGAGGACGGGTAGTCAGCGCAACTCGCCGATTCAAGCCAACCCGCCAAAAGGGGCCGCACGTTACGGCCCCTTCGATTATTCCGCCGTCCCGCGGCGATCACAGGATGTGATACAGCATCCGGTGGTCCCGCAGCACGTCCTGCGCGAAGTCGTTCTCGACCTCCCGCCACACCGAGTGGATGTGGTTGGCCTCGTTCTGCACGTTGTCGAACTCCACGATGAACTGCCCGCCGTGGATCCGGTAGTAATGGTCACGGCTGCGGTCCAGCCCGCCGGACCACACCAGCCGGTAGTCGTCCAGCCCCGTCTCCCGTATTGTCGCCAGTCGTTGCTCCGCTACCGGCGCGGGGGCGCCGTTGACGTACTCCCCGATCAGCGCCATCAGGATTTCTCGCTGCGTGCCGTTCATCTCGTGGCCGGCCAGGCCCTCCTCGTCGTGGATGGCCTGCTTGCTGCTGTTGTAGCCCAGGATGTCCCACGGCGCCTTGTCGTGGATCACCGCCTTGCCGCGCTGTCCGGCGTCCAGGGAACCCATCAGCTCAATCGCCAGGTCCTCCCGCTTGCCCAGGATGCGCAGCCCTTCCTTGGGCCCCTTGCGCACCTCGGCCGGGTTTGCGCCGAAGAAGAACGGCGTCACCGCGATCACCTGGTCGCCCCACACGCTGTAGTGAACCGACAGGTGGTGCCCTTCCACGCGCCATCCCCACGGGTCGTGCCGGCCCGGATCGCCGAAAACCGTCCAGTAGTACAGCTCCGGATCCCGCGGCCAGGTCACCTGTCCCCACTCCGCTTCCAGCGGCCCCAGCACCAGCTCGTGTTCGATGATCGACCGTGCCTGCCGGTTCGACTCCTCGGTCAGACCCGTGGCCAGCAGTTCCATCGCGTAGCCGCGCTGCTGTTCGTTCATGTCGCGCAGGGGCAGCCCGTGCCGGTTCAGCGGCGGGTAGTACCAGAAGAGCCGCTCGCCGTCCATGTAGTGGTACGTCGCCTTGCTCCTCTGGTCGCTGTCCAGGCTTGCTACCCAGCGGCGCGCGGCGTCCACCATTGCGGCGGTGACGTGAAGGTGCGGATGCGTAAATCGGCCAGTCGTCATCTTGGATGACCTCCTGCTGAATCCTGATGTCAATCTGCGTCGCAGTGTAGGAAAGCCCATCGCAGGGTGTCAAGAACGCCCTACGCCCGCCAGACCATCACCATCATTGTGAGCGCAGCGCGGCAATCTCGTTGCGATACACACGTCCACGCAAGTCAGACCGTCCCACCGGCCTGCTCAATCCTGAAAATGCTGCTGCTTCTGACGTTTTCCCGCCGCAAAATGGGTAGGCGTGAGGTTCGCAGGTTTCTTGCCCGTGCAATCAGGGTCGGCTAGTATTGCGGCCAGTAACTACGCGCCGTGGTACGGATTTCGGCTTTCGCCCGAATGACTGGTTAGATTAGGAGGTTCCGATGCGATACGACTATATTGTGGTGGGCGCCGGCTCGGCCGGATCCACCATAGCCACCCGCCTCTCCGAAGACCCGGACAAGAGTGTGCTGTTGCTGGAGGCGGGGCCGGATTATCCCGACTTCAACCACCTGCCGGATGATCTGAAACTGGGCAACAACGTTTTCTTTTCGGCCTACGGCCCGCACAGTTGGGCGTACAACGCCCGGGTGACGGCGCAGCAGACCGATCTGGTGATCCCGCGAGGGAAGGCCACCGGCGGCTCCTCGGCCATCAACGGGCAGGTGTTGTATCGGGGCATACCGGAGGACTACGACCGCTGGGCGGAATGGGGCAACGACGAGTGGGGCTACACCAGCGTACTGCCGTTTTTCCGGCGGATGGAAAACGACCATGATTTCCAGGACGACTGGCACGGCACGGACGGCCCGATTCCGGTGCGGCGTTACCGCCAGGACGAATGGCTGCCGCACTCGGTGGCGTTCAAAGCGGCATCGCTGGCGCTGGGCTTCAATGATGATCCGGACCAGAACCACCCGGAATCTACCGGCGTGTCGCCGCGGGCGCGCAACACCCTGGACGGGGTCAGGATCAGCACGGCGTTGGCCTACCTGAACCTGGCGCGGCACCGGCTGAACCTGACCATCCGGGCCAATGTCCAGGCGTGCCGGGTTGTTTTCGACGGGAACCGGGCGGTCGGTGTGGAAGTGGAGAGCGGCGGCGACCGGTTCGTGGTCGAGGGCGACCAGATCGTGGTGAGCAGCGGGGCTATCGCGTCGCCGCAATTGCTGCTGTTGTCAGGGGTCGGGCCGGCGGACCACCTGCGGGAGGTGGGAATCCCGGTGGTGCACGAGCTGCCGGGCGTGGGCCAGAACCTGCGGGACCATCCCTCGGCGTGCGTGCTGTTCCGGGCGGCCGGGGATCGCCCGGACGTGCAGGCGGCGGCGATCCAGGTGGGCCTCAGGTACACCGTTGAGGACTCGTACCTGCGCAACGACATGCAGATCACGCCGCTGCTGATGACTTCCGAGCACCGGCCGGCGCAGGTGACAATCGACGATGACGAAAATTACATCGGGATCAGCGCGAGCCTGCAACTGGCGCTGGGCCAGGGCGAGTTGCGCCTGAAGTCCAACGACCCGCTGGAGTACCCGTTCCTGGACTACAATTACTACCAGGAACCCTTTGACCTGGAACGGATGCGCAAGGCCATTCGCACGTGCATCGAGATTGGGGAGCACCCGGCGTACCGGGAGATCCTGCTGGAGCGGATCACCCCGGTGGATGCGGAGGCGCAATCCGACGCGGCGCTGGATGACTGGCTGATGCGGAACTCGGGCACGTCGCACCACGTTTCGGGGACGTGCAAGATGGGGCCGGCCAGCGACGGCATGGCCGTGGTGGACCAGCAGGGCAGGATCCACGGGCTGGAGAACATCCGGGTGGCCGACGCGTCGATCATGCCGGACTGCATCCGGGCGAACACCAACGCGACCACGATCATGATTGGCGAGAAGGTGGCGGACTACATTCGCACGGGCAGGTAAGTCGGCGCAGGTTTTCAAGACCCGGTGGATTGTCATTGCGAGGCGCTCGCGCCGTGGCAATCTCGATGCCGTAGTAGTAACGTCTGGTGCAGAGGTCTCGCCTACGCCAACGAGATTGCCACGTTTCGCTCGCAATGACACTTCTCCCGCAAATGTGAATAGTTCAAATCGCAGCCCGTAGGGCGGGAGCGGGAATAGAATCGATGAGGGGCGACGCGTGCGTCGCCCCTCAAAGTCGCGGTGGACGGGTTCAGATGACGCGGGGAACCGGTACGCCCGGAATGTTCACCCGCACCCGGCACAGTTCATGGAAGGTCGTAATGTACAGCGTCCGCCAGTCGCCGCCGCCGAAGCCGACATTGGTGGCCCGCCGGCCTTCGCCGAGGGCAATCGTGCCGAGATGCCGACCGTCTGGAGCGATAATCCAGACGCCGCCCGGCCCGGTGCTGTAGAGATTTCCCTCCAGGTCGCACTTCATGCCGTCCGGTACGCCGCCGCGCTCGTCGTTCACTACGCAGAACAGCCGGCCGTTGTCAATGCCGCCGTCCGGGCGGACGTCCCACGCCTTGATCAGGCCCACGCGGGAGTCATTGACGTACAGGATGCTCTCGCCGGGCGAGAAGCAGAGGCCGTTGGGGCCGACGTAGTCGTCGATCAGCAACGTGATGTCGCTGAGGTCCGGGGACACTCGATACACGCCGGCGTATCCCAGTTCCATGCCGGGGTAGGTATCGCGGTACGGGTCGGTGAAGTAAATGGCGCCGTCGGACTTGACCACCAGGTCGTTGGGACGGTTGAGACGCTTGCCCTGGTAGTTGTCGGCGACGACGGTGATGCTGCCGTCGGCTTCCTGACGGGTGACGCGGCGGGCGTCGTGCTCGCAGGCCAGGAGCCGGCCCTGCGGGTCGCGGGTCAGGCCGTTGGCCTCGTTGGTGCCGGCCTGGAATTCGGACAGGCCGTCAGCGTCGTTGTAACGCATGCGCCGGTTGCCGCCGATGTCGCTGAAGAGCAGGTAGCCACCCTCCTGGAACCAGACCGGGCCTTCGGCGGGCCACCGGGGCACTCCGAGGGCGGAGCCGTCGCCGCCGAAACCGCTGGCGAGCCATTGGACTTCCTGGTCCAAGTCGATGATGCGTTCCAGACCGGGTGATACCTGTTCGATGGGCATACTGGCTGCTCCTTATTGATTGCGGGGTTGATTACCGGATGCCGGCCAGCGCGCGGTCGAGGTTGAACGCGGAGCTGATCAGGGCGAGGTGGGTGAAAGCCTGGGGGAAATTGCCGAGGCCCTCGCCGCTGGGGCCGGTCTCTTCAGCGTACAGGCCCAGGTGGTTGGCGTAGCCCAGCATCTTCTCGAACATGAGGCGGGCCTGGTCGAGCCGCCGGGGGTCGCCCCAGCCGGCGCGGGTGAGCGCCTCGACGAGCCAGAAGGTGCACATGTTGAACGTGCCCTCGTGTCCGGTCAGGCCGTCGGCGAACTGCTCGTGGTTGTAGCGATAGACGAGGCTGTCGGACACGAGCCCGCCCTGCTGGGGGCTGCGGTTGATGGCGTCAATGGTGCTCAACATGCGAGGGTCGGTGGGCGACATGAAGAACACCAACGGCATGAGCAGGTTGGATGCGTCCAGGGAGTCGCTGCCGTAGTGCTGGACGAAGGCCTGGCGGTCCTGGTTCCAGCCGCGACTCTGGATCTCCTCGTAGATTTCATCGCGGGTGGAGATCCAGAGCTGGCGCTCGGAAGGGAAAGAGCGCAGTTCCGAAAGCTTCAGGGCGCGGTCGAGCATGACCCAACACATCAACTTGGAGTAAACGAACTGCTGCCGGCCGCCGCGGGTTTCCCAGATGCCCTCGTCGGCCAGGCGCCAGTTTTCGCAGACCCAGTTGGTCATCTGGCGGAGCTTGGTCCAGAAGTCGAAGGATATGGGTTCGCCGTACCGGTTGAACAGGTAGACGGAGTCCATCAGCTCGCCGTAGATGTCCAGCTGGAGCTGGTCGTAGGCGCCGTTGCCGATGCGCACGGGCTTCGAGCCCCGGTAGCCATCCAGGTGATCCAGGGTCACCTCGTTGAGGTTGCGGCGACCGTCGATGCCGTAGAGGATCTGGATGTTGCTCCAGTCGCCGTCGAAGGGATCGATCTGCGCCTCCAGCCAGTGCATAAACTGGCTGGCTTCGTTGGTGAAGCCGATGCGGAGGAGGGCGTACAGGGTGAAGGCGGCGTCGCGGATCCAGGTGTAGCGGTAGTCCCAGTTACGCACTCCGCCGAGCTCCTCCGGGAGGCTGCAGGTGGGCGCGGCGACGATAGCGCCGGTGGGTTCGTAGGTGAGCAGCTTGAGGACGAGGGCGGAGCGCTCGACCATCTCCCGCCACCGGCCCTTGTAGGTGCACTGAGAAAGCCAGTTGCGCCAGTAGGCTACGGTTTCCTCGAACAGGGCGGTGCTTTCCCGTTCCGACGGAGGATGATAGTCGACGGTGTCGTCCCCCATGATGCCGATGGAAAAGGTGGAGGACTGGCCTTCGTTGAGGACGAAGGCGCCGAGGACGCCGCCATCGTGTTGTTCCAGGAGGATATCGGTGGACAGCTGCAGGCCCAGGCCGTTGGAGATGAACGCCGCCCCATTTTCGTTCAGCTCGACCCGGTGCCGGTCCCGGGCGTAGTTGAATGCGGGATAGCATTCCAAGAAGAAGGGTACGACACCCCGGACGCAATTGACCCGTCGGATCAACTCGGTGTGGCGATGCGGGTGTTGCGGTGACGACACCGGCATGAAGTCGATGACTTCGGCGACGCCGTTTTCCGCCAGGAACCGGGTGATCAACACGTTGGTGTCGGGCCAGTACACCTGGCGCTGGACAGGCGGCGCGTCCAACAGTGGAGCAATCCTGAAGTAGCCGCCCTTCTTGTCGTCCAGGATCGCGCCGAAAACGCTGGGGGAATCGAAGTCGGGGCAGCAGAACCAGTCCACGGACCCATTGACGCCGATGAGGGCGCAGGTCCGCATGTTGCCGACGATTCCGTATTCTTCTATCGGCAGGTAGGCCATGAGGTCGGCCCTCGAGTCGATTATCCCGACGAAGTTTCCAGCGTGGCGACGCTGAATACCACTCGGAACGGGTTGCAGTATATGACCACACTCTGGACATCGGCCAGCGATACGCTGGACGGTATGTCATAGTTTTGCGAGCCGACGTTGCCCTTCAACTTGCCCAACTCCACGTAGCCCGCATCATCCAGGTCCGAATGGCTTTCGGGGTTAGGGGCGTTGGCCAGGAGCACGCGGAGGTCCGGCCCGTTGGTGACGCGGAAGTCCTCCAACCGGAGAATCTGCCCACCGTCAGCGCCCAGATCATAAACCGTGGCAGTGCCGGAGCCCTTGTGGAAGGAGTCGGCGTCGCGGAACTGGCCCGTGAGGCCGGCCTGCGGCTGAGCCTGGGAGCCGGCAGAGCTCGAGGAGTCAGGCATCGCCTCGTCAACCGGACGCTCCAGGTTGGCTGCCGCGGCCATGGCGTCTTCGACATCGGCCATGGTCATGTTGGCGGGGACGACGGCCTGGTGGGCCAGGGGGAATTCCTCGTGAATTTCGGTGGTGGTGATCAGTGGACTGAGGAGCCACCAGGCCAGCCACGCCACGGGGATGATGATGAGTATTCCAAGTCCGACCAATAGGTATCGAAGCATTATCGCGCTCCATTCGTTGGGATGGGTTATAGGGTGCTCAGGATAGCGTACCTCTCAATCTGGACAGGGCGTTCCTGACGGTCTCGATATCGTCGGCGTGGGGCGCTGCTTCAATATACGCGGCGAAGTCGTCGGCAGATTGTTGATGATTGCCGGCCTTGAGGTGCACCACGCCGCGGTCGCGCCGTTCCTCGGGCCGGTCGGGCAGGACCGCCATCAACGCGCCGATGGTGGTGATGCAGCGGTCGAACTCCTCGCGGTCCCAGTAGATCGCCTTGAGGTTGCGGAGGACGCGGGCGAGGATTTCCCGCGGGGTCACCGGGTTGAGGTGACGCTCTTCCAAGCGGGCGTCCTCGCCGGCGGCCTGCCGCAGGACGGCGCCGCACTCGTCGCGGTTCATGAGCATACCGCCGTTGAAAGCGTCCACGAAATAGTTTTCTTCATCGCGGTGGCGGACGAGAAAGTGACCCGGCATACCGATGCCCAGCACCGGCACGCCGGCGCGCCGGCCAACCTCGATGCAGAGCAGGGACAAGGTGATGGGGATACCCAGGCGGCGCTCCAGCACCTGATTGAGGTAGGAATTGTTGGGGTCGTAGTAGTCGTCGCGGTTGCCGGAGAATCCGATGACGCCGAAGAGCAGATCGGTGATGGCGTTAAGCTCCTCCAGGGGGCCGGCTTCGGACGGCGTGCGGGCGAGCGCGGCTTCGGCCATGCGATCCAGGTTGGCGCGGCAGCCGTCGATGTCCACGTTGGGGTCGTCGGTGGACGCGATCAGCAGGGCGCCGGTGGCAAGGTCAAAATCGCCGTCGACGGCATCGGCCGACTCCGTGGCGGCCAGCCTTTGCAGTTCGAGGATGGCGTCTGCCGCAAACATAAACTGCTCCCTCGCTGGCCGGGGTCAGACGCCGATGCCGGCGGAGCGGCGGCGGCGAAACTCGGCGGCGGTGACATCATCGACCGGGGGATTGCCGGGGTAGCTGGCCTGTTCTGCGATGACCGCTTCTTCGCGCTGGGCGATGTCGCGGACTTCACGGGTCTCCTTCCCGCAGTGGTCGCACCAGGTCAGGTCGCTGGTCATGAGTCGCATGTTGTCTTTCTTGACCGTCATGGTGCCGAATTCCCCGGAACAGCCGGCGCAACGGCGGACAATGGTGACGTCGGTAATCGGCAAAACCGTTCCCTCCTTATGCTACTGATGGCTCTGATGAGTGTGCGCTTGGCGGGGCAGGCTGACCCAGAAATGGCTCAGCCGCTCCGGTTCTCCAAGGCGTCAGGGACATCAACGATCAGCGGGCCGTAAAGCCACCGTCCACCACCAGTTCGGCGCCGGTGATGTAGGAGGCGTCGTCGCTGGCCAGGAACAGCACGGCGTTGGCGACCTCTTCCTGCCGGCCCTCGCGGCCCATGGGCACCTGCTCTTCGATCATGGAACGGCGGCCGTCACGCACGTCTTCGGTGGAGATGTTGCCCATCATGGGCGGCATGTACCCGGGATGGACGGAGTTGACCCTGATGTTTTCGGTTCCGTATCGAACCGCCATGGCCTTGGTGAAGATGCGTACCGAGCCTTTGGATGCATTGTAGGCGGGGTGTCCGCTGAGCATCCCCACCAGGCCGGCGATGGACGAGATATTCACGATGGACCCGCCGCCGTTCTGCCGCATCTGCCCGATGGCGTGCTTGGTACCCAGAAAAACGCCGGTGGAGTTGATGTCCATGATTCGGGACCAGGCTTCAAGGCTGTCGTCATCGGGCACCGCGCGACTGCTGATGCCGGCGTTGTTGACCAGGATGTCCAGGCGGCCGAAGCGGGAGACGGCCTGGGAGACCACGTTGGCCCAGGCGTCTTCGCTGGTCACGTCGGTGTGGATGAAAACGCTTTCCCCGCCGGCCTCGTTGATCTCGGCCTCTACCTGGCGGCCGTCGTCGTCGCGGATGTCGGCGATGACGACTTTCGCCCCCTCGCGGGCGAACAGGCGGGACTCCACGGCGCCCATGCCGTGCGCGCCGCCGCTGACGATGGCGACCTTGCCTTCCAATCGCATTGCTTCATCTCCGGGAAGTCCGTAGTCTGTGACTCCGGGCTTGCCCCATGGTGGTCGGGTTCGGGCACAGGATAACCGCCGGGGGGCCGGCGTTCAACCTTGATTGGTTGGGGTAACCGTTCAGACTTGGAGGGAAAGTGTCATTGCGAGCGGAGCGCGGCAATCTCGTTGGTGTAGTAGGGGAACCCTTTGGGGCAGACGTTGCTGCAACGGCATCGAGATTGCCACGGCGCCAGCGCCTCGCAATGACAACCTCTGGGATTCTGAACACTTACTGGTTGGGTGTATGCTGGTAGCAGAGCACTTTTAGAGGGCGGCGTTTACCCGCTCCGATTGGTTACGAGACATGTACCAAGCGGCGGTATTCATTCACCTGGGGTCGGCGATCATATGGATCGGCGGCAGCCTGTTCCTGGCGCTGGTGCTGATTCCGGTGATGCGCCGGTACGCGCCGGCCCCGGGCGACCCGCCGATATTGCCGCCCGACATGCTCGGCAGCATGGCCCGGCGGTTCCGCTGGATTTCGTGGGTGTGCATCGTCCTGTTGGTGGCGACGGGGCTTTACATCCTGCCGACCCGGTATGGCATCGGGTTTGGGGACTTTTTCAGCCTGGGCGGGCACTTCGTGGCGACGTTGCAGGTGAAAGTGGCCCTGGTGGCGGTGGTGATCTGGCTCAGCGCGATCCACGACTTCATCATCGGGCCGTACACCAACCGGCTGATCGAGGCGATGCAGGCAGGTGAAGAGCCGCCGGGTTACCTGCCGCTGCTCCGCCGGTCGGTGGTTTGGATTGCCCGAATCAACGTGCTGCTGACCATCCTCGTGGTCGTCGTTGCCGTGACGATGACGCGAGGCACGCCGGTTTAGCCGGGGAGATGCAGGAATGACGCAACCGGAACACGCACCCGTCTTTGCAGCGCTGCCCGTTTTCGACAACCACCACGGCCGGCCGGAGGTCTGGCCGGGCCTGCGGGTGGATGGATTGGTGGAGCGGCCGACCGTGTTCAGCGCGGCGGAGTTGGTGGAGCTGACGCGCCAAACCATCGTTGACGACTTCCGCTGCGTGGACGGCTGGTCGGCGCCGGGCCAGGAGTGGGAAGGGGTTCCGCTGGCGGCGCTGCTGGACATCGTGAGGCCGCTGCCGGCCGCGCGGTTTGCGGCGATTGCCGCGATGGATTTCAGCGTCGGCGTGGCGCTGGAGGATACTTACGGGGTTCTGCTGGCGACGCGGCTCAACGGCGCTGATTTGCCGGAGGAGCATGGCGGTCCCTGCCGGCTGGTGAGCGTCGGGCAGGCGTGCTGCGCCAGCGTGAAGTGGGTGGACAGCGTCACATTGACCGATGCGGTTCCGGAGGAGACGGCGCGGGAAATTGCGATGGCGCGGAACGCCAGCGGGTGAATCTCCGACAGCCTGTCACTCGCGCGTAACCAGTTTGCAGGGGAGGAACAATTTACATGGATGCACAGGATGAACGGGATGGTATAAGTTGGATGACGGAAACCATCCCGCCTTCGGAAACCATCCCATAGCCATAAGATGAATGCTCCCTTTCCGTCCTTGGGGCGCTGCTGCTGCCCGCTTCGGCCCAGAACCACTATAGAGCAGCGCATCAATCCAATCTTGTCCATCCTGTGCATCCATGTAAATTCCCTGATGTCAGCGGTCCAGGTCGCGGAAGCGGTAGCCGAGGCCGCGTTCGCTGAGGATGTACTCGGGGTTGCGGGGGTCGCGTTCCAGCTTTTGCCGCAGGTAGGTGACGTAGGTGCGCACGTACTGGTGCTCGCCGCGATACTCCGGGCCCCAGACCCGTTCCAGGAGGGTGTCGTGGGTGAGCAGCTGGCCCGGGTTGCTGACCAACTGGTAGAGCAGACGGTATTCCGTGGGACGCAGGTGCATTCCCTCGCCGCCGGCGAAGACCGTGCTCTGGTCGAAGTTGATGGTCAGCCAATCATCGACGACGACTTCCTGCAAGCGGGGCGGTTCGGCGGCTTCGATCATTGACAAATCCGCGCGGCGGAACAGGGCGCGGATCCGTGAGGCCAGTTCCCGGGGGCTGAAAGGCTTGGTGATGTAGTCGTCGGCTCCGAGGTCCAGACCGGCCACGCGGTCCGCCTCGTCGCCACGCACGGTGACGAAGATGACAGGCACCGAAGACCCGGACCGGATGCGGCGCAGGGTCTCGAACCCGTCCATTTCGGGCATCATCACGTCGAGCACGACGAGATCCACGGGCTGGCCGGCTTCCAGGTTTTCCAGGGCCCGGGCTCCGTTTTCGGCGGTGACGACGTTGTAGCCCTCTACTTCGAGGTTCATGGCGGTGAAGCGGACGATGTGCGGCTCGTCGTCCACCACCATGATGGTGCGCTTTTCGGAGGCGGTCATTTGTCGGAGACGCTATGGCGAGGCGGAACCGTTGGGCAGGGTGATGGTGAAAGCGGACCCTTGGCCGGGTTCGCTCTGGACCGAGATGCTTCCGTGGTGGGCCTTCATTATGGCATCACAAATGTACAGGCCCAGTCCCATGCCCCGGGGATGGGTGGAAGCCAGGATTTGGGAGCGGTGGAAACGCTCGAAGATACGGCGGGTTTCCCAGCGCGGCACGCCCATACCGACATCGCGGACGGTTACCCGCACATCACCGTGGCTGTCGTGCTCGCCGGACACCACCACCGGGCCGCCGTCGGGCGAGTATTTCACGGCGTTGTCCACGAGGTTGACCAGCACCTGCTCCAGCAAGCCGGGGTCGCCGGTTACCGGCGGCAGGTCGTCCAGGAAAGACACCGACAGCGAGTGCGCTTTCGAGGTGGGTTGGAGACGTTTGATGACCTTCTCGGCCATGCCGGCCAGGTTGACCTGCTCGAGGCTCAGGGGCAGAGCGCCGGCCTCCAGGCGGGACGCCAGCAGCAGGCGGTCCATCAGCAGGCTCATGCGGTCGGTCTCTTCCTCGATGGCCTCGAAACTGCGGCGCAGGGTGTCGCCGTCCCACTGGGCGTCGGGGCGTGAGAGGGTGTTGGTGTAGCCCTTGATGATGGCCAGCGGGGTCTGGAGCTGGTGTTCCAGCATCGAGAGGAAGGTGGACCGCATCTCCTCGGTCTCGCGGACGCGAGTCATGTCACGGACGTTGACAACGGCGTTCAACGGGGCCATTTCCGGCGAGCGTACCACCGAATAGACGAGGGCGACCTCGGTACGCTGGCCGGTGGACGAGCGAGCGGTGGCGGCGAGTTCGGTGACGTTGCCATCCAAACCGGCGGCGGCCTGGTGGGCGTGGATCATAGGGCAGCGGCCGGGACAGATGGGGCGACCCTCGCGGTCCCGCCAGTTGAGGGCGACGGCGCAGGGCAGGCCCAGCAATTCCTCTCCGGGCCGGCCGAGCATACGTTCCATGGCGGGATTGACGCTGACGATGCGGCGGTCAGCGTCCACGGTGTAGATGCCGTCGGCGCTGCCCTCCAGGATCGATTCGACCCGCTGTTTCTCCTGGGTGAGCAGGTGGGCCAGGCGGGCCGATTGAACGGCGATGGCCGCCTGCTCGGCGAAAGCGGCCAGCACCGGGGGATCGAGCTGGGAAAAATTGGCCGCGTCGGAGGAGCGGAGGACGAAGATCAGACCAACGGTCTCGTCGTTGGTGTACAGGGGGACGGCCATGACCGGGTTCTGCATCTCGCCGGTGGTGGAAATGGGCAGAGCGGATTGGGGAAACAGGGCGGACAGGAGGGCGAACTGCTCGCGGCTGAGGGCGAGGTCGGGGATGGCCTCGTTGAGCAGGGGCCGGATGCGCGCGATTTGAGGGCCGTCGAGACCGTAGGCGCCGGTGACCACGAAGCGGCGGACCGCGTCGTCCCAGGTGGCAACGACGGCGGCGCTGCCTCCCAACGCGCGGACGGCGTTACGCAGGATGCCCTCCAGTTCCGGCTGAAGCTCGACGGCGTAGTCGTCGGTTCGCCCGACAGGATTCCAGTTGAAATAGTGGGTGACCATGGCGTGACCGAATACATGCAGTGTGCGGCGATTTTCAACGCAATTTTAACATTAAGGCCATTGGAAAACGGTTTAGGGCAGGCGAGAATAGATAGCGAACCTAGCCGGCCGAACGTACCGGCCGATGCAAGGAGGTACAAATGCCGAGGTACGTATATCGGTGTACTTCGTGTGACCACGAGTACGATCAGAGGCAGAGTTTCGGCGCGTCGTCGGAAGGGGAATGCCCCGAATGTTCCGGCGTCACGCGTCGCGTGTTCCACCCGGTGCCGGTGATCTACAAGGGATCCGGTTTCTACACCACGGACTACGCACGCAAGAAGTAATTCCCGCCAAAGAGATTGCCACGCTACGCTCGCAATGACATCGGCGGGAGCGCGGATCAACCAGGCCAACAACACAACGCAAGGAGGCATTCAGTGGCCACTTTCACACCACTTGGCGAGCGAATCGTCATCAAGCCGACGGAACAGGAAGCGCAGACCCGGGGCGGCATCCTCTTGCCGGACACGGCCAAAGAGAAGCCGCAGGAAGGCGAAGTCGTCGCGGTGGGTCCCGGCCGGGCCTCCGACGATGGCAGCCGCATCCCCATGGAACTATCCGTGGGCGACAAGGTCATCTACTCGAAGTACGCCGGCACGGAGTACGAAGACGGCGACGAAGAGTACCTGATCATGCGCGAGTCGGACGTGCTCGCCAAGATCGGCTAACCGCACCGCATCTGGTTTTGGTCATTCCCGCGAAGGCGGAAATCCACATCACATCCCGGATTACCGCGAAGGCGGGAACGACCGGGAAGGATTGATTCAAGGAGAAACGCAATGCCCGCAAAGAAAATGGCGTACTCCGAAGAGGCCCGAAAGTCGCTGCGATCCGGCATCGACACGCTGGCCGACTCGGTCAAGATTACCCTGGGCCCCCGGGGCCGCAACGTCGTGCTGGACAAGAAGTTCGGCCCGCCGCAGGTCTGCTCCGACGGCGTGACCATCGCCAAGGAAATTGAGCTTCCCGACGCCTTCGAGAACATGGGCGCCCAGCTGCTCAAAGAAGCCGCCACGAAGACCAACGACGCCGCCGGTGATGGGACCACCACCAGCATCGTGCTGTCGCAGGCCATCATCAACGAGGGCTTCAAGAACGTGACCGCCGGCGCGAACCCCATGGCCATCAAGCGCGGCATCGAGCGCGCAGTGGGCCAGATTGTGACCGAGCTCCAGTCGATGTCCCAGCCCGTGGAGACCCGCGAGCGCATCGGCCAGGTTGCCTCCCTGTCCGCCCACGAAGACGCCATCGGCGAGACCATTGCCGAGGCGATGGAGAAGGTCGGCAAGGACGGCGTCATCACCGTGGAAGAGTCCCGCGGCCTGACCGACGAGATCGAGTACGTGGAAGGCATGCAGGTCGACCGCGGCTACATCTCGCCTTACTTCATCACCAACAGCGACCGCATGGAAGCTGGCATCGAAGACCCCTTCGTCATCATCACCGACAAGAAGATCTCGGCGGTGGCGGACCTGGTTCCGGCTCTGGAGAAGATGCTCCAGGTCGGCCAGAAGAACGCGGTCATCGTGGCTGAGGACGTGGACGGCGAGGCCCTGGCCACGCTGGTCGTCAACAAGCTGCGCGGCATCATGAACGTGCTGGCCGTCAAGGCCCCCGGCTTCGGCGACCGCCGCAAGGCCATGCTGGAAGACATCGCCATCCTGACCGGCGGCACCGTCATCAGCGAAGAGACCGGCCGCCGGCTGGACTCCGCCACCATCGAGGACTTCGGCCGCGCCCGCCGCGTCGCCTCCACCAAGGACGACACGACCATCGTTGAGGGTCACGGTTCCGAGGACGGCATCCAGGCCCGGATCAACCAGATCAAGGCCCAGATCGAAGACACCACCTCCGAGTACGACCGCGAGAAGCTGCAAGAGCGGATGGCCAAGCTGTCCGGCGGCGTGGCCGTGATCAAGGTTGGCGCCGCCACCGAGATCGAGCTCAAGGAGCGGAAGGCCCGGGTCGAGGACGCCCTGTCCGCCACCCGTTCCGCGGTGGAAGAGGGCATCGTCCCCGGCGGCGGAGTTGCCCTGGTTCGCGCCCAGCGCGCGCTGGAAGGCGTCTCCGGGCTGACCGGCGACGAGGTTGTCGGCCTCAACATCATCCGGCACTCGCTGGAGCAGCCGCTGAAGATCATCGTCGAAAACGCCGGCGGCGAAGGCGCCGTGGTGCTGCACGATGTCAAGGACCAGTCCGATGACTACGGCTACGACGCCGAGGTCAGCGAGTTCGGCCCGATGCTCGAGCGCGGCATCATCGACCCGGTGAAGGTGACCCGCTCCGCGCTGCAGAACGCGGCCTCCGTGGCGGCCATGGTGCTCACCACCGAGTCCATGATCACCGAGATCCCTGAGCCGACGCCGGCGATGCCCGCCGCCCCGCCGATGGACTTCTAGTCCCAGGCGAGCATCTCTACGGGATTTAGACCGGGGCGGTTATTGCGACCGCCCCGGTTTTTGTTTCGCCGTGTAGTTTTACCTATTCCCTGTTTGAGAGTAATATTGGCGCTACGCTTATATTGCTTAACGGCTTGGATGTGCGAGCCTTTGCCGTGAGCTGCTATCTCCGAGGCCACTGCTGAAAAACTCTGCTGCCCGCCGCCTGTTGGCCTGGCATCCGCCGACTCCTTTCTTTTACGGGTGGCTGGTGCTGGGCATGGCCTGCCTTTCCTCCGCCACCGGGGCCAGCGTGTCCCAGGTGGTGATGGGGGCCATCCAGGTGTACATCGTGGATGACACCGGGTGGGACATCGGGACCCTGTCCATAGCGGTGACCGCCGGCACCTGGTGTTCCGGGATACTGGCTCCCTTCGCCGGCGCGCTGGCCGACCGGTACGGCCCCCGGGTGCTGACCACGCTGGGGCTGGTGGTGGTCGGGTGCGCGCTGCTGGCGATTTCGGCGGTGAACACCAGCACACCGTGGCCGTTCTTCGCGGCCTACATCGTCGCCAGGACGGTGAGCAATCCTTTCCTGATCGGTATCGTTCCCCGGGCGGCGACGGTCAACTTCTTCCGGCGGCGGCGGGGCGTCACCCTGGCGATCAACGGCATGGCGCGTCCCGTGGGCGGCGCGATCAACATCCAGATCATTTCACTGATCGCGGCCACGCACAGTTGGCGAGCGTCCTACGGATACGTCGGGCTGTTCATGATGGCGATGACGGTGCCGGTATTCCTGATCATGCGGCGGACGCCGGAAGAGATCGGTATGCTGCCGGACGGGGATCGACCCGCTCCCGGGTCCGAAGCCGCGCCACAATCCGGCGGCGGGCGGCGGGCGGGTCGCCGCGCCCAGGCGGGGACACAAGAGTTCAGCTGGACAGCCCGCGAGGCGATGAAGACCCGCGCCTACTGGTGCATCGCCGGGACCGCAGTGCTGGCGATAATCGCGTCGGCGGGCCTGGGTTACATCCTGGTGCCGTTTCTCGTCAGCGAGTCGGGTCCGGGATTGACCAATCCGCAGGCCGTGGGCGTAGGGGCGTTGGGCGCCGTGCTGGCCATGACCACCCTGGTCTGGGGTTTCCTGGCAGACAAGTTCGGGCCGCGTCCCTGCATGGTCTCGACCATCACGGGGGCGGTGCTTTCCGGGCTGTTCCTGGCGACCGGCGTCGACTCGCTGTGGACGGCATACCTTTTCGCCGTGCTGTGGGGCTTTTTCTCAAACACAGTGGGGACGCTGGAACACATGCTGCTGGCGCAGTATTTCGGGCGCGGGTCCTTCGGCGCGATCCTGGGCTCACTGGGGCCGCTGCAAACCACGGCGCTGGGAATCGCGCCGGTATTTGGCAGCTACCTGCTGACGTTCACCCACAGCTACACCGTGGTATTCATCGTGTTGATGGCGATGTACGCCGGCGCCGGGCTGTTGATCCTGCTGGCCAAAGCGCCGCGGCTGCCGCCGCGCGCCACCCAAGCGCAAGCCGAGCCCGGCGTCGCATCGGCAACGGTATAATCTCAACGAACCGCCAAGACGAACTATCCAACGGAGGCAAACCAATGGCTAACAGCGAGTACATGAACCCCAGCGGCATCGCGGACCCATCAGCTTCGGGTTTCAGCGCAGTGGTGAAGGCGGGCAACACCGTCTACATCGCGGGCATGGTCGCCCAGGATGAGAACGGCAATGTGATTGGCGCCGGCGATGCCGAGGAGCAGACGCGGCAGATCTGGCGGAACATCGAGGTTGCGGTCAAGGCCGCGGGCGGGTCGCTGGCGGACATCGTCAAGACCACCACCTACGTGACCGGGATTGAGCACGGGGCGGCGGTGCGCAAGGTGCGCGGCGAGCTGTTCCCCAGCAACCCGCCCACCAGCACGCTGCTGGTGGTGAGCGAACTGGCGAACCCGGCCTACGTGGTGGAGATCGAGTCGATTGCCGTGGTGGGGTAATCACCGAAAACCAATGCCCCCTCTCACGCAATAGGGAGGGGGCAAGTTATTTCTACCCATCATGGTATCATTGAGGCGACGACATCAGGCTACGCTGGAAGCGATATTCAGGCGGCCGACTCAAGCGAACATTCGTTGGGACGATGTTGAGACTTTATTACTGGCGTGCGGCGCTCATATCGAGGAGCGGGCCGGTTCGCGAGTAGGGGTAGACTTGAACGGCCTGGCTACCGTGTTCCATCGTCCACATCCCCGGCCGGAAGCTTCGAAAAGCTTGGTAGATGATGTGCGCAAATTCTTGATTGAAGCAGGTGTCGGGCCATGATGGAGTACAAAGGATACCGGGCGGCGGTGACTTTCGATGATCACGCGGGCATTTTCCACGGTTCAATAGTGGATACCCGCGACATGGTAACGTTCGTGGGCGAATCGGTGGAGGAGTTGCGCCGGGAGTTCAAGATTTCAGTGGATGACTACCTGGCGTTTTGCAGTGAGCGAGGCAAAGAACCAGACAAGCCTTATTCCGGCGAAATATCGTTCAAGGTCAGTTCCAATGTACACCGCACGGCGGACGCCGCCGCCCGGTCGGAGGGGAAAACCCTGGAGGAGTGGCTGGCCGAAACGGTGGAATGGGTAGCGGAGCAGACGCTCAACCCGCCGGCATATATCAGCCCGTGTTGCAGCGACGAGTGCTGCTGCGATTAGTCGTCCCGTTCCATTCACGGTAGAAGACCGGGGCAGAGTTGCCACCGGCATAAACCACGCCATAGTCGAGGCCGCAAAATTGGGAGAAGAGGCGTAACTGTTCAGAGTTGCCGGGAAAGTGTCATTGCGAGCGCAGCGCGGCAATCTCGTTGGCATGTGGGAGTCCCTCAGCGCAGACGTTGCTGCTACGGCATCGAGATTGCCACGGCGCAAGCGCCTCGCAACGGCAACCTCCTGAATTCTGAACAGTTACGAAGCGGCGACTACATAGGCCGCCTGGCCTCGACCAATGTGACGAATTGGGCGGTTGGCCACGGCGGCCAATTAGATCGAATCAAGTGTGCCACGTTTCGAGATCGGCGCGACGTTTCTGGAGGACGAGCCACATACGGTGCCAGACGTAGCGCCGCTCCGGGTCTTCCAGGCTGCGGTCGATCAGATCTCGAACGGCCATTATTGCTTGTCCGGCAAAAAAGCCCCAATGGCCTGGCTCGTTGCGGAGCCACCCTTCCACGCGGTCCGGGTGGGCGTTTGCGACATCTTCGAGGAGCTGATCCAGGGCGGCGTCAGCGCCGCCGGCATCGGTGGCCATGGGATCAGCCGCCGCCCACGGGACGAACTATTTCCAGGGCGTCGCCCGGGTTGAGCTTCACCTTTTCGAAATCCTCTTTGCGGATCACTTGGCCGTTGTACCCGACGGCGATGAACCGCATATTGACGTCGATGGTGGCCAGGTAGGACTGAAGGTTGAGACCTTCGTCGATTTCGCGGGGCTTGCCGTTGACTTGCAGAGTGATCATGCGGGCCGTCACCTCCGGCTCGTAGTATAACGGCTGCCGGGTTCACGGTGTTCGGCGATGCTGGCCATCGCCTCCCGCATTGCCGACTTGATCCGGGCGGCTTCCCTTTCGGGATCGTCGCTGGCGAGGATGGCGGTGATGACCGCGGCGCCATCGGCGCCGGCTTGCATGACCTGGGAGACGTTTTCGGCGGTGATTCCGCCGATGGCCAGGAGCGGAGACTGCACGCCTGCTGCCCGGATGCGCTCGAGCAGACCCGGCCCGGACGGTTCCTCGCCCGGATGGGACCGGGTGGCGAACATGGTGCCGACCAACAGGAAATCGGCGCCTGACGCTTCCGCCTCCGTCGCGCCATCCACCGAATGTACGGAGCGGCCGATGATGGCCCCGCCGGGCAAAATTGGGCGCACCGCGGCGGTGGGCATTGCTGCTTCTCCGAGCTGGACGCCGCGGGCGCCGGATGCCACGGCAACGTCGGCGCGTTCGTTGACCAGCACTATGGCGGCTCTGCCGGCGACCCTCACCAGGGCGTTGGCCATATCCATCAGCGCCGCGCCGCCAGCCTCTTTGTCACGCAACTGGACGATGTCGACGCCGCCAGCGATGGCGGCGGCCACTCTGCCGGGCAACTCGTCCGGCGGACAAACGCGCCGGTCGGTGACCAGGCACAGGGCGGGATTTGGCAAGGCCGCGTCCATGAGGAGCAGGCTCAGGCAGCCGCGACAGGTTCCGGCACGTCGGTGGGTGGGCTGCTGGCGATGGCCTCGGTTCGCACCGGAATGCGGCCGGCGAGGTAGGCCTGACGCCCGGCTTCGACGCCCTTGCGGAAGGCGTCGGCCATCATGGCCGGGTTCTCTGCCTGGGCGATGGCGGTGTTGACCAGCACGGCGGAGGCGCCTATTTCCAGCGCCTTGGAGGCGTCGGACGGGACCGCCAGGCCGGCGTCCACGACGACGGGAACCGTGGCGTTTTCAAGGATGATGCGGACCTCTTCGACGGTATGGATACCCTGGCCGGAGCCAATGGCGGAACCCAGGGGCATCACCGTGACGCAGCCGGCTTCTTCGAGGTTCTTCGCCAGGACCGGATCGGCGTGGATGTAGGGCAGGACCTTGAAGCCTTCGTCCACCAACTGACGGGCCGCCTCGAGGGTGCCGTTGGGGTCGGGGAACAGGTACTTGGCGTCGGGGATGACTTCGAGCTTGACGAAATCGGTCTGGCAGACTTCGCGGCCGAGTCGGGCAACGAACAGCGCCTCCTCGACGGTGCGGCAGCCGGCCGTGTTGGGCAGGATGCGGTACTTGTCGAGGTTGACGTGTTCGAGGATGTTCTGTTCGGGGTTATCGAGGTCGAGGCGCCGGATGGCCACGGTGACCATCTCGGTGCCGGAGGCTTCCAGGGACTCGACCATTTCCCGCATGCTGCGATGCCGGCCGGTGCCGACGATCAGCCGGGAAGAAAACGACACGCCACCAATTACCAGTTCGTCGGCCATCGCTGTCACTCTCCTGTGTGCTGCCGGGAACGGGGGTCCGTGGCCGGCAATTGCCTGAAATGCGAAACCGCCAGGCGGGTACCCGGCGGCCGAATGTCAAAGCTACCTACTGTTCCTCCGCCGGCATTACCCGGGTCAGGTACAGACGGTCGGCGACGAAGTTGGCCGCCCTCTCAGCCTGGTTTGCCCAAGCTCCCGCCAGAATCGCGTGAGGCGTTCAGTTGTAGCTTGAATGTAGCACTACGGAACGGGCAAGTCAAACCAAACCGCTCGGAACACAATTGAGGCAGGCCGGTCACAACTTGCCGCCGTAGCCAAGCCGGCCCCGGTTAGTCGGCAACAGAACTTCGTTCACGGCATCGACCGTAAACATCAAGATTTGGAGAGTGGTTCCACCGATGAGGCAGTTGTCGTCCCCTTCTGGCCCGAAAATCACGGGACAGATTCCGTCCCGGTCGTCAATGCTTATGACGGCCTGGCCTCGTCCGAACCTGACTTCAGTTCCATCGGCCAATGCGTAGTCAACCTGGGAGCGGGACTCCAGGTGCAGATCTTCCAGCAATGAAGGGGGGAACATAGAGTCGGACGCGCCGGTGTCCACCAGCGCCTCTACTTGAACCTGGTCGCCGCCGCTGGGGTTGCCAACGCTGACCATCACCGAGAACGTGCCCATAATCTTGGGGCCTTTAGACCTCGTACTCGGCTACTTCGTCGGGGATGATCAGGTGGGCGCCGGTTACTTCCTGCACTTCTTCCGGTGTCCAACCGGGAGCCGCTTCGCGCAGGACCATGCCCTCGGGTGTGGGCTCCATCACGGCGACGTCGGTCACTACGAGGGAAACGCAGCCGCGGCCGGTGAGCGGGAAATTGCACTCTTCGACCACCTTGGGGTTGCCGGTGCGGTCGTTATGCTCCATGGCTACGATGACCTTGTCGGCCCCGGCGGCCAGGTCCATGGCGCCGCCGATGTTGCCGACGCCGCGCTCGGGCAGCATCCAGTTGGCCAAATCTCCGGTGGACGACACCTGGTGGGCTCCCAGGACGGTCACATCGACGTGGCCGCCGCGGATCATGGCAAAGGCATCGACGGAGGAGAAATAGGCCATGCCCGGAACGGGCTGGAGGAACTGGCCGCCGGCGTTGATGAGGTCGATGTCCTCGCTTCCCTCATCGGCCAGGGGGCCGCAGTTCAGCACGCCGCTCTCGCTGTGGTAGAAGACGACGCTTTCATCGTCCACGAACATGGAGACCAGGGTGGGAATTCCGATGCCGAGGTTGACGCAGGAACCGGCCGGCAGTTCCTTCGCCACTCGCATGGCGATGATGGCCCGGTCGAGGCGTTCTTTATCTGCGGTCATGGCGGGGCCTCCGGTTATTCGTAGCCGGTGAAGCCATCGGGTCGGCGCACGATGCGCTGAACGAATATCCCCGGGGTGACCACAGCTTCCGGGTCCAGTTCGCCGGCCGGCACGATTTCGTCAACCTCAACCACCGTCACACGCGCGCCCGGGGCCATGACCGCGTTGAAGTTGCGGGAGGTGCCCCGATAGACGAGATTGCCCCGGGTGTCGGCTTTGTGAGCGCGGATCAGGGCGAAGTCGGCGCGCAGGCCGTGTTCCAGGATGTACTCTCGTCCGTCGATTACCCGGCTTTCCTTGCCCTCGGCAATGAGGGTGCCGGCGCCGGTCGGGGTGTAGAAGGCCGCGATGCCGGCGCCGCCGGCGCGGAGACGCTCCGCCAGGGTTCCCTGAGGCACCAGTTCCAGATCGACCTCACCCCGGCGGTAGGCGAGTTCGAATTCAGAGGGGCGGGAGACTGAGGGCGAGACGGGGAAGGACGCAATGGCCTTGGCGACCTGGCCGTTCTCCACCAGCACGCTGTGGTCAATGGCGGTGCGACCGGGCGGCGTACCGAAGCTGACCACGCGGGCGATGCCGGCGGTGTTGCTGACGATGGTCAGGTTGCGGCTGCCGCGATCCCGCAGCGAGACGAGGAGGTAGTGCGCCATGCCGCCGGGTCCGCCGAAGCCGTCAATGAAGATAGTAGCGCCGTCGGGCAGGTCCGCGATGGCGGAGGGGCCGTCGCCATAGACCTTGCTGGGCGGCTTGCCGGGCGGGAAGGTGAAATCCATTTCGCGCAGGGTTGGCGCGGCGGTGATGGCGGCTCCGGTGACGGCGCGAACATCATCGGCGCTCCATCCGGGGGCTACTTCTGTGAGAATCAACCCGGCGTCGTCCACGCGAAACACGGCAGCGTCGGTAATGACAGTGTCCACGCAGCGTACACCATCGGGCGGATATGACAGGGTATCCACGATGTTGGGAGAGCCGTCAGCGCCGGTTTGCGGCAACACCACGACGACACGGCGAGCGGCCGCCAGATCGATGAGGCCGGCGTGCCCTTGCGGGCCGGGGTAGTCCAGGGCGTGGTAACCGGCAAAACTTCCGTTGGAGTCGACTTGCGCGGCGGTTAGAATTGACAGATCCACGTTGCCCCCGCGCAGGGCTGCTCCCGCGTCGGCGGCGTTGATGGGCAGGTCGGCAAGGGTTCCACCGGCCCGCAGGAACCACACGCCCTTTTCCTCGAGGACAAGATCGGCCGCTGCGACCGCCCAGTCGCCGCTGACGGCGACCACCGATCCGGGGGCGATTTCGGCGGCGGCCCGTCGGGCCACGCTCTGGGGATCCAGTCTTTCCAGCGTCATGGTGGGCTATTCCATGGGCGCGGAGTTGGCCCGGACGATACGGTTGACAAAGATGCCCGGCGTGATCACGAGTTCCGGGTCGATGCTGCCCGGTTCGACGACCTGGTTGACCTCGGCGATGGCGACACGGGCGGCGGAGACGACGGCGGAGTTCCAGCCTCGTTGGGCGCCGGCGTACACCAGGTTGCCGACACCATCGGCGCGAGAGGCGCGGAGCAACGCGAAATCCCCGCGCAGGGGAGGCTCAAACACACACTGGACGCCGTTGATCAATCGGGTCTCCTTCCCCTCGGCGAAGCGGGTGCCGATGCCCACCGGGATGAAAACGCCACCGATGCCAGCGCCGGCTGAGCGCATGCGTTCCGCCAGCGTACCCCACGGAACCACCTCGACGGTCAAGTTGCCGGAACGCCAGAGGTCCTGGATCACGTCCTCCTGGCCCGGACCAAATGGCGCCGGAGAGACTATCCGGGAAACGCAGCCGGCAGCCACCAGGCGGTGCAGAGCCTCGGCGCCGTAGTAGGTCGAGTCACAGACGCAGGTCAGGCCCCGGACGCCTCGCTCGGTCAGCGCAGACAGCAAGCCGGCGGGAGCGTTGGCGCCGGAAACGCCGCCAAGCAACACGGTCGCGCCGTCCGGGATGTCGGCAACGGCCGCTTGAGCGCTGTCGTATAATTTGCTCAATGCCATGATAGGGTTCCGCAAGCGGTCGCCATTTTAGCCCAATCCGCCGGCCCGATAAAGCGACGAGAAGCGCCTCTATTGCCGGCATTCCCACTGAACCTATGCGCTACCAGACCATCGAGTGCGAGAGAACCCGGTTTCAGGCGAAGCTCACTTTGCCCGACGCCGGCCCTGACGTTACCATCGACGAGACGGTGGCCGAAGAAATTATCGACTGTTGCCGGGAGTTGAGCCTGGACGATGAGCTGCGGATGGTGACGATTACCGGCGGCGGCGACACGTTCGCGACCGGTCGGGAACGCCTGCCCGGCGAATTGAAGGACGCAGATCTGGCGGCACGCGCGGCGTGGTTCAAGAGAATGGGCGCAGCCGATGCCGTCGCCGGGCTGCCCATGCCGGTTTTGGCGATACTGAACGGCGACGCCACGGCCCATGGGTTGGAGATCGCCTTGGCTGCCGATCTGCGCATAGCGGCGGACGGCGCGCGCCTGGGAGCAGGGGAACCGAGGCGGGTCGGGTTCCCCTTTGACGGCATGACCCAACGGCTGCCGCGGCTGGCAGGGCCGGCCCTGGCGCGGGACATGCTGCTGACGGGTCGAACCCTGTCGGCGGCGGAAGCGCTGGATTTCGGGCTGGTGAACCGGGTGGCGTCGCGTGATGCGCTGGAGGAAACTGCGGCCGAAATCGCCGGCCAAATCGTCGCCGCGGCGCCCATCGCCGCGCGGTACGCGAAGGAAGCGGTTGCGGCCGCCGGCGACCTGCCGTTGGCGCAAGGGCTGCGGCTGGAGGCCGACTTGAGCATCATCCTGCAAAGCACTGACGACCGGGCGGAAGGTCTGCGCTCGTTTGCCGAAAGGCGACCACCGCGCTTCACCGGACGCTGAGGAATTGTGATTAGATGACGGTACGATTGGACATACATACGCACGTGGGCGAGATGTTCGGCTTTCAGGAGCCGACGCCGGAGATCGCGGAAGCCGTGATCACGCGGATCAAGGAAGCCGGTCTGGACGGCATCGCGGTCACTGATCACTGGCGCCGGGATTGGGGGATGGCGCTGCACCGGGTGGTGGAGCAGCATTTTCCCAACGAGGTGATAATCATCCCCGGCCATGAGATCGACGTGCGCCCGGTCATCAGCCCGTTCGACGAATACCACTGCACCGAGCTTTACCTGCCCGGCGGAAGGCTGTTTCGCACCTACTGCCACCCCGGGTATTACACGCCCAACATCGTGATCGAGGATGGGGTTCACGGGATTGAGGTCGCCAACTACCACCACGACTGGCACATTCGCCGTCCGGTGGCAGAGCGGGTTGCTGAAGAGCATAATCTGCTGACGTTCTCGGTGAGCGACGCCAACGTGCTGTCCGAGATCGGGGCCGGCAGCACCGAGGTTGACCTCGACGAGATGATGCGGCGGGCGATACCGCTGGATTGACCGAATGAGCGACGCTTTTGGCACCATCGTTTTCGAGAAAGAGGGCAGCGTCGCCCACTTGGCGCTGAACCGTCCGGATCGCCTGAACGCCTACTCGGTGGCGATGCGAGACGACTTTGCCGAGGCGCTGCACGCGGTGGCCGAAGACGAGGAAATCAGCGCGCTGCTGATCACTGGCAGGGGCCGGGCGTTCTGCGCCGGCGCAGACCTGAGCGAGTTTGGCACCGCGCCGTCGCAGGTGATAGCGCGCAATGCGCGATGGCAGCGGGACGTGTGGGGTCAACTGCTCAGTCTCGACAAGCCGATAGTGGTGGCAGCGCACGGCTATTGTATCGGTTCAGGGGTGGAGATTCTGCTGCTGGGTGACCTGCGCATTGCGGCGTCGGACACGGTTTTCGCCATGCCAGAGGTGCAATTGGGCATGATCCCCGCAGCCGGTGGGAGCCAAACGCTGCCGTCCAACGCCGGGCCGTCGGTGGCGTTGGACCTGCTGTACACCGGGCGGCGCTTCGGAGCGGCGGAGGCAATGGCCTGCGGAATCGTCAGCCGGGTGGTGGCGCCCGACGAGTTGGAAGCGACGGCGTGGCAAATTGCGGGCGCATTGTCCGAATTGCCGCGCGGAATAGCCGCCGGCTTGAAACGAGCCTGGTGCGCTGGGAGCGAGATGCCGCTGGATGCGGGCTTGGCTTTGGAACAACGATTGGCTGCCGCCGTTGCAGCGTAACCAAGAGAGTAGGTTCCGATCTGGAGAAAGGATGAACACGACCGAATTTCTCATGATCGCGTCGGCGATCGTTCCCGAGCGGACGGCCATCGTCTTTGATGGTGACCACATCAGTTTCGAGATGTTGCAGGAACGGGTCAACCGCCTGGCCAACGCGATGTCCGAGCTGGGAATAGGGCAGGGCGACCGGGTGGCGGCGATGCAGACCAACTGCCATCACCTGATCGAACTGTACTTTGCGGCCGCGCAGTTGGACGCGATCTACGTGCCCATCAATTTCCGCGCCAAAGAGGACGAACTGGCGACCATGCTGGGCATCGCGCAGCCTGATCTGCTGTTCCTGGGGGAGCGCTACCGGGCGCTGGTTCCGGCGGACGGTTCAGTGCCCGCGGACCGGATCGTGATGCTGGATGCGCCGGCGACGAACGGCGGCTACGCTTACGACGACCTGCTGGCCAACGCGGACCCGGATCAACTCCACTTCCCTGAGGACGATGAGGACGCCACGACCGTGATCATGTTCACGTCGGGCACCACCAGCGTGCCCAAGGGCGCGCAACTGACACACGACAGTTTCGCCACGTTCCTGCTCACCAACGTCGAACCGGCGGACCCGGACGTGGAGGAAACCAACCTGCTCACGGTGCCGATGTACCACGTGGCGGGCTTGCAGGCGGCGCTGGCGGCGGTGTTCGGGGGCCGGACGCTGGTGGTGATGCCGCAGTTTGACGCCGAGCGATGGATGAGCCTGGTGACGGAACACCGGGCGAACCGGGCGATGCTGGTGCCCACCATGCTGAAGATGGTGATGGACCATCCGAGCTTCGACAGCTTCGACTTGTCCTCGCTGAGCGTGATCACCTACGGGGCGGCGCCCATGCCGTTGCCGGTGGTCCGGCAAGCCTTGGACAAGTTCCCCGGCACGCGGTTCATCAACGCCTTCGGTCAGACGGAAACGGCGTCGACCATCACTATGCTGCCGCCCGATGACCACGACCTCACCGGGTCTGCGGAGGAGGTTGAAACCAAGATGCGACGGCTCACGTCAATCGGCAAGCCGCTGGACGACGTGGAGGTGATGATCGTCACCGAGGACGGCGATCCGGTTGAAGGAGGCGAAGTGGGCGAGATCGTGGCCCGGGGCCCTCGAATGATGACCGGCTACTGGGGTCAGGAGGATGCCACGCGAGACACGCTGAAGGGCGGCTGGCTCTACACCGGCGACCTGGCCTGGCAGGACGAGGACGGCTACATCTACCTGGCCGGACGGGCGCGGGACTTCATCAAGCGTGGCGGGGAGATGATTTCCCCGGAGGAAGTGGAGATGATCCTGGCGGAGCACCCGGGAGTCGCCGATTCGGCGGTGATCGGCGTGCCGGACCTGGAGTGGGGCGAAGAAGTCAGGGCCGTGGTGGTAGCGTCGGACCTGGCGGTCACCGAGCAGGACCTGATCGATTTTTGCCGGGAACGGCTGGCCGGGTTCAAGCGGCCGCGGTCGGTGGTGTTCGTGGACGAACTGCCGCGCAACGTCATGGGCAAAGTTCTGAAACGCGACCTGCGGGCGGAATTCGGGCACCCGGTTTCCTGATATTGAAAGCATACGGCGAGGCTGCGGAGGCAACGGTATGAATATTGCGGTAATGGGCGCCGGCGGCGTGGGCGGATACTTCGGCGGGCTGCTGGCACGGGCCGGTCACAACGTGACATTCATCGCGCGGGGGCCGCACCTGGAGGCGATCCGGAGCGGCGGCCTGCGGGTGGAAAGCGGGAACGACGGCGTCTTCACGGTTCCCGGCAATGCCACCGACGATCCGGCGTCGGCGGGTCACCAGGAGTTGGTGCTGTTCACCGTGAAGATGTACGACAACGCGGATGCGATCCACGCCATTGCCCCGATGGTCGGGCCGGACACCATCGTGCTGACGTTGCAGAACGGCATCGACAACGGCGAGCAGTTGGTGGAAGTGTACGGCGCGGAACGGGTGATGATCGGTTCGGCGTACCTGGAAGGGCGGATCAGCGAACCCGGCGTGGTGACGCAGGGCGGGCCCGGAGCGGCATCGTTCGGCGAGCGGACGACGGGTATTACCGAACGCGGCGAGCGGCTGTACCAGGTGTTCCGCGATGCTGGCTGGCGGGTTGACCTGCTGGAAAACATGACCGGCATGTTGTGGAAGAAATTCGCGTACCTGTCGGGATCGGCCGGCGTTTGCGCGGCCAGCGGGTGCGCCTATGGGGAGTTGCGGACCGTGCCGGAGACCAGGGCTGCCATCGAGGCGGCCATTGCCGAGGCGCTGGCGGTGGGCGAGGCGGCGGGAGCGCCGCTGGAACCCGATTCGCTGGAATGGTCGATGAACGCGCTGGACAACTTTCCGGCGACGGGCATGGCATCGCTGGCCAAGGACTTCGCCGAGGGCCGGCCGGTAGAGCTGGAGGGACTGACCGGGACGGTGATCCGGATGGGTCGGGAACGCGGCGTGCCCACGCCGGTGAACGATGCGCTGTACGCCGTGTTGAAACCCAGGGCCAACCGGATAGATGCCGAGTTGAAGCGGGGTTGATGTCCTCCACGTAGCGACGGCAAAGCGCCGTTGCGTCCATATCTCTGGGGTGAGGCGCCGGCGGTAAACCGGCGCCTTTTGATGTCAGCCGCATGATTGTCGCAAATTTCACTCTGGACGAGCAGTAACGAAAATCGTAATCATGTGAATAAAATCACATGGAATAATCAGTAATACTCTCCCTTGACACTCGAAAAGTGCGTTGTTAGGCTGGCGACTGGTGTAGTCCGACAGCCGAGCAGAAACACGACATTCGTAGTTGCAGGGGGGAGTATGCTGAACCGTGCATTGAATCGTCTCACTGGCCGGATACTCGTTGCGATGGCGGTGATCATCGCTCTGACTGCGCTGGTGGCCTGCGGGGCCACCGCTCCCACCGACAGCACGGAACCGGCAAGCGACAGCCCGGTGCCGGCGCAACCGGCTGCGAGTACGTCGGGGGACTCACCAGCGCCCACGGCCGTGCCGGCTCAGGCGGCCGGCGCGCCGCAGACCTCGGATCGGGGGATCTACGGCGGCATTGTGCCGATGCACGACTACGCCTTTCCCAATCTGATCTGGCATCCCCACGAGTTCTCCAACCAGACGAAGAATATGTCGGGCATCTACAACGGACTGCTGGAATACGATGCCGAGACAGACGATCCTTACGACATTGTGGGCGACCTGGCGGAGAGCTGGGAGTTGCAGCCTGACGGCGTAACTTATGTATTCCACCTGCACCAGAATGCCACGTGGCACAACGGGAACCCGGTTACGGCGGAAGACGTTGTGTACAGCATGGACAGCCTGGTGAACTCGGAAGCCAACCGGCCGCAGACCTTGATCATCGCGCCGTATTACTCCCCGGGGAACGCCCGGGCGATTGACGACCATACGGTGGAGATCAAGACGAACAACCCCGCGCCCGATTTCGTTCCCATGCTGGCTTCGGATGCGTTCAAGATGATGTCCAAGGCCTGGGGCGAGTCGGACGTCGATACCTCCAAGTGGGAGAATGGCATGGGATCGGGCCCGTTCATGCCGACTACCCTGGAGAAGGACGTGTCCCTGTCGCTGGAGCGAAATCCGAACTACTGGAAAGAGGGCCTGCCGTACATCGACGGGTCGATCCACTACTACATCGCAGACAAGGGAACGGCCATCGGTTCCTATCGGACCGGCCAGGTGCTGATGACGACGTGGCCGGTGACCAACCTGAGCAACACCGAGATCCTGGAGCTCCAGGAGTCCGAGGCGGATACCCTGGACGTGTACCTGATCCCGAACACCAGCCTGCTGGGGACGCTGATCAACACGACCATTGAGCCGTTCAACGACGTCCGGGTGCGGCGCGCGATGCACCTGGCGGTGGACCGGGCCGAGTTCCGCGAGATCTTCGGCGGCGGCATCGCTCCCATGGGAACGCCGTTCCCGCCGGAGACGTGGTTTGGCCGCGGGGAAGAAGAAGCCAGCCAGATGCCCGGTTTCCGCCTGGCACCGGAGGGCGGAAAGCATCCCGGAGACATCGAGGAAGCCCGGCGGCTGCTGGCGGAAGCCGGGGTGCCGGAAGGGTTCAAGGTCAACATCATGGCGCGGACGGCGGTGGAATACGTTGACCTGGCCCAGTTGCTGGCTGACCAGTATCGCCGCTATCTGGGTTGGGACGCCACCGTGCAGCCCATCGACAGCGCGACCGGCATAACCCGCTACAAGGAACAGGACTACCAGATCGCCGCCCAGGGCACGGCGCTGCTGGTGGGCGAGCCCGACCCCATCATCGGAAAGATTTTCATGCCCGGCGGCCTGTGGATCCAGTGGTCCGGATGGGATGCGCCGCAAAAGTTCAAGGACTGGTTCGCGGCCCAAAGCCAGGAACTGGATCGGACCAAACGGGCGGAAATCCTGCGGGAGATGGAGGAGTTCATCCTTACCGAGGACCCGGGTCCCCTGCTGGTTTACTACTGGAGCTTCCGCGACCAGGTGGTGAACAAGAAGATCCAGAACTACCACATGCCGGCCAGCATCTGGGTGCAGTTGAAACACGAGCGGATCTGGTGCGACCCCGAGTGCTGAAGTCGCCGCCATAGACGCGGAGCGCAAGAGACCCGCCACATAATGACTGACGCCAGATCCAGCGTCCGCCACCGAAGCGAGGGGAGGCTATGAACACTTACGTACTGAAGAGATTCATGCTCTTCGTACCCACGCTCCTGCTGGTGACGCTCATGGTGTTCGCCCTGATGCGGCTGGTGCCGGGGGATCCGGCAGAGCTGCTGCTGATGGGGTTCGAGGGCGACGGGCAGTACTCGCAGCAACAGCTGGACGATCTGCGGGCCAAGCTGGGCACCGACCGGCCGCTGGCGATCCAGTACCTGAGCTGGATCTGGGGGATGCTCCGGGGGGACTTCGGCGTGTCGATGTACTTTGACACGCCGATATCGGAGGACTTGGGCGCCAAGCTGCCGATCACGCTGGAATTGGCGGCGCTGGCATTATTACTGGCATTCGTCGTGGCGATGCCGTTGGGCGTGTTGTCTGCGGTCCGGCAAGACACCATCGCGGACTACGCGTCACGGATCATCGCCATCGCCGGCGTGGCGATGCCTACATTCTGGATCGGGATCCTGGTGGTGTATTTCCTGGTGACGTGGTTCGACTGGCTGCCGCCGTTGGGCTACGCGGACCTGTGGAATGACCCATGGAAGAACCTGCAGCAGATGGTCTTTCCCGCGATCGCGCTCGGTTTCTATAACATGGCCCTGATTGCGCGGGTTACCAGATCGTCCATGCTGGAGGTGTTCCGCGAGGACTACATCCGCACGGCGCGGTCCAAGGGCCTGCGTGAAGGGGCGGTCATCATCCGGCACGCGCTGAAGAATGCGTTCCTGCCGATCCTGACCATTTCCGGGTGGCAGGTGGGGCGGCTGATCGCGGGCACCGTGGTCATCGAGACCATTTTCCTGGTGCCAGGGATGGGTCGCCTGCTGGTTGACAGCATCCTGCACCGGGACTACACGATGATCCAGAGCATCGTGATGGTGATCGCGTTCATGGTGCTGGCGCTGAACCTGGTCGTGGACCTGCTCTACGCCTGGCTGGACCCACGGATACGATATGAGTAGTGGAGCTCGGCCCCGGCAATCAGACCCCGCAACGGCATAAGGAATAGGGACATGGCGCAGCAGACAACCGGGGTACTCGCCCCCACGGAACCCACCGGCGTGGGGATGCGGCCCAAGCGCACGTTCTTGGAAAACATCGTCAACTTCGCGCAGCAAAAGCCGCTGGGCGCATTCGGCGCGGTGGTCGTGATCGTGCTGGTGGTGTTGGCTATATTTGCTCCGATAGTGGCCACAGACGACCCCCGAGAAACCAATGCCGCTTACAGGTTCAATCCGCCCAACGCGGAGACGTGGCTGGGCGGCGACCAGATCGGGCGCGACGTGTACAGCCGGCTGATCTACGGCACGCGGATCTCGCTGGTGGTGGGCCTGCTCAGCGTGTTCTTCGGAGTGACTATCGGCGCTTTCATCGGCATCGTGAGCGGCTACTTTGGCGGCATCACCGACCTGGTGATCCAGCGGATCATGGACGCGATGATGTCGTTCCCGGCGCTGATCCTGGCGCTGGCGATCATGGCGATCCTGGGGGCGTCGGTGACCAACGTGGTCATTGCGTTGAGCGCGGTGTTCATACCGGGTGCGGCGCGGACCATCCGGTCGCAGGCGCTGAGCATCAAAGAGGTTGACTACGTGCTGGCGGCGCGAGCGGTGGGCGCCGGGGACTGGCGGATCATACTGCGGCACATGGCGCCCAACTGCGCGGCGACCTTCATCGTGCTGGCCAGCATATCGCTGGGGTGGGCGATTGTCGTGGAGGCGTCGCTGAGTTTCCTGGGCGTGGGTATTCCGCCGGACGTGCCATCGTGGGGCGGGATGCTCAACGGCGTGGCGCAGAACTCGCTGGACGTGGCGCCGTGGCTGGGAGTGTTCCCAGGGTTGGCGATAGCGATCACGGTGTTCGCGGTCAACCTGCTCGGCGACGCGCTGCGGGACGTGCTGGACCCGAGGATGCGGGGGGCGAACTAGAACCCGGCCAGTTATTCTCAATGGCACATGGCAGGAGGGGCGATGCGCGCATCGCCCCTCCGTTTTGCTCGTTCGTGGTGGATGGAGCGCCTAACTCTCCGGGTAGGTGAGCTTCATCAGGACGTGGCGGCGGTTCTTGGTGTAGGGGCGCACGTGCTCGGGCCAGCGGCCGGCGTCGACGGCTTCGGCCCACTCCGGGCTGGTGAGGACGTCGGGGCTTTCGATCTGATAGACGGCGTGGTGCTTGGGGGTACCGGGGATTTCGATTTCCTGGACCTGTCCGCCCATGGCCATGAGGAGGCGCTGGGTCTCGTAGCGGGTCACGCCGACCACGCCCGGCGTCTGGTTGAGCAGGGGACAGTGCTCGGTGTTGTAAACCTCGTTGAACAGGGCTTCGCGGTCGGCGTCGATGTCCATGCTGGCGATGAACAGGTACTTCGAATGCAGCTCGGCCATGGTGGTACCTCCATAGAGTTCAGTGAGAGTGGTGCAGCATCTGGGCGGCAATGGCCCAGTCGGAACGGGCGGCGACCATGTCGCCCAGATTGGAGTGAGCCTTGCCGCGGGCGACGTAAGCCTCGGTGTAGCGGTCGTTGAGCCGGATGGCGGCGTCGAAGTGGGCGATGGCAGCCCGGTTGTCCCCGGCATCGCGCAGAGCCAGGCCGCGCCAGTAGTGAGCCAGCGGATCGTCCGGTTGGTGTTGCAGCGCCCGGTTCAAGTCATCTGCCGCCGCGACCAGGGATGCCAGCTTGTAGCGGGCGATGCCGCGAATTCGGTACGCACTGCCCGAGGCGGCGTCGAGTTCCAAGGCCCGGGAGGCATCGGACTCCGCGGCCCACCAGACTGAACGATCCAGGTGGATTGCGCCGCGTTCGAGCCAGGCATCGGCGATGTTGGGGTCAAGGGCGATGGCGGCGTCCAATTCGACCAGGGCTGCTTCATCCCGTCCCAGCATCGACAGTGACCGACCGCGGAGCCAGAGAACGACGGGGTCGTCGGGCGTCGCCAGTAACGCGAGGTCGAGGTCAGCCAGAGCGGCGCGGAGGTCGCCGTTGGCGAGGTGCGTTTTGGCGTTCCGCACGTGCTCCGTTACGGACGGGGAGCGGTTCCGGTTGGCGCGCTGCATCGGCTTGGGGTCAAATAAGGCAAGGGGCGACCCGTTAAGGCCGCCCCCGGATGGGTGTGACAATGGATCAGAAAGCGCGGCGGTGGGAGTAGTTGATCTCTTCGTTGGTGATGAACTCGAGGAGCACGGCGTTGCCGTTCTCGTTCTGTTGGCGGGCACGCTGGAACGCGGGGATGATCTCGTTGGGGTCGGTGACGCGCTCTGCGTAGCCGCCCATGGCGCGGCCCATGTCGGCGTAGTTGCCGCCGAGATCACGGGTGTTGTACAGGTAGTGGGAACGCTGCATGGCGTTGGTCTCCACAGCCATGGTGGAGTTATTCAGGACGACAGTGGTGATGGGGACGTTGCTGCGGACGGCGGTCTCGAAGTCAAGACCGACCATGCCGAAGGCGGCGTCGCCCATGAAGTTGACGCACATCTTTTCCGGGTCGGCCAGCTTGGCGCCGATGACGAGGCCGAGGCCGGTGCCGAGGCCGTGGGATTTACCCCAGCCGAGGTAGGTGCGCGGGCCGCCGGAGCGGTAGAACGGCGTGATCTGGTCGCGGGGGCTGCCGGAGTCGTGGGTGATGATGGCCTCGCTGGACGGAACGGCCCTCTGGAAGTCGGTGATGACGCGATAGGGATTGACCAGCGGGCCGGCGTCGGTGGTCTTGTGCTCCCACTCGGCGAGCCAGGCGTTGCGCACGGACGCGATCTCGCCGGTGACCTCGGCGTTGTTGCGGCGGCTGTCACCGACGATCTCGCGGCAGGCCTCGATCATCTGGCGCAGGGCCAGCTTGGCGTCGCCGATGAGCGGGAACTGGACGTCGTAGTCCTTGTTCAGGTCGCGGGGGTCGTTGGTGTTCTGGATCAGGGTCTTGCCGGCGGGCAGGTTCATGGACATGCCATGCTTGGTGAAGCTGGAACCGACGCCGAAGATGACGTCGGAGCGGCGGACGAAATGGTACACCGTGCCGGACATCACGCCGGACCCGCTGCCCAGGGCCAGGGGATGCAACTCGGGGAAGCCGCTCTTGCCCAGCAGGGTGGTCATCACCGGAACGGACAGGAGCTCGGCAAGCTCGACCAACTCGGCGGTGGCCTCGGCGTACATCACGCCCTGGCCGGCGTGGATTACCGGGTAGGTGGCGGAGCACAGGGCGCGGGCGGCGGCCTCAACGTCGTCGGGGTCGGCCTGGGAAGCGGAACGGCGGACGTTGCCGCCCCAGTAGAATGCCTCCTCGGAGACCTCCTCGAGGGCCACATCGGCGGGGATTTCGACCATGGACGGGCCAGGGCGGCCGGTGTACAGGGCGTTTACGGCGCGGCGCATCACCTGGCTGGTGCTGCCGGAAAGATTGAGGCGCTCCAGGTGCTTGGTGACGCTGGCGAAGCTCTCGATGGAGTCGAACATGGGGAAGACGCCCTGGCGCTCGCGGGGATGGCCGAGCGGGAGCAGGAGGATGGGAACCGAATCGGAGAAGGACGTGGCGACGCCGGAATAGGCGTTCTCGGCGCCGGGGCCGTACTGCATGGCGAACACGCCCGGGGGCCGGCCGTTGGTAATGCGGCTGTAGCCGTCGGCGATGCCGACACCGACGCGCTCCTGGCGGCAGATGATGGGTCGGATCCCGGCGGCGGCGCAGGCCTCGATAACCGGGGTGGTGGGGAAGCAGGACAGGTACTGGACGCCCTCCCGCTTGAGGATTTCGGCGATGGCATCGATTGTTTGCACGGTGTTACCTCTGCATGGATGGTGTGATGGCGATGTGGGACCACGCGGCGTGATGTACGTCTCGAGGACTATTCGGCGTCCGCTTCGGGACCGACCATGCCAGACCAGAAACGGGATACCGGGAAAGAGACATCGGGGAATGCCAACGGGCTCACGGAGTCGCCTGCTCGGAATTGGCGGACCGTTTGGTACTGCTCGCCTACCGGATCGGTATGGATGTAGACCCCGTATTCTTTGAGGTTGACGATCCAAACTTCGGGGATGCCAGCGGCGGCATACGCAGCCAATTTTTCTCCCTGGTCGTAGTTCAGCGAACTGTAGGAGACCTCGATGATGAACAGGATGTCGGCAGGAGTGGCCGGAGACAAATGGTAATCCGGTCGCTGGCGGAGGATAGCGAAATCGGGTTGCGGTTCGCTCAGCCGGTTGATGCGGACGGAACCCTGCACCCTTATCCGCGCCCGACTTAGCAGGGCGCCAAACATGAGATCGCTGATGCAATCGGTCGTGTCGTTGTGAATGTTTCCGACAGGGGCCATTTCGACGATCTCTCCGTTCAGCAGCTCGATGGGCTCGTATTCGGACAGGATGCCGGCCAGACCCATAGATTGGTACTGGTCCGCGGTGAATCGATAGCTGCCGCTGAGAACTGCTTCGCGGTCCTGCCGGCCCAGGATGCCCGCGGCAACCATGGCGCGGAACTCGGCGGAACAGAAAGTACGGAGATCGTATGTACGCTCGGTTGTAGTGACCATGGTGATTGGTCTGCGAAGATTGCTCAATCCAGGGGAATTGTAGCATTCGGTCAACACTGGCCCTAGTGTGCCGCGAGTATAACATCCGATGGAGTCGCATCCGGCAGAGGGCCAACGGACCTTCCCGAATGACCGCGACGTTGTTATTTCGTTTGTGCGGCGTTGGCAATGGGGCTAGAATGGCTGACGAACTCGTTGGGGGGTCTGATTTTGAGCAATGGAGCCCTGGCCGGCGTCAAGGTGGTTGACCTGACCCACCACATCGCCGGCCCCTACGCCACCAAGCTGTTGGCCGATTTTGGGGCCGACGTGTTGAAGATCGAGCGGCCCGGCGGCGACCCGGGGAGGCGACTGCCGCCGTTCTACCACGACGAACCGGGCAGTGAGAAAAGCCTGCCGTTTCTCTACCTGAACACCAACAAGCGCAGCATCACGCTGAACCTGAAATCGGAAACCGGGCGCGCCATCCTGATGGACCTGCTGGCGGACGCGGACGCGGTGGTGGAGAACTTCTCGCCGCAGGTGATGCCGGCTCTGGGTCTGGATGCGTACACGCTGCGGAAGCACAACCCGAGGCTGGTGGTGGCGTCGGTGTCGAATTTCGGGCAGACCGGGCCGTGGCGCGACTTCCGGGCGACTGAGATCGTCGAGTACGCGCTGGGCGGGCTGATGTACATCTTCGGCGCCTACGACCGGGAGCCGCTCAAACACGCGCTGCACCAGGCCCAGTTCAAGGCCGGAACCAACCTGGCGTCGGCAACGCTGATGGCACTGTACCACCAGCGGCTCACGGGCCAGGGCCAGCGCGTGGACGTGTCGATACAGGAGAGCATCGCGTCGGCGCTGCGGGACGTGACCAACAACTACACCTACACCGGCGCGGTTCGCCGGCGTCAGCCCAACCACACGGGCGACCTCACGCGGTTGCGAGCGGTTTCCGACGGTTACGTGCTGCCGAATCCCGGCATGGGGGCGACGCTGGACTGGAAGGTGCTGGTGGACTTCCTGGAAGCGCCGGAGTTGGACGACGAGCGATTCGACAACGCTTCGGCGCGGCTGGAAAACGCGGAGGCGCTGGGAGACATCCTGGACCAGATTTTCGCCGCCAAGCAGAAGCAGGAAATCTTCTACGCGGCGCACCAGAAGCGGTTCATCTACGGCGTGATCGATTCGCCCGAGGAAACCCTGGACAACCCACAGATACAGGCCCGGGGTTACTACGTGCCGGTGGAACATCCTGATCTGGGGGAAATCACTTTCCCGGGAGCGCCTTTCCTGATGTCGGGCTCGCCGTGGGCGGTGCGGGACGCGGCGCCCCGGCTGGGAGAACACAACGGCGAGGTGCTGGGGAACATGGGGTACGGCGCGCAGGAACTGGCCTGGCTACGGGCTTCGGAGGTGATCTGACATGGCCGGTCCGCTGGAAGGGGTCCGCATCGTGGAGATGGGCCAGCTCATCGCCATACCGTCGGCGATGAAGTGGATGGCCGACATGGGCGCACAGGTGATCCGGCTGGAGTCAGTGCAGCGGCTGGAGAGCTACCGTACCGACTCGCTGTACCACAACGACGTGGACGGCGAGTTCTGGAACCGGGGGGCCAACTTCTACGAGCAAAACCGGAACAAGCTGGGCCTGACGCTGGACCTGAGCCGGGACGAGGGTCGGCAAGTGCTGCGCGACCTGATCGCCGTGGCCGACGTGTTCGCCGAGAATTTCACGCCTCGGGTCATTCGCAATTTCGGGCTGGAGTACGAGGATCTGCGCAAGATCCGGCCGGACATAATCATGGTGTCTTCCACCGGCTACGGGTTCGACGGGCCGTGGGCCAACTTTGGCGCGACCGGCCCGGCTACGGAAGGGGCGGCGGGACTGGCGTACATCACCGGGTATCGCGGTGGCGGGCCGGTTATGT
Organism: Dehalococcoidia bacterium; assembly: GCA_034420475.1. Lineage (GTDB taxonomy): Bacteria > Chloroflexota > Dehalococcoidia > Lucifugimonadales > UBA3495 > Bin87. The sequence continues at coordinate 97,586 of DAOULH010000010.1, forward strand.
CCGAGATACCGTTCACGGACTACACGGCCGGCGAGCATACGGTGGCGGCTGTCATGCTGGCGCTGATGCACCGGCTGAACACGGGCCAGGGGCAATTCATCGACGTGTCGCAGACGCAGACCTGTAGTGCAACGATCCCGGAGGCGCTGCTGGACTGGACGGTGAACAGACGGGTGCCGGAACGGATCGGTAACGAATACCCGGCGATGTCACCCCACGGGTGCTACCCGTGCGCCGGGGATGACCGGTGGATCGCCATCGCCGTGGACAGCGATGAGGCTTGGCTGGCGTTGTGCCGCGTGATGGGCCGGGCCGACTGGGCCGCTGACGAGCGCTATGCGGACGTGCTGAGCAGGATCCGGCATCGCGCTGAATTGGACAAGATGCTGGGTTTCGAGACCCGAAACCACGACAACCACGAACTGATGGCTCGGCTGCAAGCGGAAGGCGTAGCGGCTGGAGCCGTGGTTGACAGCGAAGACCTGCTGTTCAACGAACACCTGAGAGAGCGAAGGTTTTACGAAATCGTCGATCACCACGAAGCGACAGGGATGCCGCCGCTGCCCTATGCCGGCCGGCCCTGGAAACTGTCGGACACTCCGGCGGTTCCGCCCCAGCCCGCTCCGATAATGGGTCAGCACAACCGGGACATATTGGCCGGTTTGCTGGGCAGGACGGACGGGGAGATCGCCGCGCTGGAAGAGGCGCAGATCGTTGGGTACGCGCCGCTGTCGCCGCGCGGGGTGCGTCGGCCGTCGCTGGACGAGCAGGTGCGGCAGGGCAGGATGCAGCGGTACGACACGGATTATGCGGAGCGGGTGCGGGAGTGGTTTGGAATTGATGGGTAGGCAAGGAGCGTTTGCAAGATGAACAAAAAGGATCAGCGACCTCACTTGCGGCCAAGTGTTGCTGATTGCATTCGCGATTCTCCCCATCATTAGCTTGATAATCGGTTGCGGCAACTTGCATCGAGGCCCGGGAAGAACGAGCCCGAGTGTGCAATCTGTATGGGTACACGCTAAAGGACTGTCCAATCTGGCTACGCTGAGGGGAGCGGTTGGCAACAACGTCTTGTATCGGGCCGAGCTTTCACCCCGCCGATGCTATAATGGCTTTATCGCCGTATAGGGCAATTGTAACGGAGGATCCCATCATGGCATGGGAACGGATTATCCAGGTCTGTCGAGCCGTCTTCTTGGTATCGGTTGCCGCCCTCAGCGTCGGTTTCGTGCTGATTATGATGGTCATGTTTGGCGGCCCGGCTTGGGTGGATTCATCGGCAGCCACCGAGACGGTTGGCGCAAGTCTTATGGCCGGCGGCGGTATCAGCGGCGGTATTTCAGCAATTTTCCTGAGACTCGGCCAGACGGGCGCGCGATGAAGAGCGTGGTCAAACTAATCGGCCTCACCATCTCATTTGGGTTTGTGATTGGTATCGCGGTTGTGTCGGTCTTGTTCGCAACCGGTTTAATGAAGTACAACGCTAACGTCGTTTGGGTAGCCTTCTTCAAAAACGTCGGTTACAGCATCTTTGCCGGCATTATCGTGATTGCGATGATTGAGTTGTACAAAACCATCGAAACTGTCGTTAGACGCGACGATTAGCGGCATAAGTTCAGCGCGCCGGGATTGAACCCGGCGCGCTGTTGCGTTGTGCTTCTTGGACAGTCTAGCTCTGCCGCGCCTCGAAGGCGGAGATGGCGTCCTCGTGCTGTAGGGTGAGGCCGATGTCGTCCAGGCCGTTGAGCAGGCAGTAGCGGCGGAACTCGTCCACCTCGAAGTCGACGACGATTTCCTCTTCGGCATCGCGCACCTGCTGCGCCTCCAGATCGACGGTGATCTGGAAACCCGGGTTCGCGGTGGCCTTTTCCAGGATGCGGCGGCAGTCGGTTTCGGACAACGTGAGGGGCAGCAGTCCGTTCTTGAAGCAGTTGTTGAAGAAGATGTCGGCGAAGCTGGGCGCGATGATGCACCGGATGCCGAAGTCCTCCAGGGCCCAGGGGGCGTGCTCACGTGACGAGCCGCAGCCGAAGTTGGGGCCGGACACCAGGATCTTGGAGCTGCGATAGGGCCCCTGGTTGAGAATGAAGTCGGGGTTTTCGGACCCATCCTCGTTGTAGCGATAGCGGTCGAAAAGGTTTGGGCCGAAGCCGGTGCGCTCGATGCTCTTGAGGTACACGGCGGGAATGATCATGTCGGTGTCGACGTTGACGGCGTCCAGGGGAGCGACGACGCCTTCCAGTTGCACAAAGGGTTCCATGTTTGCTTCCTCGCGTTTTGAGCGCAACGAGATTGCCGCGCTGCGCTCGCAATGACCGGGTGGTTTGGAGGGGATTGCGCGTTGCGCTCGTGGTGGCAGGATGGGCTAGAAGTCTCGCACGTCGACGAAGTGGCCGGCGATGGCGGCGGCGGCGGCCATCTCGGGGCTGACCAGATGAGTCCGGCCGCCCTTGCCCTGACGCCCTTCGAAGTTGCGGTTGGACGTGGAGGCGCAGCGCTGGCCGGGGTCCAAAATGTCGGGGTTCATGCCCAGGCACATGGAGCAGCCGGCGACGCGCCAGTCGAACCCGGCGTCCTTGAACACCTTGTCCAGGCCCTCGGCTTCGGCCTCGGCCTTGACCCGGGCGGAACCGGGGACGACCATGGCGTAGACGTCTGAGCTGACCCGGCGGCCGCGGATGACGTTGGCGGCGGCGCGGAGATCGTCGATGCGGGCGTTGGTGCAGGCGCCGAGGAACACCCGGTCGATCCTGATGTCCTCGATGCGCTGGTTGGGTTCGAGACCCATGTACTCCAGGGCGCGCTCGGCGGCCTCGCGTTCGGCAGTGGTCTCGAAGGACGCGGGGTCCGGCACTCGGTCGGTGATGGGCGCGACCATATCGGGCTTGGTGCCCCAGGTGACGAAGGGGGCGAGGTCGCTGGCGCTGATGACGACGGTGCGGTCGTAGGATGCGCCGGCATCGGTAGGGAGTTGCCGCCACTGTTCGATCAGGGCTTCCAGCTCTGCGCCTTTGGGCGCGTAGGGGCGAGTGCGGACGTACTCGAAGGTGGTATCGTCGGGGGCGATCATGCCGGCGCGGGCGCCACCTTCGATGCTCATGTTGCACACGGTCATGCGGCCGTCCATGGACAGGCCGCGGATGGCCTCGCCGGTGTACTCGATGACATGGCCGGTGCCGCCGTTGACGCTGATTTGGCCGATGATGCCCAGGATCACGTCCTTGGCGGACACGCCGTTGGGCAGTTCGCCGTCAACGCGGACCTCCATGGTGCGGGGCTTGAACTGGCGCAGGGTCTGGGTGGCGAGGACGTGCTCGACCTCGGAAGTGCCGATGCCCACCGCGAAGCAGCCCAGCGCGCCGTGGGTCGAGGTGTGGCTGTCGCCGCAGACGACCGTCTTGCCGGGGAGGGTGTAGCCGAGGTCGGGGCCGATGACGTGGACGATGCCCTGGTTCTCGCTGAAGCGGTCGTAGTAGAAGGGCAGCCCGAACTCGGCGGCGTTGCGATCCAGCGCGTCCAACTGGGCCTTGGAAATCTGGTCTTCGATGGGTCGGGTAAGTTCCCAGGTGGGGGTGTTGTGGTCGGCGGTGGCGACGGTGAGGTCGGGCCGGCGGACCTTGCGGCCGGCCATGCGGAGGCCGTCGAAGGCTTGCGGCGAGGTGACTTCATGCACCAGGTGCAGGTCGATGTAGATGAGGGAGGGTTGCCCCGGCTCTTCGTGAACCACGTGGGCGTCCCAGATTTTTTCGAACATAGTGCGGGCGGCCAATTCAGTTCCTCCTCGGGCCGGCACAGATTAAAGGCGAGCCGGCAGCGGTCACGATACGACCCAAGATTATAGCATCGTGAGGCGCTGGAGCCTCAGTGCTCACCCCGGAACTCGGTCATCATCAGTTCAACGATGTCCTCCCGGGTTACGGCCCCAATGAACTTTTCGGACTTGGGTTCCACCACCGGTATCGTCGACAGCGAGGTTTCGGTCATCCTTTGGAGGACGTCTTCGACGTGCTCTTCCGGCCAGGCAACCGGGGTCTCGCGACGCACGATGTCCTTGAGGGAGGTTCGGGCCCAGTTGGCTTTGGGCAAGTACCGGAAGGTGGACAGGGAGACGATGCCGACCAGGGAGCCCTTATCGACAACGACGTAGTCGTGCTGGTTGGGCATTGTCCACCGATCGGTGAAGTCGCGGACGGTGACGGAAGGATCGGGGTGGCGACGGCTGCGATCCAGGATGTCGTCAACGGTGATGTTGTCGAGAGCAAAATGGGCGATGCCCTGGGGAATGTCGGTGAGCTCTTCAGGCAAGTCACTCCGACGGCTGGCCCGACTGACGGCGAAGCTGATTACGGGCGGCATGAACAGGATGTAGCAGAACATCACCAGGACGAGGAAGGAGAACACCACCTCGTCGATGACGCCCGAATCCCAGAGGACCAGCAGGAGGGCGATTTCGGCGACGCCCTTGCCCATGAGGCCCGATGCCACGGCGTAGGGCACCGTCAGGCGAGACACGTAGGCGCCGATAAACGCGCCGACGAAATTGCCGAACAGCGGGATCAGGGCCAGGGCCGCCATTGTCCAGATCGGCAGGGTGATGAAGGAGAAGCTGAATTGCAGGCCCGCGGAAGCGAAGAACAGGGGCACAAACAAGCCCTCGGCCACGCTGCGCAAGCCGGGCGTGATTTCCCGCCGGACCTGGTACGGCAGTCCGGAAAGCGAAGCGCCAAACAGCAAAGCGCCCAAAGAGCCGTGCAGCCCCATGAGCTCGGCTCCCCAGACGATGAGGAACAGGAAACCCAGGAGGAGGCCCAGGGACAGCTGCGGCACCTGGATCACACGCTGGAGCAGCGCGACCACGGGCGGGAGGACCCGAGACGACAGGATCCATGACACCACGGCAAAACCGGCAACCTTGCCCATCAGGACCAGGATGCCGACCGGCGATACCTCATGGACGTGTTCGCCGATGCTGAAACCGATCACCAGGAGGACGATCAACTCCGCGATGACCACGACGGTGAAGATCTGCATTCCCACCGGCTCCTTGAGCCGGCCGTCGTCAACGAGCACCTTGACCACGATGCCGAGGCTGGTCATGGAAAGGATGCCGGCGAGCGCAAGGGCCTCGGTGAAGGCGAGGCGCAGGCCGAAATCGAAAACCAGGTCCGTGGTCACCAGCATGGAGATGCCGAGGGACAGGATCACGGAGAGCACGGCGGCGAGGAAGTAGTGTCCCCGCAGGCTTGCCATGAAGCTGGATATGTCGACTTCGTCCAGGCCGATGAGGAAGAAAAATATGAAGACTCCCAGGGTCAGAAGGAGTTCAACGTGCAGGGTGGAGTCAACGGACCAGACTCCAGTCAAGTCCATGACGGGGCCCAGGAGGATGCCGGCCGCGGCGTAGGCCACTATTGCGTTCAGGCGCAGGCGGCGGAATATTCCCTCGAACAATTTGGCGGTAATGATCAGCGCGCCAAGGGCCAACAACGATTGACGGAGCTGGATAGAACTGCCGGCTACGCTGAACAGTTCCGTGACGTCGAGGAACGGCAAATGTTCGACAAGCATATTGGTTGTCTCCGAGAGGGGGATAGAGGGGGATAAAGGGAGTTCGAAGCGTGCCGAGGAAACAGTATTTATATGTTCGTGAAACTTACGCTAGATGGTCAGGCATTCGGCGGCCCATTATTTCGCAATTCGGACAGGCGTACAAGCGGCAGGATGCCCTGTGATAAACTTGGCGCGTCCCTTTTCGTGCGTAAGACACGGATTTTTGAACGCAAGACACGGAGGAAACCCGATGCCGTCCGCCGAAGCTGTTGTACTGCCCGACAACGTTCGTCCCATCCATTACGACCTGATTCTGACGCCGAATTTCGACGACTTCACCTTCCGCGGAGAGGTCGATGTGACGGTGAGCATGGAGCCCGGCACCGCCGAAATCATGCTCAACTGCTCGGAGATCGAAATACACTCGGCGACCGTCAGCTGGACGGATACGAACGGCGAACAAGAACAGACGGCCAGCAGCATCGCCTATGACGCTGACGCCGAAACCGCGACCATCAGCATTCCCGGGACGCCGGCCGACGGCCTGGTGGGCAACCAGCACCTGCGGATGTCCTTCACCGGCGAACTGAACGATAAGCTGCGCGGGTTCTACCGCAGCCAGTACGTGAACCCCGAAGGCGAAACCGCCTACCTGGCGACCACCCAATTCGAGGCCACGGACGCGCGGCGGGCATTGCCATGCTGGGACGAACCGGCGGCCAAAGCGACCTTCCAGGTCACCCTGAACGTGCCTGAGGAGATGGAGGCCGTTTCCAACACGCCGATCATCGAGGAAACTCGCAGCGGCGACGGGGTGAAAACCCTGCTGTTCGACAAGACGCCGGTGATGTCCACTTACCTGCTGGCGTTCGTGATCGGCGACCTGACGCACATCGAAAAAGAGGCCGCGGACGGAACCCGGATCGGAGTGTGGATGACCCGGGGCAAGGAGGAACAGGGAGAATTTGCGCTGGACACATCGGTCAAGATGCTGTCCTTCTTCAACGACTACTTCGGCATCCCGTACCCGCTGCCCAAGCTGGACCACCTGGCCATTCCGGACTTCGCCGCCGGCGCCATGGAAAACTGGGGCTGCATCACCTACCGGGAGACGGCGCTGCTGGTGGATCCGCAGAACTCATCGGCCGGAACGCGGCAGCGGGTCGCGGAGGTGGTCGCCCATGAGATGGCGCACATGTGGTTTGGCGACCTGGTGACTATGGAGTGGTGGGACGACCTGTGGCTCAACGAGAGCTTCGCTACGTGGGTGGGCACCAAGGCGGTGGACTGGCTGTTCCCGGAGTGGTCGATGTGGACGCAGTTCGTCAACATGGACACCAACCGGGCATTCAACCTGGACGGGCTGAAGAACTCGCACCCAATCGAGCAGGAAGTTGCCAATCCGGCGGAAGTGAGCCAGCTGTTCGACGCCATCAGCTACAGCAAGGGCGGGTCGGTGCTGCGGATGCTGGAGCATTTCCTGACGCCCAGCGTGTTCCGTATCGGCCTGAACACCTACTTGACACGCCACTCCTACCAGAATGCGCGCACCACGGACCTGTGGACGGCGCTGGAGGAATCCTCGGGGCAGCCGGTGAACTCCATCATGAGTAGCTGGACCGGCCAGACCGGATACCCGGTGCTTGACGTGGCGGCAACGAACACCGCAAACGGATTATCGCTGGAGGTGCGACAGGAGCGGTTCGTCTTTGACTCGGTCCTGGGAGAGGACAGCGGCGACGACGAGGAGCAAGTTTGGCCCGTGCCGTTGACCGTCGCGGCCGATGGGGCTCCAGTCACGGCGCACCTGGTCAGCGGAGCCACCGGCACGGTGGATGTTGCGGCCCCGACACAGCCGGACTGGTTCAAGGTCAATCCCGATCAGACCGGATTCTATCGCGTGAACTATACGGACACGGACCGGGAAAGGCTGGCCTCGCTGGTGGCCGACAAGACGCTGCCGGCGACCGACCGGCTGGGCATCCAGAACGATGCGTTTGCATTGTCACGGGCTGGCTTGCTGCCGGTGACGCGCTTCCTGGCCCTGGCGGAGTCGTACCAGGAGGAGACGGACGCATCGGTATGGAGCGACCTGGCCACCAACCTGCGCGAGATCGAAAGCCTGATCGCCGACGAGCCGTACCTGGGCGCGTACCACGCCTTCGGGCGGCGACTGTTCGGGCCGGCGGCGCAGCGGTCGGGCTGGGAGGCACGACCGGGCGAAGGACATCTGGACTCGCTGACGCGGTCGACGGTGCTGAGCCAGGCCGGCGTGTACGGTGACCCGGATATCATCGCACAGGCCCAGGAGCTTTTCGCGGCCTACCAAAAGGATCCATCCAACGTGCGGCCAGACCTGCGGGGCGTAGTGTTCAGCCTGGTGGCGCAGTCCGGCGATCGTGCGGTTTACGACCGCATGTGGGAGTTGGAGCGGGCCGCCGAGTTACACGAGGAGAAGATCCGGTTCCTGATTTCCATGGCGCGGTTCCAGCAGGAGGAACTGCTGCGGGAGACGCTGGAGCGGTCGCTGACCGACGACGTGCGGTTGCAGGACACCATCTTCGTAGTGTCCGCCGTGGCGGCCAACAACCGGGGCCGCAGCCTGGCCTGGGAGTTCCTGAAGGAGCAGTGGGACGAGTTTGATCGGCGGTATGGCGGCGGCGGCTTCGGGTTGATGCGGCTGGTGGCCATCACCAACGCGTTCACCACCAACGAACAGCGCAACGACGTGGAGGCGTTCTTCGAGGCACATCCCACGCCGGCCGCGGAGCGCACGATTCGCCAGGCGCTGGAGCGTATCGCGCTGAACGTGGCGTGGCTGGACCGGAACCGGGACGAACTTGCGCTGTATTTCGGCTGAGAACGGATCCCTTCTTGCTTTCCAAACTTGAAAAATCCCGCGCTTCCCGTTTCGGTTAATGCGGAAAGCGGATCAGAATTTCAGGATGTACTTTGAAATAATCGGTCAAATCAGGGAAATTCAAGACATCACCGAGCCTGCTTCGATTCCAGATGTTGCACGCACGAGCGTGAAACACGCCATCTGCGTTTGCAACTAGGGGTATCGGGCTTCGCTGGAAGTTCGCAAAGTCTATCTGGTGTTGCCTGATGACAGCGAACGCGACCTCGGCCTGATCCGCGTGATTGACGAAACGGGGGAAGACTATCTGTATCCCGAGGATATGCTCGTACCTGTCGAGCTGACGGGGGAAGCGGAGCGAGCCGTCTCAGCAGTCATGCCGTAATACAACATCTACCTCATGGCGTCTTTAGCGCTATCAACCCGTTCGCCAACACCTCAATCCGTTCCCGCTGGGGAATGCAGTCCAGCCAGCGTTGCGGTATGGCGGACGCGCCGTAGCGCGCTCCCAGCACGGCCCCGGCAACGGCGGCGTTGGTGTCCGTGTCGCCGCCAGCGCCGACTGACGCTACCAGAGCCTGCTCCAGGTTCAGTGGCGTCGTTGCCGCCCACAGGCCGAACTGCATCGTCAGCAGGGTATGGCCAATCAGGCCGTGGTCGTCCAGCAGCCATGACCCGCCGGCCGGCGGGTTTTCACCATCCGCTACGGCGTCCAGAGCGTCGGTGAGTATGCCATCTCGGTGAGCGATGTCGCGCAAATCGGGGCAGCCATCCGCCATGGCGCAGGCGTAAATCTCTGGGAGATCGGGTTCCATTCCGTTCAGGAACAGCGCGATAATGGCGTTGGTGATGATGCAGGACCACTGGCAGGCTTGGGCGTAATGAGTAACTGCGCAGGTCAGCGCGGAGTCGCTCACCAGCATTGCAGGGTGGCGACGGCGAGCAATTGCCACCGGGGCGCAGCGCATCACGCCACCGTTGGGCGCGATGGGGTTTCGTTCGTACACCAGCCGGGCTGCATCCGGCACGCCGCCGGCGCCTTCGTGCAGTTCGTTGATTACTCGGAGCGTGGTGTGGCCAATTCCCCGGCCATTTTCCCAGGCCCAGACAACCAGGCGACTGGCGAATTTCTGAACGTAATCATCGCCGCTCAAGAACGCTTCGGCCAGCTCCACGGCCTGCGCCAGGTCGTCATCCATATCCCGGTTTCGCTCGTGCTGGTCGATAAATATGACCCCTTCGGGATAGCGACGGGCAATATCACTATACCAGTGGCCTTCTACTGGCAGGCCCAGCAGGTTGCCGCAGGCCAGCCCCAACATCGCGCCCCGGGCGCGGTCAGCAAGGGGCGTGTCCTGAGCACTTTCCGCCAGGCCGAGATCAGGAGCAATCGCAATGGCGTCAGCAAGCAACTGCGTCAAATGGGGAGCATGAGCGATTACGGAGGAGTCCGGCATGGATCGACGTCCTTGTCTGTAAAGCTGCTCATCAGGGGTAAGGAATGATGAAGAGGCTGACGCTGCGCGCGTCGGCCAGGGCGCGCTGCGACTCGGGCACGTTTGACGCGACCAGGGCGGGTATCACGGTGGCGTCGGCAGCGGTGGCCAGTATTCGGGCCCGTCGGGTTGCGCGTGTCAGGTCGGTCTCATCGGCGGTAATCGAGACTTCCGCCAGCAGGTAACGGTTGTCCTCATCCTTGATGATGATGTCCGCTTCGTGCAGGTCTGTGGCATCCTCCTCCGTAACGGCGCCGGATTGGATGGCGCGATGGATGACGCTGTTCAGTTCGGAAGCGTTTTGGCGGTCCTGAACCATAGCGAGGATGGGTTGGTTCAGATTGAAGCGCAAGGTGGCGCGGAACAGCAGCCGATTGCGGATTCGGCGCTCGTAGTCGTTTCCTTCATAATTGCTGAACCTGCCCTCCAGCCGGGCCACAGTGGCCTCCAGCCGGTCGAGGCGTTCATTTACCAGGCGGAAGTTTTCGTTGGTGGCCTGGACGAAATCGTCAACCCGCTGGGTCAGGTCGTCAACCCGCTGGGTCAGGTTGTTGACCGTTTGAGTCAATTCGGCCAACTGTTGCGGGACGTTGAGCAGTTCTTCTCCTACCACGATGCTCCGAATGACATCCAGCCATTCCGGCCGCTCGCGCAGGATCCGCGCCACGTCGCTAATATCGTTGATGGTAATTGGAGTAGTCATAGACCCAATTATAATTCATTCCAGGCGGATTGCGTTTGACACCTCTGCCGAATGCGGGTAGCCTTGATTGTGATTTACGGAACAAATGGCACTGAAATTATGGATTCTTTGGAACGCATCAACGAGTTGAAGTCACTGCTTGGCCGGCGCATCCTGATCACGGACGGCGCTATGGGGACGCAAATCCAGGCGAGGGGCCTGGGCCCCGAGGATTTCGGGGGAGCGGAGTACGAGGGCTGCAACGAGTACCTGAACATAACGCGCCCGGACGTGATCGAAGACATCCACCGGGAATACCTGGAGGCTGGCGCGGATATCATACAGACCAACACGTTCGGCGCAACCGCGCTGGTGTTGGGCGAGTATGATCTGGCTCACGAGGCGCGCCGGATCAACCGCGAGGGCGCAGCCATCGCCAGGCGTGCGGCGGACGAGGCAACGGCGGACGACCCCGACAAGCCGCGTTTCGTTTACGGGGCCATGGGTCCGACCACACGAACGATATCGGTGACGGGCGGCCTGACCTTTGACGAGCTGGCCGCAGACTATCACCAGCAGGCGGCCGGGCTTATCGAAGGCGGCGCCGACGTGCTGGTGCTGGAAACCGGTCAGGACACTATCAACATCAAGGCGGGGCTGGAAGGGATCGACCGCGCCCGGGCGGAACTGAACGCGGACGTTCCCATGGCGGTGCAGGGAACCATCGAACCCATGGGCACGCTGCTGGCCGGCCAGGACGCCGAGGCGCTCTACACCTCGCTGGCGCACCGGGACCTGCTCTGGGTCGGCTTCAACTGCGCCACCGGGCCGGAGTTCATGACGGACCACATACGGACGCTGCATGAGTTGTCGCAGTTCGGGATTGCCTGCGTGCCCAACGCGGGCCTGCCCGATGAGGACGGCAACTACAACGAAACGCCGGAGATGCTGGCCGCGACCCTGGAACGGTTCGCGTCCAACGGTTGGCTCAATGTAACCGGCGGGTGCTGCGGCACCGGCCCGGACCACATCCGGCAACTGGTCGAAGCGATGGCGGAAAAGAAGCCGCGAGTGACCGAGCCGGTGCTGGAGACGCGAGTGTCGGGCATCGAGGCCGTGGTGGTCAACGAGGACACGCGGCCGACGGTGGTCGGCGAGCGCACCAACGTGCTGGGCAGCCGCCGGTTCAAGCGGCTGATCGCCGGTGAACGGTTTGAGGAGGCCGCCGAGATCGGTCGACGGCAGGTTCGCAACGGCGCCCACGTGCTGGACGTGTGTTTGCAGGACCCGGACCGGGACGAGACGGCGGACGTGATCAAGTTCCTGGACCAGCTGAACCGGCGGGTCAAGGCGCCGATCATGATCGACTCGACGGACGCGGCGGTGATTGAGGAGTCGCTGAAACGGCTGCAGGGCAAGTCCATAATCAACTCCATCAACCTGGAGGATGGCGAGGAGCGGTTCCAGCGCGTGGTGCCGCTGGCGCGCCGCTACGGCGCGGCGCTGGTGGTGGGCTGCATCGACGATGATCCCAACCAGGCGCAGGCGATCACGCGAGAGCGGAAGCTGGAGATTGCCCGCCGCTCGCACCAGCTTTTGACCGGGAAATACGGAGTGCCCGAAGAGGACATCATCTTTGATCCGCTGGTATTTCCCGCCGGGACCGGAGACGAGAACTACGTCGGTTCGGCGGCGGAGACCATCGAGGGTGTCCGGATGATCAATGAGGCGCTGCCCAGGACCAAGACGGTATTGGGAATCTCCAACGTTTCCTTCGGGCTGCCGGCGGCGGGCCGCGAGGTGTTCAATTCGGTTTTCCTGTACCACTGCACGCAGGCCGGGCTGGACATGGCCATCGTCAACTCGGAGATGATGCAGCGGTACGCCAGCATTCCCGAGGAAGAGCGGAAACTGTCCGAAGACCTGATCTGGAACCGGGGCGAGGATCCGGTGGCCGCATTCGCGGCGCACTTCCGGGACCGGGCCCCGCGGGCCACCGCGGAGGAACGTCTGGCGCTGCCGCTGGACGATCGCTTGGCGCAGTGCATCATCGAGGGCAGCAAGGAGGGTCTGGCCGAGGACCTGGACCTGGCGCTCCAGGAACGGGAACCGCTGGCAATCATCAACGGGCCGCTGATGGCGGGGATGGACGAAGTCGGCCGCCAGTTCAACGCAAATCAGCTCATCGTTGCTGAGGTATTGCAGAGCGCAGAGGCCATGAAGTTTGCCGTGGCGCACCTTGAACCGCACATGGAGCGCACCGACGCCGCGTCGCGGGGAAGGGTCCTGTTGGCGACGGTGAAGGGCGACGTGCATGACATCGGCAAGAACCTGGTGGAGATCATCCTGTCCAACAATGGCTACAACGTGATCAACCTGGGGATCAAGGTGGCTGCCCAGGAACTGATAGCAGGTTACCGGGAGCACCAGCCGGACATAATCGGGTTGTCGGGACTACTGGTGAAGTCGGCCCAGATGATGGTCGAAACGGTGCAGGACTTCCGCACCGCTGGCATCGCGGCGCCGGTGCTGGTTGGTGGGGCGGCCCTGTCCAACCGGTTCACCCGACTGCGGATCGCGCCGGAGTACGACGGACTGGTGGCCTACTCACCGGACGCCATGACCGGATTGGCTTTGGCGAACGTGATACGAGACGACGACGAGCGTGAGCGGCTGATCGCGCGGCTGGAGACGGAAAGCGCTGAGCTGACTGAGGAAGTGGCCGCCCGTGGGTAGTCCCGCAATAGCAGCAGCCGTCGCCCGGCTCGAGTCGTCGCCGCGGCCACCGGATCTGCGGCTGCACGTCCTCGACGACTACGACCTGGACGAGATTTTCGGGTACATCAACCCGCAGATGCTCTACGTGCGCCACCTGGGGTACCGGGGGCGTTTCTGGGAGGCGCTGCGGGAGGACGAGCCGAAGGCCGTGGAGCTGCGCCGGCAGGTGCAGCGGGTCGAGGATGTGATGTTGTCTCGCTCGGACATCAGCGCGCGGGCGGTGTTCAAGTTCTTCCCTTGCCGGTCCGAGGGCCAATGGCTGATCGTGTACGAGTCGGACGGAAAGAACGAGCTGGAGCGGTTCTATTTCGGCCGGCAGCAGGAGCGCGAGGGTCTGTGCCTGGCCGACTACGCGCGGCCGGTTGGCGACGGGCCGAACGATTACGTGGCGATGTTTGCGACGACCGTGGGGCCGGGAATACGCGATCTGTCCGAGCGGTGGAAGAACGAGGGCCGCTATCTGGACTCGCACACGCTGCAAGCGTTGGCCATCGAATCCGCGGAGGGCTTCGCAGAGTTGCTGCACAAGCGGATCCGCACCATGTGGAACATCGGCGAGCCGTCTGGCTTGAAGGTCAGCGGCGAGGACGAGCTGCGTGATCTGTTCCGGGCCAACTACCGAGGCAAACGGTACTCGTTCGGATATCCCGCGTGTCCTCGGCTGGAAGACCAGGAGAAGCTGTTCGCCTTGCTGGACGTGACGGCTAACATCGGGGTTGAGCTGACGGACGGTTACATGATGGACCCGGAGGGGTCGGTTTCAGCCGTGGTGTTCCACCATCCGCAGGCCAAGTATTTCAACCTGGACGAGGCGGATATCGAACAACTGGAAGCGGAAGTTAAGCAGATGTCAGAGGGTCGATAGGCTATGGCTTTGCGCCCATACCGCCAGCCCGTAACCCCCAGGTGTGCGGGCTTTATTTTTGCCCCTGCCGCGTTTGTGGACTTCCTGCCGGAGCCTGCCGGGGTAGCCCGTGATGCGTTGGGGTCCCTACTGGGCGGTGAAGCCGCCGTCGACGACCAGTTCGGCGCCGGTGATGTAGGACGCCTCGTCGCTGGCCAGGAAGAGGACGGCGCAGGCCACTTCTTCGCGGTTGCCGACGCGTTTCATGGGGATGTTGGCGAGCATCGAGTTGCGGGTTTCCGAGTCGGCCGAGCCGCCGGCCATGGGCGGCATCAGGCCGGGATGGACCGAGTTGACGCGGATGCCCGCTTCGGCCCAGCGCACCGCTGCCGATTTGGTCATCAGGCGGACGGCGCCCTTGGAAGCGTTGTAGCCCATGTGGATGAAGTCCTGGCCGACGATGCCCGAAATGGACGAAATGTTGACGATGCTGCCACCGTCGTTACGTTCCATGACGGCGATAGCATGTTTCATGCCGAGGAACACGCCCTTGGCGTTGATGTTCAGCAAGCGATCCCAGGTGGTGGTGCCCAGGTTGTCCTCTTCGTCGTACCCGGAGATGCCGGCGTTGTTGACCAGGATGTCCAGCCGGCCGTGCCGGCCCACTGCGTCGGCAATGACCTGCCGCCAGTTGTCCTCATCGGTCACGTTGAGGTGGGCGTATTCGGCGCTACCGCCGTTGGATACGATGTCGTCAGCCACCCTCTGGCCGGTGTCGTCGGTAACGTCACAGATGACAACGGTAGCGCCTTCTTCGGCGAAGAGGCGGGCTTCGACCTCGCCCATGCCGCGGGCGGCTCCGGTAACGATGGCGATTTTGCCTTCCAGTCTGGGCATAGCAACTCTCCTGCGGGACCGGTAGAACGAACGGCGCCGGCCGGATTATAGCATCGGCTTGGGTAGATCCGACCCCTGGACTTGAGGTATCGATGACGACCATCCAGACCACCGATCCGATGCTGGCCGCCGAACGGATCAGCGCATCTCCGAACACGATCTCCGGCCATGCTCGAGGATATGAGGGGGTCAGTCCTTTCCCGCGTTACACCGCCGTGATCGACATCGGTTCCGGCTCGGCGCGGGCGGTGGTGATGCAGGTCAACCCGGGCGGCGGGATCGAGATCGTGGCTCAGCAAAGGGTGACGCTCAACCTGATGAGCCACGTCAATAGCGATGGCTACCTGGACGCAAAAGGAGTGGCGAGCACCCTGGACGCACTGGAAGACTTCGCACTGGTAGCGCGGGCATACGGGATTGAAACAATCCACGCCGTAGCCACCGCTGCGTTGCGCGAATCGGGCAACGCCGAAACCATCACGGACGCGGCGCGCCAACGGTTCGGCGTACCGCTACGGATCATCGATGGTTCCGATGAGGCAGCGTACTGCTTCGTGGGCGCGATTCACGGTTTGCGGACAAACGATGGACTGCTGGCGGACATCGGCGGCGGAAGCACCGAGGTGGTGCGGTTCCGCGACCGGGAACTGGTGTCCAGCGTGTCGCTGCCGTTGGGCAGTCTGCGGATCGCCAACCGGTTTGACCTGGGCGACCGCCCGGCCGCAGCGTCAATGAAGGCGGCCTACGATTACGTGCGGACGGTTCTAAGCAACGCCGGGGTTGAGCCGCTTCCCGACGGCGCGACCCTGGTAGGGTCGGGTGGTTCAGTTCGTCTGCTCTCCCGGCTGGACCGGGCGCGGGAACCCTATCCCATCATCAAGCTGCATGGGTACGAGCTCCGCGCCTCCGCCCTGGTGGAGCAGATTGAACAATTGGCGGCGATGTCCCGGATCGACCGGGCCAGCATTCCGGGGATGAATCCGGAGCGAAGTCACTCCATAATCGGCGGCGGTGTGGTGGCCCACGCGTTGATGCAGCATCTGGGCACAGACCGTTTGCTGGTTTCCGGTCAGGGGCTGCGCGAAGGGCTGGCCCGTCACCCGGATCCGCCGTCGGCGTGCGAAAGGGTGCCGTTGCCCCCGCTGGAAACGGTGAGGCCGGAATCGCTGGCGGATCTGGTGGGAAGGTTCGCGCATCGCTTCGGACAGCGCGGCGAGAGGCGAGCGGAGTTGGCGGGACGCATCGCCGATGCCGTATGGGGCGTGGGCCATCGCCAGATCGCGAACTCGCTGTGGTGCGCGGCGCGACTGCTGGACATCGGAAATGCGGTGGACTATTACAATCGCCTCAACCGGACTGCGAGTATAATAGTGCGAACCGACCTGCCCGGATTCACCCACGGGGAATCGGCGCAGATCGCAGCAATTCTGTTGGCGGCGGAATTTGACACCCTGCCGCGCAGGTTTCGCCAAAGTCGATTGTTGTGTCCTGGGGAACTGCGCCTGATCCAGCAGGCGGCGGCGATCCTCATTGCCGCGGACGAATTGGAAGGCAGATTGCCCCAGGAAACGGAGGCAAACGCGGTTACAATATGTCGAGAGCAAGGGACCTGGCGTATCGTAACTCCCAGTTGGTCGCCGGTGGCCGCTCCCGATCTGACGGCAAGATGGAACAAGGCGTTTGAAGAAGACGTACGAATAGAGAGGGGTGCACCATGACGGTTTTGCAGAAAGAGCACGCATACAAGATGGGCGAACGCTACGGGCTCCATCCCGATGATGGCAAGTACCCGGGCAAGCTGATCATCGTCGAAGGAATCGACGGTTCCGGTAAGAGCACACAGATCGACCTTCTCGGCAAATGGCTGAACAGCCAGAACCTGGTCACCGTGTTCACCGAGTGGAACTCGTCGCCCATCGTGCGGCGGACCACCAAGCGGGGCAAGGTCGAGGAACTGCTGACGCCCATGTCGTTCAGCCTGATCCACGCCGCGGACTTCGCCAACCGGGTGCACGCGCAGATCCTGCCGGCGCTGCGAGCCGGCGCGGTTGTGCTTGCGGACCGCTACGTGTTCACCGCCTTCGCGCGGGACGCGGCTCGGGGGGTCAACCGGGAATGGCTGCGGCGGGTTTACTCGTTCGCGGTCCAGCCCTCGCTGGCGCTGTATTTCAAGGTGCCTCTGGACGTTTCCATTCACCGTATCACGGTGGGGCGCGAGGAGCTGGGCTACTACGAGTCGGGCCAGGACATGGGGTTCTCCGGCGACCGGGAGGAGTCCTTCCGGATCTTCCAGGGCAGACTGCTGGAGGAGTACGATGCGCTGACCGAGGAGTTTGGCCTGATGACCATCGACGCGACGCTGCCCATAGCGGTACAGCAGCAGCAGGTGCGCAAGTACGTGGAGCCGCTGCTGGAAGACGTGATGAAAATCAGCGGGCAGAGCGTTCCGGAAGCGCTGGGCCGCGCTGGGCTGACCGGGCGTTACATCACGTCACCCGTGCGCCGCCGGTTGACCGAACAGGAAGCGTTAGCGGCGGCCAAATCCGACGGTTAGGGCGATACCGGCGAGTTAGCCCCCACTTGAAGAATGTACCGACGCGAGTGACAACCGGGAGCGACAACGATGAACGAAGTCAGGTTCTACGGTCACACCCCACCCGGAGCCGGAGAGGAAGAGACGCCGGGACGCCTGGTGGTGGTGGAAGGCACCGACGGCGTAGGGCGGTCGACGCAGATCGCCATGCTGCGGGAATGGCTGGAAGCCGAAGGGTATGCGGTGTTGGTGACGGGATTCCGCAGGTCGGAGCTTGCTGCCAACGGGATTGACCGGGCGATGCGCGGCAACACGCTGGACCCGATGACGCTCAACCTGTTCTACGCCACCGACTTCTGGGACCGGCTGGAAAAGAACATCGTGCCAGCGCTGCGTTCCGGCATGGTGGCGCTGGTCGACCGTTACATCTTTTCGATCATCGCCCGGGCCAGGGTTCGTGGCGTGTCGCCGCGGTGGCTCAACGACGTGTTTGAATTCGCGGTGGTTCCGGACGTAGTGCTGTACCTGGACGTGGACGTGGAACACCTGGTGCCGCGAGTGTTGTCCGTTCGCCAGTTGGACCATTGGGAATCAGGTGAGGACTTCTTGCGGGGCCCTGACCTGTACGAAAACTTCATCAGGTACCAATCGGCCCTGATCGACGAGTTCCGCGAACTGGCCAAGGAGCACCAGTTCGTGACGATAGACGGACGCGGCAGCGTGGGCGACGTGTTTGAGGCCCTGCAAACCGAAGTCCGCAAGGCCCTGGAAGGCATGGGGGAGTACTGACGGAGCTTTCAGGCACGGCCAACCCGGTTGAGCAGGAGCCGGAAAATGACAGCGCAGAACAAAACTGAAGTCGCCCGGCTGGGCAGGGAAATCTACGAGTCCATGCGCGCAGATATGGAGGCCAACGAGTGGGGTCGCATGGTGGTCATCGACGTCAACAGCGGCGACTATGAAGTTGCCGACGACGATCTGACTGCCCTGTTGCGGTTGATCGATCGGAGGCCAGGCGCAATGACTTGGGGAGAACGGGTGGGCTACCGTGCCCCGTACTATCTCAATCGCAACTATCTCCACGACCCGGGCTGGCAGAATAAACAGGGTGGTGCAAAGTGAGCGAAAGATGATAATTGAGGGCACCGTTGAGTTGGCCGGTATGTTAGGAACCGTTCCGATACTGAAACCGCGTGTTTCAGTATCGGTAGCCAATATCAACGGTGTTCACCTGAACGTAATGTTCACGGTGGATACGGGATTCACTGGCTACTTGACCCTTCCCCCGGACGTAATCCGCGAACTTGATATGGAGCGCCTAGGGAGTCGGACCTTCAGGTTGGCTAATGATGCGGAAGGGGAAACGGACCTTTACCTCGCATTTTTCGAATCAGCCCCCATAATCGCTCACCAGATCGACGCTGAACCCTTGTTGGGCGCGGCGATGATGAACGAATGCCGCCTTACCGTGGATTTCTGGGAAGGCGGCCGGGTAACTATTGAGCCGCGGGCGGAACTGTTGTAAGTCGGCCGTTACAGGCCCAGAGCGTCCGCTAGGCGACGGCGGTGGAATTTGGGGTCGCCGAGGAACTGGTAGAGGGTGCGCGATGCGGTGGTGTGCAGGGTGAGGCCGTACTCGGTGGTGCTGCCCACGCCGGCATGGACCTCGTGGGCGTGGTTGCAAGCGTTGTGATAGGCGGCGCTGCTCACGGCTTTGGCAAGGTGGATGCTGTCGGCGGCATCGCGCTCAGAATCGAGCTTCCATAGCGCTTCGTAGGTGGTCCAGCGGGCGGCGTCCAGCTCGTTGACCAGGTTGATGATGTGGTCCTGTACACGCTGGAAGCGGCCGATAGGCGTGCCGAACTGGATGCGCGTGCGGCTGTAGTCCACGGACATCTCATAGACCTGCTGGGAACCTCCCACCTGGAAAGCGCAGAGCAGGGGGATGGAAGCAGCCACGGCGCGTTCGAGTGCATCCCAACCGCCGCCGAAGGTGGCGCCCAGGATCGCGGAAGGCGCGATCTGCACGCCGTCCAGGCGGATTTCCGCCAGGTTCCAAGCGAAGCCCTCCAGGCGTCGGATGGACACGCCGGGCGCGTCGGCGGGGATGATCACCAGGCCCACGTGCTGCCGGTTTTCGGTACGCACCGCGCAGATGAGATCGGTGGCGGATGCCGCGTCATACACGTACACCTTGGTGCCGGAGATGCGGTAGCCGTCGCCGCTGGCCGTGGCCAGGGTCTGCACGTCGGACTCATCCCATTGATAATCGGCCTCGGTGATCGCCAGGGCGACCGTGCGGCGTCCGGCCGCCAGGTCGGGCAGCAGGGAGCGCTTCTGGTCGGTGGTTCCGGCCTCCAAGATTGTCAGGGCGCCCAGTGCGGCGCTGCTCAGGTGCGGCCCGGGGACGGGGCCGCGCCCCAGTTCTTCGAACAACACGCCGGCATCGGTGTACGAGCCGCCTTCGCCGCCGAATTCGGTGGGAATGATGATACCGAGCCAGCCGGTGTTGGCCAGTCTTTGCCAAGGCTCGGACGGCGCGCTCTGCCCGGTGGCGGACAACTCCAGCAGGGTTTCCTTGGGGTATTCGGTGTCGACAAAACGGCGGACGGCCGCCTTGAGCATTTCCTGTTCTTCGCTGAGGGCGAGGTCCATAGGGTCGATTACTCCTGAATGGCGGCAACGCCGGGGACGTTGCCGCGTAAAACGAACTCTTTAGGAAACCGGGATCAGGCCAGGGCGCCGGCGCGTTCGCGCTGCTGGCGTCCGATTCCGATGCGGCGGGCCATGATGACCTTCTGGATGTCGGTGGTGCCGCCCGGGTGGAGCGCGATGATGGCGGCGCGCTGGTGGGACTCGATGTGACCCTCACCGGCGCCCCATTGCTCGTCCTTGGTCAGTGCCGCGGGGCCGAGAATGTCCAGGATGCCGGTGGCGATGCGCAGTCCGGACTGCTTGCGGAAGTAGGATGCCTGGGGTCCTTCGTAGGTGACGTTGGCGCCGCTGTGGCGCATCCAGTAGTTGCGCAGCTGGAACAAGCGGCCGATTTCGGCGTCGATGTAGATGTCGACCAGGCGCTCGCGCACGTCGGGGTCTTTGCTCAGGGCCTCGCCGCGGCGGTTGTTGGTCTTGCAGTAGTCGAAAATGCGGTCGACGATCCAGTTCCGTCCGATGCGTCCGCCTGTGCCGTGCTCCAGCTCCAGGTGGGTGGTGGCAACCTTCCAGCCCTCGTTTTCGCCGCCGATGAGGTTGCGGGCGGGGACGCGGACGTTGTCGAAGTAAACGATGTTCTTCACGCCGGAGCCGGCGCCGGACTCGCCCGCCGAGGACAGGAGGTCCATGGGGAAGACGCTGATGCCCGGCAGATTGGACGGCACCATGAACCAGCTGAGGTTGTGGTGACGATCACCCTCGGGATCGGTGCAGGTGATGGTCCACATGTAGTCGGAACCGTGGGCGCTGCCGACGTAGACCTTCTGCCCGTTGATGACATAATCGTCACCATCGCGGCGGGCCGCGGTCTTGGCGTTGGCCAGGTCGGAACCGGCCTCCGGCTCGGTGAGCAGTTGCCAGGTGCGAATTTCGCCCTTGAAGATCTTGGGCAGAAATTCCTGCTTCTGCTCTTCCGATCCCCAGACGAGGATGGAGTTGCCGCCGAGGCGTCCGCCGGAGTCGTAGTAAGGAGGCAGCGACAGGTTGTAGTTGTCGATCTCCTCTTCCAATACGACGGAGTGGTCCACCGTCAAGCCGCCGCCGCCGTATTCCTGGGGAGCGGTGGGCCAGAGCCATCCTTTATCGCCCAAGCGCCGGCCCAACTCGCGGCGGAGTTGGTACTGCTCGTAGGTGAGGTCGATGGAGTCGGCGGGATGCTGGATGCCGGCGGGGATGTTGTCACGAAGCCAATCCTGCACCTCGGTGCGGAAGGCTTCCTGCTCGGCGGTATAACGCGGTTCGAAGTCCATGCCATGCCTCGAATGGGCCGGGAATAGGGCCGGCCGGGGTGTACGGGAATTAGTCGGCAATTATGCCCTAAGGGGCGGGGTGGGGCAACCGGGCTTGACGCGCATTTGGCGCAACCATATATTCAGGATATGACTGCGCCAAACATCAAAGCCACTTACTTGTTGGATGAAGAATCGGCCCGTGCGCTGGCAACGTTGGCTCATCATTGGAATATGACGGAGTCCGAGGCGTTGCGGCGCGCATTGCTGCAGGCGGCTTCCGGTTACGGCCCTGTTCTTTCCCCCGAAGAACGGCTGGCGGCCCTGGACCGGCTTCGCGCGTCGTTGGCTGAGCGCGGTGTTGACTTCGATGCTTGGGCGCGCGAGGCGTGGGAGATACGACACGGCATTGATCCTGAATGATTCATCTTGACACTAGCTTTCTAATCCCGGCGGTAAGACTGAATACCCCCGAGAGCCGGCGGCTAGACGTCTGGGTTGGCGACGGTGAAACCATCGTCATCAGCGCGGTGGCTTGGGCAGAATTTCTTTGCGGGCCATTGTCACGAAGCGACTTGAACGCGGCTCTTCAGATAGTTGAGCTGTACTTGGAGTTCACTGCGGAGCACGCAGTTATTGCGGCTCGCCTGTTCAACGCAACCGGCAGACGGCGTCGGATAATGGTGGACTGCATGATTGCGGCCGTTGCCATGGCAGAAGGCGCGCCGTTAGCGACCGCAAATTCCGGTGATTTTGGCAGGTTCACCGAACACGGTCTGCTGCTGGCGTAATCCATCCAACAAATGCGGAATGGTTGACGACGGGATCCGTATGCCGTATGCTTAATAGCAGCATACGGCATACGGATTTTATGGAGGCCATCATGGTGCGCATTGGCGTCAACATCCCGAACGAACTGATGCGGCGGTTGGAACCGCTGAAGCCGGAACTGAACATATCGCAGGTTTGCCGTGACGCTCTGGAAACCAAAGTGGCGAAATACGAGCGAATGATGGCTGAGCTAAATGACGGCGAAACGATCACGGCGGTCGATGGGGTTTGGGAACGGGAAAAGGAGTTCCTCGCTGCCATTGATTTCGATTGGGAGATGCTTGGCTATGAGGATGCCGAGGCCTGGACGAAAGCGGCAAGCTGGAACGATTGGGATGACTTGCTGGAGCGGCTTGAAGCCGACAAGAAACTGAATTGGCCTGAATGGGATATGGTCCCTCCGTATATTGACGGGGTGAAATCCTACCATCATCGGGAACTCGAACTAAGCAAGAGAATCAGGTCAGCGAGGCAACAAAACCGCTATTTCGACCGCTGGCTCAGTAGGAAACAAGGACGCATAGACTACAAAGCGATCGAGCGAGAGTACATGACCGCTTGGTTGAAGTATGCCAAGGCAGTGTGGGAACTGATCCAGCAGCGGGAACTCGAACACCTTGACCGGCAGTTGGCCCAACGCGCCGCGCCGCCTGAACCCGAGATCCCGGAGCATCTGTTTGACGATGCCCAGTCCCCAGAGGAGCAGCCCTTTCAAGCCGTTCCCCATCATGCCGGCTATGCGCTCGGCGTTGACCCGCTGAAGCTCAATCACCTCAGCGGCGATCTTGACGTGGCGGAGTTTCTGGCTAAGCGGGAAAGGCTGTAATGATTGTGCCGGACGTCGATTTCCTGGTGTATGCGTACAACGACGGCGATCACCAACGCCACACCGATTTTGCCCGGTTTCCCGGCCTGCGTTGGCGTAACCCATTGACATGATTGGATCTGCTCGCGTTGAGTCTTACCGGCTGCGCAGCGCGCGGCCCGGCCGGACCCCGGTGTGCTGGCCGTTATCAATCACTAGCCTCCCGTTGACGGCCACGTAGTCGATGCCGACGGGAAATTGCAGCGGGTCGTCGAAGGTGGCGGGAGTGTCCACACCGGACGGGTCAAGCAGGACGAGGTCGGCCTTGGCGCCGTTGCGGATGACGCCGCGGTCGGAAAGGCCCAGGCGTCGGGCCGGGGCGCCGGTCATTTTGCGGATGGCCTCTTCAAGAGAGAACAAACCCTCGCCGCGAACAAACTGGGCGAGGACGTAGGGGTAGGTCCCGTAGGTGCGCGGATTGGGACGGCCGCCGGTGAGGATGGCGTCGGTGCCGATCATCTGGGCCGGGTGGGAGGCGATTTCCCGGATGTTTTCCAGGTTGCCGGTGCGGGCGACGAAGGCCACCTGGAGGTCCTCTTCCAGCAGCAGGTCGCAGACGGCGTCTACCATGCGCCCGCCCCGGTAGGCGGCCAGATCTTCCAGGGATCGCCCTTCCCATTCCTTGTTCTTGTCCGAGGCGATGTGGGCGAAAATGTAGTTGTCGAGGGTCTGGCCGCCCCACTGGGGCTCGACGGCTCGAACCATCAGGTCGCGCACGTTGGGGTCGGCAAGCCGCGTCATCAGCGCCTGAGGGCCGCCGGCGTGGACCCAGTAAGGCAGGAGCGAGTGGAGGATGGTGCTGGCGGCCGGATAGGGGTATTGATCGTAGGTGACGTCCTGGCCGCGGTTGTGGGCGTCGTCAACCAGGGCGGTCATCTGCGCGCCGAGGCCGGCAACCGGACTGTGGTAGTGGGAGATGTGGACGGGCGCGCCGGAACGCCGGCCCACTTCCAAGGCTTCACGGAAGGGATCGAGCAGCCGGTCGCCCAGGGTGTAACGGGAGTGAGTGCAGTAGAAACCGCCTTCTTCCGCAACCACGGCGGCGATGGCGGCGAGTTCGTTGGTATCGCTGTAAGCGCCGGGCGCGTAGGTGAGTCCTGTGGTGAATCCGAACGCGCCGTCGCGCATTCCCTGGCGGGTGAGGTCGCGCATGGCGTTCAGTTCGGCATCGGTGGGCAGGCGGGAAGACCAGCCCATGGCGGCGACGCGGATGGCAGCGTGAGGCACGAAGTGGAACACATTGCAGGTGACGTTGCCATCGAAGAGGGCGAGAAAGTCCGCGACGCTGCTCCAACGGACGTCGGGGGGAGCGCCGTTGACCGCCGCCAGGTAAACAAGGAGTTGCTCCAGAGCGCGCGGAGTGGTGGGCGCATAGGACAGGCCGTCCATGCCCAGGGCCTCGGTGGTCACGCCCTGGCGGATCTTGGGCTGGTGGTCGGGGTCGGTGAGCAGCTTCAGGTCGGAATGGGAGTGCATGTCGATGAAGCCGGGGCAAATCACGTAGCCGCTGGCGTCGATGGTGCGGCCGGTGTCCACCGCCGACGTATCGCCGGTGATGACCTGGATCGTGTCGCCGGTGACGGCAACGCTGGCGCGATAGCCGGGGGATCCGGTGCCGTCGATCACCGTGCCGTTGGTGAATAGCAAATCAACCATATTTCCGCTCCCTACGGGCTGGCGTCGTGCCCGGGCCGGCGTCGCGTCCGGGCCGACGGCGGCGGTGGTGTTACGCGTTGTCGCGCATGATACACCGGGGGATGCGTCAGCCGGCGGGCCCGGAACGCATCTGGAACCGATTTGGGCTATAATGGCGGGAAGATACTTACCTGGAAGGAGAATAGCCATGCCGGCAACCGTGAATCGCGATGAAGTTTACGAAGCGCTCCGCACGGTGTACGACCCGGAAATTCCGGTGAACGTGGTGGACTTGGGCCTGATCTACGACGTGCAGGTCAGTGACGCCAACGATGTTTTCGTGCAGATGACGCTGACGTTCCCCGGCTGCGGCATGGGCCCGCACATCGCCCAGCAAGCCGAGTGGGCGGTGCAGGACGTGGAAGGGGTTGAAGAGGTCAACATCGAGTTGACGTTCGATCCGCCGTGGTCGCCCGACCTGATCAGCGAGGAAGCCCGCAACATGCTGGGCATCTAGTCGGATTGGCACGCCCAGGATCACCCGGATACGGAGAACAGCCCTACGATGGCAACGCCACAGCAGCCCAACGCCCAGCAGAACGCCCGCCTGGAACAGATCCGGAGGCAATGGGAGCAAAAGCGCCAGATCACGGATCGCCTGGCCTCGGTCCGAACGAAGATCGGCGTGTACAGCGGTAAGGGCGGCGTGGGCAAGACCACGGTGGCCTGCAACCTGGCGACGATCCTGGCCAAGCAGGGCGAGCGCGTGGGGCTGCTGGACGTCGACATCGACTGTCCCAACGTCACCCGGGTGATGGGCATCACGGACAAACCGGACTACCGCGACGGGCAGATCAGCCCGGCGGAAGGTCACGGAGTCAAAGTGGTGTCGATGGCGTTCTTCCAGGAGAACGAGGACGAGGCGATCATCTGGCGCGGCCCGATGATTCACAACGCCATCAACCAGTTTCTCCAGGCGACTGATTGGGGGGAGTTGGACTACCTGATCGTCGACCTGCCGCCGGGCACTTCGGACTCGCCGTTGACCGTGATGCAGACGCTGCCCATGGACGGGTTCGTGGTGGTGAGCACACCGCAGGACCTGGCGATCATTGACGCCAAGCGGTGCATCAACATGATCCGCAAGCTGAACCTGAACGTGGTTGGGATCGTGGAGAACTACGCGGGCGACATTTTTGGTGAAGGCGCGGGCCGGCAGCTGGCCGAAGACATCGACGCGCCGTTCCTGGGCAGCATGTCCCTTAACTCGTCATACCGGGACACCAGCCGGCCGACGGTCCTGGTGGACGAAACGGTCAGCGGCGAATACGCCTCCGTGGCTGACGAGTTGCGCCAGAGCCTCAAGGCCCACGGGCGCGAGGCGTAACGGGCAATAACGGCTAGGAAGCCTGACGCTCGTCGATCCCTTCTTCCAGCGCCGGCAGGGAACCGAACGCCGGCGCGAGTAATTCCATCGGCGTCGGCGCGTCGACGGCGTGCATTCTGAGGAGCGCTTCGACTTCCTGCTGGATGGCTTCCTGGGCGAAGGGGTTCAGTTCGCCCATCTGGCGGAACTTCCGGTACCGTTGCTTGACCAGCTTGCTGGTGGAAACGCGGCTGGCTTCGGCCAGGTATTTGTAGATGGAATGTTCCAGCCCTTCCACCGCCTGGCGCGGGTCAAGGTGGGCGCCGCCAGTGGGTTCGGGTACGACCTGATCTATGATGCCAAGTTCCTGGCAATCGCGGGCCGTGAGCATCAGCGCCTCAGCCGACTCGCGAGTGAGATAGCGCTCGCGCCGGGGCCCGCCGACCGCGTGGTGCAGCGAGATCGGCGAGTAGATTGCGTACTGCTGCATCAGGATGCGGTCGGAAAGGCTCAACGCCAGGGCCGCTTCGTTGCCGGCCTCGCCAATGATTACGGACACGACCGGGGTTTCCGCTTCCAGCATCATTGACAGGCTGCGGGCTATGGCATTGCCCACACCGTGTTCTTCGGATTCGAGCCGGGGATCAGCGCCCTGGGAATCGATGAGGGTGACCAGGGGCAGGTTGAACCTGGTAGCGAGGCCGATGATGCGTTGCGCTTTGCGCAGCCCGTCCGGGTGGACGTGGTACCGGCTGCGGTCGGTATCGTGGGAGTGGATTCGCTGCTGTCCGATGACGGCGACGGGATGCCCGCGGAGCAGGCCGACGCCGCCCACCACGGTGCGGTCGTCGCTGCTCACCCGGTCGCCGCAGATCTCGAAGAAATCGTCGAGGATGTGGCGCATGTAATAAAGGGCATCTGGCCGCTCGTCGTGGGTGGCGGCTTCCACCGATTCCCAGGTCTCGGTGTCCTCGGCGGCCGGGACCGGCAGGCGGGAGACGGCGCGGCGGCCCAGGCGAATCAGTTCAGGTTCGACAAGCAGGGTAAGCAATTGGCTGATCCGCGATTGCAGCTGCTCGCGGTCGACCACGTTGTCCAGAAGGCCCCGGCGAAGGTGGTATTCGGCCGTGTGCACGTCCGGGGGGACCTGTCGTTCGGTGGCTTCAATCATGGCGCGGATGGGGGAAAGCCCCACGACCGATCCGGGTTCCGCGATGATGACGTCGGCGAGGTTTGAGAAGCTGCCGTAGGCCTGGCCGGTGGAAGGATTGGCCAGCACGGCGATAAACGGCATGGACGCTTCCCGGAGCTTGTTCGCGGCGGTGACCGTCTTGGCCATCTGCATCAGCGACAGGACGCCCTCCTGGGTACGCGCGCCCCCGCCGGTCACCAACGCAACGACGGGGAGGTCACGGCGGGCGGCGTGTTCAAAAGCCAGGGCGACCTTTTCGCCGACCACGCTGCTCATGCTGCCGCCCATGAAACCGTAGTCCAGCACGACGAGCATCACGTTTCGGCCGTCGATTTTGCAGGTTCCGGTGACCGCGGCCTCAGTCAGGCCGGTGCGGTCCTGGCTCTGCGTGAGCTGATCGGCGTAGGAGGTGCGGTTGGAGAACGCCAGCGGCGCGACGGAGCGCACGTAGCGGTTGTGCTCGCGAAAGGTGCGACGATCCGCCAGCAGCTCGATGCGTTCACGGGCCGACAGCGTGTAATGGAAACGGCAGAACGGGCAGACCCGGTAATCGAGGTAGGCTTTGGAATCGCTGATCGGTTCGTGGCAGTACAGGCAGTGGTCGTGCACTGCGGACAAGTACATCTCCTCCAGCTCGTCCCCGTCGCTGAAGAGGTGCACCAGGAAATTGGTCAGGTTGCGGACCGGCACCTAAACCCCTCCTTTAGTCAGTTGCCGAAAAAAGCCGGTGGCCGTGTTCAGGCGAATCCAGTCGGCTTTTGCAGGTCCCCAGGGCCGTTTCAGTCATATCTCTATTTTACACAATAGCAATTTCGTCGAAACCCGGAACGCAGGATCAAATCCAGAGAGATCATGCACTGCGAACGCAGACCCACGCCCCAGCAGCCGCGGTCTCCTCGTCAAACCCGAGGCCGATGCCAGCTTGCCTATGCGCATCAGGAGGAATCGGAGCCGGGGGGCTGAGGATCGAACCGGATGAAAGTGGCGGCAACCGCCCCTGCTTCCGGGCGCACGGCGGCCCAATCGGCGATGCGGTTGCCGACGATCCACGCGATGCCCCGGGGGGTGACGACCAGGGGTATCCGCTCGCGCCAACGACGAGGGATCCGGGCGTCGGTGAAGATGTCTTGCAGCTTGCGGGTGCCGGACATGCCCAACGGCTGCATGCGGTCTCCGGGCTGCCAGGTTCGCACGGTGGCCCCTTCCGCCAATGCCGCGGAGGAGAGGTAGGCGGTCAGCGGGTTTCCAGTGTCGAGGAGGGTATCGTGACCCACTCGCACCGCCTCCGCCGATACCTCCCAACCGTCGCGGCGGGTGACGGCGACGGCGATGGGCCCCCAGGGGAGGGTGAGCCGAAACTCGCGCACCGGATCGGGATACGGGCAGTCGTCCACTTGTCCAGGGCCGGACATGGTGGCCCACCGGGCGTCCACGACAAACCGGAAGCCGCGCGGCAGTTCGATGACCTTGCCCGAACCGGGGTCAGTTGCGGCATGGGACATGGCCGCCAGGTGGCGTTCGGTGAGGCGGTGTTCATGTCCCGTTACGGTAACCCAAGCGCGGCGCAGAATGATGTGCCGGAGGGCCGGGTGCGTTTCCGCGAGGCTGGCCCGGCCGAAGCGCAGGCTCCCGTCGTCGGCCGCAGGTTGGGGAGCGAGCTGCCGCCAGAGGAGATCGGCCTGCTGTTCCATGTAGTCAACCTGCGCCGCCGCGGTGCGGGAAATCCGGCCCAAAGCGTCCACGATCCGGGGGTTCAGCTGCTCTTTCAGTGCCGGCATGATGTCCAGGCGAACGCGGTTGCGGGCGAAATCTCGCATGTAGTTTGTGCTGTCATCCCGGTAATCGATGCCATAGTTCCGGCAGTACGAAATGGTGTGGCGCCTGGTCAGCTCAATCAGCGGCCGCCAGACCCGCAAATCCGTAGCGGGCGCATCATCACTGCTTGGCGAGGTTGGGTACGGCCACGGGTCGAGTTCGCTCATGCCGCGCAGGCCGTGGAGGCCGCTGCCTCGCGCTACGTGGAGCAGCACGGTCTCGGCCAGGTCGTCGGCGGTGTGGCCCACGGCGACCAACCGGGCGCCCACCTGACGAGCGACCCGAGCCAGGAAGTCGTAGCGGAGGTCGCGGGCCGCCTGCTCGAAGGAGCTGACGCCGGATTCGCGCTGGTACGCGGCGACGTCCACTTCTTCAAAAACGCAGTGAGGCCACCTGCGGCGCACGAAGTCGGCGTCGTCGTAGGTTTCCTGCCCCCGGAAGTCGTGCAACAGATGAGCCGGCTGAACTGTGAAGCCGAAACGCGTGTCGCCGCTGGCCCGTCCGAGGACATTCATCAAGGCGCAAGAATCCGGGCCTCCGGACACACCAGCCACCACGACGTCACCCGGCCCCAGACCGGCGCGGCGCGCGGTGGTTATCGCCGTGGTGTACAACCGCATGGCGGGCCAGAATCCTCGGTCGTTTCGGCGTTTGTTTCGGCCCAACGAGTGGCCCGTCCTAGTAACTGGTACGGTTGGCGGGGGTCAGGTGATCCACGGCGTTGTAGGCGGCCAGGCGGCGTCCGCGCCGTCCGGAGGTGATGGTGGTGCGACTGCCCAGGGACAAGTCCATGTGGTTGATGTTGGCGAGGGGAAGGTCGATGACGGCGGCGACGATGCAACGAATGGTGAAATTGTGGGTGACAGCGATGACGGTGTCGTCGGCGTCGTAACGCTCGTCCAATTCATTTACAGCCGCCATGGCGCGGCGCTGGACGTCGCCCAGGGATTCTCCGCCGGGCATGGTGACGCTGCTGGCGTCGCGGCGCCAGCCCTGGTACAGATCCGGCCAGCCGTCGCGCATTTCCTGGACGGTCACGCCCTCCAGATCCCCCATGTCCATCTCGATGATGCGGGGCTCATCGGTGACGGACAGACCGGACAGATCGGCGATGGCGCCAGCGACGCCGCGCGCCCGCTGCAGCGGACTGGAGTACACGGCCACCGGATCCCACGTGAGACTGGCCACCGCCAGTTCCCGGGCCTGGGCCCGCCCCCGGGGGGTGAGGGTGGAGTTGGTGGTGCCCTGCAGGCGCCCCGATGCGTTGATGTCGGTCTCGCCGTGGCGAACCAGGTGCAGCTTCATTCGGTAAGGTCCTCGGACGGGGGATCGACCACCCTCAGGCGCACCTGGTTCACGCGGGCGCCCGCCATGTCGGTGACGGTGACTTCCAGATTGCCGGCACCGACCGTGTCGTTTTCCCTGGGAATTTCGCCCAGCTCGTGCAGCACCAGGCCAGCGATGGTCTGGTAGTCACCCTCGGGAACCTCGATGCCCGCGGAATGGAGGCGATCGTTGATCTCGATGATGGTCATGCCGCCGCCGAGGAGGTAAGCGCCGTCGGGCAGCTGAGCGATGTGGCTGTCCGCGGTCATGGCCGGCGGGTCGTCGTCGACGACGGTGCCGACGATGACGCCGACGAGCTGCTTCATCGTGACCAGGCCCGCGATGCCGCCATACTCGTTGGTCACCAGCATCATGGAAAGACGCTTTTCCTGCATGGTATCGAAGGCGTCGGACACGGTGACGGTTTCGGGAATGAAATCGACCGGGCGCATGGTTTCGGTAACGGGTTCCTGTGGTCCGATTTCGCCCCGACCCTGGGCGATGAGCACCTCCTTGTTGGAGAGCACGCCCAGGACGGTCTCCTGGCTCCCCTCGTAAACGGGGAACCGGGTGTGGCTGTGCTCGGCGTAGAGGGCCAGGAATTCTTCCAGGGTGGTGTCTTTTTCGATCCAGACGATCTCTGTGCGCGGCGTCATGATCTCACTGAGGCGGCGATCACGAAAGTTGAACACCCGGTGCAAGCGTTCGGCCTCGTCCGATTCCACCGCTCCCTGCTGACTGGACAGGTCGATCATCATCCGCAGCTCACCCTCGGTGAACGTGGTTTGCCACCCGTCGGATGAGGTACCCAGGGCCTTGTAGATGAGGCGCGGAACCACAGTAAAGAGGTAGATGAACGGGGTGCTCAGCAGCATCATCCAGCGAACGGGGTGGGCCGCCGCCAGGGACCAGCGCTCCGAGTAGGTTGCCGCGAGGGTTTTCGGGGTGATCTCGCCGAAGATGGAGATCGTCACCGTCAAAACCAGAGTGGTTAACAGCGCCGCCGATCCGGAGTCGTTGAGGAGGTCGGCGGCGAGGGCGGTGCCCAGAGCCGTGGCAAAGATGGTGAACGCGTTCTGGCTCAGGAGGATGGTGGCGAAGAACTTTTCGTGCTGCGACAGGACATGGTTCACCGCTCTTGCAGCAGCGTTGCCTTGTCCGGCCAGGTACTGGATGCGGATTTTGTTGACCGCGACCAATGCCGCCTCAGCGCTGGTGAAAAACATTACTCCCAGGAAACTGAGCGCCAGCAGTGATAGCTGCAAACTCCAGGGCATGGATAATCCGCCGGAGGTTTCCCCCACCTGCAACAAGACGGCCCCAATCGATAAACCGTCGGGCGCGATGTCCATCATCTGTTTTCTATTCCTCCTGGCGATCCCGAAGTAGTATTCGCCCAGCGCGCGGGTATCGCCTGATTTAGATTATCAACATACAGGATAGCATCGCCGGAAATGGCGCGCAAAGACGACCAGTCGCCGGATTGCCGGTTGATATAATGCAGCGGCGCATTCATTTGAAAACGGGCAAGTGGGAACGGGCGAGCCATGTTGATTCTGGGCATTGAGACGTCGTGCGACGAAACCGCGGTGGGAATCGTGGAAGACGGCAGGAGTCTGCGCGCCAACGCGATCGCGTCCCAGGCGGCGCTGCACGCCGCCCACGGCGGGGTTGTGCCCGAACTGGCGTCGCGGCAGCACATCCGGGACATGGAACCAACCCTGCGCCGGGCGCTGGCCGATGCCGGCGTGACGCTGGAAGACATCGACGTGGTGGCCGTCACCCATGGGCCCGGTTTGGCCGGCGCGCTGATCAGCGGGGTCAACACCGCGAAATCGCTGGCGCTGACGCTGGATGTTCCACTGGTGGGGGTTAACCACCTGGAGGGTCACGTCTATGCGGCGTGGCTGGTTCCCGGAGATGCGTCACCGGCGGAGGAGCCGGGCTTCCCGCTGGCGTGCCTGGTGGCGTCGGGGGGCCATACGGACCTGATCCTGATGGAAGGGCACGGGGACTATCGCCTGTTGGGCCGGACTCGAGACGACGCTGCCGGAGAGGCCTTCGACAAAGCGGCGCGGGTCCTGGGGCTGGGGTTCCCCGGGGGGCCGGAGATCCAGAAAGCGGCGGAGTCGCTGGCGGACTTCTCCGAGGATGGTGAGCCCTTCGCGCAGGCCGCGGCGCCGCTGCCGCGGGCATGGATGCGCGATACGTTCGATTTCAGTTTCAGCGGCGTGAAGACGGCGCTGCTGCACCGGGCGCAGGACGTGGGCTTGTATCCGCAGCCGGAGGGGGATGTTAGCCGGCTGGTGGCAAACCTGGCGTACCAGTTTCAGGAGTCGCTGGTGGACGTGATGACCGCTAAGCTGCTGGAAATGGCAGACCGCTACAAGGCCCGGGGGCTGGTGCTGGGCGGGGGCGTGACGGCCAACGCCCGCCTGAGGCAGAGAGTGCTGGCGGAGTCGCCGGTGCCGGCGATCATACCGGCGCCGGTGCTGTGCACCGATAACGGCGCGATGATCGCGGCGGGGGCGTTCTACCAGATGCAGCGGGGCGAGGTCGCGGACCTGGCGCTGGACGTGGATCCGTCGCTGCCCTTTGGCGTGCCGGCGTAGCCCAGGATCACCGCTTCAGGTCTCCGTCGCGCTGACCTCGCGGACCGTTGACTGTTCCGGGCCTGGAACGGATGGCGACCGCCACCGGAGGACAATGCCGGCGAAGGCCATGAGGTCAGCGGCGCCGGCGGCGCAAGGCGTCTCAACGTTCCAGTTGTATCCGTCGATGCGGATCATGCTGCCGCCGGAGTCGGTCAGGCTGCGCCAGATGATCCAGCCCAGCAGCACGATGAGGATCATCAGCACGGCCGCCATGGCGTGCAGGTTGATGACCGGTATGACCACGTCGGGCAGGCGATCTACCAACCAATAGGCCAGCAGAAAATAAGCCACAACGCCGCCGGCCAAAAGGGTTGCCCACTGTTTCCAGGAAAGGCCGCGCCGGGCGTCGTTGCGCACGCTGACCGCGGTCACGGTGTCGGCGGCGAACATCTGCACAACCCGGGTGGCCCCTTCCTCCGTCACCGCGATGATCCGGCGGTTCGTCGCCACCAGGAGCCGGCCGGAGGGCGTGGGTTCGGGCGTCAAGCCCTGTTCCGCGTCGAGGAACGCGGCCACGTGTTCGCCAGGGAGCAGTTCTACTCCCCGAACGTGGGACAGGAATGATGGGGCGTTATCCATGGCGGGTCGTGACGAAGTGCCTTCGGCATCGAATCGTATCACAGCGCGGCAAAGCCAATCCGGGTTGAGGCGCGGAAAGTCGGGGCAACCGCACCATCGCCGTCATTCCTGCGCACGCCGGAATCCAGGGATCGAAATCGTTAAGGCGCTTCAAATTCGTTCATTGTGTGACTAACGGACTCCGGCTTTCGCCGGAGTGACGGATGTGGAGTCCTGGAGTGACGGGCATGAAGCCCATGATGTGATTGCCCGGCGTGATACCCGGAAAAATTTGTGCTTTTTGAAAAAATTGGATTAATTTCGCATTTCCGAAAACAGGCACCGGCACAAACCCATTTGTTAAATTCCCAGCCACGTTGGGGCGCATATACCACGCGTGGGTCACGCGCGTCTCTGCGGGCACTGGATCCATAGTGAGCAAGCGATGACACTGGCGGCAATGCACATACCGGCTCCGATTGCCGTGTCGGTTGGTTCAGTGTTGGGTGGATTGCCAACGCTGACCTTCTCAACGCGCGCGGACGGGGATGCGGCCGTTCGTCATACTCCGGCGCTGGTTGCGGAGACCGTGGAATGGCTGTCGGTGAGTCCGGGCAAGATTTACCTGGACGGCACGGTTGGAGAGGGCGGGCATTCGGCGGCGATCCTGGACGCATCGGGACCCAGCGGGGTTGTCCTGGGAATAGACCGCGACCCGCGGTCGGTGGATGCGGCCCGCCGCCGGCTGACCGGCTACGGGGATCGCGCCCGGATCGTGCACGGCAATTACGCCGACATGAGCGCCCTGGCGCGGCAGGCCGGCATCGCCCGCGTCGATGGCGTTTTGCTGGACCTGGGGTTCTCCTCCCGCCAGGTTGACGCCGCGGGATACGGGTTTTCATTCCAGCAGGACGAGCCCCTGGACATGCGGTACGACACCGCCGGATCCACGGCTGCCGACTTGCTGAACCACACCGACGAGCGCGAGCTGGCCGACATAATCTTCCGCTACGGGGAAGAACGCCGCAGCCGCGCGGTCGCTCGGGCCATCGTCGCGGCTCGGCCCATCAACACGACGGGTCGCCTGGCCTCGGTGGTCGCCAGAGCCCTCGGCGGGCGTCGGGGAGGCCGGCATCCGGCCACGAGAACGTTCCAGGCGCTGCGGATCGCGGTCAACGAGGAGTTGATGCACCTGCAGGCCGGCCTGGACGCCGTCCCCGGGATGCTTAGATCGGGCGGTCGGTTGGTGGTGATCAGCTACCACAGCCTGGAAGACCGGCTGGTCAAGGCCTGGATGGACCGGGAAGCGGCGCAGTGTATCTGTCCGCCGGAGTTGCCCGTATGCGCGTGTGAGCACGAACCGACGGTGCGGTACGTGCGGCGTCGGGTGGTTCGTCCGTCCGCAATGGAAACGGACAACAACCCGCGTAGCAGGAGCGCGCGCCTCAGGGCAGTGGAACGCATCTGATCCGCCGCGCGCAAGCGATCATAGTTTCCCTTTTATAACCACGTTCGACCGAGGTAACGTTACCATGCCACAGGAATCGATGTACGCCGCCGTTGACATAGGCACCAACAAGATTGTTTCCATCGTTGCTCGGCTGGGTACTGAAGGGGAACTGAAGCCGCTGGGTACCGGGGTGGCTTCGTCTCACGGCGTCCAGCAGGGCGTCATTGACGATTTTGGGGAGGTCAAGAACAGCCTGCAGGAGAGCATGGAAGAGTGCCTGCGTTTCGTGGGCCGCAATCCTGTGGACCGGTATTACGTGGTGGTCAACGGCGACCATCTGGTCAGCGTCAACTCGACGGAGATGTTGGGAAGCGGTGAGGAGGTGGTGACGATCACCGAGCAGCGGCTGCGTGCGCTGATCAGCAGCGCCTCCGGGAACCTGGAACAACAACTGGACACTCGGAGCACGCAAACCCTGCACATGATCCCCATGCGATACCGGCTGGACGGAATGACCGGCGTGCGCAATCCAACCGGACTGGACACCAACGAGTTGCAATTGGAGGCCCACATCGTGCGCGGTATGTCGGTGCCGCTGGGCAACACGGTGCGGGCGTTGCAGTCGTGCAAGGCCCGGGTCGCGGGCTTGATAGCGCACCCGCTGGCCTCAGCCGAGGGGGTGCTGACCGCGGATGAGCGCGAGATGGGAGTGGCGGCTGTTGACATCGGAGCCGGGACGATCAAGACGACGGTTTACCGCGAAGGGACGCCGATCTTCTCTTCGGTGGTGCCGGTAGGAGGCAACCAGCTGACCCGCGACCTGGCGGTGGCGATGCGCATTCCGTACCAGATGGCGGAGGACCTGAAGGTACAGTTTGGTCACGCGCTCCCCAACGCAATTGCGCCGAACGAAGAGGTGCTGATCCCGGAAACCCAGGTGCAGCCGAGGCGGATGGTGCTGCGGCGTGAACTGTGCGAGCCGCTGTATCTGCGTTCGCTCCAGATACTCAAGCTGATCAGCGAGGAACTCTACAAGGCGGAAATGGGCTCGATGCCGCCGGGAGGGGTAGTGTTGACGGGCGGCGTGTCCCGTATGCCCGGACTGGCGGAAATGGCCACCCGCGGCTTGCGGACCGGGGTGCGCGTGGGGATGCCGCTCTGGTACGCGGGATTGCCGGAATCGCTGCGACAGCCGGAATTCTCCGCCGTATTGGGAGCGCTGCAGTGGGCGGTCAAGCACCGGAACCGGCCGGATCAGGAACGCCCCCGGGGTTCCGGAGAGAGGAACTGGTCGCCGGCGGCCCTTTTCCGGCGTCCGTTTGCTCGCTCCGGCTCGCGACGAGCCGCGGCTGAAGCGGAACCGGAGGACGAATAGGCCAATTATCGCCGGACGCGCGCCGCAAGACGGGCAAGCCGGCACGGTTTGACAACCCGCGAAGACCCAAAAACAGCAACAATAACAGGAGGCGAAAGGACGATGATATTTCCCGATAACTCTGCGTCATGGGAGCCGGCCGAAGGCTTTGATGAAACCGACGGCCTGATACCCGAGATCGGACGGGGGGTACCGCTGATAAAAGTGCTTGGCGTGGGCGGCGGCGGCTCCAACGCGGTGAGCCGCATGTATAAAGAAAAACTGCCGGTGGTCGAATACTACGCGTTGAACACCGACGCCCAGCATCTTGCCCGGTGCGACGTTCACTACCGCATTGCCATGGGACGCAACCTGACGCGCGGACTGGGCGCCGGCGCCCAACCCGAACTGGGTCGCCAGGCGGCTGAAGAGTCCCGGACTGAAATCCAGCAGGCGGTGAGCGGCGCGGACATGGTGTTCCTGGCGGTGGGCATGGGCGGCGGCACCGGCACCGGGGCTGCCCCGGTGGTGGCGCAGATCGCCAAGGAAACGGGGGCGCTGACCGTTGCGGTGGTGAGCCGGCCGTTCGGTTTCGAGGCCCAGATGCGGCGCAAGAATGCTGAGGAGGGTCTGGAACGACTGCAAAACCATGTTGACACCATGATCGTCATTCCCAACGACCGGTTGCTGGCGATCAACGAGGATCAGGCCGATTCGTACTCGTGGGAAGACGCGCTGAAGCTGGCCGACTCCGTGTTGCACCAGGGGATCAGCGCCATCGCTGAGGTGGTGACCGTGCCCGGAGAGATCAACGTGGACTTCGCTGACGTGAAGACGATCCTCGCAGGCGCCGGACAGGCCTGGCTGTCTATTGGACGTGGACAGGGCGAAGGACGGGCCAGGGAAGCAGCCCGGCAGTGCATCTCGAGCCCGCTGCTGGACATCTCGCTGGAAGGGTCGAGGCGGATCCTGTTCGTCCTGACCGGCGGCAGCAGCCTGTCCCTCCTGGAGGTTCAGGAGGCTGCTACGGTGGTGGAAGATCTGGCCGACCCCAACGCCAACATCATCTTCGGAACCAACCGGGATGCCCGGCTGGACGATGAGGTGAAAATGACGATGGTGGCAGCGGATTTCCCCGCTACGATAGAGGCCCCGGAAGACGACATCGCCAAGTTGCTGAACGAGATGGAAGTCCCGGAAAGAAGAGATTACGAACTCCCGACATTCTTGCAGAACCGTCAGAATCGCCGGGGATTCTACCGCTAGTCCGATCCTCGGTCGCGCCAACGGCCCCCTCTTCCCTGGGGAGAGGGGGCCAATTTTTGTGCCTTCACGTTTGGCACGTCGAAAATCGCGGGAAATCCGGCGGAAATTATGACGGCTGGCACCGTGCGAACCGGAATCGGGGTCGGTATAATCCTGACTACTACAGATTGTAGTTTTCAGGTTCAAAAGCACAATATATGCCGATTTCAAAAACTGTCTGAAAAAATGACCAAAAGGCATCCGATCCCATGAAATGTCCTTACTGTGAAACGGTGCAAAGCAAGGTCACCGACTCGCGGGATACCGACCACGGTATCCGGAGGCGGCGGGAATGCCTGTCCTGCGGGCGTCGGTTCACCACCCACGAACAGGTCAGATTGCCGGCGCTGCAAGTGGAAAAGCGCGATGGGCGACGCCAGGAATTCAGCCGGGTCAAGATGGTGTCGGGGATCGACATGGCGTGTACCCGGAGGCCGATCCCCCGGCGGGATATTGACCGCCTGGCCGACGACATTGAAACGGAACTCCAGCGCCTGGGCAGCGGCGTGGTCAAGTCCCGCGACCTGGGACTGATGGTCCTGGAGCGACTGCGCGGGCTGGACGAGGTCGCGTACATGCGGTACGCGTCGGTGTATTACGATTTCCAGGGAGCGGACGACTTCGAAGAACAAGCCCGCTCTCTACGACAGGGGCGCCCGGAACCGCTGCTGAGCCTGGCCGCGGTTACCTCCCGGAGACCCCGGGCTCGCCGCACCACTCGGCGCGACGGGCAATAGGCGCACCACGGCTCAGGCCTGGCATTGATGAGGACGTGATCTGTGGATCGCATCAAGGCGTATCAACCAAAGGACTCAAGGGCGCTCCGGCATCGCCACCATCGCCGGGCGTCCCGGTCAAACCGAAAGGGCAATTGTGCCACCTGCTCGCCATACCAAACCCAAGGGAGGTGTTCAACACCATCATGAGCAGCACCGTGCAATACTCCGCCTTCACAAGGCTGTTGACCCACAACAACCGGGTCCACGACATGGAGGAGATGCTGCGGAAGATGTGGGTCCCGTCGGACTGGGAAACCGCCGACACGGACAATGGCGACTCGTGGATTCCTAACCCCTTTGCCGAGCTTCAGGATGATCTGGACCGAGAGGCCCGGGCGTGCCTGGTGAGTTGCTGGGCGGCATTGCCGGCGCAGCGGGAGGATGATGACCTCATCGCGTAAAAGCGTCCACCGTTTCGGACGGCCGACGGCGGCGGGCGTTGCTCCGCCGCGTCGGATGCTGACGAATCAACTCCAGCATGAGCCTGTAGCTCGGGAGCCTGAAGAAATGCAACATTCGGTGCATTACAACGTAGATATCCATTGCGGCCCGTGCCCGGAAGGGGCCGAGGCCGAGATTGCCCAACGGCTGCGAGCCGCGTTTCCGGTGACCAACTGCCGGAACACGCCCACCGGTCTGGCGCTGCGTCTGACCGCGGGGCACCAGTACGCCTACGGATCCCTGCGGGATTTCGCAGACCTGATAGCGGACACGCTGACCCGGTTGGGCATAAGCATGACTTCCGGGGTGGTGCGCCTGGTCACCAGGGGAACCCCGGGCGAGGAAGGAGTGTGGCATCGCGTGCAGGACGCAACGGCGGCGCTGGTCGGATTAGACCTGCGGCCGGAGCGGGAAACGCCGGTGCTGTACTTCTACAAGGGATTGCGGTTCGATCTGGACCTGTCCGCACGGCTGAAGGGTGTGAGCAGGAAAAGCGAGGTCGGGGCAATCTGATCGTTCAGGCGGGGCGTTGGCGCGCCGGCGCCCCGCCGCATCATTTCGATAGACCCCGGCATCCGAGAGGGTTGATGGTTTAGACTACAGCGGCGCATGGCAACCCGATGCGCATCGCCGTTCTTAATCTGTCATTCGTAAGTTTGTTCCATATAGTTGAATTTGAGGGAGGTACTTGCTGTGGCAACGGCTACGAGAATTGAACCGGTGGGCAGGGTCGATTCGGTGAGGCGACGCATACGTGACGCAATGGTCGAAGCCGGCATAGCCGGCGAATACAACGATCGCAACGGAACCCTGACGGATAACGCGAGGGTGGTGCTGCAGCGTCGGTATCTTTCCAAAGACCGGGAAGGCAACGTGCTGGAAGACCCGGAAGGAATGTTTCGCCGGGTAGCGCACAACCTGTCCCGGTCGGAGCTGGAATACGGCGCAACGGAAAAGGAACGCGCCGCGGTGGAAGAGCGGTTCTACCGGGTGATGCGGTGTCTGGAATTTCTGCCCAACTCGCCGACGCTGATGAACGCGGGGCGTGAGTTGCAGCAGTTGTCGGCGTGCTTTGTGCTGCCGGTCGAGGACTCCCTGGATTCCATCTTCACCAAGGTGAAGGAAACCGCGCTGATCCACAAGAGCGGCGGTGGCACCGGGTTTGCCTTTTCGCGGCTGCGCCCGGAGGGCGACGTCGTCGGTTCCACCGGGGGAGTGGCATCGGGTCCGGTGAGCTTCATCAACGCCTTCGATGCGGCGACCGACGTGGTGAAGCAGGGCGGCACCCGCCGGGGCGCCAACATGGGCATCCTGCACGTGACGCATCCCGACGTGCTCCGGTTCATCAGGTCCAAAGAGGACGGGACTCACCTGAGCAACTTCAACATCTCGGTGGCGGTGACGGAAGACTTCATGGCCAAGGCGGAAAAGGGCGAGGAATACGACCTTGTGAATCCGCGCACCGGGCAAGTGGCGGGGCGGCTCAACGCCGGGGAAGTCTTTCAGCAGATGACGGAGTTGGCGTGGCGCACCGGCGATCCGGGCATCGTGTTCCTGGACCGGATCAACCGCGACAACCCCAACCCGCAGCTGGGGGATATCGAGTCGACCAATCCTTGCGGAGAGCAGCCGCTGCTGCCTTACGAATCGTGCAACCTGGGTTCGCTGAACCTGACCCGCATGGTCCGCTACACTGCCGACGACGTTGAGGTTGATTGGGAGCGGATGAGTGAAGTGATCACGACGGCGGTGCACATGCTGGACAGCGTGATCGACATGAACGACTATCCGATCCAGGAAATTGCGGACATGAGCCGCAGGACCCGCCGCATCGGCCTGGGCGTCATGGGATGGTCGGACCTGCTGATCCAGATGGGGGTACGCTATGACAGCGTGGAAGCCCTGGAGCTGGCCCGGGAGGTGATGAAGTTCATCCAGGAAGAGACCTACCGGGCGTCGTGCGAACTTGCCGAATCCCGGGGCCCCTTCCCGGAATGGGAAAACAGCACGTACAACCAGGGCCAGGATTCCTCGCCCATGCGCAACTCGGCGCCGGTGACCATCGCGCCCACGGGAACGATCAGCATCATCGCCGGGGCGTCCAGCGGGATCGAGCCGCTGTTCGCCCTGTCCTACGTGCGGAACGTGATGGACAACACCCGCCTGGTGGAGGGCAACGCCTTCCTGGAAGCGGTCGCTCGTCACGAAGGGTTTTACACCCCGGAACTGATGGAGCATCTGGCCAGCGTCGGCTCCCTGGAGGACCTGGACGTGCCGGAATGGGTCAAGAACGTGTTCCGGGTGTCCCACGACATCGACCCCCGGTGGCACGTGCGGATGCAGGCGGCGTTCCAGGATTACACGGACAACGCGGTGTCCAAGACCATCAACTTCTCCCACGACGCCACTGTTGAAGACGTGGCGGAAGCCTACCGTTCCGCCTACACCCTGGGGTGCAAGGGGATTACGGTTTATCGAGACGGCAGCAAGTCGGAGCAGGTATTGAGCACTGGTGGCGCGCAGGAATCGGAAGCCGATGATCCGGTCGACGCCGACGACCCCGATGCGGTGAAGATCATCGGGCTCGGCCACCGAGTACCCCGGCGCCGGCCGCGGCAAATCCACGGCATCACGGAACGGGTGCGAACCGGACACGGCAATATGTATGTGACCGTGAACATGGATTCCAACGGGTTGCCCTTCGAGGTATTCGGGACCATGGGCAAGGCCGGCGGATGCGACGCCGCGCTGCTGGAGGCGGTCTCACGACTGGTTTCGCTGGCGCTGCGGGCTGGCATTGAACCCAGCGAGGTCACCCGGCAACTGCGCGGGATAACCTGCTGCCCGGCATGGGACGACGGTGTGCTGGTGGGATCCGGCCCGGACGCGGTCGCGCTGGTGCTGGACAACATCGCCAGCGGCAGCAATGCCCTGGACAGCAAGCCGGCCGGGGTGCAGTTGAGCCTGGCCGGCAGTCCCGCCGAGAACGGCGCCAACGGCTACACGCCGGCGCCGGTGTATCCGACCGGCTTCTCCCAGCGGTGCCCGGAGTGCAACGGGGGCGTGGTCAGCCAGGAGGGTTGCCTCACCTGCTATTCGTGCGGGTGGAATAAGTGCGAGTAGGCGGGGCGTGAAGGCCGGGGCGGATGATCATTCGCCCTGGATTATTGGTTTTCCGACGACAGCGAAAGGATGTACCGTTGAGGTGAAATATAGTGGTCCCACATCACCGAGGGCAGTATTCCATAAGAGAGCGGGAGGCGTTTCAGTCGGATTGGCGTAGCGGTGTCATTGAAGGTTGGATTAATCAGTTGGCTGATCCTGCTACGCTTGAAAGCATAAAGAGGATATTGTCGGAATCCCCAAGGATTGGGGCGCCTGTTCCCGAAGAGCCTGAGAACGTCAGGCGCGTCAGATTTCCCCGCTCTGTTGCTGATCCCATCGGCAGGATAGAAGTCCGTTACGAAGTCATAGAAGACGATACTACGGTTTGGTTGCTAAGTGTAGGAAAAGTCAGTTAGCGATTCGAGCTCTTCGCAGTTCGCTCGCGCTCGGCATCGGAGCGAAGACGCCAGCCAAGTCGTACGGTATTGCCTGCCCGTCTTCGGTGCCTCGCCAGCCGATGTCCTGACGGGAGTATTGTTCGATGCCGGCGGCGTTGAATCCGGCAAAACGCTTCACTTGTGCCTCCAGCGACTCACGGTCCTCGGGGCTGAGCAGTTCCAGATTTGGCGGGCGGAGCGGCAGCAGCCAATAGTTCTGGTATCCGGCAACGGTAGTATCACGCAAAACCTCTATGTCGCCGTGCTGCTCCATCTGCTCCCTTACCTGGTGCCAGTTCTCCGGGTAGGGGCCATGGGGAAAATGGAGGTAGGTGGTGCCGGTGACGGGCGCGCCGTGCTGAATGTATGACTCGCAGTCGGCGTAGTAGAGCATCTTGGTCAACTTGGGCAGGCCAAACTCGGAATCGTCGCTAGACAACTCGCACAGGTAGATTACGGCCTCAATCAGTTTGGCGCGGTCTTGCTCGAAATTTTCTGGTGCGGCCATAGCGTCTCTCGACAGCGATAAGCTAGAGGCTGGTTGGTGTCGAAAGTTTAAGGGGATTGCGTAATTGGCGCAACCGGGTCTTTTCGGCGCAGAGGAGATCGGCAGCGCAGCGTGCGTGCTATAATTTGCCGCCAATCGGCCGACTCGAGACCGCACTGACGGATGAGGCGTGAGATGGTATCTGGGACGGAAAACGAAACGATGCGACCGGCCATAGCGATCACCATGGGCGACCCCTGCGGCATCGGGCCGGAAGTGGTGGTCAAGGCGCTGGCCGACCCGCGGGTCTACGCCGCGTGCCGCCCCGTGGTGGTGGGCAACGTCCACGCCATGGAAGAGGCGGCGCGGCTCACGGGGCTTGGTATGGGCATCAACCGGACCGATGATCCCACGGCCGCCGGGGATGATCCCTCGGTGGTGGACGTGGTGGACATCGGGAACCTGAACCCGGAGGACATCACCGTCGGCCAGATCAGCATTCCCTGCGGCAAGGCGGCCATGGAATGGGTCAGCAAGGCCGGACAGCTGGCAATGGCCGGCGTGGTCGACGGCCTGGCCACGGCTCCGTTGAACAAAGAAGCCGCCGCGCTGGCCGGATACGAAGCCATCGGCCACATGGAACTGCTGCAGGAACTGTCGGGCGCGAAAACGGTCGCCACGATGCTGATGGCCAAAAACCTGCGGGTGGTGCACCTGACGACGCATCGCTCACTGCGCGTAGCCTGCGACTACGTGAAGAAGGACCGGATCCTCGATTACCTGCGGCTGACCGACGACAACTTCCGCAAGTGGGGATTTGCGAATCCCCGGATCGGCGTGGCCGCGTTGAACCCCCACGGCAGCGACGGCGGGTTGCTGGGCAACGAGGAGGCGGAAGAGATCGCGCCGGCGGTGGAGCAGGCGCAGGGTGAAGGGATCAATGCCATCGGGCCGGTGCCCGCCGACATCATCTTCCACCAGGCGATCCAGGACCGGTACGACGTGACGCTGTGCATGTACCACGACCAGGGACACATCCCGGTCAAGGTGTACGGCTTTGAAGAAAGCATCACCGCCAACCTGGGTCTGCCGTTCATCCGCACCTCGGTGGACCACGGGACGGCGTTCGACATCGCCGGGAAGAACTTGGCGGACCACACTTCGATGGTGGAATCGATCCGGATGGCGGTGGCCTTCGCCCGGGGCGACGGGCTGACGGACGGCTGGGGCGAGGGTTAACGCCATGAGTACCACCGCACCGGATCTGCCGGCGCACGGCATTCAAAGTACCGAAGACCGTCTCCGGATCAGTTTGCGTATGATCATCCAGGCCCGCGAAGAACTGAAGACGGGCAGCCGCTTGCAGGCGGGTGAAAAAGCATGGGGCGCCGTGGTGCAGCCGATGAAAGCCATCGCCGAACAACGCGGCTGGCGGCATAAGTCCCATCAGGACGTGCACGCGGTACTTAGCCAGCTCGTGTTGGAGTACGGTTTTGACAGTGACCAG
This sequence comes from Dehalococcoidia bacterium, assembly GCA_034420475.1. Taxonomy (GTDB): domain Bacteria; phylum Chloroflexota; class Dehalococcoidia; order Lucifugimonadales; family UBA3495; genus Bin87. Next base: position 142,274 of record DAOULH010000010.1, read on the forward strand.
GTGCAGGCCCTTTCGGAAGCGTACCGCGTGGGCCACGAGAATTTTTACGAAAATTTCCGCAGCCCGGAAGAGTTGTCCGAGATGATTGACGGGGTTGAGCGGGTAACGGAGGCGTTGATCGACCTGACGACAATGCCGCCGCGTCCGTTCAGCATCACCAGCAACGTTCAGTTGCGACGGTTGCGACGCCTTACCGGCAACGACAGCTTGGAGATCGGCGATACTTCCGACATGGGATTTTCCCTGAAGCATGGCCGGGGTGAGGACTAGGGTGATGAACATCGGGTTTATCGGCGGCGGAACGATGGCCGAGGCCATCCTGGGCGGGATGCTCAACGCTGGCGTTGCTGACGCCGGCGACGTGATGGTTGGCGAACCCGTTCCGGCGCGACGGGATTACCTGGCGGAGAGGTACGGCGTTACCGTGTCGGGCGAAAACGGCGCCGTGGTCGACGCGTCGGAACTGGTTACGCTGGCGGTGAAACCGCAGGACCTGCCGAAAGTGTACGCTGACATCGGCGGTTCGTTCGGCGGCGGCAAGTCGCTGATGTCCATCGTGGCCGGGGCGACCATGACTTCGCTGGCGACCGGAATGAAGCACGACGGGATCATCCGCGTCATGCCCAACACGCCGGCGCAGATCGGCGAAGGCATGACCATGTGGACCTGCGCGCCGTCGGTGAGCGAGGCGCACCGACAGGCCACCGACGCCATGCTTTCCACTATCGGCGATGCGATTTACGTCGATGACGAGAAATACCTCGACATGGCGACCGCGCTCAGCGCCAGCGGCCCGGCCTACGTGTTCCTGATCGTCGAGGCCCTCATCGACGCCGGCGTGTACGTGGGGCTGCCCCGCGACGTGTCGCGCCGGCTGGCATTGCAGACGATCAAGGGCAGCGTGCAGTTGGTGTCCGAGACGGGCCGGCATCCCGGCGAGCTCAAGGACATGGTGACGTCGCCGGGCGGCACCACGGCGGAGGGACTGCAAGCCCTGGAGCGTGCCGGCGTGCCGGCGGCTCTGGTTGATGCGGTGAACGCCGCTTATCTGAAATCCGTGCGCCTGGGCCAGGGTTAGTCTGATTTCGCAACACGGCGATCCTCATGTTCCAGATCATTGACCTCATCATCACGCTATGCTACTTGCTGCTGCTCGCTCGCATCATCTTGGGTGTGGTAGTGCAGTACATGTCGACGCAAGGAAGCGGTACGCCGGACGTGCTGGTCCGTTTGTACGACGTCGTGTTTTCGTTGACCGAGCCGGTGCTGGGGCCGATCCGAAGGGTGTTACCACAGACCGGGATGATCGATTTCAGCCCGCTGGTGGTCATGATCGTCCTCGTAGTGGTCCGAGCCGTGCTCCGGGCGCTATTGGTGTAAGGTCCGACCGGGCTCGGCGAGCAAGCGAAGCCGCGAGGTCTGGTGTCAAACTCGACGCCCCGGTCTCAATCAAAGCCTTGGACCGCGGGCGGACTACGCCCCGCTGATCTACAGCGCCTGCGCTCGGCCTACGCTGAGGAGCTGCCCGACGCTGCCGGCGCGTCGCCGCGCCTGGTGATCCTCTGCGGATTGCCCGGCACCGGAAAGTCCTACTTCGCCAGGGAACTGGCGCGCCGCGCCCCGTTCGTGTGGCTCAACAGCGACCGGACCCGAAAGCTGCTTGTCGATACGCCCAGCTACAGCCGCCGGGAGCACCGGCGGGTGTTTTCCGCGATGCACGTGCTGACCCGGGGCTACCTGCGGGATGGGTACTCGGTGGTGTTCGACGCCACCAACCTCAACGAGAACGTGCGGCGGCCTCTGTATGAGTCCGCGGATGAGGTTGGCGTTGAACCGCTGATAATCCGGTTCACCGCGCCGGCGGAACTGGTGCACCGTCGGCTGGCGGATCGGGCCGAGGGCGTTGGCGAAGCCTCGCAGAGCGATGCCACCTGGGACGTGTACTCGCGGATGGCGGTGGCCGACCAACCCGTGCCCCGGCCGCACCTGCTGGTTGCCGGTCCGGAGGACGTTGCCGATGTGTTGCAGGAGGCGCTGCGACGGACGGGATTCCATCGGCGCAATCGGACATGATCTTTGGCGCCGGAGCCGAGTGCAGTCATCCGTTATCCAGCGTGAAGTCTGCTTCCCGAACCGTGAACTCCAGCCTGTTGTCGGTGGGGTCGTAGTCCATACGCCAGCGGCGGATGACATCTCGGCCCAGCAGCGACGGCAGCTGGCCCCCCGCATCCCCGGGTTTGGCAATGTTTATCCTTATCCGGTAACCATAGCGTTGTCGTGCCGTGTAGTCCCGGAACGACAGGACGGCCGGTTCCCGAAAGTAGGTTGACCGGCCGCCAATTCCGAGCGATGCCACGCTGTCATGCAGCAAGTCAAAGGGCATACCTGCTCTCATGCTGTCGTGCGGATGCAAATACGTAGCATCGGCCCCGGTGTCCACCAGAAGCGTTATCCTGGCGACTATTCCGAAACGCGGCAACGCGAGGCGACAGCGAACATAAGGTCGCGCCGCAGAGTCCAGTGAACCGATAATCATACGACCATCGGCCCCCATTCCACGTCCAGGAAGGTTGTGACGACCTCCTTGCGGGGGATGCCTTGTTCATCAATGCGCTGCAACAGCTCCTCCAGGGTATCGGCGATGATCAGCACGTCGCCCGGCGCCATGGCGGCGAACTTATCGGGGTACAGTTTCCGCAGCGCCTCGCCCTGTCCAAAGAAACGGGAGACCAGCTCGTGCCACTTGGCTTCCGCTTCCTCAAAAGCCTTCAGGCTGCCGTACTCCGCGATGATTTGCTCAACAAATCCCTCCGGCGGCGGCCCTTTGACCTTAACCTTCCGTTCCGACATTGTGCTCCTCCGATTGCGCTCGTCCTCGACTGGCATCGCTGCGATCACCATTCTAGCATTCGCATCGGTCCACTACGCCGCCCGCTCCAGGTTCAGCGCTAGCAGCCGCTCGAGGATCTCTCCGTCCTCCAAGTTCGGAAGACGTCGCCGATGTGTTGCAGGAGGCACTTCGGCTTACTGACAGCGTCGGTTGGACCGGCTCTCGTCATGCAGCGCGACGACTTTCCGGGCCAACCCTTTGATTCGAATCAGCGCGTCGTCCAGCGTGCCGGACAGATCCAGGGCGGCGACTTCCAGCCGTTTACCGCCGTTCCGCACGTGATATTCCCGTGGTTCCGCCTCGTCCTGCGCGTAGATCAGCAGGCCGCCGGGCAGGTCGAGAGCCGTGGCATACGCGAGCAACTGGTACAAGTCGGCGTTGGGCACGCTGGCGTGGGTGATTTTCTTGTATTTGGCGTCGCCAACGAACACGCAGGTTGAGCCATCCCACCAAGTCAGGTCGGGCCGAAGGTGGATGCGGCCTCCATAGTCGAGGCTTTCGATAGCCTTTTCGCCGAATACGCTCGGTGAGACCCTGAGCTCATCACGCAGCGCCTCCGTTACGAACTCCTGAAAGACCGCGTTCATGTCCATCAGGAAGCCGGAGGCTCGAACCGCTCCCCGGCCCGTCTCAAATTCTCCGTGCCGCAGAATGAGCCGCGACAACTCCACGACGCCTCGGTAGTGTTCGTTCAGCCGGTCGTATCGTACTGACGGGACATCCTTCGGCGGGAAGTCCACCAGCGATACTTCCTCCAGCATCGCCGCCAACCAGCCCAGGTTGCGACGGGCCGGGACGGAGCGCAGGCGGGCTTGGCTGAGCCGGTAGGCCGCCGCCTTCACCAGTCGGTTGGCGAGCACGTCATCGGTGAACTCGTCGTACCGGACCTCTACCGGCAGCGGTACGCCAAATCGGCGGCGCAGTTGCTCGTCAAATCGGATGCGGCCCCGCACGGTGTACAGCGCCTCCTCCTCCGTCCGGTAGCCGTGCAGCAGGCCGCGGGCGAAAGCCCGGCGGGCGTGGGAGGTCAGGGCTATCGCCAGCGCATCGGGCAGCGCGTACTCAGCGCGGTAGTCAAAATCTTCGGGCTGGAATTTGACCTTCCCAATGGCGTAGCAGGCCAGCGACAGCACTTGCGGAATGCCGATCTTTGGCTCGATGAGCACCGACAGATCGCCGATTTCAACGGCGCCGACGGTGGATTGCGGCGTCAGAATGTATTCGCTATCCAACCCTTCGGCGGGTTCAACTACGACCGACGCTGTGCGACGTAGCGCGTCACGCACTCCTGCGGAAAGCAAATGCGGGCCGCTACGTTGGTACTCTTGCAGGTTTATCTCGCTCATCGGTTGCGACGTTAAAATCTTCCTCTACCCCTGCGGGGGAAGGTTGGGGTGAGGGGTCGTTGCCCCGCAGACTATTGAGGTCAAACTCCGCAAGCCGGTCATCGCCCTGTCCGAAGAGGCGTTCCTCGATGTACGGTAGTACGCCGTACTTCCAGATGCGGCGGACGGCAGCCTCGTCAAGCCCGGGCTTCATAAAGTGGCTGGGGCCGATGGCAGCGTGGGGTTCGTTGCTCAGCAGTTTGTTTGCCTCGTCAACCACGTCGGCAACCCATGTCATGTCGGGAGATTTGTCATCGAGATACCGGCGGAGCAAACCCATGATCGGGTCTTTATCCGGGTGGAATTCCACGAAATAGAACCGGCGGCGCAAGGCCAGGTCCACCAGGGCGATGGAGCGGTCGGCGGTGTTCATCGTTCCGATGATGTAGAGGTTTTCAGGCAGGCGGAACGGCTCATCGGAGTACTGGAGTCGTATGTCCTCATTCCGGTACTCCAGCAGGAAGTACAGCTCGCCGAAAACTTTGGCGAGATTGCCCCGGTTGATTTCGTCGATGATGAGGAAGTGCTTGGTGTCAGGGTTGTCTTCGGCGGATTTGGCTGCCCGCAGCAGCGGTCCGTCCTGCAACCTGAAACCGGGTTGCCCGTTATCCATCAAAGCGGGACGGTAGCCCTGCACAAAGTCCACGTAATCGTAGGACGGGTGAAATTGCACTAGAGTAACCCGGTCTTTAGAGCCAGCGATGTGCTCGGCAAGTTTGCGGCCAACGTAGGTTTTGCCCGTACCCGGCGGCCCTTGGAAGATGACCTGCTTTTTGTCTTCCAGCAGTGTGTTGATTTCCTCGAGAAAGTCAACGGGAAGATACAGTTCGTTGGCGAGGGTGAGGAGGTCAATTTCGTGTTTGCCCTCACCGTCCGCTTCATCATGGTCAGCCAACTCGTCGTAGTATGAAAGCACTCCCCAAACTATGCCCTGAGCATCGAGGCGGTTGCAAATCGTCAGACCACGCTCCGCTGCTTCCTCGGTAAATCGGTCAAGAAAGCCAAGTGCGTACTCGTACAACGTTGCCTCGTCCGCGCCCGACTCTGGTCGCCCGTACCCGGTCAGTGCGTAGGCTTGATTGAATGCACCTACCCGAAACGGCGGATACTGCTCAACGTCCAGTCCCATCAGCAGTACGGAAATGACGTTCATGCGTGTGCCGGGCCCGGACACAACTGAGCGGGGCAACTGGTCACTGAAATCTCGGATCCGCTGCTGGACCGGTGATCCACACTCTGCCCAAATCCCTTGAATTGCGGTAAGCGCATCAGCTGGGAAATCATCTATCCAACCGCGAAATCTAGTTTGTTGTATCCGGAAGATAAGGTTGCCGCCGATGCTGCGCTTGACCAAATTTTGCCAATCGTCAGAATAGTCAAGCACGGCGGTTCGAGCTGTTGCGATTCGGTGCGATATTGCCCGCTTATATTCGCTCTCCTCGGGTTCCAGCCGTCCGCTGGCAATATACTCTTTGGCCCGACAGACGAAATCGTCCCAAAGGTGGGACTGGTACCTGTCATCCCACCGTCCACGAATATCGGCATCATAGAAATCGAAGTCACGTCCCAACTTGGCCTCAAGCCCACGACGGATCTGTTGTAGATTGCGATCAACGTCGTCAGTTGGGTCTACTACAAAGTGCGCAAAGTTGTTGGCACTGATGATGCCATACTTGCCAGTCCTGCCAATTCCCTCGAAACTATCCTGATGCACGATATGGAGGAGTATCTCTTTTTCTATACGGCCTTTACTTTCGTTATTGCGAAGGGTCTGACTTTTTCCATGTACGTTGAATAGGAAATCTTTGTATGACCAAGGATCATTGAGCAGATCTTGCTGATTTTCTTGTTCTTCTTGCTTCCATTGCTCAACAAATTCAATGAGCGTGGCAAGTTGAAAATCGATAAGCGCAGCCCCTGCGCCGATGTTGATAAATCCAGGTTGGAGCGCATCGCCAAGTTTGGACGGGATGGTCACTGGTTCAGACGACCATCCCAGTACGCGCTCGATGCGCTCTTTTTTGGCGTCGATGTTCAATCCCCAAAAGCTCAGATAGTAAACGTACAATACCTCCCCCATCAGTTGGTACACGCGCGGGGGTGCATCAGCGAGCTGACGTTCCAGTTTCCCATAGAACCCGTCTCCCGATACGTCCGGCTTGTCCAGAAACCTCTCCCGCAGCTCGGCTAGATTCTCAGGCGTCCAAATCGCTTTGCCAGGCGTGAACAGCGAATCGTCGTTACGCAGCGCGCGGTCAACCCACATTTGAGCCGCATCGTACACTTTTTCTACGCCGTTTCCGGTCTTCTTGGCGCCCATCATTGCCCTCCTGATGCCGTGCGGGCCAAAATCATACTAGATTTCCCGCGTTAGGTTAGCGCAGCGCTGTCGGGGTGGCTTCCTAGTATCTCATGGGATGGAGACGACAGCTCGATGGACACCGGCCCGTTGGCGTCGTCCGCGTATATGCCGGCAGGCAACGGGCGCCCTCGGTCTTCATAGATTTCCACCACTGCGGCAAAGGCGTCCTCTACGTTAACCAGGCATTCCGAGATGGTGTCGCCCTCGGTTATCAGCTCTGGGAGCAGCGGAGAAGTGACGGTGTACCCGCCTTCGGGTTGAGGGTCCAGGATCAGGGGTATCCTTGCAATCATTATCGTCTCCCTGTGCTTCTGTTCAATCTAACCAACCCCGATAGCCATTCAGCGGGACGGAGGGTTGAAGGGCGGCATGGGCGGGGGCAAGTCTATGCTTTCGTCGGCAAGGGCTTCTTCTTCCGAGAGGAGGAGGCGGTCGATGGCCCTTTGCTGTGAGGGAGTGGGTGTAAAGTCCCGGTTCGCGCCCCGTTCCCGCGCTTCCCACAACAGGGGGATCAGCGAATTAACGTCGGCAAGCAAACCCGTTACCAGCGCCTCATCCAGCCAGTCCTCATAGTAATTGTCGTGAAGTTGGTCGGCGATAGCTTGCAGATGCCGCATTTGCGGTTGTTGGAACTCCTCGGCCAGCAGGCCGATAATATCCCGGCGCAAGTTGTGCGAGCGGTGCCGCCAATTCCGGTCCTCGGCGATGGCTTTCACGGCCTGGGCCACGGCGCCGGAAGCCTTGTCCGAAGCCTGCACCCGGTCGCCCATGGTGTGCAGCTCGTAATTGGCCTGCTCCATAAGGCGACGGCTGAGGTTGGTGTGGCGATTGGCTTGCGCAATGGACATGATGGACGGGTTTCCCGGAGACTTGGCAATACAACAGCCGCAGTGCCGCCTGGTTCGAGGGGTCAGCGGAAATATCATAGCACGTTTTGACTTTAAGCGGCAGCCAATCTCTCGTCAACGCGAGTGCCCCTCACGTAAGTGTTCAGAATCCAGGGGTTGTCATTGCGAGGCGCTGGCGCCGTGGCAATCTCGACGCCATAACCGCAACGTCTGCCCCAAAGGACTCCCCTACGCCAACGGGATCGCCGCGCTGCGCTCGCAATGACACTCCCCTGCAAATCTGAACAGTTAGCGCCCGCACGCCCAAGTCGAACGTCGGTTGTGTGTCAGCCGGCGAAGCGGCATAATCCGGCCAGCGAATGGCACAACGAAGCGACCTCGCGGGAGGTGAATAATGCCAACGACGATTAACGTCGCCGCCGGCAACGCGACGAACTACGAAACGCCGGCGTTGGTCGTCAACCTGTTTCAGGGCGTGACCCAGCCGGGCGGGGGCACGGGCGCGGTGGATCGCGCGTTGGGCGGAGCGATTTCGCAGCTGATTGCCGACGGCGAGATCAAGGGCAAGCTGGGCGAACTGACGCTGATACACACGATGGAGCGGATCCCGGCCAGGCGCGTGGTGGTGGCCGGCTTGGGCAAGTCGGGCGATTTTGACACCGGCGCAGTGCGCCGCGTCAGTGGAGACGTGGCCCGGTTCCTGCGGCGCAAGGGAATCGGCGAGTACGCCACCATTGCCCACGGCGCCGGCATCGGCGGGCTGAACGCAGCCGAGTCAGCCCAAGCCATCGCGGAAGGCACGCTGCTGGGCCTGTACAAGTTCGACACTTACCGCAGCAATGGAAACGGCGGCGAGAATGCCGGGGGCGCTGACGGCGAGGTTCAGGCCGTGACCATCGTGGAGCGGGACGCGGGCACGGTGAACGACTTGGCAACTGGCGTATCCGTGGGGACAGTGCTGGCGGAGTCGACGATGCTGGCGCGGGACCTGGTGAACCATCCGGCCAACGTGATGACACCCACCAGGATGGCGGAGGCGGCGCGAGAGGTCGCGGAAACGGTCGGCCTGGAACTGGACGTGATGGACCGGGACCGAATGCGTGAACACGGCATGGGCGCATTTCTCGGAGTCGCGCAGGGAAGCGAGGAGCCGCCGAAGCTGATCGTGATGTCGTACCGGGGCGACCCGGACAACCCGCAAAACAACCTGGGCCTGGTGGGCAAAGGCATCACTTTCGACACCGGCGGCATCTCGTTGAAGCCGGCGGCCAACATGGAAGCGATGAAGGGCGACATGGCCGGCGGCGCGTCGGTGATCGCGGCGATGCGCGCCATCGGGTCGTTGAAGCCTCGCATCAACGTGACCGGGCTGATCGCGGCCACGGAGAATATGCCGGGAGGGCGGGCCCAGCGTCCCGGCGACGTGGTGACCGCGATGAACGGCAAGACCATCGAGGTGATCAACACGGACGCGGAGGGCCGGCTGGTTCTGGCCGACACGTTGTGTTACGCGCGCAGTCTGGGGATCACCCGCCTGGTGGATGTGGCAACGCTGACTGGCGCCATAGTCGTGACGCTGGGCAAGGCCTGCACCGGCATGATGGGCAACTCCGGCAAGCTGGCGAAGGACGTAGGCGCTGCCGGCGAGCGCAGCGGGGAACGTTTCTGGGAACTGCCCATGCTCGAAGACTACCGGGAACTGATTCGCTCCGACGTTGCGGACATGAAAAACTCAGGCGGACGGCAGGCCGGTTCCATAACTGCGGCCATGCTGTTGCGGGAGTTCGCCGAAGACGCCGATTGGGTCCACCTGGACATCGCCGGCACGTCCACTGCTTCCAGCAACAAGGGGCATCTGGTGAAGGGAGCGACCGGCGTGCCGACCCGGACATTGGCCCAGTTGGCGATGAACCTGGCCGACGGAAAGTAAGCCTGGATTCCGGCTTTCGCCGGAATGACGATTGGGAGCAGAGGAATCAAGGAGGCACAGGATGGCAACGGTAGGCAACGCCTACGTGGTGGCGTTGGACGCATTTATGACCATTCTGAACGTGGACGGCGAGGCAGTGACCTGGATATCAGCGTGGCGGCAGGTCGCGCGGTGTAGGCCGACTCTCGGGGCATATGTACACCGGCCGCAACCAGTAGGTCCGGCGGCGGTGAATCTGGTGCGACAGTAGGCTGAGGCTACGGAGCGGGGTCGTATTGTGACGGGCGTGTAGCTATCACCCGTCCATCCCTGATTATCTCCCGAGGAAGGAGGCACCGGTTGATCCTACCCTGGCGGATTTGGTGGGTGAATCTAAGGTCCCGGGCACGATTGAATCGACCGGGTGGGGCCACCATCAAGAGCGTTTTGCCGGGAATCGATCTCACCTTTTGAACCGCCGGGCCGATGTCACTATCGGCGGTGACCACTACAGCCAAATCAAACTTTTGCTCCAAACAATCGGCGACGATATCGACTGCCATACGGACATCTGTTTGCTTTTCTTCGTGCGCCACCCACCGGTTCCCACATCGATAGCATTCTTGATCCCGGTCACGGAATTCGCTGATGCAAACATTCACGCCAACTGCTTGAAGGGCATTCGTGAATTGTCGATGTCGCGTATGGGCATCCGGCATCCAGGTAGCATAAGCCGAATAGTAATTTACCGCTATCAGGGCCTGGTCCGGCCTCAGAAATGAAGCGACCAGAGCCCAGAGATCAACCCACTTCAAGTGAGGGCGGTTCAGCGCATCGATGGCGTGGTAAAGGTTGAAACCGTCGATATAGGCGATGACTCTTTCGTTATCCATAGTGCTTAAATGAAGACGCAGCCCCCGTAGGGGCTGCTATCCACCGGGATATACCCGATGGGTGGACCGCATTAAGGCTAGCATCAGCACTTGCCGGAAGTCAAACGCGCCGTGTTGATCAGGCTGCCGGAGCAGCCTGAAGCGCGGCGCCGGCGAGCTCGCGCAGGTCCACGCCGTTCAGTTTCTCTCCCTGGACGCCCATGAGGCGGAGGGGCCGGCCGGACTTGGTGATGCTGATGCGGTCGAGGACGTCCTGCCAGGCGGCGAGGTAGTCGCAGGTGCCGCCGCCGTTGGGATCGTCGGCGCCCTCGATGCTCTCTCCGGACGGCAGTCGAACCGCGGTGACCGCGCACGGGTCGGCGGACGGGGCCAGCATCAGCACCGGCAGGTCGTCCTCGGATAGGGCCGCCTGGTCCAGCAGGCCGCGCACAGTGGCGGACACGCCGTGCATGCCAAAGACCACCAGGTGAGCGAAACTGGCGTCGCGCTTCTCGAACTCGGTTCGATAACGTCGGAAGATTTCGTGGGCCCCGGTGGCCTGGGGCTTGACCAGGAACAGGGCCATCGCCGGGAAGCCCTCGGGGTCGATGGGAGTGGCCTGCAAGTCAGTCTGCCAGCGCACCAGCTTGTCATGGTCATGTTCGTCGAAATGGTGGGACATGATGATCCTCTAAGCGCTCTCGTAGGCAGCTTGCAGCCGCGGCAAATCGATTTTCACCATCGTCAGGAGTTCGACCAGGACCGCGGCGGATTTGGCTTCATCCTGCATCCATGTGTTCAGTGCGGCGGGCACGATCTGCCAATGCACGCCGAACTTGTCCTGGATCCACCCGCACTGGATCGGGGATCCTTCCTCGGCCAGGCGGTCCCAGTAGGCGTCGATTTCTTCCTGGGAGTCGCAGTTGACCACGAAGGAAATGGCCGGAGTGAATTCGTAGGCCGGTATCCCATCGAATGCGGTGAAGTGCTGCCCCTTTATCACGAACGATACCACATGGCTGCCGGCGCCAGGGTCGTCCGGCAGCGCGGTGTCGTCGACGAGACGGGAATCCCTGAACACCGAAACGTAGAATTCCGCCGCCTCAAGCGCGCGACCGTCCAGCCACAGGAACGGGGTGATTTGCGGCGAGCCATCGTTCATGCCAAGTCCTGTCCTCCGCCTAGTCTCACCGTCCCGCGCGGGTACGGCAAGATGGGGACCATTATGCCATAGTCAGCCGGCGTCGAACTGGACTAGGATGCCATCCGGGTCGTAGACGTAGAAGCTGCTAACCTGCCCTTCGGCGTTGGTCCACACGTCCATTGGGGCTGCCAACGGCACGCCCTGGGCGGACAGGTTCTCCGCCAGAGCCCTGGGGTCTGGAACCGAGAAGGAGATATGGCTGATGCCCACCTGGTCGAGTTTGATGGGCGTGCCGTCGGGGTTTTCGCCAGGATGGCTGGTCATGGTCAGGGTAGGCTTGGCGCCGTCAGCATAAGCGAGGCGCACCTGACGCCGGGTGGCCCGGCTATGGGCGTAGACGTGAGGCAGGCCCCCGGTTGTGGTGTCCTGGATGACATCACTGACAACGGACATCCCAAGGGCGTCACAGTAGAACTTCAAGGACTCGTCGAGGTCCCGGACGCAGATGGCGATGTGGGATACCCCGGTGGCGTTCATCGGCATGGCGTAACCTCCTCGGTTGTAGTCTTGCGGCTGAGGTTGGCCGAAGGGGGATCAGCCTCCGCCGCTGTCGAACTGCACCAGGATGCCGTCGGGATCGTAGACGAAGATGCTGGACACCTCGCCGTTGGCGTTAGTGAAGCCGTCCATCGGGCCGGCCAGTTCAACGCCGGCGGCAATCAGTTCGTCCGCCAGGGCCTTCACGTCGGGCACGCTGAACGAGATGTGGCTGATGCCCACCTGGTCCAGCTTGATGGCCGAGCCGTCGGCATCGTCACCGGGATGGCTGGTCATCACCAGGGTGGGCACGGCGCCATCGCCGTAGGACAGGATGGCCTGGCGGCGGGTGGAACGGTTGTGGGCGTAAACGTGGGGCAGGCCGCCAGTGGAAGTGTCCTGGACACGGTCAACGGTCACGGTCATGCCCAGGATGTCGCGGTAGAATTTGAGGGATTCGTCCAGGTCGCGGACGCAAACGGCGATGTGGGAAACGCCGCTGGAATTCATAGCCATGGCGTGGCCTCCTCAAGCAGGGCGGGTCAGGCAGGTATCAGCAATCGAGCCTAATGCTACTGCCGCGACCGGGGGATGTCAAAAACGGCGGCGGGCGGCGTGTCGTCCCCAGTCGTCCACGCGTTTCCACACGAGGATGAGGGCGGCCAAGCCGAGGAGCATTGCGCCCAGGTCCGTTGCCGGGAACGACCACCAGACGCCCCAGACGCCGAAGACGTGAGACAGGCCGAAAACCCACGCCAGGAGCAGCACAACGCGCTGGGTCATAGTGAGGACCACCGAGGGCCAGGCCATGCCCAGGGCCTGAAAGGCGATGGAGCTGATGAACTCGATGCCGACGATTGGCAAAGCCAGCAGAGCAATGCGCAGGGCGTCGCCGGATTCTGCCGGCAACGCCTCGCGGGTTGAGAAGAGGGTGACGATGTAGCCCGACGTGGGTATGAGGACGGCAACCATGATCGCGCCGCCAACCGTGGCGCCGAGACAACTCTGCCAGATGGCCTGACGCACCCGGTGGTAATAGCCGGCGCCATAGTTGTAGGCCGCCAACGGCAGGTAGGCCATAGCTGCGCCGATGAACGGAGCCAGGGCGAACTCCAGCACTGCGTTGATGACGCCAAACAGCGCGATGTAGGCGTCGCCGCCCGGATACTGGCTCAGGATGTTGTTGATCACGACGACGACGATGGACCGAGCGCTCTCGATGATGAAGATCGGAATGCCCAGCGCGGTTATCTCCCGGATCAGTTCCAGTCGGGGGATCAGCGCGTCCACGCTGATCCGCAGGGCGCTGCGACCGGACAGGTAGAACCAAACGGCGAAAAGAACGGCCCCGCCCTGGGCGGTCACGGTGGCCGCGGCGGCTCCGGTCACGCCCCATCCCAGCGCCAATATGAACAGCGCGTCCAGGATGACGTTCAGGACAGCGCCGCCGGCCAGCACGACGGTCGCCGTGCCGGGCCGGCCCTCGGCCATCAGCAGGTTGTTGACCGCGATGGCGACCATGGTGAACAGGCTGCCGGGCAGGATGATGACCAGATACTGGTGGGCGAACTCGACTGTATGCTCAGAGGCTCCCATCCAGATTGCCATCTGGTCCAGGTGGGTCAGCCCGGCGACGGTGGCAGCGAGATAGACCGGGACGAGGATCGCCAGCGACGAACCGATGACCCGGGATGCCCGGCGCGGGTCACGGGCGCCCAGCGCGCGGGATACCACCGACATCCCGCCCAAGCCGGGCAACAGCCCGATGGCGACGGCCGCAATTTGGACCGGGAATGCCGCGGACAGGCCGCTCAGCGCGTTCACGCCAACGACATTTCCGATAAAGGCGCGGTCAACGATGCTGTACAGGGCCATCACGATGATGGCGAACATGGGCGGGAAGGCCATTTGCAGCAGCAGTCGCCACATGGGCGCGGTGCCCATGGCGCCGACCTGTCGCGTGGATTGTTCGGAAGTTGTCATTAAGCCGCTCGGATGTCGTTTTGACCCGTTTAACGCCGTGATGCTAAAATTCAACGACCACGCATTATAAGAAGATCAGGATGCAAGCGAGCATCCGCCTGGACACCAGTCTCCGTGGAAACGAGATGGGACGGAGTACGTCAAGGAGGTGTCGAATGTCCGGACATTCCAAGTGGTCGACAATCAAGCGGGCCAAGGGCGCGGCCGACGCCAAGCGCGGGGCGCTGTTCACTAAGCTGGCGCGCAACATCAGCCTGGCGGTCAAGGAGGGCGGCGGCGGAGACCCGGATATGAACTTCCGGCTGCGCATCGCCATCGATCAGGCCAAGTCCAACAACATGCCGCTGGACAGCATCACCCGCGCCATCCGCCGGGCCACCGGCGAAGGCGGAGAGGGGATGGAGGACCTTGCAGAGGTCACCTACGAGGGGTATGGCCCCAGCGGCGGGGCAATTCTGGTCAAGGCCCTTACCACCAATCGGAACCGGACCGCATCGGAAGTGAGGTCCGCGTTCAACAAGGGTGGTGGCAACCTGGGCGAAGCGGGCTGCGTCGCCTGGAACTTTGACAGCCGCGGGCTGATCACCCTGGAGATCGACGACGAGGCGGTGGCGGAAGAACTTATCATGACCGCCATTGACGCCGAAGCTGAAGACGTCAATTTCGAGGACGGCATCCTGGAGGTCTATACGGCCCCGGAGAACCTGCTGTCGGTCAAGTCCGCGCTGGAAGGCGAGGGAGCGCAGCCGTCCTCGGCCGACGTGTCCATGGTGCCCAGGACGGTGGTGCCGCTGGAGGACCGGGCCGCCGAGCAGACCCTGCGTCTGCTGGACAGCTTGGAAGAACTGGCCGACGTGCAGAAAGCGTACACCAACGCCGATTTTCCGGCCGAGGTGCTGGAACGCTACGGGACCGCCGCCTGATGCGTGTCCTCGCCATCGACCCGGGCACGCTGCGGATGGGGTACGCCGTCCTCGACGCCGAGCCGGCTCCGGAAGCGGACGACTATGGCGTGGTACCGATGCGCCGTGAGATGCCCATTGAGCAGCGCCTGTACCAGCTGCACACCCACATCCTGAACATGATCCACGTTTTCCAGCCCGACGCCATCGCGGTTGAAGACCCGTTCGTGGGCCGGGAAGAACGCGCCTTCGCCAAGTCGGCTCTTGCCATTGGGCAGGCGCAGGCGGTGGTGCTTATAGGCGCGGCCAGCCAGGGAATCCCGGTGCATCGGTACAAGCCTGCCGACGTCAAAATGGCGGTAGCGGACTATGGCCGGGCCACCAAAGAGCAAGTGCAGCAAATCGCGGCTTCCAGACTGGGCATCACTCATAAGCTGGAAGCCGACGCTGCCGACGCCCTAGCCGTGGGTCTGTGCCACTTGCAGCGGATGCAGGCTGACGAACTGGCCTCCCGCGAGATAACGCCGGGCAAGGAACTTTAGGCAGTGTTGGTCGGCGTGCGGGGCGCGCTGGAGGCCGTCGGGTCGGACTGGGTCAACGTGCAGGTGGGCGGCGTCACCCTGCAGGTGTCGGTGCCCGCATCATCCATCTCCGGTTTGGGCGGTGTGGGCGAGCAGGTTCGGCTTCATACCGTCCTGCGCATCCAGAACGAACAGCCGGTCCTGTATGGGTTCGCCGAAGCCGGATCGGTGGAGCTTTTTGGCGCGCTGACCGGGGTATCAGGAATTGGCCCGCGTTCGGCGATGTCCATCCTGTCGGAGTTGGGAGAAGACGGTTTCCGGCAGGCGGTGGCGTCGGAGGACGTGGCGGCGCTGGCGCGAGCCCAGGGAGTCGGGCGGCTCACCGCGCAGCGAGTGGTGCTGGAACTGCGGGGCAAACTGCCGGACGCGGACGCCGGTTCTCCGGTTTTGGCCGCTGCTGCCGGCACCGACGCCGAGGCAGTGGAAGCGCTGACGGCCCTGGGCATGACGCTGGCCGACGCCCGGCAGGCGGTGGCTCGTCTCGAGCTGCCCGCGGACGCGGCGGTCGAGGACAAAGTGCGCCAGGCGCTGCTGGCCATCGGCGGCGGTTAGGCGAATGTCCTATAATACCCACCGACGGCCGGCCGGCGTTGGGCGGGACCGGGAACGCGCTGGGAAGAGGTATAGCTATGGCAACTGCAAAACCGCATCCGTTGTCCACGGGACCCAACGTTTTTGACGGCATTTATTACCCTGATTCGGATGGTATCCCCTTGCCTGATGGATTTGAACAAGAACCCGTTTTTGAACAGGTCACGCCAGTGCTGAGGGCGTACCTGGAACAGTATTACGACGTAATCGTAAGCGGAGACACGTTCCTCTATTACGAGCAAGGCAATCCCAGGGCTGTAGTGTCCCCAGACTGTTACGTAGTCTTCGGAGTTACCCGTGAGGCGGTTCGGCCCTACAACGCCTACTTCACTTGGCACGTGGGTAAGGTTCCCGACTTCGTGCTGGATATCGGTTCGGAGAGTACGGCGCGGGAAGACATCGGGCGAAAACGGGAGCTGTACGCATCCATCGGAATCGCTGAATACTGGCGCTACGACGCGACCCCGGACAGCAAGCATTACGGTGAGCCTCTGGTGGGCGAACGGCTGGAAAATGGGGAGTACGTCCGCACGGACGTTGCGCTTGCCCCGGATGGTATGGTGCGGGGCCACAGCCCGGCCCTGGAACTTGACCTCTGCTGGGACGATGGCCGACTGCGGTTCTATGACCCGGCAAGAGGGGTTTGGGCGCCGGACTATTACGAGATGCGGGAGGCTCTCCAGAACGCCGAAGCGCGTATGGTGGAAATGGAAGCCGAGCTGCTCCGCCTTCGAGGCCAAACATAGCCGGAGCACAAGCACAATTCGGGAGGAACCATGCCTGACTTTCAGCTGGTAGCGGACTTCGGCATGATGGGCGACCAGGAGCCGGCCGTGCATCGCCTTTCCGAGGGCGTGCGCGAGGGCCTGGGATACCAGACCCTGCTGGGCGTCACCGGCAGCGGCAAGACCTTCACCATGGCGAACATCGTGCAGGAAGTGCAGCGGCCGACAATTGTCATCGCCCACAACAAGACGCTGGCGGCCCAGCTGGCGACGGAGTTCAAGGAATTCTTCCCACACAACGCCGTGGAATACTTCGTCTCCTACTACGATTACTACCAGCCGGAAGCTTACATCCCGCGCTCCGATACCTACATTGAGAAGGACAGCAGCGTCAACGAAGAGCTGGACAAGCTCAGGCTGGCGTCCACCACCTCCCTGCTGACGCGCCGGGACACTCTGATCGTGGCGTCGGTGTCGTGCATCTACGGACTGGGCGACCCCTCGGACTACTTCGAGATGGTGGCCCGGGTCGAGGTGGGCGAGGAGTACAACCGGCGGGCGCTGCTGCGTCAGCTGATCGACATGCAGTACGAGCGCAACGACACCGATCTGGCCCGGGGCCGGTTCACCGTGCGCGGAGACACCCTGGAGATTGTGCCGGCCTACGAGGAATTCGCGGTGCGGATCCAGTTCTTCGGCGACGAGGTGGAGCGCATCCTGACGCTGGACACGCTGACCGGCGAGGTGCTGAATGAGCGCAACGAGTTTTCCATCTACCCGGCCAAGCACTTCGTGACCAGCCGGGAAAAACTGGACGCGGCCCTGATCGACATCGACGCCGAGATGAAGGAGCGCGTGGACTGGTTCCGGCAGCAGGGGAAGCTGCTGGAAGCGCAACGCCTGGAGCAGCGCACCCGGTACGACATGGAGATGCTGGACGAGACCGGGTTCTGCGCCGGCGTGGAGAACTACGCCCGTCACCTGTCCAGACGGCCCGCCGGCAGCCCGCCCTGGACCCTGCTGGACTACTTCCCCGACGACTACCTGATGTTCGTCGACGAGTCGCACATGACGCTGCCCCAGGTGCGCGGCATGTACAACGGCGACATCTCCCGCAAGACTACGCTGGTGGAATACGGGTTTCGCCTCCCGTCAGCATTGGACAACCGTCCGCTGCACTTCCAGGAGTTTGAGGACCACATCAACCAGGTGGTGTACGTGTCGGCGACGCCGGGCCCGCTGGAGTTGGAGCGCACCAGCACCATCGTGGAGCAGGTCATTCGACCCACCGGACTGCTCGATCCCACCATCGAGGTCAAGCCTACCGATGGTCAGATCGACGACCTGCTGCACGAAATCCGCAAGCGCGTTGAGCAGCAGGAACGGGTGCTGGTGACCACCCTTACCAAGCGGATGGCCGAGGAACTGGCTGATTACCTGTCGGAAGCAGGCATCCGCAACCACTACCTGCATTCGGATATCGAGACGCTGAACCGCGTTGAGATACTGCGGGATTTGCGGTTGGGCATCTACGACGTAGTAGTGGGAATCAACCTGCTGCGGGAGGGCCTGGACCTGCCCGAAGTGAGCCTGGTGGCGATCCTGGACGCGGACAAGGAAGGATACCTGCGCTCAACCACATCATTGATCCAGACGGTGGGTCGCGCCGCCCGTCACGCCTCCGGGCACGTGATCATGTACGCGGACCGGGTGACCGACTCGATGCAGAACGCCATCGACGAGACCTACCGCCGTCGGGCGATCCAGGGGACTCATAACGAGCGCCACGGCATCGAGCCGCAGTCGATCCACAAAGCCGTGCGCGACATCACCGAGGGACTGCGCGGGGTCGCGGAGACCAAGGCCTCCTACCAGGTGGCGCGGGAGGAGATGTCGCGGGACGACATGTACCGGGTCATCAAGGACCTGGAGTTCCAGATGAAAGAGGCCGCCCGGTCCCTGGAGTTCGAGAAGGCGGCGCACCTGCGGGACGAGATGCTGGAATTGAAGAAGATCATCGTCACCGAGGAGAAGATGATGGCGGTCGCCAGCTCGTAGGATTACCAGCGTTGCGCCAGGTTGGTGACAAGGTTGCAGGCGAACCTCTCCTCCGCCTCATGCCGGCAAGTGGCCGTTCACGTACTCATGCAGTTCCGTCAGCACGGCGGCGTTTTCTTCCAGAGTGAATTCATCGACCAGGTAGTCGTGCTCGCCGCTGACCCCGCTGACCGCCCCGGAGTCCACCAAGAACCGGATGCAATCGGCGTCGGTGTCCACGTCGGGGAGCAGGTTGCGGCCCACCTCAAGGGACAGGGCGGCGACCAATCCGTAGCCGCCCCAATTGGACGTGCTGGATATGACGAGCCGGTCGCAGCCGACAACGGCCGGCTGGTCGGGGAGTTGGTCGGCCCCGGCGACCGCGTCGGCCAGGTTGCCCATGCCGATCTCGTTGCCGCCGTCACCGATGCCAACAGAGGGCAGCCCGTGGCCGAAGAGTTTGTCGATGCGGGCGGTCTGCGGCGAGATGTCCCGCCCCCTCATGTTGCGGTAGATGCCGTCGGCATCGGGGGAACAGCGCTCGATGGATATGAGCAGGGCCGGTTCCCGATTGTCGATGGTTTCCCGCACGAAATGCTCGTTGATGTCGGGGTTCTCGATGATGGGGAACCGGATGATCGGGGAGGGATCCCGATGCCGCGCCCGCCAGGACGCCATCATGTAAGCCATCGGCTCATCAGCCGTGTACGCCACCGGATTGCCCAGTTCGCGCAAGGCGTTGCCAATGGCGAAAGCGCCGGGCGGCCCGTCGGTCTCCGGCGCGTCGCTCATCATGATGTAGAACCCGGTGGCGATGATGACCTGGCCGGGATGCTCCAGGACATAGCGGGCGGCCTGGGCGCAAAAATCCTCCGGCAGGTGAGGGCGCAGCGCGTTGATCCCGCGCCGGTCGTGGTTCAGGATGATGTCTTCGATGGTGCGCGTCATGATGCTCCG
Source organism: Dehalococcoidia bacterium (assembly GCA_034420475.1). Classification (GTDB taxonomy): domain Bacteria; phylum Chloroflexota; class Dehalococcoidia; order Lucifugimonadales; family UBA3495; genus Bin87. The sequence goes on from DAOULH010000010.1 coordinate 161,997, forward strand.
TGGTCAGATTACAGCGTAGTCGGAATCGCGGCGGTCAGTGATGAACATCTTGCCGGGAGAGTGGGTGATCATCAGGGGAGGCTTGCAGTTGAGGGCTACGGCCTGCGGCGTCACCCCGCAGGCCCAGAAGACCGGCGTCTCGCCGGGCTTGATTTCCACTGCGTCCCCGAACTCGGGGGCGTTGATATCGCGGATGCCGATGGCGTCCGGGGCGCCGATGTGGACCGGGGCGCCGTGGGTGTCCGGGAACCGCGAGGTCACCTGCACGGCGCGGACGATCTGCTCCTGCGGGATGGGGCGCATACTCACCACCATGGGCCCGGAGAACATGCCGGCGGGCCTGGTGGCGATGTTAGTGATGTACATCGGCACGTTGCTGCCGGCCTCCTGGTGTCGCAGGGGGATGCCGGAATCGGCCATGGCGGCCTCAAAGGAGAAGCTGCAACCGAGGAGGAACGACACCAGGTCATCGCGCCACACGTCGGCCACCGACGCCAGTTCGGCGACCATCTCGCCGTTCTCGTAGATGCGGTAGGCAGGAACGTCGGTGCTGATGTCCGCGCCCGGAGCTGTGAACGACGGCTCGACGGAGCCGGGCTCGATGACTTCCAGCAGGGGGCACGGCTGCGGGTTGCGCTGGCAGAACAGCAGGAAATCGAACGCGAGATCCCGGGGCAGCACCGCAAGGTTCGCCTGCACGTGCCCATTGGCCAGGCCAGAGGTGACGCCGCTGTACTCGCCGTCTCGGATCATGCGGCGCAGTTCGCCGGGTTGCGTGGGGAGCATCGTTGCGGTGGTCATGGTCGGTCTCCAGTGGGGACGGCGGGTTAGGTCGGCCGTTTCTTATGCTAGAATTGCGCCGTTCATTGCAATGAATGCCAGACAGGCGCAATGATAGACAGGTGACCGGCCAGCGTCAATTTCGCCTGGGGTCACCGGCCGATCACTCCAGCAGTCAGGAAGCCGGTTTGTACAGCGTGTTTTTGCTCACCCGCCCCGGCGATGCGATGACATCTCTTGCGGGCCAGATCGACCGGGCCGGTTTGTCGTACCGGGCGGGGAGCGACGTGCTGGAACTGGAAGACGTGGCGCACACCGACAAGTTGGATGTGGTGTTGCTGGACCTGTCCGCGGTCGGCATCGGCGCGCAATCGGTAATCGAGCGCGTGAGCCAGCTGTCTCTGCCGACGCTGCTGGTCATGGACGAGACCGCCATCGGGCAGTACGATCCGGCGATCAATCCCGACGACTTCATCGTGGCGCCCCTGGCTCCCGCCGAACTGGTCGCCCGCGTCGGCCAGATCGTGTACCGGCGCGATGGACATGGGGGAGATCAGCTGATCAGGGTGGGAGAGCTGACCATCGACCTGCAAAGCTACGAGGTGACGATGGCCGGCCGGCGGATCTCGCTGACCTACAAGGAATTTCAGCTGCTCACGCTGTTGGCGTCCAACCCGGGCCGGGTGTACACGCGGGAGGCATTGCTGAACCAGGTCTGGGGATACGATTACCTGGGCGGAACGCGCACGGTGGACGTGCACATCCGGCGGCTGCGGTCCAAGGTGGAGGACCCGGATCACCTGTTTGTGGAGACCATCTGGAACGTGGGGTACCGTTTCCGGGACGTGGGGGCGGAGGGGTAAGAGTAAAGTGATAATGTTCATTCTCGACGAATTATCAGCGGTCTCGATGGCCAGCCGCATGACTGATCAAGCCCCGCCGGGTTGGGGGGAAGGGCTCGTTCTCTTAATGTACGCGGCCATTGTGCTTACGGTGGCTCCTACCGTTCTGGCCGCCACTATAGGCGGAGTTGCCGGCTGGCTTATGCACATCGGAGCCGGTAATGGATTCTGGATAGGGATAGGTTCCGGTGTTGTTGGCACCGTCTTGGCTTGGGGAGTCGTCGGGATTGCTTTCATTCTTCTCAATTTTGATATTGACCCCGATCCCAATGTTTGGTTCTTCCTTATCTTCGTATCTCTTGGTGCCGGCGTGGTCGCTCCCGTGTGCATTGCTATCCGCGTCGGGTGGAAGTCCCGCCGTATCTAGGCTGCGATGACATTTTGAAGAACGCCGTCGTTCCTACGAAAGCAAGAACCGTGAATAGCCTGTGCAACAGGAACGTTGGCTTTGCTTCGTGCTTGCCGGCTTCCTGCTCCCGCAGGAACGACGGTAAATATCAACTCGCCTCAGTCGCTGATGTTGTCCTGAACGCGGGCCAGGAACCGATCCCGTTCGGCTACGATGCCGGCGTGCTTCGGGTCGGTCAAGTCCGGGTCGGCGTCGAGGATGGCGGCGGCCTCCTGGCGGGCCAGTGCCATCAGGTCCTGGTCGAACACGCTGGCGATGCGGAGTATGGTCTGGTCGCCGCTCTGGGTGGTGCCGAAGATGTCGCCCTCGTGGCGCATCTGCAAGTCGATCTCGGCGAGCTTGAACCCGTCGCGGTTGTTTTCCAGGGCTGACAACCGTTCCCGCGCGCGTTCCGACTCCGATTCTGACATGAGCAGGCAGTAGCTGCGGTGTTCGCCCCGACCGACCCGGCCGCGGAACTGGTGCAGTTGGGCCAGCCCGAAGCGGTCCGCGCCGTCGATCATCATCACCGTGGCATTGGGCACGTCGATGCCAACCTCGACCACGGCGGTGGCGACCAGGACGTCCAGCTCCCCGTCCCGAAATTGGCGCATCACCTTGTCTTTGTCCCGGGACGAGAGGCGACCGTGGAGCAATCCGAGTCTGAGGTCGGGAAAGACCTCGCCGGACAGGCGCTTGTGCTCCTCGGTGGCGGCGCGCACGTCCAGGTTATCCGATTCCTCCACCAGCGGGCAGATGATGAACGCCTGGCGGCCGGCTTCCACCTGCTGCCGGATGAATCCGTAGGCGGCGGAGCGCTTGCCCTCGGGCACCAGCCGGGTGAGGATGTCCTGCCGACCCGGAGGCAATTCGTCGATTGTAGATACGTCCAGGTCGCCGTAAAGCGTGAGCTGCAAGGTACGAGGTATGGGCGTTGCCGACATCATCAGGGCGTGGGGCTGTTCCGGGCCGGCGCCCCGGAGGGCAGTGCGTTGAGCCACACCAAAACGGTGCTGCTCGTCGGTGATCGCAAGGGCCAGGTTCGGAAGTTCAACGCCGTCCTGGATCAGGGCGTGGGTGCCGACCAACAGGTCAAGGTGGCCTTCCGCGGCCAGGCGCAGCACCTCCCGCCGCGGCGCGGCCCGGGTGCTGCCGGTAAGCATGCCCACGGTGAAAGGACGGCGCAGGCTGGGCAGGTACGCGGAGAACACGTTGGGTTGTTGCAGGGGCTGCTCGAAACTCGAGAGGAGCCGCCCCACCGTGGCGAAGTGCTGCTCGGACAGCACCTCGGTTGGTGCCATGAGAGCCGACTGACGATGGTCGGATGCCGCCGCCAGGATCGCGGTCAATGCCACCAGCGTCTTTCCGCTGCCGACTTCGCCCTGCAACAGGCGGCTCATGGGTGGCGTGCCGCGAGCCACGTCGGCGAGGATTTCGCCGATGCAGCGTACCTGCGCCCTGGTGGGAGTGAAGGGAAGTTCGGACAGGAACCCGTCAACGGCCGCGCCGCTGTATTGGACCGGGATCCCAATGGCGTCACGCTCGCGATGGCGTCGGCGGCCCAGGATTGACATCTGGAAGGCCAGGATTTCGTCGAAGGCCAGGCGGCGGCGCGCCCGGTCGGCACTGGCCAGGTCCGGAGGGTAGTGGGCGTCGCAAAGGGCCTGTCGGAGCCGGACAATCTGGGTGCGGGCCAACGTATCTTCGGGCATGGTTTCCTCAACACCGCCCAGGAACCGTTCCAGAGCGCGCCAGGTGAGGCTCCGCAGGTTGCGCGCGGTCATGCCCTGGGTCAATCGATACACCGGGGTGACGCGGCCGGCGTTCAGGGGCGGCGCGGATTCGGTTACGATGTCGTACTCAGGTGAGTTGATGGTCAACCGACCCCGATAAATCTCGGCTTTGCCGTGCACGACCATGGTGCTGCCGGCCCGTAGAGTGCGAGCCAGAAACCCTTGCCCGAACCATTGCAGGTCGATGGCGCCGGTGTCGTCTCGCAGCGTTGCCTCGACCAGCCGCAACTTGCGCTGACCGATGTTGGCGGAACGAATATCGAGTAGCCTGCCCTCCAGGGTAAAGGTTCCGCCGGCGTAAACGTCGGCGATGCTGGTGATGTCGGCCCGGTCGTCGTACCGGCGCGGAAGCATGTAGAGCAGGCCCCGAACCGTGCCGGCCCCCATGGACTCCAGCCGCTGCACGGTTTTGGCGTCCATGCGCCTGATTGCGGAGACGGGCTGGTCCGGGTCTCCCGGGCTGTCCGCGGGCGCGGGCGCCAGGTGAGGCCGCCGGCGCACGGACACGTGCCGGAAAGCGTCGCCGGAATCGAAGAGGGGAGCTGCCGGCCCAGGGTCGATCTCCGCCGGTTCTGCCGGTTTGGTCGGCGGCGGACGGTCCGACTCCGGGTTCGGCGGTTCGGTCTCACCGGCCAGGGCGCTGCGCCAGGCCGAAACCCATTGGCGTCGCCGTTCCGGCGGAAGTTCCCGGTAGGGGGCCGATAGCAGCGACGCGACGCGATTTGGGTCGTCATCGAGGAACGCCCGGAGCTCGGGTTCCCAGCGCTCGATGAAACGGCGGATGCCGCCGCTCACGGCATTGTCGCTGAAACCCTTGTGTTCCTCGAGGGCAAGGATTTTTGCAAAGGCGTCGCGCCAAACGGGAACGGTTTCGCCGCGGTGCGTGTCCATTCACCCGACTCCATGCGGAGCCCGTTCGTGTTCGGAGCGGCCGTCGGCCGTCAAGGGAGGGTAGACACCGCCACCGCGCCCGGACCGATGTGGGTCCCGATGGCCGAACCGACCTGTAGGGTGTAGGTGTTTTCAGAGTCCACCAGATCAGACAGGCGGTTGCGAATCTCCTCGGCCGGCCCGGCGTCCGTGGTATAGGCGACGGCGAGCTTGGAGGCCGGGCCCTGTTCGCGCACCAACTCCTCCAGGCGTTGCAGCCCGCGCCGAAGGTTGCGGGGTCGGTCGACGGGCAGGACCTCACCGTCGGCCACCTTGAGGATGGGCTTCACCTTGAGCAAAGACCCCATGAAGGCTTGGGCCTTGCCGATGCGGCCGCCTTTTTGCAGATATTCCAACGTGTCCACCATGGCGAACCCGTAGCTTCGGCTGGCGCGGGTTTGCGCGGCGGAGACGACCGAATCCAACGTCGCATCCGACGCGGCGGCGTCCTCGGCAGCGGCGATCACCTGGAGCATGTGCCCGACGGACGCGGTGCCAGCGTCGATCACGGTCACAGCGCCGTCCTCCAACTGGGAGGCAGCTTGCATAGCAGAGTTGTAGGTTCCACTGAGCTCCTTGGGCACGGTGATGCACACGACCTGATCTCCGGCCGTGACCAGAGGCTCCATCGCCTCGGTAAAATCGCGGGGTGTGGGTTGGGACGTGCTGGGCATCTGCGCCGAGGACTGAAGACGGGCGTAAAACTGGGTGGGATTGATGTCTATGCCCTGGCGGAAGGACTCCTCTCCGAAAAGGACGTAGGCGGGGACGACGGAGATTCCGAACCGTTCGACGGTTTCCCGAGCAATGTCGCAGGTACTGTCGGTGATGATTTTTATGGCCATGCGGGACGCTCCTTCGCCGGCTCACGCCTGGACTGAGTTATTCGACGGACACCAGGTAGGGATAATGAGGCTGGCCGCCCTCGTAGACGTCCACCTCTGCTCCTCCGTAGGCTTCCTCCATCTCTTCCTGCAAGGCGGCAGCCGATTCGGCCGAAGCGCCTTCTCCCCAATACAGGGTGATCACACTGTCTTCGGCGGCGGCGGAGTGTTGCAATCCCGCGCGGACGGCATCGTCAGCGGTTTCGGCAAGGGCGGCGATCCGACCGTCCAGGATCGCCATGTACTCGCCTTCTCGGACCTCGCGTCCGTCGACCACCGAGTCACGGACTGCCTGGGTCACCTCAAGGGTTTCCACCCCGGAGCGAGCCGATTCCATGTTGGCCAGATTGTCGTCGACAGACACTTCCGGGTTGAACCCGAGCAGCGCCCCGGTACCCTGGGGCATGGTGCGGGTGCCCAACACGTGCAACGTTATTTCGCCGGTGTCGGCTTCTGCGGCCTGGTTGGCGGTGAGAATGACGTTGTGGTTGTTGGGCAGTACGATCACGTCGGTGGTGCCGGCGGACATGGCGGCGTCGATGATCTCGCTGGCGCTGGGGTTGAGGGTCTGCCCGCCCGGGATGATGGCGGCGCAGCCGGCGTCCTGGAACAGGTCGGCAAGCCCTTTGCCTGAGGCAACCGCGATCACCGAAACGCCGGCTCGGATTTCGGCAGGCCGGGCGCGCTCACGGTGCCCGGCCGCCCAGTCGCGGTTTTGCAGGCTCATGTTGTCGATTTTGAGCTCGTCGAGTTCGCCGAAACCGATGCCGTAGGTCAGCGCCGAACCGGGGTCGGTGGTGTGAACGTGGACCCGCGCCGCCTGGCCGCCGCCGATGACCACCGTGGAATCGCAGATGCCGGAGAATCCCATTCGCAGCGCGTCGGCATCCAATTCCTGGCCGTGGATGACAAACTGTGTGCAGTATCCAAACTCCTCCGCCTCGTGCGCTTCCAGGAAGTCCGAATCGATGGCCACCGACGCGGTCTGCTGCGGGTTGATCACGCCGCCCACACTGCGCAGGCCCAGGTCGATGGGCGCACCGGTTTCGCCCAGCAGGTGCTGGAGGGCGCCGCCGATGATCGCTACGACCCCCAGGCCGCCGGAGTCGACCACGCCCGCTTCCTTCAGCACCGGGAGCTGTTCTGGAGTCAGGGCCAAGGCTTCGATAGCTCCGGCATACGCCACTTGCCATAGGGCAATCACGTCGCGCTCGCCGGCGTCGTTGGCCTGCACGGCGGCGTCTGACGCGCCTCGAATGACCGAGAGCATGGTGCCCTCGCGGGGCTGGCTGACAGCGTGGTAGGCGGAGTCCGTGGCCGAGCGAAACGCGGCCACGGCGTCGGAGGAGTCGATTTCCACGGAGCCGGCAACGCCGTCGGCAAAACCGCGCAGCAGTTGCGACAGAATCACGCCGCTGTTGCCACGGGCTCCCCAGAAGGCGCCGGTGGCGATGGATTCGGCGACTTCCCCGGCGGCGTCAGCGTCGGCGTCCTTGTTCATCTGCTCCACGCCGGCGCGAAGGGTGAGCAGCATGTTGGTGCCGGTGTCGCCATCAGGGACGGGAAAAACGTTCAGGGCGTTGGCCGCGTCCCGGTACAGTTCCATGTAGGCGACGGCGCCGAGCATGGCCTGGCGTAAATCGGCGCCCTGCAACGTGGTAACAAGCGATGTCATAAGGCAACAATTATCGGTTGGTGGATCGACGCAAGTATATCACAGCGGGTTTTCCATTCACGTGACGCCTGTTCACTTGGTTGAGTAACTTGCGGATTTGCCGGCGGGCTGCTGACGTGGCACACTCTGGGCATCCGGCAATTTCCGTACACGCGAGGCGCACATGAGTCAGCAACTTCCTCCTGAAGTCCTCAACCTGATAGACGCCGCACTGACCGAAGACCAGGCATTCAACGATCCGACCACCCAAACGCTGATTCCCGATGGCGTGACTGGTAACGGTATGCTGCGGGCCAAAGCCGACGGCGTGCTCGCCGGCGGCCCGGTGGCGGAGGCCGTGTTCAGACGCATCGACACGGATCTTGAGGTCGAACTGTTGTTGGAAGACGGGGTCGGACTCGAACCCGGTATGAACATTGCCAGCGTGGTAGGTTCGGCAGCGGCGATCCTGCGGGCAGAGCGCACGGCCCTGAACTTCATGCAGCGGATGAGCGGCATCGCCACCGCCACCAACCGATACGTGCGCGCGGTGGAGGGAACGGCGGCTCGGATTGTCGATACCCGCAAGACCGCGCCGGGTCACCGATACCTGGACAAGTACAGCGTGCGCATGGGCGGAGGGTACAACCATCGCATCAACCTGGCGGACGGCATCCTGATCAAGGACAATCACCTGGCCGCGCGGGCGTCGTTGGAAGAACCGTTGGGGGCCGTGGTCCGGCACGCCATCTCCCAGGCATCGCACACCATCCGCGTGGAAGTTGAGGTGGAGTCGCTGGAGCAGGTGCGGGAGGCTGTGGAAGCCGGCGCTCACATCATCATGCTGGACAACATGCCGGTTGACATGATGCGCGAGGCGGTAGGCATCATTGCCGGCCGAGCGTCCATCGAGGCTTCCGGCGGCATCACATTGGCGACGGTGCGCGACGTGGCCGAAACCGGAGTGGACCTTATCAGCATTGGCGGCCTCACCCATTCCACCGACGCCCTGGACATTTCCCTGGACCTGGAGTTTCCCGACTGACCGCGACATCCTCCGGACGCTTCCCTTGAACGCGGGCAGCGCGCGGCGGTATATTGCTGGCGCCAGATTCCACAAACCAAGCGCAAGGAGCATTCCCCAATGGCCCGTTTGAGTGACGTAACCCGTGATCAACTCGCCCCTGAGCACCAGGAGTTTTTCGACTCCATTGCCAGTAGCCGCGGCAGCGTTCGCGGCCCTTACGGTGTCCTTCTGCACAGCCCCGACCTGGCGGCGCGCGTAGCGCACACCGGCGCCTACGTGCGGTTCGATTTGGACATATCCGAGGCCCAAAAAGAGATCGTCATCTGCGCCACGGCCCGTGAGATCCGCCAGCAGTACGAGTTCTCGGCCCATGCCCGGCTGGCTCGCCAGGCCGGAGTGTCGGAGGATGTGGTCAACGCCATCGCGACCGGCAAGGCCCCTGAGGGCATGAGCGGGATCGAGGCCTCGCTGGTGAAGTACGTTCAGGAGTTGTTCCGTAACCACAAGGTGAGCGACGAGACCTTCGGTGAGGTGTCCGGCCACTTCGGGATGCAGAAGACGGTGGAGATCACGGCGCTCATGGGGCACTATCTCCTGGTCGGGCAGATCCTTTCCGCCTTCGAGGTCGAGCTTCCCGAGGGTGTGCAACCGGAGATTACCTAGCCAACGTCGAACGGCGCACCCCCGGCGCCCGATAGCATCAAACCACGCCCGTCCTGAGGAGAACCGACCATGGAACCCCTGATCCGCAACATCAAAGACTTCCCCGCCGGCGCCCCGGCGCGACTGATCAGCGCCGACGACAACCCGTCCCTGGTCACCCTGGCCTACTCCGTGATTGAGCCCGGCGGGACCAGCTCGCACCATATCCACGAGTGGGAACACGAGGTCTACATCATTGAAGGTAGCGGCACGCTGGTGGCCGACGGCAAGGAATACCCGGTCAAGGCCGGCGACGCGATGTTCATTCCCCCGATGGTGGACCACGTAACCCGCAACGATGGTGACGGCAACATACGTCGTATCGAAATCAACCCGCTCGCTGCCGCCAGTGGCAACGCCCGCCCCGGTGGGTCTGAGCCGGGCGCCGGCACACCACCGGTGATCCGCAACCACGCCGACCTGAACGCGGAAACCGGACACACCATGCTGGGCGGTCGGGACGGCTGCCCCAACTACCTCATGCTGTACAACGGCGCGATGCAGCCCGGCGCGGTGAGCCATCCGGAAACGGGCGGTCACAACCACGAATGGGACCACACCGTGTTTATCCTGGAGGGGACGGGGACGCTGGTGGTGTCGGGCACGGAGTACACGGTGACCGCCGGCGACGCGGTGCTGGTGCCGCCGGGTGAGCATCACCAGTGGAAGAACGAGACCGACGCTCCGATGCTCAGAGTCACGTTCAACGACATCGTGTCCGAAGGCCACGGATAGCGCAGCCGTCAGGCGGGGAGCGCAATCGCTCAGCAAGGGAGACGCTTATGGAAACTGCTACCGTTATCGCCATAGTCGGCATCGGCGTCGGCGCCATTAGCGTCGGTATCACCATCATCGTGCTCCTGCTCAGAGGCAGCTATGCGCTGGGCAGGAACACCGCCCAAGTTGAAAATCTGGGCGGTTCGGTTGAAGAGCTTCGGGCCGACGTCAAAGAAATACGGACTGAAATCGGGGAAGCGCGGGCCGAAGCCCGGCAAAACAATGAGCAACTACGGGCTGAAGTCCGGCAGGACAATGAGCAACTACGGGCTGAAGTCCGGCAGGACAATGAGCAACTACGGGCCGAAGTCCGGCAGGACAATGAGCAACTACGGGCCGAAGTCCGGCAGGACAAGCAAGAATTGCGGGTTGAAATCCAGGAACTACGGGCCGAAGTCCGGCAGGACAAGCAAGAATTGCGGGCTGAAATCCAGGAACTACGGGCTGAAGTCCGGCAGGACAATGAGCAACTACGGTCCGAAGCCCGGCAGGACAAGCAAGAATTGCGGGCTGAAATCCAGGAGCTACGGGCCGAAATGAACGTCGGGTTTGAGAAACTGGCGGGAGCCATCGACGCCCTGCGGGTTGAAGTCCAGCAGAACAATCAAATGATCGCCGCCCTGGCGAATCACACTCACGACACCGACGGGCGCACTGCGTTCACCGTATTGACTATGCCAGCGCCGACCGTGCGGCAATAAGCGAACCTCATGCCCAACTCGACCATCATCGCTGGCGTCCGGGCGCGCGAGGTTCTGGACTCGCGCGGCAACCCCACGGTGGAGGCTGATGTAACCCTGCGCGGCGGCGCATTCGGCCGTGCCATCGTCCCGTCGGGGGCTTCCACCGGACGGCACGAGGCGGTGGAGCTCCGGGACGGCGACCCCAGCCGTTACGAAGGGCTTGGCGTGCTGCGGGCAGTTGCGTCGGTGAACGACGTCATCGGCCCGGCGGTCTGCGGCGACTGTGACGCGGCCGACCAGCCGAAGTTGGACGCCCGGCTGCGGGAACTGGACGGCACGACGAACAAGGCCAACCTGGGAGCAAACGCCATCCTGGGAGTGTCATTGGCTGCCGCTCACGCCGCCGCCAACGCTGCGAGACAGCCGCTCTACCGATTCTTGGGCGGGCCCGAGGCACGGGTTCTGCCAATGCCAATGGTGAACATCATCAGCGGCGGTCGGCACGCGGCCGGCGGCCTGGACATGCAGGACTTCCTGGCCATCCCCATCGGCGCCGAAAGCTACGGCGAAGCGCTGCAAATGGTGGTGGCGGTGTACCGAGCAGTGGGTCGCTTGCTGTCTCAAATGGGACCCTACGCATATGGTGTAGCGGATGAGGGCGGGTACGGGCCGCCGCTGCCCTGTCACGAAGACGCGCTGGGCCTGATCTACGATGCCACGCGGTTGGCAGGTTACCGGTGCGCCCGGGATGGCGACGTCGCCATCGGGCTGGACGTGGCGGCGACGGAGTTTGCCGTAGGTGGCGGACGATATGCGCTGCATGCCGAGGGTCGGATGTTTTCGTCCACGGAGCTTGTCGACCTACTGGAGCAATGGAGCAAGACCTATCCGATCATTTCGATTGAAGATGGCTTGGCCGAAGACGATTGGGATGGCTGGGACCACCTGACCAAACAGTTGAGCGCCTCGGCCCAGTTGATCGGCGACGACCTGTTCACCACTAACCCGGAACGACTGGCCCTTGGCGCGGACGACGGAATCGCCAACGCGGTGCTGGTGAAGCCAAACCAGATCGGCACCTTGACCGAGACGCTGGAAACCGTGCGGTTGGCCCAGGAACGCGGCTATCTGCCGGTGATTTCAGCTCGCTCCGGAGAGACGGAGGACACCACCATCGCCGATCTGGCCGTGGCCACCGGCGCAGGACAGATCAAGATCGGTTCCATCACCCGTTCGGAAAGGTTGGCCAAGTACAACCGGCTGCTGCGGATCGAGGAAGAGCTGGGGGATGAGGCCCGGTTCGCCGGTCGGGACGTGTTCGCCCGGTTTTTGACCCCATGACAAGCGCCGCCCTATTGGGGATGCAGGTCCTCAGCGAACAGGCGTCGCGCCTGGGACTGGACCTGTCGGACGACCAGTTGGCCCGGTTCGCCGAGTACCGGCGGCTGCTGGCCGAGGGGAATCAGCGGGCAAACCTCACCGCCATCACCGAGCCCGAAGCAGTTCAGGTACGGCATTTCTTCGACTCCCTGACCGCCGTGTTCGCGTTCGACGATTGGCGGGACGGGTTGCGCGTTGTTGATCTGGGAACCGGGGCCGGTTTTCCGGGCGTGCCGCTGAAGATAGTTTTCCCCGGCATCCGTTTGACGCTGGTGGAATCGACGGCCAAGAAGACTGCGTTTCTGGAGTTGCTGGTCGCCGGCCTCGGCTTGGACAATGTGGACGTGGTTACTGCGCGGGCGGAGGAATTTGCGCGCACCGAAGGCTACCGGGGGCAGTTCGACGTGGCGTTGGCCCGAGGGGTTGCCCCGATGTCGGTGCTGGTGGAGTATGCGCTGCCGTTGTGCAAGGGGCACGGCGTGCTGGTGGCGTGGAAGGGCAAGGACGGTCCGGCGGAGACCCAGGCCGCCAACAACGCGCTGTCGGAGTTGGGCGGCAGAGTTGTTGGTGCGCTTTCCATGAACGAACTGTCTCCCCCGCTGCCGCCCGACCGGTGGCTCGTGACCGTGGAAAAGGTGCGGCGGACGCCGGGGAAGTATCCTCGTCGGGTCGGCGTGCCCGCCAAACAGCCGTTATAGGCCGATTGCAGCCAGATCTACGCGGCCGTTGTCGGTCCAGCCCCGGGCGCGATAGTAGTCGGCGATCATGGCGTCCAACTCATCCCGGGACAAGCCGACACCGGCGGCGACACCGTCGGACAGAGGTTCGGTGATCGTTCGCCCCGGGAGAGTGTCGTCGGAGCGTTGCCAACCCCATCGCTGGTTGTAGCCCTTTTTGAGGTCGGCGATGTGGACGGCGGCAAGGCGAAGCTCGTCGGCACCGAAATCGTCCCAGCCGGTGACCATGCGGTACACCGCGGCCGACTCCTCCCAGAAATCGCCGAAAGCGCGGCGCAGGAACTTGCACCAGATGAGCGAGTCCAGCGCCGCCGCGAAGTCCTCGCTGTCGGCCGCTATCTTCCCGCGCCGGTCGTCCACGGTGAGGCGGTCCACCTCCGGAGAGAAGTCGGCGTCGTAGGCCGAGGTGCGATTGTGACACGCGCCCCGGGGGGTTGTGGCCAGGCCCAACGCCAGAGTTTTCAGGCTGCGCGGTTCGTAGCCGGGCATCTCCAATCCCTTGACCTGCATGGCCCAGGTATCCGATCCGCCGCCAACCTGCTCTGCGGCCAGACGGCTGCCCTTGGCCAGCAGATTGCCCAGGGAACTACGGCGATGCCCGATGTCGTCCAACAGGTCGATTACTGCCGCACCGTCACCGAAGTTCAGCGCCGGGTTGGTGACGCGGCTTGGATCGCCGAGGTCAAGGGAGGGCAACAGTCCCCGCTCGGCGGTTTCCATGGCCCAGGCGATGACGCCGCCGGCGGAGATGGTGTCCAGGCCCAGTTCGTCGCACCGACGCACCGCGCGGATCACCGCATCGGGATCGCCAACGCCGACAAGTGGGCCCAAGGCGAAGAGGCTCTCGTACTCCAGGCGGGCGCTGACTTCACCACCTTGCTTGGCCGCTCGGTCTTTTTTGCCCACCGTTACGATCTTTTCGCATCCGATGGTGCAGTTGGCGCAGTGGGCCGAGCGAGTGGCCCGGGTCTGGTGCAGGGCTTCCCCGCTTACCGCCTCCGCGTCCTCAAAAGTGGACTGCTGGAAGTTGCGCGTGGGCAGGGTGCCCAAGCGGTTGAACACCGACACGTTGGCGATGGTTCCCAGCTCGCGGTACTTGGCGGTGGCCGCTCCCAGACTGCGGCGGCTGAGGTCGCGAGCGTATTCCCGCAGGGCGCCGGGGTTAGCGATGGGTGGATCCGTGCCGGGGTCGCCGCGGACGGCGATGGCCTTGAGGTTCTTGCTGCCCATGACGGCGCCGGGGCCGCAGCGTCCGGCCTGGCGTCCGCCGTCGTTGGCGATGCTGGCAAAGCGGACCAGGTTCTCGCCGGCCGGGCCGATGCAGGCCACGCGGACAGGACGGCGGCCACCGTCATCCAGCTCCTGTTTGACCGCCGCCTCGGTTGCCATGGTGGAAAGGCCCATCAGGTGATCGGCGGGTTTGATGTACGGGGTGCCGTCGGAATCGAGGTGCAAAAGCGCTGGCCGTTCGGAGCGGCCGGTGATCACCAGGGCGTCGCCGCCGGCCCGTTTCAGCTCGACGGCCAGATGGCTGGAGGACAGACCGTCGGCGATGAAGCCGGTCAGCGGGGAACGGGTCATCACCGCAAACTTGCTGGAGGTGGTGAGGCGAGTGCCGACGAGGGGACTGGTGACGAAAATCAGCGGATTGTCCGGTTCCAACGCGGAGTCGAGCAGATGAACCCTGTCAGAGGATGAAAGGAGTTCGCCGTCGTAATCGACCGGAGGGGCGCCGTAGCGATGGAGCAGCCAAGTGCCCAGACCGATGCCGCCGATGGTAGCGCGTAGGGCTTCCGGTGGTATTGGGTCGCGTCGATATTCGCCGGTGGTCAGATTGACCACGGTGGCATATCCACGGTAGCCGAAGAGAGCTGACATGGGGCTTACCCGCCGGCCTGGTTGGACAGCAGAAGCAATGACTCGCCCGGTCTCCAATCCAGGGGTCCGTTCATATCAGGCGACAAAAATGCTAGTCCGTTCCGGTTCAGAGCGTATCCGTCGGCGACGGCGACGACGCAATCATCAGACCGGCACAACACATTACCAACCAGCCCCGGACACTCGTGCGCCAGGGCGTCCAATAACGTGGGTATGGACGCCTGAGTGTCCACCGCCAGGCGGACGCTGCTGAGTCCGGCGTGAACGCGGGCCATGCCGAACAGTTCCACGGTGACGACCACGGCATTGCCGGTTGCGGTGAGGGAGTTCATCGCGCCAGTTCCGTGGCCCGCGCCAGATCTTCGGGGCGATTGATGTTGAAGAAGCTGAGCAGGATAGGATCGAAGTTGCGTATGTCGTCTTCGAGGACGTAACGGACGGTAACGTCGTCAAAGAAACCGGAGATTTTCAGCTGCCCGGAGCGGAGTTTGGCTTCGATGGCCGGCAGGCAACGCCGGTTGTAAAGCGCGTGGGTGGGTTCCGGTCGGCCGTCCACCAGTGGCACCACCGCGTCTACGCCGTCGCGCAGTCCCGCCATGTGCGCCAGGAGGGGTGTGGACAGGAAGGGCATATCGCAGGCAGTCACCAGCGACCACTCGGTAGTCGCGGCGTCCAGCCCGGTGTAGATGCCGCCCAGGGAACCGCAATCCGGGAAGACGTCGACCGCGGTGAGGTGGTGGTCGTCCAGGGGCAACGCGGCGGCGCGTTCCGGGTCCGAGACAACGACCACGACCTTGCGGGCGGAGACGGCCTCAGACGCCCGCCGGATGACGCGGCGGATGAGCGGTTCTCCGTCGAAGGGCTCAACCGCCTTGTCGCGTCCCAGCCGACGGCTCCGGCCACCGGCAAGGATTACGGCGGTAATTGCTGATTTGTCAACGGAATCCATAGCGAACGACGCGTCGTTGTCCTGATAGTCTCAGCATATCACCCGCGCAAAGGAACCGCACCTTGCGTGCCAGATCGATAGGTGTTCAGAATTCAGGAGGTTGTCATTGCGAGGCGCTTGCGCCGTGGCAATCTCGGCGTTGTAACAGCAACGTCTGCCCTGAAGGATTCCCTTGCCCCAACGAGATTGCCCCGCTGCGCTCGCAATGACACTTTCCTTGCAACTTTCAACCGTTACCCGGACCGGAGTATTCAGGCTCCGCGCTCGCCGAGGAAATCGCGCATACGCTGCACGCACCATTCCGGATAGATGACGTTGACGCCATGCCCCAGGCCGGGCCATACGTCCAGGCGACTGTTGGGGATTTCGGAGGCCATGAATTCCTGCTGTTCCATGCTGGTGGTCAGGGACTCGTCGCCGGTGAGCAGCAGCGTGGGCACCTGGATGTCCTTGAGGTGCGGCCCGAAGTCCAGGCTGTCCAGGTAACTGTGCAGGGCTTGTCCAATTTCCGCTGGTGTCCGGTCCATCTCCGCGATGTACCAATCCTTCAGGCCCTCGTCCGCGTGGCGCATGTCCAGGCGGAAGTTGATGGTCGCCGCGCTCCACGCGCCGATGCCACCCTGCTCCATGGTTGCCAGCCAACTCCCACCCGGCGTGGAGTTTTCGCGTCGGGTCAGGCGACAGGGCGAGTTGCACAGCACCAGCGCCCGGCACCTGTCAGGATAGTCGTGGGCGAATTGCATGCCCATGATCCCGCCGAAGGACTCGCCGGCGTACACGACGCGCTCCACGCCGGCGTCGTCGAGAATTGCCAGCAGGTCGCCCATGAGAGTGTCCAGCGTGGGCTCGTAGCGGGCTGGGTCGATGGTTGACTGGCCCATGCCCCGCATATCGGGTCGGATGACGCGATACTCGCGGCTGAGCAGGGGCGGCCAGTTGTACCAGAACCTGCCGCTGCGGGAGAAGCCGTGCTGCAGCACGATGGCTTCAGGAGCCGACCGCCAGGGGTCGGTGAAGTCGTCCAGATAATAGTGCAGTTGAGCATCGCCACGCTGGATTGTGGGCATGGTGCGTCTCCCAATTGCGGTTTTCGCTCGTATACCATACCCTTGCGGCACTAGCAATACAGGCAATTGGGAGGCAGGCGATGCCGGCGCGCACCGGAGCCGAATACATCGACGGAATCAGGCAGCGGGCTGCCGAGGTCTATATCAGCGGAGAGCGCGTCAAGGATGTGACGACCCATCCTGCCTTCGCCGGCGGGCTGCAAACTGTGGCCGGGCTTCTGGACATGCAGCACGATCCGGCCGTGCGGGACGACATGGTGTACCAGTCGCCGTCCACCGGCGATCCGGTGGGCCTCTCTTTCATCATGCCTCGCGATGGCGATGACCTGAAGCGGCGGCGCAAGATGATGTCCAACTGGGCGCTGGCATCGTGCGGGATGATGGGCCGCACGCCCGACTTTCTGAACGTGGCGGTGATGTCCATGGCTGCGGCCGCCGATTACTGCGGCCAGAACCGTCCCGAGTTCAAGCAGAACATTCTCGACTACTACGAGTACATTCGGGAAAACGACATCGTCATGACCCACACCCTGGTCAACCTCCAGCGCAGCCGTTCCGTCGGTCAGACGCCATTCGACGACCGTACCGAAGTGGCGCTGTCGGTGGTCAAGGAAACCGATGCCGGCATCGTCGTGCGCGGCGCGAGGGTATTGGCTACGCTGGGACCGTTGTCCGACGAGATTGCGGTTTATCCGGCCCGGACGCGCCGCGTGCCGGCCGGCGAAGAGGGGAAGTACGCCTTCGGCTTCGCGATTCCGTGTGATACCGCGGGCCTGAAGTTCCAGTGCCGCGACACCGTGGACCTGGGCCGGTCCCACTTTGACCATCCGGCCGGCAGCCGTTTCGAGGAGATGGACGCCATCGTTTTCTTTGATGACGTGCTGGTTCCCTGGGAGCGGGTGTTCCTGTACAACGACGTGGCCCGGTGCAACCAGTGGGGAGAGCGCACCAACCGCAACGCGCACACTGGCCACCAGGTGGTCACCAAGAACGTGGTCAAGTGTGAGTTCATGCTGGGCCTGGCTTCGATGATGGTGGAGACGCTGGGATCGGGCGACCTGCCGCAGACCCAACACCTGGTCGCCGAGCTGATCGAGAACCTGGAGATCACCAAGGCGCTGCTGGCGGCGTCGGAGGCCCGGGCATCCACCGACGAGTGGGGAATATTCTGCCCGGACTACTGGCCGCTGCTGGTGGCGCGCAAGCAGATGATCACCATGTATCCCCGCATGGCGGAAATCCTGCACCTGCTCGGCTCCAGCAGCCTGATGGCGCTACCGGCCGAGGCTGACCTGAACGGCCCGCTGGCCGAGGACATTCACCGTTACCTGGACACCGACACGGCCACCGCCGAGGAACGCATCCGCCTGTTCCGGTTGGCGTGGGACGTGTCGTGCAGCGCGTTCGGCGGACGGCAGACGCTCTACGAGCGGTATTTTGGCGGGGATGCAGCCCGCAACGCCGCTTTGCTCTACCAGATTTACGACCGAACCGACGCCCGCAATATGGTCGACGAGTTCCTGTCCCTGGAGTAGCCCTTGTGATTACCGTTGCCGAAATCAACGTCGCGCCCGTCAAGTCCTTGGCGCTGGTGCCGCTCACCGAGACCAAACTGGATCTCGGCGGCATCCTGGATGACCGCCGGTTCTTCCTGGTGAACAGCCAGGGCCGTCTGCTCTCACGTCGAAACGTAGGCAAGCTGGCTCAGCTGGTGACTTCGTGGGATCCGTCTGCTGAGGTGCTGCGCATTGAGTTTCCGGATGGCAGCGTGTTGGAGGGAACACCAGAGCTGGACCGACCCGTATGGACGATCATTTGGGGTCGTCGCGTGCGCAGTCGGGCCTTGATGGGCGACTGGATGCGGGCCATCAGCGAGTTTTGCGGGCAGCCGGCCATGCTGATGATGTCGGACCTGCCCTGCCAGGTCTTCGACGAATTTCCGGTGTCGATCCTGTCCCGCGCGTCCGTAGAGTACCTGTCGGCCCGGATGGGCAGGTCCGGGGACGAGTGCCTGGCGACGGATCGGTTCCGCCCGACCCTCTTGCTTGACGGTTGCGAGGAGCACCAGGAGGACGGTTGGATGAACCGTACCTTAGCCATCGGCGATGCCGTAGTGCGCGTCCTGGCTCCGGACCCGCGCTGTGCGATCATCGACCAGCACCCGGTCACCGGCGAAACCGATACCGAAGCGGTGAAGTCGATACTGGGCTACCGGCCCAATGCGCTGGCCGCGTACTTCGGCGTGTACGGCATTGTGGAGAAACCTGGCCTGGTGCGGGTGAGTGATAGAGTAGAAGTGGGCTGAGTTAGATTCGCGGGTCAAACTGGAGGCAGCACAATGTCTGAAGAGATATTGAAGACGGAATCAGTTCAAGTCATTCACAGTGACGAGTCTGGCACGTCCGATTACATCATCAATCTGACCCTGAACTATTACCGAGAAGAGGGGCAATGGGTTGGTTTCTGCGAAGAACTGGGTACTTCCGCTTTCGCAAGCAAATTGGAACAGACGCAAGCAGAGCTTCGGGAGGCCGTAGAGTTGCAGTTGAACGGGGTGGAAGGGATTACCGACGTGCGGGGTTATCTCGCTGACAACCAGGTAGTCATCCAACCGGTCAAACCGTCGCGACAAGCCGGTTTCGCGATCGTATGAATATCTCCGGGCGCTATCTCATGCGCCTACTCGAACTCGATGGTTGGATCAGAGATCGCCGGTCCAATCACGGCATTTTGTTCTATAAAGAATTTCCCGGAGCAGGACGACCAAGGTTCGTGGTCATCCCAGATAAGTCAGCGCCGTTGCCGGATACCATGTTGGGACGCATTCTCAGCGTGAAGCAAACCGGCATTGGCCGGACTGGTTTGCAAAGGCTGATCGAACTGGAACGAGAAAGCTGAAAATCATAAGGGGCGCCGCGATGTCGCGGCGCCCCATTCCTGATTGAATTCGCGCGTGTGGCTGATAATACGCTCAGTGCTGCACCAGCCCCTCGTCCATCATCGCTGCGATGGCGCCGTCGAACGCCTCGATGGTGAAGTCGATGTCGGCTTCGGTGTGGGTGCCGGAGAGGACGCCGCTGGTGCGGGACATGAGGTCCACGCCGCGTACTTGCAAGGCCTGACGCAGCGCGCGCTGGATGCCGACGGGCTGGTCCTTCAGGCGGGATGCGTCCAAGCCGGCGATGCTGCGCTCGCCGAAGAACAGGTGGAACGTCGAGGCCTCGCCATAGACTGTCGCGTTGACCTCGCGCCGGTCCACCACCTCGCGGAGACCCACCCGGAGGCGCTCAGCCATCAGGTCGGCTTGGGCGTTGTACTCGCCGGTGGCGACCAGGCGCAGCGCGGCGTTGCCGGAGGCAGCAGCGTAGGGGTTGGCGTTGAAGGTGCCGCCGTGGAGCACACGCTCGTAGCGGTCGTGGTGGCTGTCGCCGGTCTGGTGCATGACGGCCATGACCTCATCGCGGCCACCCACCGCGCCGCCGGGCAGTCCGCCGGTGACGATCTTGGCCATGGTGCAAAGGTCGGGGTCAATGCCGAGCCTCTCTTGGGCTCCGCCGGGCGCCCACCGGAATCCGGTGATCACTTCGTCCAGGATCATGACGACGCCGTGTTCACGAGTCAGCCGGCGGACGCCATCCAGGAAGCCGTCGGGCAAGGGAACCGTGCCGTAGGACGCTCCTGAGGCCTCGGTGATGACGCCGGCGATGTTGTCATCGGAGTTGAGGACGTTTTCCAGCGCGGAGAGGTCCGTGGGCAGCACGATGATGGAGTCGATGGCGCCCTGGGGGATGCCGATGGAAGCCGGCACGTCGAAGGGCGGCAGGTTGCCGGGCATTACATAATCGTGCCAGCCGTGGTAGTGGGACTCCCAGCGGATGATCTTTTCCTTGCCGGTGTAGGCGCGGGCGACGCGCATGGCCAGCATAGTGGCTTCCGCGCCGGAACCCACGAAGCGCACCTTGTCGACGCAGGGCATCAGGGTGCAGACCCTTTCGCCCCATTCCAGCATGGACTCGGTGGGCGCACCGAAGTGCGAGCCGTCAGCCAGGACGCCTGAAAGGGCGGCGACCACCTCGGGATGGGCGTGGCCCAGCAAGAGGGATGCCGACCCCATTCCGTAGTCGACGTACTCGTTGCCGTCGATGTCCCACTTGCGCGGGCCGCTGCCCCGAGCGATTACGACCGGGAACGGGTCGGAGGTGTAACCGTCGTGGCCGGGGCTGCCGGAGGGGAACCGGGCCTGGTAGCTGGGCTGGAGTTCCCGCGAACGGGGGTTCATGCGGATGTACTGTTCCTGGATGGTTTCAGCCATGGTAGTCGCTCCTTTGAGTAGGGCGTTGGCGAGGCTGGGGTCGTCCTCGCCGCCATGATAACACTTTCGGTCCTGCGTAAATTTCAGAGGCCGCTTTCAATGCGCTTTTGCTCAGTATCCGTAGCTTGCTTGGCCCACGGCGTGATTGCGCTTTGGGACCATTTTCCACGACCATTCTCCGTCGCGGAACCAGATGCTTTTTGCTATCGGACTTCCAGCATCGTTCCTAACGGCGTCTACAAGCAATAGCCATTGTTCCGAGGGCGCATTTCCTCTGAGCCGGGTTCCGTGCCGTTTCAGTGTTCCAGCAAATCCGGTTCTTTCACCTTCAATCAAATTAGTCATTGAGAGCCACATCCAGCGTTCCCGCATAACGAGCATCTGGGTTGAATCGGTGTTAACGCCTCATTAGAACCCTATCCTGCTCAACTGGTAGTTCACCCACGCCATAGCGACCAGAGCAAGCGGGATCTGCACTATCAGCAGCCCGATGCCGATCGCGCTTCCGCGCATTACCCATTTGCCGAATGCGTCTTGGTTGTTAGCTCGCAAACGCACAGGAGGATTGGGTACTTCTGCTAAAGCCACCCTATCGGGATGGAAATCGCTCATAGTGCTTCTAGTACTGTGGTCTCTGCAGGGGAGCCCTTGACTAGCACAACACGTCGGGCACTTGATTCCTGCTGGGTACAGCATCACTTCTTCGTTTGTCGGACTGCGCAATCTGATAGTCGGCCCGGGCAACCCACTCTACAACGGTGATGTACAACACCGCTCATGTCTGGCCCTTCGGGCGCTCTACTCCGCCATTGTTATGACGGTTACGCCGCTTTGGTCGGCGCGCTGGCGATTGGCGTCGGAGACGGCCGTTCCGATGACGGCGGCTTGCGTGGCCACCCCGCTGGCGGTTTGCAGGGCGCGGGCACGGCGGGCAGCGCGGTCAACGTCGCTGTCGTCGACGGTAATGGAAACTTCGGCAACGATATAAATCGCCTCATCATGAGGGTTTCGACCCAGCAGGATGAGGTCGGCATCTTCCAAGTCGTTGGCCTGCTCATCTGAAATGACGTGGGCCTCGGTGGCCTGGTACAGCAGGTTGGACAGGTGGGGGTTTTCCGGGTTCGAGAGGGAATAGACCACTTCCGCATTGCGGATGTCAAGGTGACGCCTGACGGTACGAGCGGCTCGTTTGGCTATTTTTCGCTCGTAGGATGTGCCAGTCAGGTTACTGAGCTGGCCTTCCATGCGGTCCTGCCGGGCTTCCATACGTGCTTGGCCGGTCTTGAGTTCGGCGACATCGGTTTTGAGTTCGGCGACATCGGTTTTGAGTTCCGATAGTTCCGACAGAACCCGGTCGTTGAACTCCTCATCCCGGACGTGCTGGCGCATTGCCTCGCGCAGTACCGGGTTTTCTCGCATGGCGGCGAGGATGTCTTCAAATGTTCGGACGGTAGTCATGTCAGTTGCTACTGTTGCTGGCTGTGTACTATTTTATCACTGCAAACAGGGGCGGATGATTACCCGCCCCTGCGCGTATCCCAGGATTTTGCTGTGTCAGTTGTCCGCTGCCGCCGCTACTTCCTGCTGACCCAACGCGGCGCCGAATGTCTCCCGCAGACTGGCAGAAGCGGCGTCCAGGGCAAGGCGGCCTTTGTCGATGACGTGGGGCAGGCCGAAGAAACCATGGATCACGCCTTCGTACCGGATAAGGGTGGTTTCCACGCCGGCGTCTTCCAGGGCGGCGGCGTAGGCCTCGCCCTCGTCACGCAGCGGGTCGAACTCGGCCGTGATCACCAGGGCAGGAGGCAGGTCTGCCGACAGCCGCGCCCGACCCGGCGACGCGAAGATGTTGTAACCGGACAGGTCGGTGTTGTCGATGTAATGGTCCCAGAACCAGCGCATACTCGCGGTCTCGAGGAACAGGCCCTGGCCGTTGACGTTGTAGGAGCGGGTGTCGTAGGCGTAGTCGGTGGCCGGATAGACCAGCAACTGGAACGCCAAAGGCTGAGGGAAGTCGTCCTGTGCCAGGCACACGGCGGCGGCGAGGTTGCCGCCGGCGCTGTCGCCTCCCACCGCTATCAGGTCGGCCCGGCTGCCCAGTGCACCGGCGTTGTGCATGGCCCACATGGTAGCCGTGAGACAGTCCTCAAAGGGCGTGGGGAACTTGTACTCGGGGGCGAGGCGATAGTCCACCGAGATCACCACGCAGTTTCCGCCCACGCAGAGTTCCCGGGCGGTGGCGTCGGCGGTTTCGACGTTGCCGATCACCCAGCCGCCGCCGTGGTACCAGACCAGCGTGCCCCACGGGCCCTCGGTGGCAGGCGTGTAGATGCGAACCGGCACGTCGCCCGGTTCCTTGCCGTGCTCGTTTTTTATGATCCGATCCTCGACCCTGCCCACGGTGGGACCCTCAGGCCGAGGTCGGTTGTTCATAATCTCCCGGCACTCGTTCACGTCCATTTCCTGGAAGGGCTTGATGCCCATGGAGTCGAAGAGTTCCAGGACGTGGGCAGCCTGGGGATCCAGCAGCTTGCGCATGGCCCCAGGGTCGCCTTCATGGCGACGGTGGTATTCCTCGGTCATGTCGTCCACGGCGCCGCGCAGGAACCGGCAGGCGTCGTCCATGGCGTCCCGGGCGGTGTCCATGACGCCGGCCATGCTGAAGAACCCGTGGATCATGCCATCGTAGCGATTGCTTTCCGCCGGAACGCCCAGCTCGTTGAGCAGGCGTCCGTAGGCCTCGCCTTCGTCGCATAGGGGGTCGTATTCCGCCGTGATGATCAGCGCCGGGGCCAACTCTTCGATGGCGTCGAAATCGGCGGACAACTGTAGCGGAGCGGCCAGCGGGTCGGCAGCCTGGGAAGGGTCAGCGAGGTACTGGTCCCAATACCAGATCATGACCTCCCGGTCGAGGTTGTATCCCGTCCCGTTGTCGATATACGAACCGGTGTCGAACTTGACGTCGGTGACCGGGTAGACCAGGAGCTGCTGGCTGACGCGGAAATCGCCGGTCTCAGCGGCCTTGATGGCCACGGCTGCCGCCAGGTTGCCGCCGGCGCTGTCACCGCCCACCGCGACCACGCCGGGTACGCCGCCCAATTCCGCGGCGTGATCGCTGGCCCAGATGGTGGCGTAGTAGCAGTCGTCAAAGGGTTCGGGGAACTTGGCTTCCGGGGACAGACGGTAGTCCACGGATACCACCACGCAGCGGGAGCCGGCGCAGAGATGGCGTGCCGTGCCGTCTGCTGAGTCCAGGTTGCCCACGACCCAGCCGCCGCCGTGATACCACGCCAGGATGGGGAACGGACCGTCGCCCTCGGGCGTGTAGATGCGCACCGGCACGTCGCCCGCCGGTCCCGGGACGCTACGGTCCTGGACCTTGCCCACCTCGGGTCCGGGCGCTCGGGGCCGCTTGGCCGCGTTGGCCCGTGCTTCCGCCGGAGTGACGGTGTTGGCTGGCGGCAAACCCAGGGCTCGGGTTGCGTCGATTACCTCTTGCGCTTGCGGGTGCAGTGGCATGGTCGGCCTCCATTTGAGCAGAGTATTCGTCAGAACAATGGTTGGTGCTTCGTGCTTCAGTAGATTGTTTGTACGTAGATATAATCACGCATCTTGCGGTCACTGGTAACTAACGGGCAGTTGTTGATCATCGCAGTGGCGACGATAATCTGGTCGGACGGATCGCGAATCTGCTCGTCCTGAGGAAGCTGGGCATTTCCTGGTAATTGGGTTGATTGGATCGCGATTGCGGGAGACAGGTTGATGACGCGCACTTTGGGGTAAACAAGTGCGTCGTTGAACCAATCTGGGAGATCAGCGCTCAGTTGTATGCGAGCTCGCTGAACCAGCATGGCGATTTCCCAAAGGGAAGTGGCACAGATTCCAATCACACCGGCATGATCGTTTTCTTGCTCCAAAATGGCGGCTATCTGCAACGGGCGGAGCGTCGCAACTGCCTGTACTCGCCAGACCCAAGTATGAGTGTCCAGGATAATCATTTCAGGTTTTTCAGTCATCAATGTCCGCTGGGTCAAAGGGGCGTTCGTACTTGAGCGGCAGCCCTTGTAGTGGATAAGGAGAGCCAGCAGCCTTGGCGCGTGCGACCTGCGCGTATGCTTGCGCGCGCCGGCGTTCCGCATCTTGGGTTGCCTTGTCATCATCGGGGTCGGTCACCAATTGGAACTCGCCGGGTCCAACCCGCCAAGCTTTCGGCTCTTGACCGTTCTTGACGTAGTTGCCTGCCTGTTTGCCATCCCTGGTTATACTGCGATTGGATGGGATGATATTTATGGAGTTAGGGGTATATGGCCCCATCAAATAGGGACGCAGATTTTCTCGCGTCCACACTCGAGAAATTGCCCCTTGCTCCCGCAGAGCATAGACCTCATCCCAGAAGCTCATCGGAGCGTCTCCTACGATACCCCTGAACATCAAACACGGCCGCCGGCTCGCGACTGAACCGACGGCCACGTTAGTTTGGTCGTCGGTTTAGACGTTTCGGGCGACGTAATCTTCCCTCGCCCGATCCAGGGCTCGCGTGCGCCCGGCCTGCAGCGTCTCGTGGCGCTCGTAGGCCCACTGGTTGGACGCGATGGTTGCCTGTGCGCTGCCCTGGAAGTGGGGCATGACGTGGCGGGCCATGAGCTCGTAGCTGTGCAGCATGTGCTCGCGGGCGGCCCAGTCCACGGTCTGGACCATGAAGGCGCCAAAGCCGCCGCTCATTTCCTCCAGGCGCTTGATGCCCTCGATGCAGTCGTCCGGAGTGCCGATGATCCACGCGCCGCGCTCGGCCATGACGTCGATGATCTTGTCGGGTGGGCCGTCGACGATCTGCGGGCGGCCCATGGTGTGCTCGAAGTACTCGCGTTGATAGCGACCGGCGCCGATGCGAGCCTGCTCGAAGGCTTCCTTGCGGGTGTCGGCCAAATGCACCGGCAGAACCAACCGCCACTCGAAACGGTCAACGGTTTGGTTGTGCTCCGCGGCCGATTCCTCGCAGATGTCCCACAACTCGTGCAGGGCCACGCCCTGGGGCACCTTGGGGTCACGCGGCGTGGTGATGGTCAGCACCGACGCGCCGTGCTTACCGGCCAGGGCGACGCCGGACGGGGTCTGGACCGAGGCCACGGAAATGGGCATGTGCGGGGTCTGGTAGGGCCGTAGTTGCAGCATGGCCTCATTGAGCTCGAACCAGTCGCTCTTGTGCGTGACGGGTTCCTTCTCAATGAAAAGCCGCATGATGACGCCCAGGGATTCGTCCATGCGCAGGCGCTGCTTGGTGGGGTCGATCCCCATCATGTAGGCGTCGCCGGGCAGGGCGCCGGGACCGACGCCCAGCATCACGCGGCCGCGGGTCATGTGGTCCAGCTGGGTCATCCAGTTGGCAACCATGAACGGGTGGTGGTAAGGGAGACTGACCACGCCGGTGCCCAGCTTGATGTGCTTGGTGCGGTCGGCGGCCACTCCGATGAAGATCTCAGGGGAGGAGATGATCTCCCAGCCGGCGCTGTGGTGCTCGCCGATCCAGGCCTCGTCGAAGCCCAGGTAGTCCAGCCACTGGATGAGTTCCATGTCGCGTTCCAGCGCCAGGGTGGGGTTCTCGCCAGCGCGGTGGAATGGGCCCATGAAGATGCCAAATTTCATGCGGTCGGGTAATGCCATTGGGGAGCCTCCTCCTGGTTCGCGTCCGGCGGTTCGGTCGCTAAGGGCCGGCGCTTAGAGGCGACAGCCGTCGCCGCGCTACGGGCGCTTCGCTGTATCGCTGGGGGTAAGAATGTTGGCCGCATTATATGGGCGGCGGCCGGCGGCGGCAAGCGAACGAAAGCCGACGCCGGGGTTATAATGACTATTCCTCATTGCGTTACCAATCACGAGGTCAATTCTATGCCAGCCATCATCCAGCAAGCCATCACACTTAACAGTCAGAACCAACTGCGCAACGCTGATCGACTGGCCCGAGAATGGGCTATCGCCCACGCCGGCCCCTACCAGAGCCAGGCCCGCAAAGATCTGGGCGGTTCTTTGCCGCTGCGGGAATGGAAAAACGACAACCTGACTATCCGTATCGCAAAGTTGACCAGCGGCTCGTTCAAGCAAGTGCAACTGGCCAGCGTCAACTACGCGCCCGATGGAGACGGAGAGCCTTACACCGGATACATTATGACCTATGCCTACTCTGAAACGGAGCAATCAGGCGGATACTGCATATCCGTCGCATCCTTACCCGATGCCTTGGCAAACGCTGAATTCCCTTGGGACGATAAAGCCGGCCCCATTGGGCTTGAGAGCACCATCGCGTCTATCAACTCCGGGCGGGCACGACCGGCGGTCAAGGCCAGCGACGCGCAGCGCATCACCACTATCAACGACCTGTTTGCCATCCACAATACTGCCATCGTGCTGACAGAAGACGGGCAGCAAGCTCCGGAGTTTCAGGAACTGGCAGATGCGCACGGCGACTGGGCCGCCATCGCCAGCATAAGTGCCTACGACCAACTGGCGATTGGCCGGGAATTGCCGGATCATCAGCTGCCCGACTGGGTGCGAGCCAAAATCGCGCTCTTTTCCCGCTATGCTGACGCGGAAGGCAACCGCCTGCGCCTGGCGGCGACCGATTACATGAAAGCCACGTCTATTCTTAACGAAGAACGTGACCGCGTTGCTAACGATATTGCGGGCAGCAACACCATCACCGCTCTGAGGGTGTTGGAATCCGTTTCCGTTTTGCTGTCCATTTCAATGTTGACGGACGCGAAAGACATAGCCGACGCACTGGTTGAATCCGCCGAAAAAGCGCAATCCGCAGGAACCGATGCTGACGACAACGTGACAAATCAGCAACGCATCTACCTGCTGGAAGACCAGCTTACCGAAGCCAACGATACCATTGACGGGCTCAGGGAGCGATTGGCGCAATACGAAAGCTATGATATCAACAATCAGCCTGACGAGGATGACGACCCATCGCCGGAATCGGTTGCTGATAGCAACCGCTACGCCGCCGTGCTGAACGCCGTCACCAGCCCGGGCCAGTTCTCCCGGCTGCGTTTTCTGACCAACTGGGACAAGTCATTGCCCAACTATGGAAAGCCCAGGCCCAGCGGGACTGAAATCGTAGCCGCGCTGGACGCCATCAACAAACTGGCCCACGCCTGGCACAACACTCCCGGCGGTGGAATCGGCCCCTGGGACAATTACTTCAACGGTCTCACTGGCTGGACCCACGCCAATGGCGAGTCATCCTTCACCATGTCCCGCTACGGCGACAAACGCTCTTTCAGCGACCAGGAACAGGGACGTCAGGTGACCATTGAACGCCACCT
This sequence comes from Dehalococcoidia bacterium, assembly GCA_034420475.1. GTDB lineage: Bacteria > Chloroflexota > Dehalococcoidia > Lucifugimonadales > UBA3495 > Bin87. The sequence goes on from DAOULH010000010.1 coordinate 190,162, forward strand.
CACCTACCGCGGTTCCAGCGGCGGACTGCAAATATATTTCGACAAAGACGACGTAACAGACACCTTCATCGTCGGTTACATCGGCGAGCATCTGCCCTACGCCACTAACCGTTCCTGACGGCGGATGAAGTGGCGCCGGGGCTGACTACTGACAGCCCCGGCGCAGATCCCCGAATGAATAGGGTGCGGTGACTTTACGCTTGTTTCTTTGGCGGCAGTGAGGCTAGGCGCTTGATGTCCAGCGGCTTCTGTGACAATCCCTTGAGTCCTTTGCCCCGTCGAATGGGCGCCAAATTGGCTCCTCTTACCATAATCATTCCTCGAGCGAAATGTGGTCGGCTAGCCGACCAACGGCAATCCCTCGTCGGCGCGAACCTCGTTGATGATCTCCAGGACCCGCTGTTGCAGGGGCGGGTAGGACAGTTCGAACTCGGTGAGCAGGCGGCTGTTGTCCACCAGGTAGTTGCCGGAGTGTTCCCGGCCGCCTTCGTTGTCGAATGAAATCTGGGCGTCGGGCAGGTAGCCGCGGACCATTTCCGCCAGGTCGCCGAGGCTGATGGCCGTGCCGCCGGAGTTGTAAACCGGATATTCGCTGCGATCCACCAGCGACACGCGGACGAATGCCTCGGCAATGTCCTCCACGTGGATGGGCAGGCGCATCATCTCCTGGTAGGGGAAACTGACCGGCTCGCCGCGGGACGGCAGGGTGACGCAGCGCACGTGGTCCACGGAGCCGCGCACCTTGTCCGGCCCGGTGACGTTGGCCGGCCGGATGCCGGTGATGGACATGCCGTAGTTCTCGTTGAACATCTTGGCCTGGAACTCGTTGAAAATCTTGTGCGTCGCGTACTGACTGTCGCCGTAGGTCGCCTCGTCCTCGTTGATTTCGCGGTCGCCGAAGTTGGACTGCTGCCCGCTGACGGCTACGGAGCTGGCGTACACGATGCGGTTGACGCCCAGCAGCCGGCCGGCCTCGAAGCAGTTGTCCATGCCGAGGATGTTGAGGCGCATCTGGTGGTGCGGGTTGCCCTCACCCCCGCCCAGCAGGTAGGCTAGGTTGATGATGCGGTCGGGCTGCGACTCGATGATGGCGCGGGTGACCTGCTCGAAGTCGGTGATGTCAACCCTGGAGCTGCGCACCGCGCCGGCGTCCACGCCGGGGATGTCGGGCAGCGGATTGATGTCGGTGGCGTACACGTCTTCGCCGCGCTCCACCAACTTGCGGACCACCCGAGGCCCGATGAAACCGGAAGCTCCCAAAACCAGAACCGTCATGTTCGCACCTCCAAAGAGAAAGTTTCACATTGATGAACAGGATGTAAAGGATTATCAAGCCCAATCCCGTCCATCCTCCGTATCGATGCAAAAAGATTAATTACTTTCGGACTGCCACGAAGAAAAGCCGTCGGAAGGGGTACAGGGTGAACCCGTCCGGCCGCCTGGGGTACTCGACGTTCAATCGGCGCCGATACTCGGCCAGGTAAGTTTCCCGGTCGCCATCCTCCAGGCCGTTGAGGATGGGGCGTAGGCCAGTGCCGGTGACCCATTCGAGCACGGCGTCGTCGCCCGTCAGCACGTGCTGGTATTCCGTGGTCCAGACGTCCAGATGGTCGGCTTCGGGAGCCAGCAGATCGTAGTAGAAATCGGGGTCCTGGACCCAGCGGTTACCTACGGCGGAGCGCAAATCTGCCGAGCCGACTGGTTGACCGTTGGCCCCGCCGTTTTCGAGGGTTTCGCGCATGATCTGGTGTGACCGCATATCCCACGAAAGGGGCGCCTGGATCGCCAGGCAACCGCCGGGCGGCAGCATGCTCCACAAGCGCGGCACCAGTTCGTGGTGGTCGGGCACCCATTGGATCACCGCGTTGGAGAAGAACACCGATGGCATTTCCGAGGGATGCCAGCCGCCCAAGTCGCCCTCTTCCCAGCGAATGTTGTCGGGCGCCGGGCCAGCCTCGGCCGATGCGGCCTGCTCCAGCATCTCAGGGGAATTGTCCATCCCGATGATACTGGCTTGGGGCCAGCGGCCGGCCAACAGGCGCGTGACGTTGCCACTGCCGCAGCCCAGATCGTAGATGATCTGAGGGCGCTCCAACGGTATGCGGCCCATCAGGTCCAAAGCCGGGCGCAGCCGGTGGTCAGCGAATTTCAGATACTGACCCGGGTCCCAGGACTCACCGGCCAGGTCGCGTTGGTGGGGCGTTGCTTGCGTCATTGCGGTTTATGCGCTCTCTGCGATGTTGGGGATGCGGCGAGTATAGGCACGGAGGATTCGAGCGTCAACCAGAGGAGTACCGCCAGAGGAGTACCGCCGCCAACGGCCGTGGTTGGCTTCGGCCGGGAACTGCGAACCAATCGCACTTGCCGTGAACAGGGCGGGCCTGAGATCACCTTATGCTATACTGCCGCCGTTGCCCGATATGCCCTGATTCATACGGAGTCGTCGCATGGTTTCGCCCCTGGTCGCTACCCCCAATCCGTTCCGCGGAGTGGTTGTGAATACCGCCGAACTGCCGTCTGATACCGACGAATTCGCCGAGCGTTTGGACGCATCCATATCAGAGTGGCGGGACGCGGGTTATGAGGTGGCCTGGGTGGACATTCCCATCGGGCTGGCGTCGCACGTTCCCATAGCCGTGCAGCGAGGCTTCGGCTACCACCATGCGGATGACGACGGCATCACGGCGACCCTGACACTGATACCCGGCTCGTTCATCCCGCCATACGCGACGCACTACGTGGGCGCCGGCGGGGTGGTCGTGAACGGGAAGGACGAGTTATTGGTGGTTTGCGAACGCTACCGCATCGACAACCGCCCGCCCTTCTACAAGCTACCCGGTGGAGCCCTGGAGCCGGGCGAGAACATCGTCGACTCCATAGTCCGCGAGGTCTTCGAGGAAACCGGCATCGAAGCGGAATTCCAGGCCCTGGCCTGTTTTCGCCACTGGCACGGATACCGCTACGGCAAGTCGGACATCTATTTCGTTTGCCGCCTGAAAGCGCTGACCGAGCAGATCAAGATGGGCGAGAAAGAGATCGAGGAATGCCTCTGGATGCCGGTCAAGGACTTCATGGCCGACGACGACATCAGCCCTTTCAACAAAGGGATAGTGCGTTCCGCCCTGGAAAGCGACGGCGTGGTTCCGGCGGACATGCCCGGTATGCCCCACGACCCCACGCGAGAGTATTTCCTGCCCAATTTCATCAATTAGTCGGTGACGTTCACCCGTGCGCGCTGACTTTGGCGCGTGCGTACCGGGCACCGTAGCCGCTTTATCGCCGAGACACTGGAGGAAACCCATGACCACCACCGCACAGCCCGAACAGCAATACCGTGTCATCGGCACCCGGCCGGTTCGACACGACGGCGTGGACAAAGTGACCGGCGCCGCCCGTTACGGCGCCGACATCAACCTGCCCGGGATGCTGCACGCGAAGACCCTGCGCAGCCCCTATTCGCACGCGCGCATCCGCAGCATTGACACCAGCAAGGCTGAGGCATTGCCGGGCGTCGTTGCCGTGGCTACCTCGGCAGATTTCCCCATCATTGAAGACCGCATCCTGGACTTTGCCGAAGTGCAGGGCAACGCTCGCATGATTGCGGAAAACCTGATGGCGAAAGACAAGGTACTGTACGTGGGTCACGCCGTCGCCGCCGTCTGCGCCACCAGTCCGCACATCGCTCAGGAAGCGCTGGCGCTGGTGGAGGTGGACTACGAAGTGCTGCCCACGGTGCTCACCTGGCGGGAAGCCATGGCCGAAGGGGCCGAGTTGCTCCACGAAGACATGACCACCTATTTCCGGCAGGAGCGTTTTGCTCGCGGTGATGACACCGGCGTGAAGAGCAATGTCGCCGGCCACATCCAGCACAAGGTGGGCGACGTTGAGCAGGGGTTCGCCGAGTCGGACATCGTCATCGAGCGCGAGTTTGAGACCCAGACGGTGCACCAGGGATACATCGAGCCGCACGTCTCGACGGCGATGTGGTCGGCGGACGGCCGTGTCACCGTCTGGACCAGCACCCAGGGGCTGTTCAACATCCGGGCCCAGACCGCGGCCATCATCGGCGTGCCGGAATCCCAGGTGAAGGTCGTCCCCATGGAGATCGGCGGCGGGTTCGGCGCCAAGGCCATCGCTTACCTGGATCCGGTTGCGGCGGTGCTGTCGCGCAAGACCGGAAAGCCGGTGAAGGTGTCCATGGACCGCACCGAGGTGTTCGTGGGCAGCGGCCCGGCTTCCGCTACCTTCATGCGCTGCAAGATGGGCGTGAAGAACGATGGGACCATGATGGCCGGCCAACTCTACATGGTGTACGAGGCTGGCGCGTTCCCCGGGTCACCCGTGGGCGGCGGCGCGCTGACCGGGTTCGGTCCGTACAAAATGGACCACATGCTGGTGGACGGGCTGGACGTGGTCTGCAACAAACAGAAGGTGCAGGCGTACCGCGCTCCCGGCCAGCCGCAGGTTTCCTTCGCCGTTGAGGCCGTGGTGGACGAGTTGGCGGAGATGCTGGGTATCGAGCCCATGCAGTTCCGCCTGCAAAACGCCGTGGTGGAAGGCGACCGGATGCCCAACGGCGTCCCTCATCGTGTGTTCGGTTGCATCGAGATGGAAGAGGCGATGGTCAACAGCGACCACTTCCAGACCCCATTGGAAGGAGAGAACCGGGGGCGTGGTATCGCCGTCGGGTTCCGCTGGCAGGCTGGCCAGGCTTCGTCCGCCACCATCAACGTCAATGCCGACGGCACTTTGAACCTGATCACCGGGTCGGTGGACATCGGAGGAACCCGTACCGCCGTCGCCATGCAGGTGGCGGAAGCCCTGGGGATCGACGTGGACCGCATCGCCCCCACCGTGGTTGACACCGACACCGTCGGCTGGACCGCCACGACCGGCGGCAGCCGGATCGCCTTTGACACCGGCCTTGCCGCCATCGCCGCGTCGGAAGACCTGCGGGATCAGATGGCCCAGCGGTGCGCCCTGGTATGGGAGGTGGAGCCCGAAAACGTCGAATTTGCCGACGGGGTGTTCACCTGCACCAGCACCGAAGAGAGCATGACTATCGCCGATGTGGCGAACCGGATGATGCGGACGGGCGGGCCGCTGACCGCTTCGGCGTCGGCGACTTCAACCGGCGTTGGTCCGGTAATCGCCGGCAACATAATCGACGTTGAGGTCGATCCGGACACGGGTAAGGTGGACATCCTGCGCTGCACGGCGTTCATCGACTCCGGAACCTCGGTGCACCCCAGCTACGTGGAGGGCCAGATGCAGGGCGGCACCGTGCAGGGCCTCGGTTGGGCGATGACGGAGGACTACACCTACGCCGATGACGGCCGGATGCTGAACTCCAGCTTCCTGGACTACCGTATGCCGACGGCGCTGGACCTGCCCATGATCGACACCGTGGTCGTGGAAGTGCCCAACCCCCGGCATCCTTACGGTTTGCGCGGTGTGGGCGAGGCCCCGCTGATTCCGCCTCTGGCCGCACTGCACAACGCCATTTACCACGCGGCTGGCGTTCGAGTGAACAAACTTCCGATGTCCCCTACAGCAGTGTTGGAAGCGTTGCAGGAAGCCAACGGCGCATAGCCCCAAGTCAATCTGCCGGGACGAATAATCATTCGTCCCGGCAATCCTATAGCTGATATATTGGCCGAGTGGGGGGTCTAAAGCTTCATGACCATTGAAGTGCCGATCGCGTTCATCATCGCTCTGTTTGCGTTTAACAGCAGCGTCGTAACCGCTCTGGTGGGCGTGGTGGTGTATTTGGCTCTGCGCATGGGCCGCTTTCCTACCCGCCTGGAGTTCAACGAGCTCCGCGGCGAGCTAAAGGCGGATATGGCCCAGTTTCGGCAGGAATATCGGGAAGAAATGGCCCAGTTCCGGCAAGAAATCCGGGAAGAAATGGCCCAGTTCCGGCAGGAACTCCGCGACGATTTCCACCGCAGCCATCAGCAACTATTGCTTGCGCTGGCCGGTCATTCACATAGGGACAACGGACAGGCGGTATTCACTGTGCCGGCAGAATTGGATCCGACGCCGACCCCTGCTGACGACTAGGAACGCGGTTCCAACACCTCGGTCAGCATCAGAAAGTTGGCCTGAAGCTCCGGTGCCAGGGTCGTGCCGCCGCGTGACAGGAGCAGCAGCAGGCGCACCTGGGCCGCCAGATCCGCCGCAAGTTTGCGCTTGGCCTCCGCTACAGTGTCGGCGGATACCGGCACCCGCAGGCCGTTCAAGGGCAAGGCGGCTCGCGATTCACCGGCCCAATACTGATCCAGGCTGTCGATAATGACTACCGGAATGTCCTTGGATACCACAAAGGGGGCCTCGGGTGGGCTATCCGCAGCGGTCAGCACATCGGCGAACGCCCGGGTCACGTCGCTGTGATTGATGTGAAACGTCGCCGAGTTGGGTTGACTTGAAGAATTGCGCCGCCAGCCCCACTCCTCCGGGAGAGCGGTGTTATAGTTCGGCGTTACGCTTACGGGCAGCGCAATGTCTTCGGCCAGCGGCCGGCCGGCCGCTTGGTCGTCTGACGGGTCTCGTAGCCCGTAGCGCGGCTCGATAACTTCTTCCGATTGCTCTGGGGTGGTCATCAAGATCTCCGCGCCATCAATGGCCGTGACCGTCGCCGTCGATTTCCCAAGCGGCGTACACTTGCTCAGGGAGAGTGATGGGACCAACGGCATCTTCGTACTCGCGAACGTGCTTCGCCGACAGAACCGCGATGGCCTTCATCATCTGGGGACTGACCTTGATGCGAGCCCGCAGAATGGGTTCGCGTTCCTCGACCTGCTCCCCGAAAAACAGCACGGCCGAGTACAGGCTGCTGAAGATGTGGAAAGAATCGCTGTAGAAGGTGATGGGATCCAGCGAGCTGGGTCCTTCGGCCGGGGCCGGAGCAGGGGCGGTGTTAACGTTCAGCGCGGGGACTTCACCGGGGTTGATGTAACTGTCTTCCTGGGGCGGCTTGTCCTCCGGCGGAACGTAGGGGCGTTGGATGATGGGCATGTTACCTCCGTCCCTGTCCGCATTATGTACGCGGCAGGTTGATGGGGCGATTAGCCGCCATTATAACGAGTTTGGCGACGGGTTGCCGGATTTCAGCCTTCCGGTTGGGACAGGCCGTCGATGAATTCCAGGCCGGGAAGCTTGGAGAGTTCCTGGGGAGGCATTTTCACCTTGGCGGATCTGCTGCCGGCGCCGAGGATGATGTAATCCATCTCCAGCAGGCGCTGGTCGGCGTATATGGGCAGGTCTTCGGGCAGGGCCATGGCAGTGACACCGCCGATCATCATGCCGGTCAACTCGCGGGTTTCCTCGGAGGAGGCAAAGGAAGCCCGGGACACTCCCATGAGCCCCCGCACCCTCCGGTTCACGTCCAGCCGGTCACAGGCACGCACGATGCACGCGCAGTAAGCAGCGGCGCCGCGCTTGCTGGCGACGATGATGGTGTTGGCGGAGTGAGGCAGATCGTACCCGTACTGGGCGCAAAAGTCCGCAGTGTCGCCGTACTTGGGGTCGATGGAGATCCATTCCCAATCCGCGATAGCCAAGTCGTGCAGGACCGACCGGACACGGGTTTCCAAGGCGTTGCTGTCGTCTGCTGTCGTCATGACTTCTATCCGAAACTCAGGGTGGCGTCTGAGAGGCAAACGAGTTCGTCCCGTTGATTGACGCCCCGGATCCGGCATTGGACCTTGCGTTGGCCGTATAGATTACCGCCCGTACCGGTGACCTCGCCGGAGAAGGTCACCACGTCGCCGGCGCGGAACGGGGTGATGGCGCGCATCACGAGGTTGCCGCCATTGTACAGGGCCTCGGGCGGAACATTGAGCCCGATGAACCGGTCGACGTAGGACATGGTTGCCGGTCCGGCGTTGACCGCGCCGCCGAATATGTTCTGCCGGGCGAACTCTTCGTCGGTGTGGATGTTGCTTTCGCTGGGCTGGCCGGCCAGCCGTTGGGCGTTCTTGCGCAGGATGTTTTCGGTGGTTTCGCCGACCGACAGGGCGCGCGGCAGCGGAGTTCCGGCCAGAGCGTTCTCCCAGGTCAGGAACTGGGCCGGGTCCGGTACGGCTGCCGTGTCGGCGGCGGGAGCGGAGCCGGACGATGTCTCCGGAACAGATCTTTGTCCGGCAGAGTACTCAAAGATGCAGGTGTAGTCGTAGCTGGCTACCACCGCCCCAGCCTCGTCAAAGGCGGAGACCCGGAACGTGACGAACTTGCTGCCCCGGCGTTCGTATTTCTGGTGCACCCGACGTGTGCCGGTAAGGGTTTCGCCGGACCGCACCGGCCGGTACCAGCGCATTTCGCACTTGGCGAATGGAGTCTGGCGCCGGTTGGTCTGCGAACGTTCCTGGGCGACGAAGCCGTTGGCCTCAGCGATTTCGTCCCGCAGCAAAGGCGCGTAGGTCAGCGCCATGGTCGGCATGGCGAGCAAGGGACCGGAATCGTGGCCTGGGGCCGGCATCGAGTATCGCGGGTCGGGGTTCTGGGCGCAGGCCGCGTATTCGGCGATGTTCTCTGCCGACAGGGTCACTTGGGTTTCCCCGCCGGCCTGGCCGACGCGCACGGCGTCGTAGGTCCACAGGCGCTCGGCGATGGTAGCGTTCGGTTGGGTCATGGCAGCTGCCTCCTGGAAACTGCGGGAATTATAACCCGCAATGGCAGCCGGGCCCCACAGCGCAGAGCCGATGTGACAACGCTTCAGACGGGCTTGCGTCCCACGAACAGGTTGCCGCCGAAACCGCCTTCGTAGGCGTTGGTCTGCACGTACTCCGCCTCCAGCCCGGCGTCGCTCAGTGCTTCCAGCCACAGAGCTTTGCGAAACAGGCCGCTGGTATGGCGGTCCACCTCCACCTGGATGTTGCCGTCGCGGTTGATGATGAACACGAACACGGACTCAACGGTGGTGGCTTCAGGAGACGGCTGAGCGACGTATTCGATGAATGTCACGTTGCTATCTTCCGTTTCCCGGGTCCATTCCACAACTCTTGAGCCGCCGAAGGTATCCCGCAGGCAATCGGGAGCCAGCAGGACCAGCCCGCCAGGATCCAAATGCGCCTGCGCGGTCTGGATGGCGGCCCGCAAGTCCTCTTCGGTTACCATGTAATTCACGGCGTCGTGAATCGTGACCACGTCGAAGGTCCGGCCCAGCCGGATGGCGCGCATGTCGCCGAGGTGGTGGATGGTGTACGGGTTCAGGCTCTGGGAGATTTCCAGCATCTCCGGGGAGATGTCCACTGCCTCAGTGGTGAAATGACGGGTGAAATGCGACAGCAGATGGCCGCCGCCGCATCCCAGGTCCAACAACCGGGCTCGCGGTTCCCATGCCGGCTGATTTCCCGTCCACCCGAATTCCGACCAGATCAGATCCCGCCACTCCGCCGCTTCTACCGTGTATTCCTCGGGCGGGCTGATGATCGGCCAAAGGTGGGCCAGGTCATGGTAGAGGCGCAGGGTCACGGCGAGTTCAGGCTGCCTTGGCGGTGATGCCGAAAGTGTCCACGTACAGGAATTCCCGGATTCTGCCCAAGGTAGATCCTGAAGCCGGCGGGTTGTTGTACAGCCATCGTTCCAGGTTGCTGACGATTACGCCGGGCTCCAGCTCGATGGCAGGACGACCCAGTCGTTCCCACCTTGCAATCATGCGGGCGGCGTCGGCCGGAACCGAAAAGTTTGTGCATACTTGGGTTGCAGAGTAAGCGCCCATTGTTCGACCTCATGTTCTGATTACGAACAATTGTACGATGTGCCAACCATGCGCGCAAGGATCCACGGTCAGCGAGCCCGACGCAATTTACTCCGTTGCCAATTGGTCCAGCCAGGACTCGATCAAGTTGACCCCGCGGGCTCCGGCGCTGATGTGGGCGATACGGCCCTGCTTGTCGATGAACACATAGCTGGGAACTCCCTGGATACCGTATGCTCCCGCCAATTGCGCCTGCGCATCGTACACGTTCGGGAAGGTGAGCTGATTGCGCTCCACGAACTCGATGGTTGCCGCCTCGGTGGTGTTGAACTGCGAAACACCGATGACGTCGATGCCGGCGGCATCGAGTTTTTCCCGGTAGAGGGATGCTACGACGGGCAACTCCCGTCCACAGTGCGGTCACCAGGGCGCCCAGAACGCCAGGAGCGTAGGCGAGCCGTAGGCGTCCGGCAGAGAAAACTCCGACCCATCCAGCATCTGGGCGTTGAAGGGTATCGCGGGCTGACGGTCCTCGGTCGTGGCCTTGGTCGGCGTGGGCCAGGGCGTGTAGGTGGGCCGGGGTCGCGGAGTGTACGTTGGCGCCGGAGTGTCGGTTGGCGGAGCGGAAGTTGGCGCAAGTGTCGGCGTTGGCGGGACCGTGGGATCGGCGGTAGGCAAGAGCGCTTCGACGGTGGCGCCGTAGTCGCCGGCTTGAGTTTCGGCGGGCGTTTGGCCGCACCCGAGCGTCGCCGCGCACAGTGCCAGCGCGGCGATGACGAATATAAGGCGTTGCAGAAAGCGACGGTTCACTCGTCTGGCGATATTGGGTGTAACGGACGTCCGGTGGTTCATGGCGTATCTACCGTAGCACACTTTTTCACAGTGCGGGACAGGTCAGCGTTGGAATCACGGGCCGAAGGCGGCTCCGATCCCGAGCGGTGGTTGGCGAACGCCGGGCGCTACGTCCGCGGTTTTCGCAGCCGGAACATGCTGGTGCGATATACTACCCGGCACAATTTGTTAGTCGCCGCTCTCACGATTTTCGGGTGTCCGCCGCCGGTGTCCGCCGCCAAGGACGCCAATGCAATCCGGAGCGGTTCCGCCGAAGCAGGAGCTCCCCGTGGTTATACCGAAAGACGACGACGCCATCCGCGAACGGACGGAGGCCTGGCGGCAACGCGCCAACGCCGCACCCAAACGGAAGGGGGCGTACAAGACCCTCAGCCAGCTTCCTGTGGAGCCGGCCTATGGTCCGACCGACCTGTCCGAAACCGAGTACCTGGCGGACATCGGGCTGCCGGGCGAGCATCCGTATCTGCGGGGCGTGCATCCCGCCGGTTACCGTTCTCGCCTGTGGACGATGCGGATGTTCGCCGGATTCGGGCAGCCCGCCGAAACCAACGAGCGGTTCCGCTTCCTGCTGGACCAGGGGGAAACGGGTCTCAGCGTCGCTTTTGACATGCCGACCCTGTACGGCTACGACCACGACGACGAGCGGGCCCGGGGTGAATTTGGCAAGTGCGGAGTGGCCGTATCGTGCCTGGAAGACATGCAGACCGTCTTCGATGGCATCCCGCTGGACCAGGTCACCACATCGATGACCATCAACAGCCCGGCCGCGATCATCTGGGCAATGTATATCGCCGCCGCCGAGCGGCAGGGCGCGGCCATCGATTCGCTGGGCGGCACGATCCAGAACGACATCCTGAAAGAGTATATCGCCCAGAACGAGTACATCTTTCCGCCTCATCCCTCGATGCGGCTGGTGGTCGATACGGTTGAGTTCGCCACCGACCGGATGCCGCGTTTCAACCCGATCAGCATCAGCGGCTACCACATCCGGGAGGCGGGCAGCAACGCGGTGCAGGAGCTGGCGTTCACGCTGGCGGACGGTTTTGAGTACGTGCGGCACTGCGTCGAGCGGGGCATGGCCGTGGACGACTTCGCTCCGCGCCTGAGTTTCTTCTTCAACGTGCACAACGACTTCTTCGAGGAGATCGCCAAGTTCCGGTCGGCCCGGCGCATCTGGGCTCGCGAGATGAAGGAAACCTTCGGCGCCGAATCGGAACGCTCCGCGTGGATGCGCTTCCACGCCCAGACCTCGGGAGCGTCGCTGACGGCGCAGCAGCCCGAGAACAACGTGGTGCGCGTCTCGCTGCAGGCCCTGGCCGCCGTCCTGGGCGGATGCCAGTCGCTGCATACCAACAGCAAGGACGAGGCCTGGGCGCTGCCGTCGGCCGACGCCGCCCTGCAGGCGCTGCGCACCCAGCAGATCATCGCCCACGAAACGGGCGTCACCGACACCGTGGACCCGCTGGGCGGCAGCTATTTCGTGGAGGCGCTGACCAACCAGGTGGAGGCCCGCGCCTACGAGTATTTCGAGCAGATCGACCGGCAGGGCGGTGTGATACCCGCTCTGGAATCGGGTTATTTCCAGCGGGAGATTGCCGACGCGGCCTACATCTACCAGCAGGAAGAGGACCGCCGGGAGCGCATTACGGTCGGCGTCAACGACTATGTGGACGCCCACGAGAGCCTGTCGATACCCATCCTGCGCGTTGACGAGGCCGGCGAGCAGCGGCACGTCGCCCATTTGGACGAGGTCAGGCGCCGCCGCGATGATCGCGAGGTCGCCTCGCGTCTGCGCGACCTGGAGTCGGCGGCCCGCCGCTCCGGCAGCGATGCCAACCTGATGTACCCGCTGATCGAAGCCGTGAAAGCGGAAGCCACGCTGGGCGAAATGATGGGCGTGTTCCGGGAGGTGTTTGGGGAGTACCAGCCGACGTGGGGCTTCTAGTCGCTACGCCCGGCCCGATGGGAGGTTGCTATGGCAACGGCAAAGCCGAAAGGCAAGTACACCTACGCGGACTACGCCGCCAAGCCCGACGATGAGCGGTGGGAACTGATTGACGGAGCGCTGTGTAAAATGGCCCCATCCCCGAATACTAAACACCAACGAGCGTTGCGACGCTGGGTTTCCGGGTTTGAGTTGCACCTTTCCCAGCTTGGTCTACTGGATGAGTTGTTTTTTGCTCCAACGGACCTGATCCTGGGAGATGGAACCATCGTCCAACCGGATATGTTCTTCGTAGCGAACAATCGGGGACATATCATCACGCTGCGCGGCTGTGAGGGGCCACCTGATCTGGTAGTGGAAGTCCTCTCCCCGTCGAACCCGGCTCGAGATCTGGAGACGAAGCGTGAGTTGTACGCTCGGCATGGTATTCCCGAATATTTCATCCTGGACACGGAAACTGAAACGGTGATGGCATTGTCCGATCCGATTACAGAAGGCGGTGTCGGCAAGTATACGGTAGAAGTTTTGTACCGATCCGGTGACACCCTGACCACGGCCAGCATTCCCGGTCTGACCATCGCCGTAGCCAACATTTTTGCCTAACCGCAGTAATGACAGGGAGTACCACCGTGACATTCCAGCAACGCTATGGAGCTTTGGAGCGGACATCCAAGGCTCAGGTCAAGAAAGACAACAAATGTTTCGAGCGGAAAGGGCTTCAGCCAAGCTACTACCTGCCAAACAACGAGCCGGATGGCAAGGTAGAATTTGTCCTCGTGGGAATGGAGCCGTCAAGATCCGCCGACAAATCGGACCCGTCCTTGTGCCATGAAAAACCAGTCTGCCCCAGAAATTTCTCGTGCTCGATAGAAGATTTCATCCTGCACTTCTGCACACGCGAGTACTTGTGCGACAGTAGACCGCTGTATCACATCACTGACATTGCGAAAGGCGGGATGCCAACGCGGCAAGCTCGTGAGACGGCAGGGTGGCGGTGGAAGAAATGGTATCCTCTGCTTTGCGAAGAGTTAAAGTTGGTGACGAAACTGGACGTTCCCGTAATCGCCGTCGGTAAAGGAGTAGGAGACTTCCTGAAAGGGCAAAATACACCAAATTTCAGGAGATCAATTCTGCATTTTTCCAATAATGCAAATGTCGCCCGAACAATTGCTCCTCAGCTTCTATCCAAGCAATACAACGATTTCTCAAAAACCCTGCGGTGGGATGATGTCGTGCAGAATGCCAGCGACGTGATGAAAGGCGAAGAGTTCGATAAGTTGCGCTCTCGAACGCTTCAGAGGCTGAAACACGGTGAGTCGGAATCCAGAAAAATGCTGATGTTCACCTATAAGTGCCAGTTCGCCGCCATCCTGGGCAAGCCACTGGTTTGAGACAAAGCGGGGGCGGGTTTCAAACCCGCCCCTACTGAATTCCCGGTAGGTAAGTGTCTCGTCAGCCAAGCACCCGGAGGATGATGCCGCCAACGATAATGGTGCCCATCAATCCGATGAGAGTGAGGTAAACTCGGCTGAGGTTGGTTTCTACTCGGCCCAGTCGGGCGTTGTTCTCCTGCCGGAACTCGCGCTGTTCGGCGCGCTGTTCCTCGCGGTATTGCCGCTGTTCGGCGCGTTGTTCTTCCCGGTACTGCCGCTGCTCAGTGCGCTGTTCTTCCCGGTACTGGCGTTGTTCCTCAATAAACAACGCCATCGTGGCCTCCAAAGCCGCCAGTCGGGATTCAATGGCCGCCAAGCGTTGTTCTACGCCTGGCAGCGGGGCTGCTGCTGGCGTCGTCATGCTGTCCTTCGAGTATCCAGTAGGGCGGGTTTGAAACCCGCCCCTCCGGTGTTTGACTGGTTGCCGGTGCGGTTCGCTACGCCGTCGCTGACTCCTTGGCCTGCTTGGCGGTGTCGATGACCCGCTGCTCGATGTTCTGCGGCACCTGCTCGTAGTGGCCGAACTCGAAACGATACGAGCCGCGCCCGCCGGTCATGGAGCGCAGGTCCTGAGAGTACCGTTGCACCTCGGACTGCGGAACCTCCGCCTCGATTACGGTGTAACGGGTTTCCGGGACCATGCCCAGGATGCGGCCGCGCTTGCTGTTGATGTCGCTGATGATGTCGCCGGTGTAGGTTTCGGGGACGGTGACGTACAGCTTGACGATGGGCTCCAGCAGAACGGGAGAGGCTTTGGTCATGCCCTGGCGCAGGGCCTGGCTGCCGGCGATCTCGAAAGCGATGGGTTTGCCGTCCACCGGGTGGGTGCTGCCGTCGTAGATGACCGCCTTGAGATCGACCACGGGGAAGCCGGCGAGCACACCCTCTTTCAGGGTGTTGACGACGCCTTTCTCCACGGCGGGGATGAGTTCCCGCGGCACCCGTCCGCCCACGACCTCGTTGCCGAACTCGAAGCCTTCGTCACGGGTCATTGGCTCCAGCCGGAGCAGGACGTGGCCGTACTGACCGCTGCCGCCGGTCTGCTTCTTGTGACGGTACTCGGAGTTGGTGACCTGGGTAATGGTTTCGCGGTACGGGACGACGGGCAGCTTGACGTTCAGGTTGGCGCCGAACTTCCGCTTGATGCGGTCCAGAGCGACCTCGATCTGGACTTCGCCCAGGCCGGTGAGCAGGCTTTCGCTGGTCTCCGGATTGCGGGTGAACTGGAGGCTGGGGTCGTCCTCGACGATCCGGGCCAGGGAAGTGGACATCTTGTCCAGGTCGGCCTGGGTGGCCGGCACCACTGCCAGCGAGTAGTAACCCTTGGGGAACTCGATGCCGGGGAGCGTCACCCGGGCATCACTGGCGCAGAGGGAGTCTCCGGTGAGCGTCGCGCCCAGCTTGCCGATGGCGCCAATGTCGCCGGCCACCACCTCGGGCACGTTGTCCTGGCTGTTGCCCTGGGGCAGGTAGAGCTGGCCCAGGCGCTCGGACTGGTTGTGGTTGACGTTATAGATTTCGCCGTTGCTCTTCATGGATCCGCGGAAGACGCGGAACATGGACAGCTTGCCGACGAACGGGTCCGCCGTGGTCTTGAACACCAACGCCGCTGCCGGCCCGGAACCGTCGGCGGTGATTTCATCATCCCCGGAGGTTTGAGGGAGGTCAGCTGGGGACGGCAGGAAATCGCGGATTACCTGGGCCAGTTCGTCCAGTCCGATATTCTGCGTCGCGGAGGTAACGAGGATGGGGATCAGGTCGCCGTTGCGGATGGCTTCACGAGCGCCAGCAGTCACCTCGGCCGCGGTGATCTCCTCGCCTTCCAGGTACTTGTCAGCCAGGGCATCGTCAGATTCGGCTACCGCTTCGATGAGGCGCTCGCGGGCCGCGTCGAAATCGCCGATGACGCCGGCAGGTATGTCCGCCGGCGGATCAATCACGCTGACCAGGCCGGTGAAGTCCTGGGCTTCTCCCACCGGCAGCTGGAACGGAACGCAGCGGCTGCTGAAAATGTCCTGCAACTCCTGGACGTTGCGTTCGAAGCTGGCGTTCTCCCGGTCCATCTTGTTCAGCACGAAGGCCACCGGGAGGCCGCGCTCCTGGGCCATGCCCCACGCCCGCTCGGTGCCGACGTCAACGCCGGTAGGAGCCGCCACGAGTATCACCGCGGACTCGACAACCCGTATCGCGGCGACGGCCTCGCCGAGGAACTCGTCATAGCCGGGCGTGTCCAGCATATTGATCTTGTCGTCGCCGTCGCTGATCCGCAGCAGGCTGGTCTGGACGCTGGAAGACCGCCGGGTTTCCTCCGGTTCGTAGTCGGAAACGGTGTTGCCGTCCTCCACTCTGCCGATGCGGTTGATCACTTTGGCGTTGAACAGCATGGTCTCGGCGAGGGTGGTCTTGCCCGCGCCACTGTGGGAAAGCAAAGCGACGTTACGGATGGTGCTGGCGGATACGGCCATGGTGGTTCCCCTTTGGTTCCTGAAATGGGTTGCAATTAGCGGATTGTAGCGAAATTATGCAGCCCGTTGCAACCGAGCGGCGGCGCGGATAAAATAGTACGCCAGCGACCGGTAGTGAGCCGCTCCTCCAGCGACTCCTCCTTTTGGACCGGCCGCTCCTTTTTTGCCCAGCGGGCGAAACTATCGCAGCGACTTTCGGCGATCCACCGGTGGGTAACCGGGGTCTGCGGGAAGATTATCGAGCCGGGCAGCGGCGGTTGCCAACGCATCGCAACGTTCGTTGTCCGTGTTGCCGCTGTGCCCGCGCACCCACCTGAAGTCGGTGGGGTGCCGTTCCAGCAAGTCCAGCAGGCGCTCCCAGAGGTCAGGGTTCACCGCGGCCTCGCGCTTGTTGCGCATCCAGCCATTGCTGCGCCATTTGGCTGCCCACCCCTTGCTGACCGCATCTACCAGGTAGCGCGAATCAGAGTACAGGGTGACCCGGCACGGCCTGGTGAGGGACTCCAGTCCGACGATGGCGGCCAGCAACTCCATGCGGTTGTTGGTCGTCAGCGAGTAGCCTCCGGACAGTTCCTTGCGCCGACCGCGGTGGTCCAGGATCACGCCGTAGCCGCCTGGCCCGGGGTTCCCCAGGCAGGCGCCGTCGGTGTGAATGGTGACGTCCGTTGTCACCGGCTCAGGCTGCGGGATGTCGCGCCACCTGCCGCATCACGGCGCGCGTCAGGCCGATGCACTTGGGGCCGATCTTGGCTGCCCATTCGTCCTGGGCTGCTGCCTTCCACGGGTCGGATTCCATCACCGAAGGGTTTTCGATCTGGTACACGGCGACGTACTTGGGAAAGCCTTCGGCGTTGGTGGTCTCCACCCGGTAGCGGCGGGCGCCCATAACGCCGTCCACCGCACACAGGCCGGGCAGATGAACGGTGTTGTACAGGCGGTTGAACTCGTCCTCGGCGTCGGCGGGGATGTCGGTGCGCACGATGAAGATGTACGGCGCTTCGGCGGTCGCGTCGCCGGCGTCGGCGATGCGGTTCAGCATGGTGTGCGTGCGATTGGTGGCGTGAGGGCGGATCTTGGTCGCCCAATCACCCTTCTCGCCCTCGACGCGCCAGCCCTCGGAGGATGGGACGCCGGGTTCGTCGATGGCGTAGAGCGCGGCATAGCGAGCGAACTGCTCGGCGTTGGTGGATTCAAGCTGGTACCGATTGCAGGTGTGAACTCCGGGAGCTTGGCACAGGAACTTGGCGTGCTCCGTATCGTAAACACGGTTGAAGTCCGCCTCGTGCTCGGCGGGTATGTCCATCTGGACGAAGTACGCGTAATCTGCTGGCATGTTGGGTCCTCCGTGTTGTTGGGGCGGTGGCAGGCGTCAGTCGCTGCGGATGGTGGTGAGAATGTGGATGGCCAGGTCGCGGCGAATCTCCTGGGAAGTTTGGCCGAATCCGGTGATGGCGTTTTCAACTCGGTCAATCAGGTCGGTGACGTTGGTTGCATGGAATTGACTATGAGGATCGTAGTCGGCCGAATGCCGCGCTTGCTGTGCATCGGCGAACACGTCGCCAAAGTCTTGGATAATGCTGGGAAACCGGCCTCCAAGACTGGCGCGGCCGAGCTTGTTCCGAGTAGGTCGGTGATCGGCGGCGCGATGGGTCTGTCGCCAAGACCAACGCTGTTGGTCAGCCGGCGACACTCCAATCAAGGTATTGGCATTGCTCGCCGCCAGCGTGTGAAACATGGCATAGTAGGCGCAACTGACGGCACGGCGCAATTCGGTCTGAGTGGCTGGCACTGTGTCGCCCGAGATGACGCCTGTAGCAAGGGCGCGAGCCAGAGCGATAAGCTCCAGCGGGTTCATCTGAGAATCCGCTCCTTGTTGAGATCCCATTCCCATTTGGCGATGTAGTGGGAGCTGAGACGCAGGTCAACACCCAGCTCATCCAACTGCGGGTAAAGAATTCTCGACAGGCTGATGGTGCGGGAGTGGTCCATATAGGCGTAGTCGCCTTCCCACACAATCCATGCTTCGAGATAGTCCTCACCGTACCAGTCGTCGTAGCGTTGGCGGACGACGATGGGGTGAAAGTGGAGGTGGGGCTGGAACCAGCCGTTGAGCGTATCGCCAATGATGGCGGCGACCTGGTCGGTGGTGTCCTGGGTAATCGTGGCCATTGGGCTTCTCTCATTGCGGCACGTTTCAGCATGGTACAATCGCGCCGTAAGTGAGCGGCAGCGGTGTACGCCGGCGATGCTCGATTATTATTTTTGCAGGTTGGCATCCATCATGCAAACTAACGACGCTGAAATGGTGGGGCGGATCGCAGAGCTGGAGAATGTGGTCTCTGCTTTGCAGGTTTTGAAAGGGGTGATCGCGTTGGAGCAAGCAGAGCAAATCAGCGCCCTGGAGAATTTCGCCGGCGGTAAACGCTTGGTGGAGCTGGGCGAGCTCTTTGAAGAGCAGCGTTCCGAGTTCGATGCCCTGGATTTCGTTGGCTGGTTGCGATTCGGTTCAGGAAGAGGTTTGTGGAGCGATGAAGAGTTCCACTCCAACTGCATCGCCTGGCTGCTCGATCCTCGGGGGAGCCACGGGATATGTGATGCGATCCTCAAGTCTTTTCTGGAACAGACCGCAGCGCCCAATGAACTGCTCGAGGCTGATTGGTCGCAGGCCAACGTGATCCGGGAATGGGAGAACTTGGTCAGTGACCGATGGGGGTATCTGGACATTTTGATCGTGAACCAGTCAGCCCGTGTTCTGTGCGCCATCGAGAACAAGGTCTTTTCCAGCGAACACAGCGAGCAGTTGACTCGCTACAGAAAAGCGTTGGCGGACTCGTACCCGGATTTCACCAGGCATCACATCTTTCTGACCCCAAGAGGCACACAATCTTACAGGAAGGAAGAACGCAAATACTGGACGCCGACTGCTTATGCAACGGTTCTCAACATCGTGCGGCAGATAGTTGATGACAATAGCTGTACAGTCAAAGGAGACATCCGAGCGTTTTTGCGGCAATACGCTACCACGCTAAGGAGGAACATCGTGACCGAGACCAGTGTTCAGCAACAAGCACGGGCCATGTATCTGGAGCACCGAGAAGCGATTGAGCTGATATACGAAAACAAACCAGATTATCGTGGGGATCTGAAGCTGCTTCTTAAGGACGCAATCAGCCAGCAACACACTTTGATCCTAGATCGCGAGGATTCAGATTACATTCGATTCCGTCCCAAGGATTGGGATAAATATAGCGCACAGAAAACAGGGGCCTTATGGTCAGACCGGAACCAGTTGCTACTATTCGCGTTCCATTGTCCGCAAGATCCCGCAAGAGCCGGTGGACCGTGTCTGGCTCTTTATCCAGGGACGGACGAAGATGTCAGAAGGAGGTTGTATGAGGCAGCAAGGCAAAATTGGCCGATATTCAAACCTCGCGAATCTAGCTTGCAAAGCGGCGTGACGCATTTGCAAGAATACAAATGGAATATCCTGGACGAATCAGACTTCAGGAACTGGGACGACCCGTCTGTGAGATCCAAAGTTGAAAACTTGGTGTCAACTTTCGTTCTGAAGGAATTCCCGGCGATGAATGAAGTGATCGTCAACTGCCTCCGCGAGTACGAGGCAGAGCAGGGCGCTCAGTAGGTAAGCGCGTCCGCCGTGCCCTCCGGCAACTCCACCGCCAGAGCCTGCAGGGTGTGCGCCAGGCCGTGGTAGTAGGACACGACCACCAGCAGGTCTACGATACCGGCGTCGCCGATGATTCCCCGCACTGCCTCGAAGGAAGAGTCTGAGACGCGGTGCTGGCGGAGTAACTCGATGACGAAACCGGATACCGCGGCATCGTCGCCGCTCAGGCCGTTCGGGGCGCGGTATTCGTGAATGGCTGAGATTTCCGCGTCGCCCAGGCCGGCGTTGCGCGCGGCCGGCTGGTTCACCGTCCAGACGTAGTGGCCGCAGGCTTCGCGGGCAGCGGTCAGCACGGCTACGGCTTTGACCCGGGCCGGCAGCGGGGTCTCGAAGCGGACGTAGCCGCCCAGGTGGGCGAAATTGCTCGCCGCCTGCGGGTTGTTCAGGATCGCGGCGTAGTTGCGCTGCACGCCGCCGCGTGAGGTTTCGATCTCGTCCCAAACCGCCTGTCCGGCGGCGTCCATGTTTTCCCTGGTGGCGAAGGGTACGCGAGCCATGATTTCGTTACCTCACTATTTTGAGCAGTTCGTTCGTTGTCAGCCGATCACGTTGGAAACCATGAGACCCACCGCCAAGGCTCCCACGATACCGATGACTGCATACAGCATACGCGGGATGCTTGCCGCAACCTGATCGATGCGGGTCTCCAACCTGTCAAACCGTGCGTTTACTTCGCGCCGGTGCTCGCGCTGGTCTTCTTCGATCTTGTTGAACCGTGCGTTTACTTCGTGCCGGTGCTCGCGCTGGTCTTCTTCAATCTTGTTGAACCGTGCGTTGACCTCACGCCGGTGTTCTCGCTGTTCCTCAATGAACAGCGTCATGACGGCTTCAAGAGCGGCCATGCGGGATTCTATGGCGGACAGGCGTTCCTCGACGCTTGGCGTCGCTGCTGTGGGCGTTGTCATAATTCGCCTGCTTTAGATAATCTGGCTGCGGAACTGTCCCGCAGCCAGATCGTTTTCACAATCGAGGGCAGCGCTCTAGCCGCCGTTCTCGCCCCAGAGCTGTTCGAGGATAGCGCCGGGCGACATGGGCAGGTTGTCCATGCGCACGCCGATGGCGTCGTGGATGGCGTTGGCGATGGCGGCCATGGGCGGGACGATGGGCACCTCGCCCACGCCACGCACCCCGTAGGGATGGCCCGGGTTGGCCTTCTCCACGATGACCGTGTCGATCATGGGCAGATCGAGGCTGGTGGGCATCCGGTAGTCCAGGAAGCTGGAGTTCACCATGTCGCCGGAGTCGTTCATGAAGTACTCTTCGTTGAGCGCCCAGCCGATGCCCTGGACGGCGCCGCCCTGCATCTGGCCTTCCACGTAGCTCGGGTGGATGGCCTTTCCGGCGTCCTGCACCACGGTGTACCGCAGGACATCGACCTTGCCGGTGTCGGGATCTACTTCGACGTCCACCAGGTGGGTGCCGAAGGCTCCGCCCTCTCCGCCGGGGCTGACGCTGACCTGCGCGGAAATGGGGCCGCCGGTGCGCGCCAGCTGCGAGGACAATTCCTTGAAGGACATCTGCAGGTCCTCGTCGGAGTTGTGCTTGAAGATGCCGTCGGCCAGGTCAATCTCCGAGGGGTCCTTTTCCCAGATCTGGCCGGCGCGGTCGATCATCTTCCGCTTGATTTCCTCGGCGCACTCGTAGGCGGCCCAACCGGTGGCGAAGGTGGTGCGGCTGCCTCCGGTGAGGAAGGTGTAGCCAACGGCGTCAGTGTCGCCGACACTGGGCCGCACGTCTTCGGCAGGAATGCCCAAGACCTCGGCGGCCTGCATGGCGATTGACGCCCGGGAGCCGCCGATGTCCGTTGAGCCTTCCACCAGGCCGATGGTGCCGTCGGCATTGACGCTGATGCTGGCACTGGACGCCAGCCCGATGTTCATCCAATAGCCGCTGGCCACGCCGCGGCCGCGGTTGGGACCGGAAATCTCGGACTTGTAGTGGTCGGTGTCTTTTGCCGCTTCAAGGGTTTCCACGTTGCCGATTACCCGGAACTGCGGTCCGTCAACCCGGCGGTTGCCCTCCTTGCTGGCGTTCTTCAGGCGGAACTCCAGCGGGTCCATGCCGCACTTGGCTGCCAGTTCGTCCACCACCTGCTCGCCGCCGAAAGCGGAGATGGGCGCGCCCGGAGCGCGGTAGGCGAAGGAGCGCGGCTTGTTGGTGACCACGTCGTAGCCTTCGACCCGCTGATTCTCCAGGGCATAGGGCGCAAACACGCACTGGGCGCCGGCGGTGACCGGGGAGGAACCGGGGAAAGCGCCGGCCTCATACATGAGGACCGCGTCGGCGGCGACCAGCGTGCCGTCCTGCTTGGCGCCCATCTTGATCTTGACATACGCGCCGGCAGTGGGGCCGGTGGCCTCAAAAGTCTCGGTGCGACTCATCTGCATCTTGACGGGGCGGCCGGTCTTTTTCGACAGCAGCGCCGCCACGGGCTCCAGGTACAGCGGAATCTTTCCGCCGAATCCGCCGCCGATTTCCATGGGCACGACCTTGATGCGGGACACGGGCAACTCGAGCACGCCGGCCAAAGCGTCGCGCGCAACGAACGCGCCCTGGGTGCTGGTCCACACCGTCAGGTAGCCATCGGCGTTCCAGAAGGCAGAGGCGTTCTGCGGCTCGATGTAGCCCTGGTGCACGGTTCGTGTGTTGAACTCGCGCTCGATGACGAAGTCGGCGCCGGCCAGGGCGGCTTCGACGTCGCCCTGTTCGTAAACGAACCGATTGGAGACGTTGCTGTGCTTGTCGGTTTCCTCGCCGAACTCGGTAGTGGTCATGTCCTCGTGGAGCAGGTCGGCGTCGTCCTTCATGGCGTCCAACACGTTGGTGCTGGCTTTCAGGACCTCGTAATCGACCTTGATCAGGTTGACCGCCTCTTCGGCGACGTGGGCGGAGTCGGCGGCGACGGCCGCGATGGGGTGGCCGCGGAACAGGGCTTTGTCGGCGGCCAGAATGTTGTTGCTGGCTGCCCGCGCCGACATCGGCGGGTTCTCCTTGCCGGCGATGGGCAAATCCGCGCCGGTCACCACGCCGCGCACGCCGGGCAGCGCCTCGGCGGCCGAGGTGTCGATGGATTTGATCCGGGCGTGGGCGTGAGGGCTGCGCAGGACCTTGCCGAAGAGCATCCCGCTCATCTCAAAGTCCGCGCCGTATTTCGCTCGCCCGGTTACCTTGTCGGCGCCGTCGTGGCGAACCGGCCGCGTGCCGACGACATTATAGTTGGTGTTTGAGAGCACGATATTGGTCATAAGTCGCCTCGCTGCTGGTAGTAATTGCTGGCCGATTTTAGCACAGCCCTGCGGTGGCCCCAACCCCGGAGGTTTGGTAAATTCCACGCCGATGCGTCATGTGAACGCGACCCAGGTTGGGAGAGTGGTTCGACATTGGACGCCATACTGGACTATGTGATCGAATCCCTGCGCCGGTACACCGCGCTTCGGGCATGGTTTGCGGAAATCCTGCTCATTTTCGCTATACTTATGCTGGCAAGGCTGGCAGCGGCGGTCTGGGATGGTGTCGCGGTCAACGGCGAAACGCTGTGGTTCGCCTGGTGGCATACTTTCGATAACGCCGGTTCATTTGCCGATGACGCGGTGGCGCTGGCGATTTCGCTGACTGCCATCATCGAGGGAAGTTTCATGTTTCTGGCAAAAAAGCGCATCGCCATCGCTCGGGAGGACGGTCGTGAGGAAGGCCGCGCTGAAGTGCGAGCCGAATTGGAGCCGATAATCAAGGACTTGCAGGAGCGCATTCAACGCCTGGAAAACGGCGGTTCGCAGCAATCTCCCGCGACCGACGCTGCGCCCTGATTCGGGCGGTTGGTTCAGGTCAGCGGCAGCGGCGGCTGCCACAACTTGCCCGTCTCGTTGACGGTGATCGAATCGACCCACTTCACCCAGTCGTAGCCGCGCTTGTGCGGTTCGACCATGCGCGCCGGAAAGCCGTGCCCGGCGGATAGTGGCTCGCCGTTCACCCGGCTGGCCAGCAGCGCGCGGTCGGCTTCCGCCAGGGAATACCTGCGGAAGTATCCGGTGCGTGACCGGATCGTGATGCTGCCCGCGCCGGGTTTGAGATTCGCTCTATTGAGCAACTGAGATACGGGAACGCCCTCCCACCGGCGGGTGGTGTGCCAGCCCCCGGTGCAGTCCAGGGTCGCAGTGAGGCTTTCGCGCCAGGTTTGGAACTCTTCATGTCCAATCTGGTACGGCGATTCCACGTGGCCTTCGACGCTCAGGCGCCATGCTGAGGCATCGACGGCAGGCGCCTTGTCGTTCAGCCACATGGTCACGGGAAAATCCGGACCGTTTTCCGGGTACGAGCCGGTGAATCGGCGTTGCGCTCCTGCACCGTTCGCCAACACCCCCGCCAATTCGGCAGTCCGCCACGCCAGGAACCCGGCCATGGCCAGTCCGATCACCCGGAGAGCGTGGCGTCGGTCAACCAGGTAGCGGGTCCGCAGGCTGATGCGATGGCGGAAGGAGTGCCACACCAGCAGGGGTATCAGCATCCACGCCAGGTTCATGTGGATGGTGGTACCCGAGAAGCCCATCCAGTCGTAGGGGCCGAGATGGCTCCACGCCAGCCCCAGGCCCAGCACAATCAGCAGTCCCAACAGCAGCGCGATTGACCACAGCATTGAGTTCAGGGAGCGGCGCCAGTTGCTCCGGGTACGCAACGAGGCCAGGATATTGCGCGACTTCCACACGAATAGCGCGAGGATGGCGAACCCGAAGATGCGGTGCAGGTGCATGGCCCCGATCCAGTCGGGGTTCGAGTGGGTGAGGCCCAGATATCCGGTAAGCAGTTCGGCGATGACCAGGGCGATCAGCGCGATGTTGGCCCAGGGGTAACGCATCGAGCCTCACGTCTGGATGGCTGGATCGCCCGCCCGGCGATGCGGAGGAGGAACACGACCGGCAGTATGGACATGGCGCCGAGGGTTGGGACGTCGTATCGGGTGGTGGGATGCATCAGGGATTGTCCGCATACGCGCGGAACCAGTCGCTGGAGAACACGTGGCGGGGATCGTATTGCTGCTTGGCAGATACGAACTCGGAAAACTGAGGGTAGCACGTCGTCAGCTGGTCGGTCGTGGCGAATTTGTTGTAGGTGAGGAAATAGCTGCCGTCCCGCTCGATGGCCAGGTCGATGAGCGTCCGCAGGACATGGGCGACGCGCTGGATGCCGGCCGGATCGTGGTCCACGTGCAGGTTCACCACGATGCAGGCGTATGGCTGCCGGGCCCAGTTGAGCATTGTTTCGTCGTCGCGCTCGATGAGGCGTATAGTTCCGTAGATCACGCTGGCTTCTTGACGCCTTAAGACCTTGGCTGCTGCGGCCATGAAGCCGGGCAACTCGGGCAACGGCACGTACAGTTCGGTGATAGTTTCCGAACCCGGAACCGCGCAGCTGAGCCGCTGGTCAAGTTCCTGGTGGTAGTGGTCGATGTACTGGCTCAGCTGAAAGGTGTCGCTGTCGTAAATCTGGCCGTCGGTGCTCCGGTAGAACCCGGCGTATTCGTCGAAGGCGCGGGCCTTGTTAGTATGGGACCAGTACAACAGCTGACGCCAGGCGGTCTCGTTGAGCAAGTATTGTGGCGGTGGGGTGGCTCTGGCCTCGGCGTCACTCACCGGTTGATAGCAGGACAGGACACCGTCCCGGAGGAAGCCGGGCGAATTCTCGTCGGTGCGGTACTGGAAATCGCCGTAGGTGAAACCGTCCGCGATCCGTTGCTTGAAGAGGTCCCCGAGCTTGTCGATGGTGGCGACTTCCACCACCCGGCGCACATGGTGGGCCGGCATGAGGCGCAGGTCGACGGTTGTAATCACGCCGAACAACCCGTACCCGCCGATGGCCAGGCGGAACAGGTCGGAATTCTGGTCACGGTCGCAGCGGATAAGGTTGCCGTCGGCGTCGATCATTTCGAACGCTTCCACGTCCTGGACGATGGGACGATAGGTTAGCCCGCGCCCGTGGCCGTTGGCCGCCAGGGCTCCGCCGACGCTGAGCTGGTCGGCGCCGGTCTGCTTCTGCACGATGCTCCACCGGCGGTGAACGTCCGGCTGCTGGAGGTCGCGGAGGCCGGCTACCAGGTCCGCCCACATGATCCCGGCCTCCACGGTGACGATACCCCTTTCGGCGTCCAGGCCGACGATGCGGTTCAGATGTCGAGTATCTAACAACGTTCCGCCGGTGAGGAATTGCTGGCTGCCCATGGCGTGCCGTCCCCCGGTGATGCTCAGGCTCTGGCCGGCGTCCCGCACCTGATTTGTCGCCTGTTGAGCTTCCACGATCGAATTGGGCGCAATGACCTGTGCGACTTCGGTTTGGTTCAATTGTGAATGAATGTCATTGACAGTTATGGATGTTGTTATTGGCATGGTTTTGGTGCTTGTCCTTTGTCTGATCTCAGCGCTGCCTGCACCTACGAGTGTGCGGGCCGTGCGGATGGGCCTCCGTGTTACACTCCCGTCGCGTTGGACGGCGCGTAAGCTGCCAACGTTCACCCAATAATAGGCGGATGGGAAGTATGCAGCCACTATCGGACTTGCGCGTTTTAGCCGTCACCGTGTTCCTCGCCGGGCCGTTCCTGAGCATGACGCTGGCGCGGTTGGGCGCCGAGGTGATCAAGATCGAGATACCCGGCCGGGGCGATCCGGTGCGCGGCAATGGGCCCTTTGCCGGCCCGGATGGGATCCACTCACAGCAACGAACCGAGAAACACATCGCGACACGTTTCCTGAAGCGCAGCCAGGGAGTGAAAAGCGTCACGCTGGACCTGAGGAACCCGCGCGGGCGAGAACTGTTCCTCGACATGGCCCGGCAGTCCGACGTGGTGCTGGAGAACCTGGCGCCCGGTTCCATGACTCGACTGGGCCTCGGCTACTCGGACGTAGCCGCCGTGAACCCCGGAGTAATCTACGCCAGCATCTCCGGTTACGGGCAAACCGGTCCTTACGCCCACCAGCCGGCCCACGACCCGCAAATCCAGGGGATGAGCGGTCTGATGGACATCAACGGCGAACCCGACGGGCCGCCCACTCGGGTGGGGTTCTACATTGGCGATCTGGTGACGCCGATGTTTGCCTCTACTGCCATCCTGTCCGCGTTGCGAGAGAAGGACAAGACCGGCAAGGGCTGCTACCTGGACGTGTCGATGATGGACACCCTGGCGTCGTTGATGCTGATGGAGAACCTGGAGGAGGACCTGGCAGCGGGCATCCCGTTGCGGACCGGCAACAACAGCCGGAGCGGACCCACCGGCCAGTACCACGCCAGTGACGGCGCCGTCATCATCACCGCCGCCAGCGACGATCAATGGCGCCGGCTATGCAACGCCATCGGTATGCCGGAGCTAGTCGAGGACGAAAGGTTTGCGCGTTACCAGGTCAGGTCGGAAAACGCCGCGGAAGCCCGCGCTGAAGTCCAGGCCCGCATCGGCGCCATGACCCGGGCCGAGGCGCTGGACTGTCTGTCCGCCGGCGACGTACCGTGCGCCCCGGTGCGGACCGTGCCCGAAATTCTGACCGATCGCCATTTTCGGGATCGGGGCGCGTTGCGACCGATGAAGAATGCAGCGTTCGGCGGAGAGGTTGATGAGGTTGTGGCCGGCTTCCCGGTGCTGTTCGACGGCCAGCCGCTGCCGGATGTTCCGGGCGCGCCATCTCTGGGTATGCACAACGCGGAGGTGTTGGGAGCCCTGTGCGGTGTGGATGCTGCGGAGTTGGAGCAGTTGCGAGGAGCGGGAGTGATCTAGCAGCGACAGCCAAACGTTTAGCGACGCGCGTTGCCTCTACTCCGTCTCCAGCTCCTTCTCCAAAATCTGTGCCCAGTGCACTTCGCCTCTTTCGACTAACCGCTCTATGCCCGGCCTGATGCGCTGGGCCGCCACCACGGCGTGGGCCGGTTGGCCGGTGAACCGGGTCAAATAGCCGGCGTTGCGGGTGGCGCGGTCAACGTCGCGCCAACTGCCGGTGTAGGAAGCCTCCACGGCAATGTAGTGGCTTTCGCCATTGTCGCGGCGCGTCGCCTCAATGATGATATCGGCGTTTTCAAAGCTGGTCAGTTCGTTGGCGGGAATATCGGTAGTGTCAGCGTCATCGACCATGTTCAGCACGTCGCCCAGGTCCAGCACCCGATACTCTCGGCAACCGACCACCCTGACGATACGGGCAACCATTCTGAGCGCTCCATTGCGAGCGTGAGCGGCGGCGATAGGAGCCAAGCGGGAATCGAGGCGATCCACTCCAGCCTCCAAGGCCGTTAGCCGTTGATCGGTGTTCTCAATGAACTTAGCCAGCGCCGCTTGCATCTCGGCCAGTGCCGCTCGCATCTCGGCCTGCGTCACTCGCATCTCGGTCTGCATCGTCTCCAACGTGGTCAGTCTTCGTTCTGTGCTTTCGGCAAAATCCGCAAGCGTTTGGGGCAAATTCAATAGCGCTGGCGACAATAGCCTGGCGCGGAGCGCTTCGTTCCACTCCGGGTGCTCGTCCAGGATTCTGATCAAATCCTCTACGGTGTTTATCAGGGCCATCTGAAGCTCCTTGCGGTTTCGATTGTATCAGCCGCCCTTATCCTCATCCAAACAAATTTGCCAGGCGATGATACGATTAGGGACGTTTTCATCAGATTCAGGAGGAGATCGTCCCATGCCCCGCATCACCACCAAGCCCCTGCGCTCCGTCATGTTCGTGCCCGGCAACAAGGAAGACTGGATGCGCAAAGCGCCCCAGTACGGCCCGGATGCGCTCATTCTCGATCTCGAGGACTCGGTCCCGGAGTACGACAAGGATGCCGCGCGTCCGCTGGTCGCCAGGATGATCGACGAGTTGTCGGAACGGGGCCAGACCCTGTTCGTGAGGGTGAACCGGCTGGAAACCGGGCTGACCGGGTTCGACCTGGAAGCCGTCACTCGGCCCGGCCTCTACGGTATCCTGCTGCCCAAGGTGGAGACCCCGGCGGACGTGGTCGAGGCGGACGTGCTGCTGCGCTATTTTGAACGCAAGGCCGGCATGGAACTCAACACCGTCTGCATCGACCCGGGGCTGGAGACCGCGTCCGGGATCCGCATGGCCTACGAGATCGCCATGGCCTCGGACCGGGTGGCGCACATGGGCGGGAGCGGCGGCAAGGGCGGGGACACGGCCCGCAGCGTGGGATACCGCTGGACCCTGGAAGGCGCGGAAACCCTGTACCTGCGCAGCAAGGTCCTGATGGACAGTCGGGCGGCCGGTATCCAGTGGCCCATCAGCGGCGGATGGTTCGATATCCGTGACCTGGACGGCCTGCGCTACTGGGTCAACAACCTGAAGGCGCTGGGCTACACCGGGATGCATCTGATCCACCCGTCCCACGTGCCCATCGTAAACGAGATCTTCACGCCCACGCCTGAGGAGATTGCTTTCTGGCAGGGCCTGCTGGACGCGATGGAGGAGAGCCGGCGTCAGGGCACGGCGGCCGTGACCTATGCCGGCGACATGGTCGACGTGGCGCACGAGGAAACCGCCAAGGCCATGCTGGAAATGTGCCGCAGCCTGGGGCTGGTGGACTAGATCCGACCTTACCCGCCCTCGCCGGCGCGCAGGACCCGCTGTACCTCCAGCCGGCTGGTGACGAAGGCCAGCCAGATCACGGTGACGACGCTCACCGTTGCCAGCACGGCATACGCTAACGCCAGCATC
This sequence comes from Dehalococcoidia bacterium, assembly GCA_034420475.1. Lineage (GTDB taxonomy): Bacteria > Chloroflexota > Dehalococcoidia > Lucifugimonadales > UBA3495 > Bin87. Next base: position 219,922 of record DAOULH010000010.1, read on the forward strand.
CGCCAGTCCGTCTCGAAGGTCAGCGGAGGCGTAGCGCGGACGCCGCCCTCGGCTACTTCCAGGACCGGCAGCAGCGCCGCCCCAATCTGGGCGCCGGCCCAGGTTCCGACGGCAACCCCCGCAATCACAACGATGGCGAGGTTGAACCAGACCACACCGTTCAACTGGCCCCGAGTGCTGCCCAGCGTCCGCAGCAGGGCGAACTCGGTCTGACGCTCCCGAGTATCCAGCCAACTGTACAGCGCGATGCCCGTCGCGCTGGCGAGGGCCAGGGCCAGGAACATGATCACCAGCAGGCCGCCCCAACCCGCGTTGGCCAGGGGCTGCTTGCCGCGCAGGGCCGCTTCCTCTTCCGCGACGAGTGACTTGCCGGCGGCCAAGCCCAATTCCTCAATGCTGGAAACCGCCGTCCGGCTTTCCGCCAGCGCGTGATCAAGGTCGCCCACGGCGATGTCACGATCCAGCCAAACCTCGCCCGAGCCGCCGAAGATGCGCCGGCTGTGCCGGTTGGCGTATTCAACGAAGTCGCCGAGGTCGGTGATGACGAAAGGTTGCTCCCGAGGGTCCACCGTGGGGAAGAACTCGGCGACCCCCTCGATCTTGATGGGCAGCGCGAAGGTGGACATACCGAGGCTGATCTGCTCGCCGACTTCGGCGCCGGTGGCTTCCAGAATGCCCGGGCTGACGAGGGCCTTCACAGGCGGGGCATCTTGACCCGGCCACAAGCCCGGCGCGCCGATGCCGCCGGGCGACCAGCTGAAAACGGCGGAACCGGTGGTGCCGGGCCGAGCCACGTTCCGGCTGGTTTCCACGGAGTAAAGCCCGGGCCGCACATAGTCTTCGATGACGCTCCAGCCGTCGGCGGTGTTCAGGCCGGCTACCACTACCTCACCGGCGTCGGTGTGCGCCGTCAGCCCGTCGACGAAGAGCACACCGGGGCGATCACCGCTGGTCCGGCCCGAGATTTGCAGGTTGATGAGGGTGTGCGGCGGTACGTCGAGCCGAGGCACGTCGGGGTCTAAGGTTGGCCGGCCGCCGCGTCCCAGGCGAAGCTCGGTACTGCCTTCCAACATTTGCCATTGCCGGGTCTCCCGCACGTCGCCCAGTGGCACGTCGTAGTACCGGCCGGAGCCGTCGCGCAGCCGGGCGGTCACGCCGACCAGAGGCTCACGGGGAAACGGGCCGGTCTGAGTGGTCATCGCCCACAAGGACAGCGCGGTGGTGCCGTCGGGAAGCGGCAGCCCTTCCGGAGCGTCCGAGTTTGGCGTGATCTGGGTCATCAGTTCAGACAAACCGCCGCCGTTGGCGAAATCGTCACGCCACCAGGCAACGTCCGCGAGGCGAGGGGAGTCGACGGCCAGGATCGACACGCGTTGGGATCCGAAGCCCTCGGTCAGCAGGCTGCCTTCGGTACGCATCGCTTCGGCGGAATTGGGCAGCACGTCGGACAGCCCGGCAAAGGCCCGCGCGATGCGGCCGTTGTCGTGTTGCACGCGAATGTCCGCGCCGATGTCGTATCGAACGCGGTCGTCCAGGCTGCGGTTCAGGGTGGCCGAGAACGCGCTGCCCACGACGCCCAGAGCCGTCGCCAGCATCAGCAGAGCGACCAGGCTCCCCGGCGCGATGGGGTCGCGGGCGATGCGGCGCAGACCCTGCACCAGCCAGCCGGGCCCCACCGGCCCCACGATGCGGGCGGATATGCCCAGGGCCAGCGGGAACAGCCGCATTACCAGCAGGCCGAGCGCAATCAGACCCAATGCCGGCCCCAACAGCAGGGCGAAATCAATTTCCAGATCGCGGCTGCCCAAGCTCCGGGTCAGCACCGTTCCCCGGCTGGAAATCTGCCACCAGAGAAACGCGATGATCGCCAGGGCCAGCAGGTCCAGGTAGTAGCGGTGGATGAACGGGGTGCGCGCCGGCCGGGCTCCGGACTGGCGGAACTCCACGATCCCTTTGCTCGCGGCCGCAAGGGTCGCCAGCGAGAGCACGATCACGGCCAACGCCGCTCCAGCCGCGCCCATGCCGAATGCCTGCCACGACAGGGAGACGGGAGCGCCCACCGATTCGGCGTCGAACACCAGCCCGCCCAACGCTCTGGCCAGCAGCGGGGAGAGCAGAGCGCCGGCGACCAGCGCCGGGCCGGCCAGAAGCAGGCCCTCAACCAGGGTCAGGATGCCGATCTGGACCGTAGTCGCGCCGCGGCTCTTCAGCATGGCGATCTCGCCGGCGCGGGCGCGGATCACCATGCCGGCGGTGATGGTCAGGTAGTAGGCGAGGATGCCGGTAACCAGGAACACCATCAGGAACAGCGGGATGCGCGCCAGCAACAACTGCTCTTCATGGTCCTCCAGGATGCGGATCAATCCCGTGGACGTGCTGCCGTTGGGCAGATTGTTGGTTACGTCTCTCCGCACCCGCCGGAGTTCCCGCTGCAGTTCATCCACCCGCTTGGCGGGAATTCCTTCCCGGTCAATCTGCACAAACCAGGCGGAACTGGTGTAGATGCCCGGATAACGGCGGCCAATCTGCTGACGCAACGCCTGTTCCGAGGTGAACAGGGGAACCAACGTCCAATCGTCGTCCTGGTACGCCAGCAGCTTGTGACGACGGTACCAATACTCGTCCTCCAGATCGACCGGCTCGATGACGCCCACCACTACCACGCGGGTTGACGGTTGGTCCTCGCCGCCGGTGGCCGGCACGATTTCGAACCCCTCGCCCAGTTCAAGGTCCAGGAATTGCAGCCCCAGGGAATCCACCACGATTTCAACGACGATATCGTTGGTGTCTCCCGTGGCATCGTCGTAGCCTCCGTCTCCGGCCACCTCGGGCCAGCGGCCCTGGACCAGTTCCGCCTTCCCATCCCTGAGACCCGAAATGTATTGCATCCGGCCGCGGGGACGCTCGTCGTTGGGCAAGTCGAGGTTGGGCCTCCCGGTGAAGTAGAAGGTCGCGGTTTCGACCTGGAAAGAGACGGCGCCAACCGCATCACCCAAAGGAGGCAGGACGCGCTGCGCGACGAACTGCCGGCTGGTGAGATAGCGGTCGCTGGCCGGCGTCGCGGTGCGGGGGTCGTCGAGGTCGTTGAACACCCGCACCCAGAAGTTGACGTCGCTGGATTCGGCATCGGCCAGGGCGCGGCGCAGGGCCGTCTCTGCCAGCAGGTCGTTGAACACCACCGCGCTGGAAAGCAGCACGACGGCCAGCGTGACTCCCAGCAGGACCGTCAATTCCATGCGGAAGGACGACATGAGCCGTCGTCGCGCCAGCACGTAACCCAGGTTGAGGATGGCGGTCATGCGCGACTACTCCGCCTCTCTCAGCACTTCCGGCGGGCGCAAACGGCGCGCCACCGCGCCGGCGAGACCGATGGCCGCGATCGCGGCGACGACGAGGCAGAGGAAGGTAGCGACCAACCAGGGGCCTTCCGCCACAAATATGATGGGCGGAGTGACGGCGCCGCCGGCCGCGTTTCCGGCTAGTTCTCCCAGGGTCCACCGCGCCAGTCCCCAGCCGGCCAGCCCGCCGACCACGATGCCCAAGATGCCGACGATGACTCGTTCCAGCGCCAGGCCGGCGATCCGCTGCCACTGGGGAATGCCCAGCGCCGCTCCGACTGACATATCGACCCGCTGCTCGCGTACTGCCACCGCGGCGTGGGCGCACAGGGCCAGGGCCACGGCCAACGCCAGGGCGGCCAGTCCGATTCCGGTCAAGGCGTCCCAGGCTCCGCCGGCCAGGGGATTGCGCGTCGCCAGGTCAACGGCGTCGTCGCGATCCCGGAGGAAGGACAGTCGATAACCGACGTCCAGGATCTCGCTGGCTACTCGCTCCCGGTCAGCCCCTTCGGCCACGTCGAACCACCATTCGTCAGGGGTGATGGGTTGGGCGCCCGGAGCCTGGTTCAACCAGGCCCGCAACTCGTACACCGACACTACTACCAACGAACGACGGGCATCCAAAGTGGGGAAGTGATTGACGGTGCCCGTGACCCGTGCGGGCACGATGTATCCGTCCACGGTGATTCTGACCGTCTGGTCGGGAAAAAACCCGGGCCCGGTGATGGCCGGCAACGGCAGCGGAGCGGGCGGGATGACGATGCCCCGGGGAGACCGGCCCAACGGCTCTTCCCACCGGATGGAGAGGCCGGTGTCGCCGGTGTGGGCGGCATCCGGGGACCGCTCGGTGCGATCGGGAACGTTTCCAGCCTGGGGCAACGGCACCCAGGGACCGATATCTTCAAATCCCTCGATCACTTCGCCGTCTGCGGGCAGATCGGGCCCGTACACGGTCACGCCGTCAAAGGAGATACCGCCCGGCGGTGTCCGCGCGAAGGAGTCCCCGGAAATGAAGATTGAGACTACTCGCCATTGGTCGTCAGCTTGTACGGTCGCGCTCTCTTCGGGCAAGGGCGTCCTCAGATGGTGCCAGCCGGTCTGGTGCTGGCTCAGCATGCCCAACTCCAGGTTGCGATAACGTCCGCGATCGTTGCCGATGCGTAGCCACAGCCGGTAGCTGGGCAACGGCACGGAAGCGCCAACGGCCGGCGCGTCGTCACGTCGGATCCAGACGCCGATCTCCTCGGCGCCCTGCGGTATCTCAACTCCGGCAGTCTCCGGGGACAGGGTTCTTCGCAGTGGCGCGACCAGGGTGTCCAGAGGCGTCGGTTCGCCGTCGACGAAGTCGTCGCGCCACCATGAAACCTGCCCGATGGTCAGCGGATCAACCCCCATGACGGTCCCGCGTTGGAACGGTCCGTCGATGAATCCGACCGGCTCCCGGATGATTGGCGACACCGCCTCGATTCCATCGATGGACTTCAGTTGGTCGATCCGCTGTTGTTCGGTGCGGCCGATGAAGCTGGTGCCGCCCAGGGTGATGTCGCCCCCAACGCTGTGGTTTGCCTGGTCCGCTTCGCTGCGCGCCAGCGTGGTCTGGAAGGTTCCCGCGAACACGCCCAGAGCCGCCGCCAGTGTGACAACCACGGTCAACGACGCGTAAGGGAGTGGATGACGGGCCATTCTCCGCAACGACAAGCTCACCCAAGCCGGAGCCACTTGCTGGCAAACCCACGCGGCGCCCGTCATCAGCCACGGCAAGGCCCGGAGCAGCAGGAAGGCAAGGGTCAGCAGAGCCGCCGACGGCGCCAACAGCAGCAAAGGGTCCAGGGCCGGCCCCCGGCCGGTCAGCTCGCCCTCCACGAAACCGCCCCGTTGTCGGATCTGCCAGACCAGGACGGCCAGCGCGACTACCGCAATGATGTCGATGTAGTATCGCTGCAGCCACGGCGCGGACGGCGGACGGGCCCGGGCTCGCAGGAAGTCCAGGATGCCAAGTCGGGCCAGGCTGCCCCCGGCAACGGTGAGAACGGCCAGGCTCAGCAGCCCGCCTACCGCGCCCATGACGTACATCTGCCAGGACAGGGAAACGTCCAGGGGAGCCTCACCGGCGCCGGCCCGGGCCGCCGGGTTGATGGTCTCCACCAGCAGCAGGCTGCCAATGCCCCAGGCCAGCAGCGGGCCGATCAGCGTAGCCGCGACTACTATCAGGCCTTCTCCCGCCGCCAGCAGACCTCCCACCTGTCCGATGCTGGCTCCCCGGCTGCGCAGCATGGATGACTCCGCAGAACGGGCGCCGGCCAGCAGGCCCACGGCCAGGGCCAGGAAGTAGAGGATGACCACCACCACCAGCGAAATGAACAGGATCAGCGGGGCGCGCGCCAGTGTGAGTTCGCGCTGGTACTCGGCCAACAAGCCTGTGCCGCGGCTGTTTTCCAGTCCGGTCAGGACGTAGGAACGGGGGAATCGGCTGTTGATATCCGTTTCCAGCGCGGTGAGGTCGTCCCTGGTTTGCTGAACCGTCGGAGCCGTGATGACGTCCGGGTTGATGTACAGGAACCAGCCGTAGTCGCCCACCAGCGTGGGGAACGGTTCGCCGATACCGTCGAAAAATGCCTGCTCGTTAACGAAAATGGGCGCTACGGGTCGGCCTTCCCAGTCGCCCATCCGGAAGTAGTCAGCGGAACCCATCCAATACTCTTCGCGGGGATCGTTGGCTTCGGCGATGCCGACGATTTCGACGCCGATGTACTCGGCGGGTTCTTCGTCGTTTCCGGGGAACACCACCAGCCAGGCTTCCTTGCCGACTCCCCATCCCATGAGGCGGGAAGTGTCGAGCCCCAGGACGCCCTCGATGCGCGGACAGCCGTCAGCGAGATTGACACAGGTTCCCGGTTCACTTCCGACCGTTGGCGACGGCCAGCGGCCATCGACCAGCCGCGAGTGCTCGGCGAACTCCGTGATGAAAAATGGCCGGCCCAGTGGAACATCGGATATCCCGAACGGAGCGCCCACCTGGACGAAAGGCAACGTGGGCAGCATCTTGGCATAGCGTTCCTGGCCCCGCCGCAGGTAGCTGACGTCGTTGTCGATGATCTGTTCGATGTCCGTGCGGAGCGACGTGTAGTCCGCCGGACCCAGCGGACGGTTGCGCACGACGATCTGGGTGTTGATCACGGTAGGCGATGCGACCGCCAGGGAGTGCCGCAGTCCCGCCTCGGCCAGTCCCTGCGAATACATCGCGCCCAGCGCCATGATGGTTACCGCCGCCAGGACGCCGAAGGCGGTAACGGCCAGCAGCCCCCACGCGGAACGGATCCGCCGGGGCAGCAGCCAGAGCAGCAGGGCGAAATTACGGGTCAAGGCGTGATGTTCCGGCGCAAACGCCAACGTCCGCGGGGATCAGCGCTCACCGTTTGCGGACGCAACCCGCTCGCGCATCAGCGGCAACAGGTCTTCGGCCGCCCGGTGGCACTCCTCGACGTGGGGGAAGCCGCTGAGAATGAACTCGTCGATACCCAGTCGCCAGTAGTCCAGCAGTTCGTCAGCCACCTGTTCCGGCGTGCCCACCAGGGCGCTGCCGCAGTTGACCCGGATCTCGGACAGACCGTTCCACAGGTGCCGCCCGAGGCGATGGTCCTCGGCCTCGCGGGCCTGGGCCTGCTGACCCACCATTGGGGTGCCGACGATGGCGGCTTGACGCTGGGCCTTGACCTCCGGCGCGGCGTCGGCGATGAGGCGACGCGCCGCTTGCCAGGCGTCGTCCTCGTCCTCTCGTATTACGAGGTGGGTTCGGAGGCCGAGGGTGAGCGGCCGGCCGGTCCCGGCGAACTGCTGCTTCAAGTCGGCGACACGTTGGGCAGTGTCCTCCAACGGCTCGATCCAGCCCAGGTGCACGTCTGCCTGGCGGGCGGAGAGCCCCAGCGCCCGCGGAGACGCGCCGCCGAGATAGAACCTGGGGCCGTCCTGACCCGGAGCGGGGGCGCAGTAGGCATCGGCAAGCTGGTAGAAATTGCCGGAATACGTCACCGGCTGCGGGTCCTGCCACAAAGCCCGGCAGGCCTGGATGAACTCTTCGGCCCTTTCATAACGGGTCGCGTGGTCGCTGACCTCGCCAACCCGTTCGAAGTCGTTCTGGATCCCGCCGGGCACGATGTTGATGTCCAGGCGACCCCCGGAGATCTGGTGCAGCGCGGCGGCCATCTGGGCGAATAGTCCCAGCGCGATGAACCCGGGCCGCACCGCCACCAGGAAGCGGATTTTGGAGGTCACCGCCGCCAGCGCCGTGGCCGTGGTCCAGGTCTCGGCCAGAGGGGCGTCCTCCGAAAACAGTCCGTTGGCGAAACGGGTGGGAATGAGCATGGAGTAGAAACCGCACTGTTCCGCGGTTTCCGCCACCTGCCGCAGGTATTCAAAAGTCGGCGGGCGGTCAGCCCTGACCGTGCCGGCGCGCGCGCCATCGCCGTCAATGGGTATAAACCAGTCGAAACGCGGTTCGGGACGAAGTCCATTGCTAATGGCCATACTTCACCGGTGGATTTGGGGATTGGTCAACAACGGACCACATCGTACAAGTTAGGTTCGCTGCCGGTCAATTTGAACTGGCGGTTGACGGGTTTAACGCTCCGGCGGCTCGGCTTCCACCGCGTCATCCCCATCCCCGTCAACTGCCGGCTGAGGCATTGGCGGGTTTGGATTGGCCTCCATCTCGCGCTGGTACCACATGAACATCACGATGCCGGCGCCGATGATGCACATCATGTCGCCCGGTACCCAGAGCACCAGACCACCTAAAATCTGGTCGGATTCGTAGAAAAAATCATCCCATGGACGCGGTAGTTCTTGGTAGGCAGAGTACAACAGATCCTCAGGTGACTCAGCACCCGCGCCTTGGAACGTGATGCCCGCCCCCAGCAAGGTGTTAGGGAGTACGATGAGTCCCAGATACAGCACCCGCAAGCCGTAGTGGAGGCGGGAGTGGTGGGGCTTGGGGTCCACAACGATCCACCAGAACAGGAAACCGCTGATCAGCATAGTGGCGTGCATCAGCTCGTGTACGTAGTCGTTGTGCACTGCCAGGTTGTGGGGGCCCGGGATCTGCCAGAAGAACAGCAAACCCAGGAAAGCAACGATGGTGAAAACGGGGTTGGTAATTTTCCAGTAAATCCAGTGGGCAATTTCAGTCCGCACGATGCGGCGAATGACGCCCTGCCGCAGCCAGGCGGGCATCCCGCGCAGCATGGGCGTCAGCGGCGCGCCGAGCAGGATCAGCAAAGGGCCGACCATGCGAACCATCAGGTGTTGCACCTGGTGGACGGAGAAGTAGTGCTCCGCCAGGGGTTCAATCGGGGATTGCAGGGCCGCGAACAGCACCAATATTCCCGCGAAGAAGCACGCCTTCTGCCAGACGTTGACGCGATGGGTCGGATTGGGCCAGTTGTTCAGCCCGTTGACGTACAGGTAAACCGCGCCCAGCAGGAACAGGCTGGGTATTGGATTGGTGATAAAGCCCCAAGCCGTCGCCGGGGTCTGCCCGGGAGGGATGCCCTGGTGGGCCGAGGCGATACCCGCACTCAGCGCCGCGCCGGCCATCGCGGCGGCAACGGCGCCCAGGGCCCACAGGCCCCACCGGCGGTTGAAAATCGCGGTCATTGCGGCGCGTCTCCGCGAGCGACGGCGCGAGCCTTCTGGTTCTGGCGAATCCTCCAGGTCAGGTATCCGGCGCCAGCAATCAGGATCACCGCAACGCCGATGAACACGAAACCCGCCGCCGAGTCGGTGGTCGGCTCCGGAACGTCAAACACGAACCCGTCGGCGCCGTAGGAGCCCCCGGTCGGCGGTTCGACCAAGATGGTGGTTTCCCACCTGCCGGGATCGAACTGAAGGGTGGCGGTGTAGAGCCCCGGAACGTTTGGGCTCAGGGCGATGTTTTCTCCGGCTTCGTCGCTTTCGCTCCAGGTGGTGAGCACCGACACCGTCAGGTCCTCCGCGGGCGCTCCGGTCGAGGTCTCGCTAATCGTGATGAAGAACTGCACCGACTGAAGCGACGGCAGGGTCTGGGCGTCGACCACCACAGTATATGGGCCGGTAGTGGATTCGATGCGCCGGGAGTCCTGCCCCACGATGTCCTGCCCCCACGCGGCGGGCGCCAGCCCCAACCATGCCGCCAGGAAGGCGGCAAGGATCCAGGCGGGAGATGTAAAGCGGCGGATGAGCGTCATGGGTCACCAGGAAATAGAGGAGCGAACCGGCGTCCGCTCCTCCATTTTACGCTATTGACCGTCCGGCTCCGTTACGGCTGGAAAGTCTTGCGCCAAATTCCCGGAGAACCGGCGGCGTGGGTCATGACGTCACGCATCCGACCGTTGTCCGGGTGCGCCTCCCGCTGCTCCAGCCAGGGCGCGGTTGAAGACACCTCCGGGTTCTCGAATTCGTAAACCGTCGCGTAGGCCGGCTCGCCGCGCACCGCCTTCCAGCGGCGCCCGCGGATGCAGCCCGGCACCTTTTCATAGTTGGGCACGTAAACGGTGGAGTACCAGTTGTTCCACTCGGCGTCGCTGGCCGCCGGCACATCCATGCGCCCGATTTGCAGCGCGGGGGACATGTCCGCGTTGGCCAACTCGTCGCTCAGGTCGGTGGGGTGGATCATCTGGTAAACGTTGTTGATGACGGTGGTTGCGACCGCGCGCGGGCCGACCCGCTGGCCCCACGGCGTGGGCGGACGGTTCTTGAACGCGTCGGTGTTGATCACGTCGGCCGATTCCAGCTCGTACATCGCCAGGTGCTTGGGGCCGCTGCTGGTAGCCTCGTACCGGGCGGCGTTGAGCACGCCGGGCACGGACAGAAGTTCCTGCAAGTGCTCGGTGTTGTACCACTGGTTGAATTCTTCCTCGACGTCGGCGGGAACTTCGCACCAGACCATCATCAGGCCGGTGCCGCGCTTCTTGGGCATCGTGGGCCTCCTTCTGTTCGTATCCGTGGGTGTGTCGTGCGCGCTCAAGTCTAACATAGGGATCATTGGTGGTCTGTATGCGCGCGTTGCCGGACGGTCCCATCGCCTGATGATGCACGCCCAATCCGTCGCCGCGAAGGTCTCACGCCTCGCCGGAGCGTCGACCGGCCTGTGATAACATTGCGGCCATTCTACTCGGGTAATTCATTTGCCATGACCTATCCCCTGCTGTCCGGCCTGCGCGTCCTGGAAATCAGCTCGATGATATCCGCGCCGTATTGCGGCAAGCTGCTTGCTGACGCCGGCGCCAACGTGGTCAAGGTCGAACCGCCCGGAACCGGCGAGGACGCACGGCGATACGGGCCGTGGCCCGACGATGTTCCGAATCCCGAACGCAGCGGGCTTTACCTGTACCTCAATGCCAACAAGGCAGGGATCACCGCCAACCTGGAGACACCCACGGGCCGCTCCATTATGCGTCGGTTGGCGGCGAAGTCGGACGCGGTGGTGCACAACGTTCCGCCGGGCGACATGGAGCGATTGGGCCTGGACTACGACGCGCTGGCCGCCGAACATCCCGAACTGGTCATGGCCAGCATCAGTCCGTGGGGTCTGTCCGGCCCGTGGCGCGACTACAAGGCTTATGACATCAACTTGGCCGCCGCCGGGGGAATCTGCGAGGGGTTGGGCGAGGCGGACCGGGAGCCGCTGACCTTCGGCACCCCGGAGGTCGGATACTTCGCCGGCATGGCCGCCGCTTCGTCAATCGTGATGGCGCTGCTGGGTCGAGACATCCACGGAGGCCAGCACATCGACATCGCGGAAGCGGAGACGATGGCCGGGCTCTACAACGGCCCGGAGGCCCTGATGGCGGTTTACGAGTGGCGGGTCACTCGGCGCACCGGGCATCACGCCCTGGATTTCCCGTATCCCAACTGCATCCTGCGCTGCAAGGACGGGCATATCTTCGTCGGTTCGCCGGAAGGACGCCAGTGGCGGCGGTTGCTGGAGATCATGGGCACCCCGGAATGGTCCCAGGAGCAGCGGTTCCGCAACCGCACCGCCATGAACAACCTGTATGCCGACGAGGTGGACGGATACGTAGAGGCCTGGCTGGCGGATTACACCAAGGCCGAGTTGCTGGAAATCGCCCTGGAGAACCGCATTCCGCTGGCGCCGGTGCGCACCTACGAGGAAGTGCGTTCCGACCCGTCGCTGGAGGACTTGTTCGTGGTTATCGAACGGGACGACACCGGCCCGGTGGCCTACCCGGGCACGCCTTATCGACTGGCGGACGGCGAAGTTTCTACAGCCAAACCGGCGCCCACGTTGGGACAGGACAACCGTGCCATCCTGTGCGGTGAGCTGGGCTACTCCGTTGCGGATCTGGTGAAGCTGTACCAGACCGGGATAATCTGAGCGCCGCTGCCAACGTGGCGTACTGTTTCACCCATTACCGTTACTCTTTCCCTCGTCCATTCGCCATGCTGACCCGGGTCGCGATTGCTTGTGTGGTGGTTTTCCTGGGCAGTTGCCTGATCGCCCGCCAGCTGGCGATCAAGAAAAACCACCGTCCCGACGTGATCATCATCGCCGGTATCATAGTGGGCGGGATCTGCTTCGGGTTGCTCTGGACGCTGAGCCTGGTTTACGGCGGGGGATACACGAAAATCGCGGCGGCGGCGCTGTTGTCCGTGATGCCCGCTCTGGCGGCATGGATCGTCCCGCCCCGAGAAATCGCCCGGACCCGTGGCGACCGGGACACAAACGACAATCAGCGAGAATGAGATGCAAACCAATCCTGGCGTGCTGAGCGGATACCGGGTGCTGGACTTCGGTTGGGTGCTGGCCGGCGCGCTTCCGGGCATGGTCCTGGCGGACATGGGGGCGGAGGTGATCAAGGTCGAGACCCGGCAACGCCTGGACTACATGCGCCTGGGCCGCCCCATCGTGGGCGATCAGCCGGATCCGGAGCAGAACCCGATGTTCCACAACGTGAACCGGGGCAAGCTCAGCGTCACCCTGAACATCGCCGAGCCTGAGGCCGTGGAGTTAGCCAAGGGCCTGGCGTCACGGTGCGACGTGGTGATCGAAAACTTCTCGCCGGGCGTGATGGAGCGGCTGGGGCTGGGTTACGAGGCGCTGCGGGCCGTCAAGCCGGACATCATCATGGCGTCGATTTCATCCACCGGGCAGGAGGGGCCGCTTCGTGACCTGCGCGCCTACGCTCCCTCCATCGGGTCGCTGTCCGGTCTCGACAGCACCATGGGATACGAAGGCGGTGGTCCCCTGGGTCTGAAACATGCTTTCGGCGACATCTGTGGGGCCTTGCACGCCGTGTTCGCGATCTCGTCCGCGCTGTTCCACCGGAACCGAACCGGTCAAGGGCAGTACATCGACGTGTCCATGCTGCGGGCAACGGTGGTCACCCAGGGCGTGGGCCTGATGGAGCAGGCGCTGACCGGGCGTTCGCTACAACCCCGGGGGAACTACGATCCAACCATGGTGCCATACGGCAACTACCCGTGCGCCGGCGAGGACAAATGGGTGTCGATTGCCGTCAAATCGGAGGCCGAGTGGCAATCGCTGGGGCGGGCCATGGGCTCTCCCGCGTGGGCCGCTGACGACCGTTTCGCCAGCCGGTTCCGCCGCCAGCGTCACCGCCGCGAACTGGACGCGCTCCTGTCCCGATGGACGGCGCAACACGATGCTGAGGCCGTTACCGAGCTTTTGCAATCATACGGGGTCGCCGCGGCTCCCGTGCTGGGCGCAGAGGAGCGGCTCTTCCACCCGCACTTCATGGCAAGGGGTCTCTACAACGACACCGAGCACCCGGCGCTGGGCGCAGAGCCGGTGTTCAACCTGATGTGGAACCTCAGCAAGTCGCCGTCACGGGTGCGTCGCCACGCCCCGTTATTAGGAGAACACAACCGGGAAGTGCTCTGCGGCTACCTGGGGCTGAGCGAGGACCAACTGGGCGAGTTGGAAGAGCGGCGGGTGGTATATTAGTGGTGAACGGGATGGGTTTGTGTGCTGCCGCTTGTGCCAGGGTGAGAACGGGCTGCTGTGATGAAGATTCGTAAAGACAGCTATCTGCGGGCTTTGGGGTTACAAGCTGCGCTGGCCATCGCGCTGCCTATTGCGCCCATCGTTCTGTCGATAATGATACTGACTCAGATTCCCCACGCTGGAAACCTCTGGCTGGGCCTGGCCCTCATGGTCTCGCTACTGTTTTTCGGAGTAGGATTGCTCACCTACTGCATAAGGCATGACCTGCGAGGAGATCGTTGGCAATGGTAAGGCCGATAAGCGAGCAGTCACGGCATTTTCAATCCCTGTCGGTTACGATCCTGGCCATTGCTACTGCGACAATTGGATTTGGACTTTTCGGAGCTGATTTTCGTGTCATCGCGAGTTTACCCGAACTACACGGGCCGGTCCTGTTCTGGGCTGTACTCAAGCTGGTCTGTGGGGCTGGCGCGATGATCGGCTATGCGTCTGTTGTAGTTGCGGTGGGGAGAATTTTGACGCAGGAGACATCGCTTACGGGCCGTCAAGTCACGTTGAGCGCTTTGCTGCTTACGGGTGTAGTAATGGTGTTCGTAGCATTTATCTTTATCATCGGCGTGTTTGAAGAAAATCCCGATATTCTCCCAGAGGCAGAAAAGAAATGACACAGCAGCAATCCCAACAGGTCGTCGAAACTCTCCCTGAGGTGGAGGGCGGCATCTCCGACGAGGCCCTGGCCGCCGCCCGCGCCATGATCGGCGTGCGGATGCGCACCGAGCAGTATGTCCGCCAGGCCACGCTGGACACCATGCTCAACTTTGTCAACGGCATCGGCGACGCCAACCCGCTGTTCCGTGACCAGGAATACGCCGCCTATTCCAAGTACGGCAGCGTGGTCGGCCATCCGTGCGCTCCTTATATGCGTCACTGGTCGGGCCGCACCCGCTGGGGTCTGCCGGGGGTTCACGGGTTTTTCGCCGGCAACGACTGGGAGTTTTTCCGCATGCTCCGCCCCGGCGACGCCGTGAACTGCGTGGAGCGGGTGCTGGACGTTCAGGAAAAGCAGAGCGCCTACTCCGGGCGGCTGGTCATCCAGTATGTCGAAACCACTTACTCCAACCAGCGGGACGAGGTGGTGGCCCGCGTCGTCGGCTGGTGCACCCGCCACCAGCGTCGCGCTTCCCGGGAACGGGGCAAGTACGCCGACGTGCCCAAGCGCCACGAATACACCGAGGACGAACTGGCCCGGATCGACGAGCAGGTGCTCAACGAGACGGCGCGCGGCGGGCAGCCCCGCTATTGGGAAGACACTGAGATCGGCGAAGAGTTGCCCACTGTGGTCCGCGGGCCGCTTTCGCTCCAGGACGTGAGCGCGTTCCTGGTGGGAACCGGCCGTTCCAGCGCCCACGGCGTGCTGCTTCGGGAGGCCATGCGCCACCCCAATCACTTCTTCCGCAACCCGGAGTCCGGCGGCGGCCTGGAGTACACGGGGATCGGACACCTGCGCGACTCGGTGGCCGAGGCGGTGGGCGTTCCCGGCGCCTACGACTACGGCCCGCAGCGCGTGTCCTGGCTGGGAACCCTGATGACCAACTGGATGGGTGACGACGCCTTCCTCAAGCGGCTCCGGGTGGAGACGCGGCGGTTCAACGTGTACGGCGACACGCAGTTCTGCAAGGGCCGCGTCGCCCGCAAGTACATCCACCAGGGCAACGCGCTGGTGGATGTGGACATCTGGGCCGAGAACCAGCGGGGCGAGGTCACGGCTCCCGGCACGGCCACCGTGCTGCTGCCCTCCCGCGACCCGCGAAACCCCTGGTTCACCGACGGCAGCCACCTTTCCCTGCGGGATGTAACGCTACCGGAAGAGGCGCCGCCCATCCTGCCGGTGTGATGGCTCTTCAGTAGGCGAATATCTCGTCTACGGCGCAGGTGAAACCGGGCAGGACCGGTTCACAGGTCAGCGTATCGCCGGGGACAAATCGCTGCACGGTGCCGTCATCATGGTGAGCCATTATCTCCTGGGTATCGATATACGCCACCAAGGCCAGCCTCACGCCGGCATCCAGCCACATCTGTGTCTTGGAGTCCACCATCGGCTGCCGGTAGTCGCCAGCAACCACCTCCACCACAAGGTCCGGGATAATCTCCGCGTAACCGCTGGCAGGGCGTCCGCCTTGCAGTCTTTCCGTTGACGTGAAAGCATAGTCGGGAGCTCTCACCGTATCAGGATCGCGTCCGATGTAAACGCCGGTTTCGGCGGCATAGGTTGCCCCCAGGTTGCCCGCTTCAACGAAATTTCCAATGCGCCGGCCGATACGGTCGGTAACTCCGCCATGCGGAGCGCTGGCAGGCGCCATGGTGATCAATTCTCCCCGGATCAATTCGTAGCGTTTGCCGTCGTCGGGCAAGGCAAGCAGTTCGGCCGCGGTCAACAGTTTCTTGGCGGTGGTCATGGCCGGCATCTCCGGTGAGAGTATCGACATGGGGTCGTGCCGTGCCTCGCATTATATCGAACCCGCGGGCTTGGTCATGGGACCACGCGCACGAACCGCCGCCGCCCCGCGCGCACCACGTCGCCAGCGTTCAGGCTGGGTTCATCGCCCATGGAGGCGGTCGTCCGCTGGCCGTCTACCCGGATCAACTCGACGGCCCCCTGGGTCAGCAGGCGGCGGGCTTCGCCGTTGCTGCTGACCAGCCCGGTCTGCACCAGCAGGCGGTGGATCGGCAACCCGGACACTTCAGTCAGGGCCACCTCCGGCATGTCGTCCGGCAAGTCTCGACGCTGCACCACCTGCTCGAAATGGGATTGGGCAGAGTCGGCGGCGTCGCCGTCGTGGAACGTGGTGGTGATGCGATGCGCCAGGCCCTTTTTGAAGTCCATCGGGTTGGCGGTCTCGGATTCCATCGCGCGGGTCATCTCGGCGATGTCCGTGTCCGGCACGTCGGTCAGGTACTCGTAGTATGACGCGATCAGTTCGTCGGGCAGGGACATGAGCTTGCCGTACATTTCGTCGGGCGGCTCTTCCAGCGCCACGTAGTTGCCGAGGCTCTTGCTCATCTTCTGCACGCCGTCGGTGCCCACCAGGATGGGCATCATGAAGCACTGCTGCGGAGTTTGCCCCATCATGCCCTGGAGTTCGCGGCCGACCAGCAGGTTGAACATCTGGTCCGTGCCGCCGAATTCCACGTCGGATTCGATGACCACCGAGTCGTATGCCTGCATCAACGGGTAGAGCATCTCGGTGATGGCGATGGGCTGGTTCTGCGAGTAGCGGTTGGCGAAGTCCTCCCGGTGCAGGAACTGGTTGATGGTGAACCGACTGGTGAGCTCGATGACGTTGGCCAGGGTGAATTCGCCGAACCATTGGCTCTGCCATTCGACCTGGGTGCGGTCGCGGTCGACGACCTTGAAGAACTGGCGCAGGTACGACTCGGCGTTCTCCAGCACCTCGGCATGAGTGAGCATGGTGCGCGTTGCTGAACGGCCGGAGGGATCGCCGATCTGGGCGGTCCAATCGCCCACAATCAAGATCACCTGGTGCCCGAGATCCTGAAGCTGCCGGAGCTTGCGCAGGCCGACGACATGACCCAGGTGGATGTCCGGCCGGCTGGGGTCGAATCCCATCTTCAGGCGCAGCGGTGTGCCCCGCCGCAGCATGGCGGTGAACTCTTCCTCGGAGATGATCCGGCTCACGCCCCGCCGCGTGATGGTGGACAGGTTTTCGGGGATCTGGACTTGGCTGGTCAACGCTCACCTCGCCTCGGTTGGTCAGTGATGACCGGCGGATCAGGCGTTTTCCTGCCGGTCGTGCTGCTCGAGCACCAGACGGGCGTTCGCCACGTCCCGGTTCATCTGAGAAATGAGGGCATCGATGCCATCGAAGGTTTCCTGGCCGCGCAGCCGGGAAACGAACTCGAGCTTCAGATTTTCGTCGTAGATGTCGTCCGAGAAATCCAGCAGGTGCGCTTCGATCAGGCGCTGGCTGAGGCCGAAGGTGGGCCTCACGCCGATGCTGGTGGCCGCCATGTGGCGCACGCCGTTTACGGTGGCGTAGGTGGCGTACACGCCGTCGGCCGGGATCACGAAGTTCTCGATGGGAATGATGTTGGCGGTGGGGAAGCCCAGCTGACGGCCCATCTTGGCGCCGTGCACGACGATGCCGTCGGTGGCGTAGGGCCGTCCCAGCAGGAATTCCGCGCCATCAACGTTGCCGTCAGCCAGCGCGTTGCGGACCCGACGGCTGCGCACCGTGCTGCCCTCCAGTTCCAGGGGAGGCACCGTCTCCACCCAGAAACCGAGGGCCGCTCCCCGGCGCCGCAGGTAGTCCAGGTTGCCGCTGCGGTTCCGCCCCAGGGCGAAGTCGGGGCCGGTGACGATGCCGCGCATGTGGAGGCAATCGACCAGCATGTGCGTGAACTCGTTGGCGTCGAGATTGGCGATGTCGTTGGTGAACTCGACGCAGATCACGCTCTCGATTCCGGCTTCGTGCAACAGCCGGATCTTTTCTTCGGGAGTGATGATCTTGGTTACGGTGCGTTCCGGGTTCACCACTTCCGCGGGATGGTTGCTGAAAGTGATTACGGTGGGGATCAGCGGCGGCTCAGCCAACTCCAACATACGGCTCAGGAGGTGGCGATGTCCCCGATGCACGCCGTCAAACACGCCGATGGTAACGACCGTGCCGGTGCTGTGTCGCGGCGCGGCATCCGCCAATGCCTGACGGAAGGCCCCCCGGCCCGGAGTTCCTGAAGTTGGATTGTCCGAGGAGAGCATGGCGTCCAGGAGGCCGGTTGAGTTGGCAGATATGAGAACTGGCCGCACCGGAACGAGCGCCCGATTCGGGCCCCGCCTCATACTCATTGCGGCGTCAATTAGCGCATTGGATGGTAGCACAGGGCCCCAAGCCGGGCAAGCAGACTCGTTCTCTCGAACCGGCGATATACTGGGCGGCGTCGGCGGGACTAGACGCAAAAGCCCCGAAATTTGTCGCCGCGGCACTCGTCAACTGCGGCAAGATCGGTTTTAGAATGCGACCACGCAAATCACACTCAATGAGAATATCGGGCGGCGCGTCCAGAGGACTCCCGTTAATCGGGGCGGCGGTGGCCGGAGTGCGACCGACAACTGAGAGGGTTAGATCCGCGATTTTCAACATTCTGCAACCCGACGAGGTTGAAGGCAGCCGTGTCCTTGACCTGTACGCCGGCACCGGCAGCCTCGGCATCGAAGCGCTCAGTCGCGGCGCAATGCAAGCCGACTTCGTGGAACGCAACCGACGTCAATGTCGAGTGATACAGGAGAATTTGGACTTCACTGGTTACGGCGACGTTGGTCGTGTTGTTTGCGCTGAAGTGTTGGATTGGTTGAACAAGGCCGCAGTCAACGCGAACAATGACGACTCATACGATCTTGTCGTTCTGGATCCGCCCTACCGAATGGGAGAACCTACCCCAACCCTGGCACGACTGGCCCAATCCGGGCTGCTCAACCCGAAATCTACAGTAGTCGTCGGCTTCAGCAATCGCGTAACTTTACCCGTCGATGTCCATTGTCTGCATGAAATTGATCGACGCAGCTACGGAGACAATGCGGTAGGATTCTACGCCGTTCGCGCCGCCGCGAATTGACTGACGTTGACAACGAATTGGAGTATCCCTGAATGGTAACCGCTCTTTATCCCGGCACTTTCGACCCCGTGACCATGGGACACCTGAACGTGGCACAGCGGGCGGCCCGGCTGTTCGACAACCTGATCGTGGCCGTGTATGACACCCCTTCCAAGAGCCTGTTGTTCAACACCGAAGAGCGCGTCGGGTTGATGCGGGAGGCGGTGGCCGACATGTCCAACGTGACGGTCCGTCCGTTCAACGGTCTGGTGGTCAACACCGCCCGGAATGCCGGCGCGGCCGCCATCATCCGGGGCCTGCGCAGCGGTCCCGACTTCGAGTACGAGTCGCAGATGTTCTTCATGAACCGACGCCTGGAACCCGAAGTCGACATGGTGTCGCTGATGAGCGACCAGGAGCACATGTTCATCAGTTCCAGCCTGCTCAAAGAAGTCGCTCAATTGGGCGGCGATATCTCCGGTATGGTCCCGGACCACGTGGCCCGGGCCCTGGCGGAAAAATACCAATTGCCGCAGCGGTAGCCGTTCACGCGCAATCTGAACCGCCGGCTAAGGGGGTCATCATCGATATCAACAGCATTATCGACCGGATCGAATTGTTGGTGGACTCGAGCAAGTCCGTGCCGCTCAGCAGCAACGTCATGGTTGACAGGAGCAAGATCGGCGAGCTCGTAGCGCAGCTGCGCATGGCCGTGCCTCAGGAGATCAGGCGCGCCGAGGAAATGTTGTCCCGCAAGGATGACATAATGTCCTCAGCCGTCTCCGAGGCCCACCAGGCACGCCAGCAGTTGGAACAGGATTTCCAGACCCGGCTCGGCGAACACGAACTGGGCCGAAAGGCCGAGGAAATACTGCGCGAGGCGGAAGCCGCGGCCCGGCGGATGATTGACCAGGCCGAGGGCGAGGCGGAAAACCGGCGGAACCAGGCCGACGCCTACGCCCTGCGCACCCTGCGGGACCTGGAGCGCGAACTGACCACGGCCACCGGTTCGGTGCGCAAGGGCATTGACATGCTCGCGGGTTCAACCCTGGCCGCCAACGCGAGTCCCGGCATCCCTTCTCCGCATGATTTCGCGCCCAACCCCAGCGACGAGAGGGAAACGGCCGACTACGGAACCCTCCACTAGGTTGTCCGCCCAAATCAAATGATCACCGGGGCGGGACAACATCCGCCCCTTCATGTTGCGGAAGCGGTGATCGGGGCCACCCCGACCCGCGGATGGGCACGTTTCACGCTTGACATCGGCGACTCTCGCGGGTGTACAATCCAGCGTGCCCGCTGGTTGGAAATACACTTGGGCGTGATCCAACCACACCATCCCGGAAGCGTTGATTGGAGTGACGGAGCGAGATGCGTGAACTGGTAATCGACAGCATCCGGATCAGCCAGATGAACTATCAACGGGTGGTGGTCCTCAAGGAACTGGCCACCGAGCTTTTCCTGTTGATCTGGATTGGCCCCACCGAGGCCGAAGCCATCGCGGTAAAAATGCAGGGCATGTCGGTTCCGCGGCCGCTCACGCACGACCTTTTCGTTGACCTGGTGAAGTCGGTGGGCGGAACGTTCGAACACATCCTGGTAAACGATCTTCAGAACGAGACGTTTTACGCCAAGATCGTGGTCAGGATCGGCGACCGCACCCACGAAATAGACTCCCGGCCCAGCGACGCCATGGCGGTCGCCGTGCGGGCGGAGGTGCCGATTTACGTGGCTGACCAGGTCATGGACAAAGCCGCAATCTCGATGGACCAGGAAACCGGGCAGCCCGCGGTCGCCCCGGAATCAGGAGGAGAATCGGCCCCCGCCGAGGTTACGGAAGAGGAACTCCAGGGACTGTCGGCCTTTACGGATCTGATCAACGAACTGGACATGGAAGACTTTGAGCGGAAGTAAGCTCCAAATGCGTACCAGCGGCGCGACGACGAATGCTGCCCCGCCCCTGACGGTGGGGCGTTTTCGTAAGCGGGCTTACGATTTCTGCCATAATCTCCGATTGACAGTTCGGAGTGCGGATGCTACGATGCCTGCCGTTTGGAAACGGAAATGCCGCAGTGGGTAATCACCGCGTTGCGGCTGACCGGCTTGGGTTGGTTCGTTGCTGTATGTATCGTCCTGGGCATCCTCGGAGGGCTCTGGCTGGGCAAGTTGACCGGCCAGGTGGCGCTCCTGGTGTTGGTAGGAACGGTTTTGGGCAGCGTGGTAGCATTCTACGGGGTCTACCGAATGATCCTTCCCGCGGTTTACGGAAGCAACAATCCCAACCGCACCGCCAGCCGTTCCCAAAAACCGTGTTCTGACCGCGGAGGCAACGAACCGTCGTGACCACCAAACGAGTACTCCTGCTGCTCGGCATCGTGTCGGCAGTCCTCCTGATCGTAGGTTTCGTCGTTGGCGCGGTCGGCTCCCGGATGTTTGGGCTGGAACGGCCGTTCGTTTCGCAGCCGGGAATCCACCTGCCTCCTGATCCCGTGTTCCCCGCCTCCGTTCGCGAAAGCGTGGTCGGATACCGGGTCGCCGATAAGAAGACAGAAGACAAAGGCGAAAAGACAACCGACCACGGAGCGGCTGAAGGCAAGGAAGGCGCCGGAGAGGAGCATCACGGCCTGGGCCTGATGCAGTTCGCCGTCACCAACACCATGCTTTCGGCATGGCTGACCAGCATCATCATGCTGGTGTTCTTCATCGGAGGCGCGCGCAACCCCAAGGTCATTCCCAGCCGGCTGCAGGCCCTGGTCGAGATGCTGTTCGAGTTAGTGCTCAACTTCGCCTCCAGCATCCTCGGGCCGGAGATGGGCCGCCGGGCTTTCCCGGTGGTCGCCACCATTTTCTTCTTCGTATTGTTCAATGCCTGGATAGCGATCTTCCTCATCCCGATATACCAGGCGGTGGGCTACGGCGCGCAGTTGGGAGGCGAGTTCAAACTGGCCACGCACTTGGTGCGGCCGGCTGGCACCGACCTGAACTTCCCGCTGGCGTTGGCGCTGGTGTCGTTCGTGTTCGTCGAGTACTGGGGTTTCCGGGCCCACGGGTTCGGCTACCTCAAGAAGTTCTTTGCCTTCGGAGATCTGCTCCGCGGCCGTCCGTCGGGCCTGATCAACGTCTTCGTGGGTATCCTGGAACTGGTGTCGGAACTGGTGCGCATCGTGTCGTTCACCTTCCGTCTGTTCGGGAACATGACCGCCGGCGAGATCCTGGTGGTTATGATCACCTTCCTCGTTCCTTTCATCGCCACCCAGTTCGTCTTCGGATTGGAACTCCTGGTGGGTCTGATCCAGTCGGTCATTTTCGCGGGGCTCACCCTGGTGTTCCTGTCGGTGGCCGTGAGTCACGAGGAGCACTGATGGCCTGACGTTTGTCCCCATCAAGGCACCGTTGCCCCGTGGTTTGACGGCCAGGGGCGAGGCAAAATCACGCGACCAATTTCGGTTCGGAGGATTAACAACAATGGCACTTGACCTTACGATGTTCACCACTTTGCTGTCGGTGGGTGCGCAGGCGATTACCGCGGATGGCGCCAAGTTCCTGGCGGCCGGCCTGGCCATCGCCCTCGGCGTGGTCGGACCTGGTGTGGGTATCGGAATCCTCGGCGCGGGCGCGATGAACGCCATCGGCCGCAACCCGGACGCCGCCGGTTCCATTACCACCAACATGATCCTGGCCATCGCGTTCGCTGAGGCTTTGGGCATTTACTCGCTCATCGTCGCGGTGATCCTGCTCTTCGTGGTGTAACAACATGGTTGAACTGGGACTGAACGTTCCGTCGCTGATCAGCTACCTGATCAACTACGTCGTCCTTCTGATCCTGCTGGGAGCGCTGGCCTACCGGCCGCTGCTCAACGCTCTGGACAGCCGAGTCGAGAGCATTCGGGAAAGCCTGGCCGCCGCCGACCGCGCTCGCGAGGAAGCAGCCACGTCCCGCTCCGCCATCGAGGAGGAGCTCAACGAAGCGCGACGTGAAGGCCAGCGGCTTCTGGATCAGGCGCGCGAGGCTGCCGAACGTTTCCGGGAAGAGGAGATGGGACGCGCCCGCCAGGCGGCGGAGGAATTTTCCGAGCGCGCCCGGGCCGACATCGCCCGGGAGCGAGACGCCGCCATCAACGAGGTCCGGGCTGCCTTCGGAGACCTGGCGATTTCCGCCGCCGAACGGATCATCCGTCGCAGCGTGGACCGCCAGGCGCATCAGGAGTTGATCGATCAAGTCCTGGCCGAAGGCGAACAGGCGCTGCGCCGCAACTAACCTGCGACCTTGCCCGCGCCCCAGGCATGAAACGAGCGTGGCTGCCCGCAAAGCGGCCACGCCAGCATAGGAACTAGGGAGACAAGAACCCGTGGCAAACCGCCTGTCCGGTCAGCGCTACGCCCAGGCCATCTTTGAGCTGGCCGAGGAACACGAGCAGTTGGAACCGTGGGACCAGGAACTCCGGCTGGCCGCCGATGTGCTCGGCGACGAGGAGTTCAGTCTCTTCCTGCGGCACGCTGAAGTGCCCCTGGATCGCAAGATCGCGGCCATCGACGAAGTGCTGTCCGAAGCCCATCCTATGGTTCGCAACCTGGTGGCGTTGCTGGTCAGCCGGGGCGGTGTGGATGCCATGCGGGATGTCCAGGAAGCCTACACCCACCTGCTGGACGACCGATTGGGGCGGCAACGGGTGGAAGTAACCGCCGCCGTGGAGCTGGAACAGGCCGAACTGGACCGTATCACCGACCTGGTTGGGCGCATGGTAGGCAAGGAAGTGGTGGTCACTGCCAGTGTGGATGAGTCCATCCTGGGCGGGCTGATCATCCAGATTGGCGATCAATTGCTGGACGGCAGCGCAAGTTCCGCCCTGGAACGGCTCCGCCAGACGGTCCGCGCGCAAGCGGCCTGATAAGGAGACTTTCATGAGCCTTCACGCCGACAACACAAACGCCATTCTGCAGGCTCTGCAATGCATCGATGGGATTGACTCCATCGACAGTAAGAACGAGTTCACCGAACTTCCCAACGTGCTCGACAATGGGGAAATTCCCTTGATGGCAATCAAGTGCTCGCGTACGGGCAGTTTTGGCAATGGACTGATGGTCGCGACTGATCGGCGGGTTCTCTGGCTGCGTAAAGGCCGCAGTCTCGCGGTCGAGGAAATGCTTTACGCGGCGATAGCATCGGTCGAAGCCAAGCGTCCGGGCGGAACGATCAAACTGGAAGGATCAGACGGCAAGTTTGAAATCGCCAATACCACGAAATCACTTACGCTCCCGTTCGCAGACTTTGTTCGCGAGAAGGCAGCTGGTGGTTACACGCCCCCTGAGCCTGAACCGGATACTGATGTCCAGCCGGCTGTCGAAGAGGCCTTTGGCGAGCTGCTGCCGGGTCTGGTCGAAGAAGACCCCAGGTCCGCGGCGATCAGTGATGCCTTGCACGCCATTCCGGGCATTCAGGGTATTGGCATAAAGAACGAATTCACCGAGCTGCTGGACTTGATGGAGGACGACGAGTTGCCCAAAGCCGCCATGAAGTGCGTCGCTCCCGGATCTTTCGGCAGCGGATTGGCAGTGGCCACTGACCGGAGGGTTCTCTGGCTGCGTAAGGGTCGCAATCTTGACGTTCAGTACGTGGCGTATTCGGCGATCGTAGAGGTCAATTCGAAAGAGGGAAAGATCGACAGCGAGCTCACGCTGGTGTTCCTGAACGACCTGGGAATCAACGAAGAGTTCAAACTCACCAACGCGACCAGGGACCTCACGGAGTTCTTTGCCGGAATTGTCAGTGCCGGCATCAACCCTGGCACTGCCAAAGCCGCCGCGATCGAAAACGTACTGGGCATGATGGACGCCAGCGATCCCAAATCGGTTGCCATACGGGATGCCCTCCGAGCCTGTGATGGCATTGAAAAACTTGCGGGTCGTCGCGAGTTTATCGAACTTCCGAGCGTCCTGTACGACGCTGAGCTACCGAAGATGCTGATGGCCTGCTTCTTGGGCCGTGACGTGGGTGTGCTGGTGGCCACCAACGATCGGGTTATCCATGTTCGTTTTACCAAGGGAGGTAAACAGGTTTCGTGGAAGCAACTACCCTATGCCCAAATCAATTCGGTAGATGTGAGCGATCCCAACGACGCGATCAGATTTGCCGGGACCGATGACGATATCCGCGTGACCAAAGCCGAGCCATTGCTGGTTCCCCGGTTCGCCGATTTCGTGCGCGAGAAGGTTGCTCCGTACATCGCTGCTGAAGCGGAAGCCGCCGAGCACTCGCAATCCAAGGCCAACAGTATCATGGAGGCTTTGCGTAACAGCGGCGCCGATACTGCCATGTTCAGCAAATGGGAAGTCGGGGCATTGCCGGACATCCTCGCTGACGGAGAGTTGCCGGAAAAAGTCGTTGGCGGCAAGTACAATGGGAGCATTGGAATCCTCGTAGCCACGGATCGTCGTCTCCTGTTTGTTGACAAGGGCCTTTTTGGGTCTCTGCAGGTGGAAGACTTTCCGTATCCGATGATCCAATCGGTTCGTAGCACTGCCGGAGCGATGTTTGGCAGCGTGACCATCAGGACTGCCGGCGGTTCAGCAATGATCGATGATATCGTGAAACGCTTTGCGAGCGAAATGGCCGCCCATGTCCGGTACAAAACAATGGGACTCAATGGAACCGCTGCTCCAACCGCGGCCGCCGGAGTTGGCGGATCGATTTCGATTGCGGACGAATTGCTGAAATTGGCGCAGTTGCGCGATGCCGGCATACTCACTGATGAGGAATTTGAGGCCCGAAAAACGAAACTGCTCGACTGATCAGCAATCGCCCTTCTTGCTTCAGTCGCTGCCGACAAATCACACAAGGAGACTCGCCGATGGCAGTCAGGGGACAAGAGATAGTTTCTCTCATCAGGCGTCAGATCGAGGAGTTTGGCGGAGACCTCTCCCTCGTCGACGTTGGCACCGTCCTGCAAGTGGGTGACGGCATCGCCAGCATCCAAGGCTTGCAGAGCGTCCGGTCCAACGAATTGCTGGATTTCGGCAATGAGGTACTCGGCCTGGCGCTGAACCTGGAATCGGATATCGTCGGCGCCGCCATCCTGGGCGATCCCAACGCGGTCAAAGAGGGCGACCGGGTCCGCGCCACCGGACAGATCATCGAAGTTCCGGTTGGGGACGCGCTCATCGGCCGCGTGGTGGATCCGCTGGGCCGTCCGCTGGATGGCAAAGGTCCCGTAGCGACCGACCGCACCATGCCCGTGGAACGCACTGCGCCCAACGTGGTGGTCCGAAAGTCGGTGGACACTCCGGTGCAGACTGGCATCAAGGCCATCGACGCGATGATCCCCATCGGCCGGGGTCAGCGTGAGCTGATCATCGGCGACCGTTCCACCGGCAAGTCCGCCATCGCCATCGACACCATCATCAATCAGCGTGAAACTGACCTGATCTGCATCTACGTGGCCATCGGCCAGAAGCAGGGCAAGGTCTCCCAGGTGGTGGGCATTCTGGAAGAGTACGGCGCCATGGACCACACCATCGTGGTCAACGCGGGTTCCGCGGACTCCGCGCCGCTGCAATTCATCGCCCCGTACGCCGGCTGCGCCATGGGCGAGGCGTTCATGGAGGAAGGGAAAGACGTGCTGATCGTCTACGACGATCTCACCAAGCATGCCTGGGCCTATCGCCAGATGTCGCTCCTGCTGCGCCGCCCTGCCGGCCGTGAAGCTTATCCCGGAGACGTCTTCTACCTGCACAGCCGGCTGCTCGAACGCGCCGCCCGGCTGGACGACACATTGGGCGGCGGCTCGTTGACGGCCCTGCCCATCATTGAGACGCAGGCCGGCGACGTTTCGGCTTACATCCCAACCAACGTGATCTCTATCACCGACGGGCAGATCTACCTCGAACCTGAATTGTTCAACGTCGGCATCCGCCCGGCGGTCAACGTCGGTCTGTCCGTGTCCCGCGTGGGCGGCGCCGCCCAGACGCGGGCCGTGCGCCAGGTGGCCGGACGCCTGCGCCTGGACCTGGCTCAGTACCGCGAATTGGCCACCTTCGCCCAGTTCGGCACCGCCGATCTGGATGCGGCGACCCGCGCCCAGTTGGCGCGCGGTCAATTGGCAACCGAGGCGCTCAAGCAGGGCCAATACCAGCCCCTGAACCTGGGCGACGAGGTGATCGTTCTCTTCGCGGTCAACTCCGGTCTGATGGAAGATGTGCCGCTGGAGCGCGTCGGCGCGTTCGAAGAGCAGATGCTCCGCCACGTCAACGCGACGCATCCCGAGCTCAGCCAGGCGATCCGCGATACCGGCAACCTGCCCGACGAGTTGACCGAGCAGCTCACCGCCGCCATCAACGATTTCAAGCCTACCTTCCAGTAGGCGCCGGGGTACATAGTTTCCCCAATCCAGGAGCAGCCAGGGTCATTATATGCCTAGCGTTAGAGACATCCGCCGACGCATTCGCAGCGTCGAGAACACCGGCAAGGTCACCAACGCGATGTCTCTCATCGCGGCATCGAAGATGCGCCGGGCCCAACTGGCGGTAACGGACGGTCGCCCGTATGCTGAGAAAATCCACGAGGTGATCGCCACTCTGGCCGCGCAGCCCACTGACGACGACACGGTCCACCCACTGCTGGAAACCCGCCCGGTCAACACAGTGGGGATGGTGGTGATCACGCCGGACCGCGGCTTGGCCGGCGGCATGCACGCCAACATCAATCGCCAAGTGGCCCGGTTCATCCTGGGAAGCGACGCTACAGTGCGGAGCATAGTCGTGGGCCGCAAGGGTCGCGACTTCCTGGTGCGCTACACCGACACTGTCCAAGCCATTTTCACCGACCTGAGCGACCGAGTTTCCCTGGCGGACACCACCGCGATTTCGCGCCTGGTCATTGATGGGTACACTGACGGGGAATTCGACGAGGTGCACCTGGCCTACATGCGGTTCGTGTCCACCGTCCAGCAGGAGCCGGTGATTGAACGGATATTGCCGGTCGAACCGGCGGCGCTGGAATCGGCCCAACGGGTCGGCTACATCTACGAGCCGGACCCGGCCACTGTCCTGAGCGCGCTGCTTCCCCAGTTCGTGGAGATGCAGGTGTATCACGCTATCCTGGAAAGCATCGCCAGCGAACAGTCCGCCCGCATGGTCGCCATGCGCAACGCTACCGACAACGCCAACCAACTGGCTTCCGACCTGACCCTGGTCATGAACAAGCTGCGCCAGGACAGCATCACCAACGAGTTGCTGGACCTCGTCGGCGGCCAGGTCGCGCTGGAGGGCTAAACGCGAGATTTGGGAAGGCTTGATTGTTCTCCTTTGGAGATGTTCCCACCGAACTGTACCGCTGGTTCCTGCTGACTTATGGCGTCAGTGCTGCCGGTCGAATCATCGTTGAGGCAGTCAAACAGGTGACCGTTCTTCAAACGGCTTGGTATGATGTTCCCACGACAGCATTCAATGTATTGGAATCGGGCTTCGTTCCACACGCGCTGCTGTCTTTGGCCGCAGCGGAGGGAATCAACATGGTACTAGGCGCTCTGATGAAGCGAAAAGCTCGAACGGAAGGCCGAGAGCAGGGGCGGGCTGAAACCAACAAAGCATGGCGGGAGTGGCTGGGCCGCAGGGAGACCGCTGAAGCCAACGGTCAGCCTTTCAATGAACCACCGCCGGACTCTCGTAACTGATCCCGCCTCGACCCGTCTTTGATTACCCAATCCGGAGGATAAGAAAAATGCCCGGTAAAATCGCCCAAGTCATCGGTACGGTGGTGGATGTTGAATTCCCCGCCGATCAGCTCCCCAACCTGTTCGACGCTCTTGAAGTGGACAACTCGGGCGAGCGCCTGGTGCTGGAAGTCCAGCAGCACATCGGCAACCACTGGGCCCGCTGTCTGGCCTTGGGATCCACTGACGGCCTGGCCCGGGGGAGCGAGGTGACCGACACCGGGAACAAGGTCTCGGTGCCAGTTGGACCCGAAACCCTGGGACGGCTCTTTGACGTTACCGGGACCCCGCTGGACAACTTGGGCGCAGTGGAGGCCGGGCAATTCTGGCCTATCCACCGCGATCCGCCCGCATTCGACGACCAGAACCCTACGGTCGAGATTCTCGAAACCGGAATCAAGGTTTTCGACCTCATCACCCCGTTCCCCAAGGGCGGCAAGGTCGGAGCCTACGGCGGCGCCGGCGTGGGCAAAACCGTCATCATCCAGGAACTCATTCGCAACATCGGCGCCGTTCACAGCGGAGTGTCGGTGTTCGCCGGCGTGGGCGAACGATCCCGCGAGGGCAACGACCTCTGGCACGAGATGGAAGACTCCGGCGTGCTGGGCAGCACGGTGCTGGTATTCGGCCAGATGAACGAGACCCCCGGCGTCCGTGCCCGCATCGGCCTCACCGGGCTGACCATGGCCGAATACTTCCGCGAAGAGCAGAACCAGGACGTGCTCCTCTTTATCGACAACATCTACCGCTACATCCTGGCCGGTATGGAAGTGTCCGCGCTGCTGGGGCGAATGCCTTCCGCAGTGGGCTACCAGCCAACGCTGAGCACGGAGATGGGCGCGCTCCAGGAGCGCATCACCTCCACCAAGAGCGGCAGCATCACCTCTTTCCAGGCCATTTACGTGCCGGCCGACGACTACACTGACCCCGGCATCGTGACCACCTTTGGACACCTGGACGCCGTGGTATCCCTCGAGCGCGCGCTGGCGGCGCAGGCCCTGTACCCCGCCGTGGACCCGCTGGCGTCGTTCGCCCGCATCCTGGAACCCCGCATCGTCGGCGAAGAGCATTACCGCGTGGCCCGTGGCGTGCAGCAGGTTCTCCAGCGATACCGCGACCTACAGGACATCATTGCCATCCTGGGCATCGAAGAATTGTCCGACGAGGACCGGCAGACGGTGTTCCGGGCCCGCAAGATCCAGCGTTTCCTGACCCAGCCTTTCTTCGTCGCCGAGACCTTCACCAATCAGCCAGGCAAGTATGTTGCCCTGCGCGATACCGTGCGTGGGTTCGCCGAAATCCTGGACGGGCAGCACGACGAGCTACCGGAGCAGGCTTTCTACATGGTCGGCACCATCGAAGAGGCGGTAGAGAAGGCTGCCCAGATGCAGGCGACCGTCTGATCTTCCCCAGGCATCGATCCGTAGGAGTCCGCGCCCATGCCGATGCAGTTGCAAATCATCACAGCTGAACGCGAGGTGTTCTCCGGCGAGGTGGACGCGCTGGTGGCGCCGGGTGTGGCCGGCCAGCTGGGGATTCTTCCCAACCATGCTCCGTTGATGACCGTGCTGCAGCCAGGCGAATTGCTCGTCCGCGCCGGTGGCGACGAGAGCTTCCTTGCGCTCTCCGGGGGATACCTGGAAGTGCTGGGCAATCAAGTTATCGTACTTGCCGACGCCGCCGAGGACGTGGACGAGATCGACGAGGCGCGGGCGCAGGAAGCGTTGGCGCGAGCACAGGAACGCATCGCCAGTCGAGAATCCGACATCGAACTGGAGCAAGCGGTGGCTTCCCTCCGCCGGGCTCAGGTGCGTGTGACCGTCGCACGCCGGCGTCGCTCCGCGCCGCACCGGTCACTGGCTCGGCAAACTCAGCAGTAGGATCAGTTTGCCAGCGAAGAGCCGTTGATTGACAGGCCGCCCTCTGTCAGGTAGTAGGTCATCGATTGCAAGGCCAGAACCGGGTCGATGTTGCGGACTCGGACCCCCTCCGGCACTTGGGTGTTGATGGGCGCGTAATTCAGGATCGCCCGCACCCCACACTCCACCAGTTGGTCGATTACGGTCTGGGTATGAGCGCCGGGCACGGCCACAATGGCGATGCTGATGTCCCGTTCGGCTACGGTCCGCGCCATCTCGCCCATGGGTTGGACCGACACACCACCGACCCGGCGTCCAACGTTGGCGCGGTTGTTGTCGAAGGCCGCCACCAGGTGGAACCCATCGGGGTTGAAGCCGGGATAGTTCAGGATGGCGTTCCCCAAGCGACCCACGCCGACTACGGCCACATTCCATTCCGAGTTCAGGCCCAGGATCTGCTTGAGTTCTCGCAGCAGATCGCGCACCACATACCCTCGCCCCTGCTTGCCGAATCTGCCAAAGTACGACAGGTCCTTCCGGATCTGGGCCGGCGTCACTTGCAGTTGTTCGCCCAACTGCTGCGAGTTGGTCACCGATTCACCGCTTTCCAGCAGTTGCGACAGGATGCGGACATACTGCGGCAACCTGGAAATGACCACCTCGGGGACTTCACCAGGGGATGTGAACGTCATAGGGCTGGCACCTGGTCCGCTGGAACGGGATGATATGCGCTCGTATCGTGACCTTTCTTGAATCCGTCAAATATTCCCATGAAAGTTACGTATGGCGGAAGCAATCGATAAATTGTTCCTATGCCATTCGGCATTAGGTCATAATCTATCCCGACGCTTATCCATCGTCAATACCGGCAGTAAGGGGCGAGTGCGATTATCGGTCGCCCGCAATCATCGGCTCCGGCCCGGCGCTTCCCTCCATGCGAACCTCGCTCGCCGGCGGCGGACAGGTTAGACTTGGCGCGCCGTTCCGCGAACTCGCAGAAGCTGGACATCAGACTCATGCACGTAGCAGTAGCGCACATCAGTCTCCGTGTACCCGAGAGTCGCAGCCTCAAGACCCGGAGGCAGGCTGCGCGCAGCCTGATCCAGCGAATACGCGGCCGGTTCAACGTTTCGGTTGCCCAGGACGCCGGCGCCGATGGCAACGCCTGGCAGAGCCTAACCCTGGCCGTGTCCTGCGTCGGCGTCAGCGCGGACCAAACCAGGTCACTGATCAACGACGTGGTGGACTTCGTGATCGAGGTCCGCCCCGACCTTGAAGTCCTCGATTACACCATCGAGGTGATGAGCGGGTTCTAGGGACAAAAATCACCCGGGTCTTCGTATTCGCACGAAAACCCGGGCGGCTTCTATAGAAAGGGGTTAGATGCGGTCGTTTATGGCGGCCATCAAGTCCTGCAAGTCCGGGAACAGGTGGGCGTCGGGTGTGTGTTTGTGCTCGCCCACCAACTCACCGTCGATCAGGATATCGAACTTGCCGTGCTCGCCGGGGGTCAATTTGAAGGTCGAAATGTTGTCGCCGGTGCGGGTCAAAGCTTCGCTGGCCATCCAGGCCGCGCGTCCGGCGTGCCCTCAATCCCAGCAATAAACGATTTCAATTTCCATCCGGTTCACGTCGGGCCTCTGAGCCATGGGTACCCTCCCTCATGCTGGCGCGGCGATGCGCGAGTTTGGCGGATAATAGGGCAATCACGCCGGCGGCGCAATGCCGCGTCAGAGGTTCGGGCGGACCGTCACTGTCGGCTGGTCGCGGCGGTGGACCTGCCGGCAAACACGACGTCATCCAGCCAACCGCAAAGGCCATCCCAAAACTTGGGGTAGTCGCCAATGTTCATGTGGCCGGCCGTTTCGACCGCGACCAACCGCTTGGGTTCGCGCGCCGCGTCGAATAGCTTGCGTCCCTGCGACAGCGGCACCAACTCGTCGTCAACGCCGTGCAGTATCAGCAACGGGCAGTCGATGCGATCAACCAGGGCTGCCGAGTTGTAGCGATTGCCGACCAGCCGTCCCGACCAGGTCAGGGTTGGGTAGAACAACCTGCCCATATCACGCAGTGAGGCGAATGGAGCAACCAGCGCCATCCCCCGCGGCGACCAGGACTCGGCTGCCAGCCTTACGGACACGGCCGCGCCCATGGATATTCCCATGAACAGCGTGTGCTCGCGATCCGCGCCGTAGGTCCGTTGCAGGTGGGTCAGCGCGGCGCGTGCGTCTGCGGCAGTGTTGCGCACCGTCGCCTTTCCCCGGCTGTTGCCAAACCCGCCGTAATCGAACCCGAAGATGTTCGCTCCGGTGTGTTTCCTGACTGCCGCAAACTCGCCGACCCGCAGGCTCAAATTACCGCCCGCGCCGCCGAACCACATCCAGGTGAGGTCGGGTCGCCGGTCGCCGGGGACATACCAGCACTGCAACCGGTGACCGCGTTCCGCCTCGCACCAGGTTTCTTCAAACTCCAAGCCGAGGTCAGTGGGCCGGGCATCACATACCGGTCGGGGTTGAAAAAGCAATCGTCGTTCCAGTATGTCCATGAACATGGTCAGCATCCCCGGGAGCGAGGCGAGATCTGGACGAATGCCACAAGCCGAGACGCCACGGTCCGGATGGGTCACCCGGACCACATCACCCAATACGATCTACCGGACGGTAACGGACTTTATCGCGGGAGAAGCGACCTCACCGGAACAGGGCCGGTCGATAGGTCTCCGCAGCGCGTCTAATCGTCGGCCAGGCTGTCCGCCAGGATTTCCAGCACGTCGCGGGCGTCCTTATCTTCGGAGTGTCCCTTGGACTGGATGCCCTCGGTCATCATCTGGAGGCAGAACGGGCAGGACACGCCCACCGTGTCGGCTTGAGTTTCCAGGAAGTGATCGGTGCGCGCGTGGTTGATCCGCTCCCCTTGGCTCTCCTCGATCCACATGTGTCCGCCGCCGGCGCCGCAGCAGAACCCGCGCTCCCGGCATCGGGGCGCCATCTCCACCAGCTTCAGGCCGGGAATGGCCCTGGCCACGTTGCGCGGCTCGTCGTACACCCCGTTGTGGCGGCCCAGGTAGCACGAATCGTGGTAGGCCACCGACACGTCCATCATCTTCACCGGCTTGATCCGGCCATCGCGGATCAGGGTGTCCACGAACTGGCTGTAGTGGAGCACCTCGTACTCTCCGCCGAACTGCGGGTATTCGTTCTTCATGGTGTTGAAGCAGTGCGGGCAGATGGTGACGACGGTCTTCACGTTGTAACCGTTCATCACCTCGACGTTCTGCTGCGCCAGTATCTGGAACAGGTACTCGTTTCCCATGCGCCGGGCCGGGTCGCCGGTACAGCTCTCCTCGTCGCCCAGGATGGCGAAGTCGACGCCGGCTGATTTCAAAACCTTAGCCATCGACCGGGCGATGCCCTGGCTGCGCTGTTCCAGGGCGCCGGTGCAGCCGACCCAGAACAAAACCTCGGCATCGGGTTTTTCCGCCATCGTCGGGACGTCCAGTCCTTCCGCCCAATCGGTGCGTGCGAAGGTGGTTCCGCGCCACGGGTGCCCGCGCTGCTCCATGCTCAGCAGGGCGTTCATGCCGGTCTCAGGTATTCGTGATTCCTCGAGCACCAGGCTGCGGCGCATGTCGATGATGGTGGGCACGTGCTCAACCACCACCGGGCACTCCTCCATGCAGGCCCCGCAGGATACGCAGTCCCACACTGCCTGTTCCGGAATTGCGCCGTCGATCAGCGGCATGGGCTCCACGTGCTCAGCGTCACGCGCGCCCTGGTGCCCGATGGCGATCATGTGCTCTTTGAGGTTCTCGACGATGTGCATCGGAGAGAGAACCTTGCCGGTGGTGTGCGCCGGGCAGGCGTCGGTGCACCGGCCGCACACTGCGCAGGCGTAACCGTCCAGCAGCTCTTTCCAAGTGAAGTCCTGCACCCGGGACGCGCCGAAACGTTCGACGTTTTCCAGGTCCATGGTCGCCAGCGTGCCGCGCGGCTCAAGGTTGCGGAAGAAAGCGTTCAGCGGAGCGGCCACCATGTGGATGTGCTTCGAGAAGGGAATGTACAACCCGAACCCGAGCACGATGAGCAGGTGCACCCACCAGAAGGTCGCTTGCAGAACGCCGGCGGTCGCTGCGGACATGCCCATCGCGTTGAGCCAGTTGCCGATGGCTGCGCCGATGAAGACGCCGGCTTCGGGGCCCGCGCCGCCGGCTGCGACATAGAAGGAATGGACCAGCAAGGTTGCGACCATCAGGCCGGCCGTCAGCCCAACGATTACCACCGACTCGCCCTTGCGGGTCAGGTCGAAGCTGAGCCGGTGCGGCTGCGCGATCCAGCGTCGAACCAGCGCCCAGATGAGCGCGGCCAGGATTACGGCCGCGAAAATATCCAGGTAGATGCTGTAGACCAGCACGCCGGTCTTCGTGAGGATGGTCTCGCCCAGGGGGTGCCAGATGGACCCGCCGAAGATGAAGATCAGGTACGACAGGCTGAAGGAGAGGAATCCCCAGAAGATGGCGGCGTGTCCCAATCCGGCCAGGTCGATGCTGCGCGAACGGGGGTCCAGGCGTCCCACCCGTTGCAGGACTTTGCGCTGTCCCAATACTATCGCCGCTGCGCCCGTCAGCCGGGTCATCGGCCGGTCGAATCGGGCCACCGGAAGACCCTGCAATACCAGCCGAAATACGCGGTGATACACGACGTAGCCGGCCACTCCGAACGTGAGCGCCGTCAGTACGTACACGCCAACCCATACGGGAATGACGCCAAAAAGCGAATCGGGGGGAACCATTCTAGTCCTGTCCTGGAGCGGTACGCTGACGCCGGTAACGCTCGATCCTGAAATCGGCGGCTAGTTTATCACAAGGGAGGCGCGGCCCCTCTGACCGGCCGGATCTCACGAGTACCCAGTTCCGCCCGAGTTGTCATTGCGAGCGCAGCGCGGCAATCTCGTCGTGACAACGGACGCCGGCTGCGGGAACGAGATCGCCGCGTCGCTGCGCTCCTCGCGATGACAAATCGAGTACACGTGATCCGGCCCGCCTCGGCGATGGGCGGTTGCGTGTGTATCGTGATTCCGCTTTCGGAGCCGCGTTCGGCGTGTTTCGCAGGATCACGCCACACGCTTGCAAGTTGAGTCTCGACAAGGGTGATGGCGGCCATGTCGGATTGTGGAAAACGGCGTTATAATAGGTGAAGCGCTATCAACTGCGAATTATCGTTTCGGCACGACGCGGCAGCGAATACGCTACCTGCAATGAGGTTGGCAGATGGCAAGCCGGGGACGAACGGGTCGAAAAAAGGGTGCGGCCAGGAACAGGCACAACGGCCGACAACCCAACGCCAACGGTTCGGGCGGAAAGCCCGCCAAGGCGAATGCCTCTACGGCAGCGGAGGAAGGTCAACGCAACGGGAAGCCCCCGGTGCCGGGCCGGCTCACGGCGCCGGTCCTGGTGTTGAACCTCAACTACGTTCCAGTCAACGTCTGCACGGTTCGCCGCGCTATCGTCCTTGTGGCCAAGGGCAAGGCTGAGCTCCTGGAACAGCGAGCCGAGGCGTCGCGCATCCGCACCTACAACGCTTCGCTGCGCGCACCTTCGATAATCCGGCTCGTATATTTGGTGAAGCGTCCTTTCGCTCCGCGCCGTCTTTCCAAGAAGGAAGTGTTCCTGCGGGACCACTACACCTGCCAGTACTGCGGCAAGCGTTCCCAGCAACTCACCCTCGACCATGTTGTGCCCCGACGGCAACACG
Source organism: Dehalococcoidia bacterium (assembly GCA_034420475.1). GTDB lineage: Bacteria > Chloroflexota > Dehalococcoidia > Lucifugimonadales > UBA3495 > Bin87. The sequence goes on from DAOULH010000010.1 coordinate 256,147, forward strand.
GCCCGCACACCTGGGACAACGTTGTCGCGGCCTGCGGTCGTTGCAATCTCGACAAGGCGGGGCGCACGCCCGAAGAGGCTAACATGAAGCTGCGCCGTCTGCCGACCGCTCCGCAGCCCAATCCGTACCGCATCCTGGAAAACCGGACCATCCTGGAAGAATGGAAGCAGTACATCCCCTGGCAAACCGCCGCCAAGTCGCGGAACGGCGGCGAAAACGAGCCGGCCTTGATGGCGGTGGCCGACTGACTCTACATGGCCAGCATCGACCTCCACGGCAGGACCTGGTCCGAAGCGCTGACCGAACTGATCGCGACCTATAACCGGGTCCTGGCCGACGGATCGTCGTCGGAAATCATTGAGATTGTGCATGGCTACGGATCGACGGGGACCGGCGGGTCACTGCGCCGCCGCGTCCGCTCCTTCCTCACCGCCCATAGCGATCGCCTGGAATTTCAACCCGGAGAAGACGCCGACGGCAATCAGGGACACACTCTGGTCATGCCCATCCGACCTCTGCCCGAAGTGAGCGACCTGCTGGCTGAACAAGTGCTGGAATACTGCGAGACCGCACGCACGCAGAGCAAAATTACCGGCAAGTTTCGGCGCTACGGCGATCCCAGCGTGATCCAGGCCATCCGCAGCCTTGAGAGGCAGGGCCGGCTGCGCACGGTGACCAGGGGGCGCAACAAAGCCTACGAAGCGGTGTGACGGTCCCAAGTCCGGTCTAAGCCACGCCGGGCGGCACCGCCAGCATCAGGCATTCCAGCGCCAGCCGCGGGTTGACGTTGGCGTCCAGCGCGCTCAGGGTCTCCCGGACGCTTTCCAGGAAAGAGACGATGTCCGAAGTGGTTGCCGCATCGGCGTGGCCGGTTATCTCTGCGAGGCGGTCATCGTTGTGAACTCGCTCCGGCAGGCCCTCTTTGACGAGCAGGACATCACGCCACCAGCGTTCCCACAGGTAAAGTTCCTGGCGAACCGCCTCGCGGTCGCCGGAAAAACTACCCGCCAGGGTGTTCGCGTAGTTGAACCGGGCGTCCAACGGCGACGACGCAACGGACGAAACCTGTGACAGTTGCTCTTGGTAGGCGTCCAGACGGTCCGGGTCGTCGAGGACGTTGATCGCCCATCCCGGGCACCCTCGGGCCAGGCGGGCCAGGCGACGGGCCTGGTCAGGCTCGACTCCGCGATTGGATTCCAGATACTCGCTCAATGCCTCGCCCGGCATGGGGCGCAGCGACAGGGTCCGGCAACGGGATCGAATGGTAGGCAGTATCGCGTCCTCGTTGGTGGTAAGCAGGAGCACGAGCACCTGGGGCGGTGGTTCCTCCAGCGTCTTCAAAAGGGCGTTGGCCGGCTCGCTTTGGCCTGCCGACAGGGTTTCCGCGCCGTCGAAGATCACCACCTTCCACGAACCTTCCACCGGCGTGACGGCGAGGAAACTCTCGGCCTCGCGGACTTGCTCAATGCTGATCCGCGTGGAAACCCGCGGATCGTCGCCCACCGCAACTATATTGAGATCGGCAAACACGCCCCGCCGGATCCGGATGCAAGGGTCGCAATTGCCGCAAGGACCCGAGGCTTCGTCCTGATCACCGAACATGGACCCGGCTTGCTGTCCATTGACGACCGCACAGTTGATCGCCGCAGCTAGATCCAGCGCCAGGGTCATCTTGCCGACGTGCGGCGGACCTGAAAGCAGGTAGGCGTGAGCCAGGCGTCCAGCGCCCAGGGCGGCATCAATCTGTTTCAGCAGGTGGTCCTGCCCGATGGTCGACCACATACGGCTGGCCCCGTTGACGACCCTGGGATGCGCTACCGGCGGGCCAGGTTACAGGTCACACAGCATCATGTCCGCGTAGGACTCGCGCCGGCGGATCAGCCGACTCTCGCCATCGTTCACCAGCACGATGGGAGGGCGCGGATTGAGGTTGTAATTGCTGGCCATCGAAGGGCAGTAGGCGCCGGCTGCGGGTATGGCGATCACGTCGCCCGCCGCCGGAGCAGGCAGCAGGATATCCGATGCCAACACGTCCCCCGATTCGCAGTACTTGCCGGCGATGGTGACGGTAGCGTCCGGCTCGGCGCCGGGACGGTTGGCGGAAAGCACTTCATAGGAAGCCTGGTACAGCGCCGGCCGGATGTTGTCGCCCATGCCGCCGTCAACGCTGACGTAGGTGCGCACGCCCGGTATGTCCTTGATCGCGCCGATGCGATACAGCGCGACCCCGGCCGGCCCGATGATGGAACGGCCCGGCTCGATCACCAGGGCGGGTAGTTCCATACCCAGTTCGTCGCAGGTCGCGGTCAGCGTGCCCACGATGGCTTCCGCGTAATCGTCCGGAGCCGGCGGCTGGTCGTTGCGCGTGTACGCGATGGCGAACCCGCCTCCCGGGCTGAACTCCTGGAGATTCAGACCCTGCTCGCGCAATCCGGCCGCGAAACGCAGCACGAGGTCGGTGGCCGCCTGGTACGGTTCCAGCTCGAAAATCGGTGATCCCAGGTGGAAGTGCAGCCCCAGGAGGTTGAGATGGGGCGCGGCGATGGCCTGCTGGACCGCTTTTTCCGCGTCGCCGGTCTGGATGGAGAAACCGAACTTGGAATCGATGATGCCCGTGGTGGTGTAGGCGTGGGTGTGCGGATCGATGCCCGGCGAAACGCGCACCAGGATGTCCTGGGTTTTGCCGGCGTCGGCACAGATCCGTTCCAGCAGGTCCAGCTCGTGGAAGCTATCAACCACCACGCGGCCGATGCCTGCCGCCACGGCTTCCTCCAGCTCGGCCGGCGTCTTGTTGTTGCCGTGGAAATATACCTTGTCCAGCGGCACGTCGCCGGCCACGGCCACGGCCAGCTCGCCGCCCGACACGACGTCCAGTCCCAGGCCCTCCTCGGCAAAAATGCGCGCCAACGCGGGGTTGATGTAAGCCTTGGAAGCGTAAACGGCCTGCGCGTTGGGGTAACGCGACGCGAACGCGCCCGCAAACTGCCGGCACTTCGAGCGCAGGGTGGACTCGTCCAACACGTACAGCGGAGTGCCGTACTGCTCGACCAGCTCAACGGCGTCGCATCCGCCGATGGTCAGGTGTCCGGTGGAGTTGGTGTCGGTGGTGTCGGGAAAAACGTGGGCAAGGTGTTGCGGCAGCATAATCCGGGATCTCCGAAGGCGTAAGTAGGAGTAATTTAGCACAGTGGCAGTGCCGGCGGCAGTCTGCCTTCGGAAAATTCAGGGTCTTTCAGACTTCCTGGAGACCCCGCAAAGGAACAGGGAGAACTGAAAACCCTGCTGAATATCTCCCGCCAGGATGGGAAACGGGATCGGAATCGATCCGGTCGCAACACCGTGAACGCCCGTGGCTCCGGTTGCTGGCGCCAACGCCAGCCTGGGCTGGCCGAGGAAGCTCGGGATGCGGAACCTGGGGAGCGACCGGCAAGAATTCCGTTAGCCCTGACGGTCAACTGCCCGGTTTTGGCGAGCTGAGCGAGTAGTCAGCGTGATGAAGGCGTTTAGCTGTGCCGCGCGTCAACGGCGGCCAGAGCCTGCCGCCGGAACTCCATGGGGTCGGGAACGTTGGGGATTTCCATGTCGCGGCTCCCACTGGCGCTGCCGACGATTACCGTTCCCCGGTTGAAGAGGCGCTGGAGCAAGCCCTGTTTCACCGCTACGTTCTCCACGTTCACCAGGTTGAGGTCCTGGACATCGCGCCCGATCAGACCTTTGTTCACGAATATCACCCGATGGGAGGTGAGAACCGCTTCGTCGCCTCCTGAGCAGTTCGCCTGGTGCAGTATCGTCTCGCCGTGCGCCAGCAGATTGTCTTCTACCCAGCTCATATCAGCCCTCCCGTGATTGCGGTTCACGTATGCGATGGCGCGTCAGGTTGGCCCGGCATTGTTGCCGATACCGGCTGGCCGGCCCCGTTTAGTGGGCACAGGCGCTGGGCGGATGTGCTCATCCGGTTCGCGCGTCAATGGCCGCCAGTGCCTGCCGTCGGAACTCCATGGGGCTGGGCACATGGTAAAACTCGATGTCCCGGTTGCCGCTCGCGCTTCCAATGGTGACGGTCCCCTTGCCGCCGATCCGGTCGAACACGCCCTGCTTTACTGAAATGCCTTCAACGAAGTGCAGGTTAATCTCGAGGACTTCGCGGCCAATCAAACCCTGGTCCACGTGGATCAACCGGTGGGAGGTGACAACCGTCTCGCTGCGCATCATCGAAATGAGTGTGCGCGCGAAGCCAATCCATCCGAATATCGGTATGAGGAATCTCGGATGCAAGAGGATCGTCCCTTTAGGTCTGAAGCGATGCAGCACCATCTCTCAGGACGCCAAGTTTTCATCGACCCAACTCATGTGAAACCTCCTGTGAGCCGTCACCCCCGGCAATCTTGGACCTTTGGCACATTGGCGATCCCCGCCACTGAAGCGTTGATGCACCCAGCAAAATCGTCGCCAGGGCGCGGTAAATAACTAAAACCTTAACCAGATGCCGCCTTGCTGTCCATAGACTATAGTCTATTTGACTGATAATCTATATTTTGTTACTCTATATTCATTGTTGCACACTGAGCGCTCATCAAAGCTCCTTTGGCTGGCGTATTCGCCAGTGGGAATCCCCAGGGTTGTCTCGCGAAGAGACGCCATCGCCGCGCCGGTTGCTATACGCCTGCAAGCCTGACGCCGGCAGCGCCAAGCCTGTTGCCAGAGTGCAGTTGCGTCGTTACCGCGACGTCAAAGGCAAGACCGGCGCGCCTCCGCCATACCAGCCGACCGCGCCATACGAATAAGGAGAGCCGCTATGACTAACAATTTCAGCACGCACGCTCGATACTCTAAAAGAAGCCGCCGGGCGCGCAGAACCGTCCTCCATCGATCCAGCGAGCATTGACTGACTGCTGGGCCGCCCTTTCACAGCGCCCGCTTCGGAGGATCTGCCGATTGGCTGGCGTTTGGGCCGATTTCGAGGCTGCGTTTCTTTGAATAGCTGCTCCTGACATCGCCATAAGCAACATTCTCCTTGCCGTCAATCCCAATTGTGGATGGAGGCGAGGGCACACTCGGATGTCAGGACACAATCATGAGAAGTTATCAAAGGGCCTTTGGCCAGTACATACGACAATTACGCCATCAACGCGATTACAGGCAGGAAAGGTTGGCGTTGGAATGCGGCATCCATGCCACCTATTTGTCCGGCATTGAACGCGGCATCCGCAATCCGTCGCTAAGGATCATTCGCGCGTTGGCCAGAGGGCTGGGCGTTGCGATGAGCGAACTGTTCGATTGAGGCGCGCGGCCGCTCTCGGTTAATGGGAGCAGAAATGATGGGAGCAGAAATCGGTCTTATCTGCCCCTCTGCTACACTCGCGGCGCAATGTGCCCGCGTCACGCGGAGGAAGAGAGAGGAGAGCTCACGTGACCGCCGCTGATGCCAACGTAGCCCACTATCGCAATGAGAGCTGGCGTCTGCTGGCTCAGGTGGACGTCGAGTTGGAACGGGGCGATCTGGAAGCAGCGTCCCAGGCACTGTGGGACGCTGCCGCCTGCGGTCTCAAAGCCGCCGCCGCACGCCGGGGGTGGCCCCACGATACCTTTGTTGAGATGGGCGACGCCATCATCCGCCTTATCTACGACGAGGGCGGCCCGGTTGACCTGAACACCAACTTCATCATGGCGTCCGCTTTTGACCGCGAAATTTCGCGGTATCTGCCGCCGCATGAAGCCGGAATACGCTACTGCAGCAAGGTTCCCATCAAAGAATTCCTCCAGGTTTTAGAGGGTTTGGATTGATGGTCGCGCCCCGGCATCAGGATTATTGCCGTGAACGCAGCCAGCATTTTCTGGATCTATTTGACGATGAGTTGGAACGGGGAGAACTTGAAGTATCGTGCGAACTGCTGTGGGGGTCTGCTGCCCATGCCATCAAGTCGGCAGCGCAACAGCGCGGATGGCGACATGGGTCACATACTCTATTGGGCGCCGCAATCGACCGCCTGGTTGAGAACGGAGCTCCCGCGCACTTGACTGGCCAATATGAAATTGCGTCTGCGTTTCACGTCGGATTCTACGAGGATCGACAATTCAGCCCGGAACAACTGCGCCTGGCCAAAGGGCTAATCGCCGAGTTTATCCAGAGCGGAAAGTTTGCCCTGACTGGGCCGGCTCTACGTCGGCACAACGGTGGCCGCCCACAGAACCGTGCCCCCAATTTGACCGCCCGCCGGCGCGCCGTCTATACTGCCGCACGAATGAATCGACGCCGCTGAATGCTGTCGATTTGTTGCGCTCACTACCTCACCCTTGCCGCCGCCGCCGTGGCGGTTGTTCCTGATAGAGGAGGTGCATTTTGCCGAACAAAGTACCCATCACGGTTACCGTGAATGGCCGCTCGCATTCCGCTGAAGTGGAACCCCGCACCCTGCTGGTCCACTTCCTCCGCGAGACCCTGAACCTGACCGGCACCAAGATCGGTTGCGACACCAGTCAGTGCGGAGCCTGCGTGGTTCGCATGAACGGCGTTACGGTCAAGTCGTGCACTGCCTTCGCCGTCCAGGCCGACGGGGCCGAGGTCACCACCATCGAGGGCCTGGCCGAGAACGGCAACCTGACCGCCGTCCAGGAAGCCTTCTGGAACAACCACGGCCTCCAGTGCGGTTACTGCACTGCCGGCATGATCATGACGGTCACCGAGATCATCGAGCGCAATCCTAACCCGTCGGCCGAGGAAGTGCGGGCCGGGCTGGAAGGGAACATGTGCCGCTGCACCGGCTACAACAACATCGTCAGGGCCGCTCTGGCCGCCGCCGCTGCCGGACAAGGAGGCTGACGCCATGACTACCCGCATTTTCGGATCCGGCATCCGGCGGCGTGAGGACCCCCGCCTGATCACCGGCCAGGCCGCTTACACCGACGACATCAAGCTGGCGGGCATGGTCCACGCGGCCATCCTGCGCAGCCCCCACGCCCACGCCCGCATCACGAGCATCAACACCGACGCGGCCAAGGCGTCTCCCGGCGTGCTGGCCGTCTACACCGGCGCTGATATTGAGGGCGTGCTGAACCCCATCCCGTGCGCTTGGGCCATTCCTGACTCCGACCTGAAAGCCGTGGCCTACCCGGCCATCGCCTCCGACGTGGTGCGCTACGTGGGTGACGCCGTGGCCGTGGTCGTAGCGGAGAACCGCTACCAGGCCGAGGACGCCCTGGAGTTGATCGACGTCGGCTACGACCCGCTGCCATCTATCATCAATCCGGAGACTGCCCTGGCCGACGGCGCTCCGCAACTGCATGAGGATGCGCCCAACAACCAGGCCTTCCACTGGGTAGCGGCCGGCGGCGATACCGACGCCGCTTTCGCCGACGCCGCGGTGACGGTCAGCGAGACCATCAACCAGCAGAAGCTGATACCCACTCCCATGGAAACCCGTTCCGCAATCGCGTCGTGGTCGTCCGCCATGGGCGAACTGACGCTGTGGAACACCACCCAGAACCCGCACATCGCCCGGTTCGTGACCTGCCTGGTCACGGGCGTAGCGGAACACAAGATTCGGGTCATTGCGCCTGAAGTCGGCGGTGGTTTCGGGGCGAAGATCGCGGTCTACCCGTGGGAAATGATCACCGCGTTCTGCTCCATGCAGTTGGGCGTCCCCGTCAAGTGGACCGAGACCCGCACCGAGAACTACGTCGCCACCACCCACGGGCGCGACCATGTCGAATACGTGGAGATGGCTGCCGACGCCGACGGCAAGGTGACCGCCGTCCGCAGCGTGGTCTACGCCGGCATGGGCGCCTACCTGTCCACTGCCGCGCCGGGCATCCCGACCATCCTCCACGGTCTGATGTACTCCGGCCCGTACGACATCGCCAACATCAAGGCCGACGTTTACGGCGTGTTCACCAACTCGACACCGGTCGAAGCCTATCGCGGCGCCGGCCGTCCCGAGGCAACGTTCCTGCTGGAACGCTTGATGGACAAGGTGGGCGACGCCGTTGGCATCGATTCGGTGGAAGTGCGTCGCCGCAACCTGATCGAGCCCTTCGACAACAACCGCGACGTGGCCATCGGCATCACCTACGACAGCGGAAACTACTCCGGCGCCCTGGACCAGCTCCTCGGTCATATCGGATACGATCAGTTCCGCCACGACCAGGAGCACGAGCGCGAACACGGAACATTCCGCGGGGTCGGTGTCGCCTGCTATTGCGAGATCTGCGGTCTGGGCCCATCCCAGGTGGCCGGCGCTGTTGGTTTCGGCGGCGGCTTGTGGGAGAGCGCTACCGTCCGCATCTACGCCACTGGCAAGGTGAACGTGTTCATCGGCACATCGCCCCACGGACAGGGTGAGGAAACCACCTTCGCCCAGATCGTCGCCGACGAGATCGGCGTTGACGTGGACGACGTGGAAGTGGTTCACGGTGACACCGACACCACGCCCATGGGCTGGGGAACCTACGGCAGTCGCACTACAGTGGTCGGCGGCGCGGCCGTCGCCCTCACCATGCGCAAGCTGCGCGACAAGGCCCGGGTCATCGCCGCCCACCTGCTGGAGGCCGACGAAGCTGACATCGAGTACGAGGACGGCCAGTTCTTCGTGCGCGGCGCCCGCGACCGCTCCCAGAGCATCCAGGACGTCGCCCTTCAGGCCAACGTCGCCTGGAACCTTCCCGAAGGCATTGAGCCGGGCATGGAAGCAAGCACCTACTACGACCCGCCCAACTTCAGCTACCCCTTTGGGGCCCACGCGGCCATCGTCAGCGTGGACCCGGACAACGGGCACATTACGCTGGACCGCTACGTTGCCGTCGACGACTGCGGCCCGCAGATCAACCCGATGGTGGTTGAAGGCCAGGTTCACGGCGGCGTGGTTCAGGGAGCCGGGCAGGCCCTTTGGGAAGGCGCGGTCTATGACGATAACGGCCAGCTGCTCACCGGCACGATGATGGACTACGCCATCCCCCGCGCCCACCTGGTGCCGGACATCGAGGTGCATTCCACTGTCACCCCGTCGCCGCACAATCCATTGGGCGTGAAGGGCATCGGAGAGACCGGCACCATCGCGTCCACTGCGGCCATCTACAGCGCGGTGATGGATGCGTTGAAGCCCATCGGCGTGACCTCCCTGGATATGCCGCTGACCCCCGAACGGGTCTGGCGTGCCATACGGGAAGCGGGTTACACCGGCAATGGGCACGGACACAGCCACGATCATGGCCATGACCACGGTCATGGACACAACCACTAACCGGCGCCGGCACAGGAGGACTGATTGCAATGTTTGCAGCAGATTTTGAATACCGGAAGGCCGGTTCCATCGCGGAAGCGGTACAGCTGCTCTCCGACAACCCGGGAGCGAAGATCCTGGCCGGAGGCCACAGCCTCATACCATTGATGCGCTTTCGCCTGGCCCGCCCGGAAACGGTGATCGACATTGGTGGCATCGCCAATCTGAAGGGTATCTCCATCAGCGGAGACACCATCAATATCGGCGCCCTGACTACCCACGCCGAGATCGCATCGTCGGCCGACGTGCAACGGGCCAACGGCCTGCTGGCTGAGGCGGCCGGCGGCATCGGCGATCCGGCGGTGCGGAACCGGGGCACCATCGGCGGCAACCTGGCCCACGCCGACCCGGCGTCCGACTGGGCAACAGTGCTCACCGCGCTGGGCGCCACAGTATCGGCCCAAGGGCCGGCCGGCAGCCGCACGGTGGCGGTGGCCGACCTCATCGAGGACGCCTTCGCAACGGTGCTGGCCGAGAACGAACTCATCACCACCGTCAGCGTGCCCGTGCTGGCCGCCAACCAGCGGGCGGAGTACGCCAAGATGGCCCACCCGGCCAGTTTCTACGCCGTGGTGGGTGGCGCCGTGGTCGTCACCATGGACGGGGATCGGTGCACCGCGGCCTCGGTGGCGGTGGGTGGGCTGACCCCGCGGCCTGTCAAGGCGCCGACGGTTGAAGGCTCTTTGACTGGAAGGGTGCTCTCCATGGATAGCATCGCCACCGCCACGTCACGCTTGGGCGAAGACCTCAACGCTGCCGGCGTTGACATAATCGGCGACGTCTACGCCTCCGCGGATTTCCGCGCCGGCGTCGCGCCGGTGGAGGTGAAGCACGCCCTGCTCCACGCCATTGGACTGGCCCATCACTGATCCAGTGGGGCAATCCGGCAAATGGACTGGCCGCCGTAAGCGCTACGGCGGCCAGTTTGATGTGGCTGGTATTCTGACATGGTTTATGTGCCCGCAATCGATCCGCTAACCTTGAACGCAGAGGCTACCTTTTGAAAATCTTGCTTACCAATGACGACGGTATCCACGCCACCGGGATCTGGGCGGCGGCGCGCAGTCTGGCTGAAATTGGCGAGGTGGTCGTCGTCGCGCCTGACCGGGAACAATCCGGCGTGGGCGCGTCCATGACGCTGCACGCCCCGCTGTTCGTCCACACGGTGCCGGCCGAACAGTACCTCGCCCAGTATTCTCCCGGCGAAGATAGCCCACCGCGCAGCGCCGATGCCGTGCTGGTGCCGGCTCCGGACACGACGCCTGCCCATCCCATATCAGCCTGGGCCGTACAAGGGACGCCGGCGGATGCGTGCATCCTGGCCCTGGAGCAATTGGTGAACCCGAAACCTGACCTGGTAGTGAGCGGCATCAACCGTGGGTCCAACCTGGGCTGGGACGTGATCGTGTCCGGCACCGTCGGAGCCGCAACCCAGGGTTGGGTGCGGGGATATCCAACGATTGCCATCTCGGTGGGTTCCGTCCAGGCTCCGCGCTACCAGCTTGCGGCGCAGGTGGTGGCGCACCTGGCCCGGCGGCTGGCCGATGCTCCCGAGGTTTCGCCGGCCTATTTCCTCAACGTCAACGTACCCAACGAGCCGGCGGAACGGATCGCCGGCGTGAAGGTGACGCGCCTGGGCGGCAGGGCCTACGGCGAATCGGTGCGTTCCGAAGAGTCCTTCGGCCATCGCCGTTACTGGATTTCGCGGAACCGCCCGGTGCTGGCCGGCGGCGAGGGGAGCGACATCGACGCCAGCAAAGCCAACTATATCGGCATCACACCAATGGGCATGGCGTTCTCAACCACCAACGAGCGCATCGAAATGGTGCAGGGACTCGTTGAGGGGCTGCAATTTGGGGTGCTTCCGGACTGATCTCCCGAACGGCGGATCTAACGTCGCCGTCGCCGGCTGCGGACGCTGCCCCGGTTGCCCCGGCGACGCACCACCGGCGGGGGCGGCGGATTTGCAGCCCGCGGCGAGGCGTCGGCATTCCCATCTTCGTAGGCCGCAAACCCGCCGGCGTCGCGGACACGGCGGATATGCGGCCGATCCCGGGTCAGCCACAGCGTTTGCGTGATGACGGTGAGGATCACGCCCGGCGCCGCCAGGGCAATCAACGTCGGGTCAATAAGGGTTTCGCCGCCCCGGAGTCGCAGTTGCAGGCGGAGGAAGATCCAGCCTCCGCCGATGATGATCCAGGCCCACGACAACGCGCCGCTGACCACGCCGTTGTGCCACGGCGACCGGATGAACAGGATCGCGCTGCACGGCCACCAGACAAAGGTCGGCACGAGGAACCAGCCCTGGTAGTACCACGGCTTCAGCGCGTCAGGCGGGACCGGCGGCGGAGCCGGTAAGGGTTCGGGCGCAGGGGTGCGGCTTGCGTCGTTCCCCGGTTCCGGGCGTTCCGACCCACCGCTATCCATCATCCACCGTCAGCTCGCAGCCGGCTGGACCGGGCGATCAGCCCACGTTATCGAAAATGCGCGCCCGGACCTCAAACACGAAACCCGGCAGCACGTCTTCCCCGTCCAGCGTCTCCGGGTCAACCAGTGTCTCCGGCGCATGGCCGGGACGGAAGATTGTTGCCAGACGACGTTCTGCGTTGATGACCCAGGCCAGCCTGGTGCCGTTGGCAATGAAGAGCTCCACCTTGCGGACGAGCTCGGGGCCGCGATTGGAGGGGGATACGATCTCGCAGATGAAATCGGGAGCGATAGCGGCAAAGGGCGGGCGGCGTTCTTCCTCGGTAGCCGCGTTCCACCGCTCATCGGAAATCCAGATTGCGTCAGGACCGGGACGGGAACCGTCTGGCATCCTGAAACGCCCGGTGGGACCGCCGGCTTTGCCGCCGCCGTGGGCGCGATTCCAAATGACAAGTTCAACAGTCATCTCGGTTTCATGCCAGTATCCGGGGAGGCCCGTAGGAGGCATAATCTTCAGTTCTCCTTGGGCGGTAATCTCAAAGAAACCGCCGCTAAAGTGCTTGTTACGGGCGACAAAAGCTTCAAACCACACGTCCAGGTCGAGGCTGTCTAGGGACTGGCCGAATTCGACCAGGGGGATGTAGAAGCAGCCGACCTCGGCCTCCGATGTGGCCGCGCCGTAGGGAGCTTCATCGGGCAGTGGGATTTGGGTCTGCGGCGTGGCGGTGGTCATGGTCGGCACCTCAGTACTTTGGCGCCCCGGTATTGTATCAGGTGCTTTCAGGACGACGGCGCATGTCGGGCGCAGGCGGTGTGATATGATGCCCAAGCCTCGCTGTCCGTCTTTCTCCGCCGTCGCCGCTACTCGTTTCAGCCCCCATGGCCTTCAGTCCCGCCGCCCTGATTCCCCAATGGGTGCGCACCTATGCGGCGGTGATACTGGCCGTGTCGCTGGCGGTCAACCTGATCACCAGCTTTTCCCTGTACGTTCAGGCGCTCACCATCCCGGGGATGAAGGGCAGTTTTGAGTTGTCCTACACCACGGTCTTCGTGCTGGTGGTCGCGCTGTCAATTTCTCGCGTGGTGTCCGGATTGCTGTCGGGAGCCGCCGCATCGCGTTACGGCGGGCGATGGATGGTCATCTCCAGCATTTTCGTGCAGGCGTTTGCTATGGCGTTGTTGGGCTGGTCGCCCAGCTACTGGGTAGCGCTGGTTGCAATGGTCGCCGTGGGGGTGTCATCCGGCGCGGCTCTCACGCCCATGATGGGGATGCTGGCCCCCTGGTTCCGGGCCACCGACCGGGGCGTCGCCGCCGGCATTGCCGCCTCTGGCGGCAGCCTGGCGATCATCTTTACTGGTGTGATAGTGCCCCCGCTTACCGGCATGTTCGGCGATGAAGCGTGGAGGTACACCTGGTACGTGCTGGCCGCCGCCAGCGTTTTGATCGGCCTGGCGTGCGTGAGTTTCATTCGGGAAGCGCCACCGGCGGTGTCTCCGTCATCAACCGGGTCTTCGACGGCGGCGAGCCCGGCGCAGGCCGCCGCCAGGAGCGGTCCTGCTGGCTGGCCGGTGCAGGTGTACACCAATCCTTACGTTTGGCTGATCACCGGGATGGCGTTCTGCTCCGGTTTCGTACACGGCATCCTCACGTCCAGCTACGGCGCGTACCTGGAGGTCGAGCAGGGTATCGACGTGGCGGTGGTCGGTACGCTGTTCATGCTCATCGGAGTCCTCAGCATCGGCAGCGGGATCGGATCAGGCGCGCTGTCCGACCGGATCGGGCGCGGTCTGGCCTTTGCCGCGACGTTCCTGATCGAGGTCGCCTGCCACGCCCTCTTCTGGATGGCGCCGGAGTTGATCTTCTTCATCATTGCATCGGTGCTGGCGGGGTTCGCGCTGCGCTCCACCTACACGATCTGCGCAGCGGCGGCCGGCGACTTCGTGCCGGTTTTCATGGCGCCGGCCGCGTTCGGATTGATGGGCATGGGCGCGGGAATTGGGGGTACAATTTCTCCCGCCATATCGGGCCCGATCGCTGACGCCACCGGCACGCTCCGCTGGTCCTTCGCGATGGCTTCCGGGGCGGCTCTGGTTGGCGCCGGATTGGGTTTCACCCTTCACATCATGACTCGAACTCGAAATCAGGGTGCAGCCGGGCAAGCGGTGTCACCCGCTTAGCCGGCGCCTCGATTGAGCCCGCGTACTCTGGGGACACACTGCAGGTGGTGCGATTTTGACCAACAGCGATAACGAAGACTTCAGCCGCGCCATGGTGGTCGTCGCCCACGCGGACGACGCCGAATGGGGTTGCGCCGGAACCGTGGCCCGCTGGTGCGCCGAGGGCAAGCATGTCGTGTACGTGATCTGCACCGACGGCAGCAAAGGCACATCCGACCCGACCACTTCCCCGGACGAGGTGATCAAATCCCGCCGTGCCGAGCAGGAAGAGGCCGGTCGTGTCCTCGGTCTCGCCGACGTGGTGTTCCTGGGCTTCCCGGACGCATACCTGGAGTCGACTCTTGACCTGCGCAAGGCCATCACCCGGGAGATTCGCCGCCACCGGCCCGACGTGCTGGTCTGCATGAATCCGGTTCGCAATCTGGACGGCGCCGGCTACATCGACCACCCGGACCACTTCGCTTCCGGCGACGCGGCCATGGGAGCGGTGTACCCTTCGGCGCGCGACCCGCTGACTTTTCCCGATCTGCTCACCGAGGAGGGCCTGGAGCCTCACAAGGTCCGGGAGGTGTGGGTGATGGGCCGCACCCATCCCGATCACTTCGTGGACGTAACCGACCACATGGAAACGGCGGTGGAGGCCCTGCGTGCGCACCGCAGCCAGGTTGACCACGCTGCCGCCGATCAACATCTGCGCGAATGGCGGCGCCGGGACGGGCCGCGCATTGGCGTGGAGTACGCGGAGGTGTTCAAGCGTTTTCGCCTGGGCTAGCGTGACGTGCGGGTCCATCGCAGGACTTGGCAGATCGCGCCCGGAAGGGCGGTTTTCCAGTATGAACCCGGCCGGCGCCCAAGCGTAAACTTATTGACATCCAACCCTTCCGGCGATACGATTCTAATCTGATAATCGTTTCGCAATTGGGAGGCCGCTGCCGGCCTTCTCCGATTGCGAGGATGACGGTTGTTGCGGTATATTTGCAGTACAAAGAATCGGCCAACCGGGACCCTGTTCCCAAGGTACAAAGAAAGGAGGAACCAATGGCAGGAAGCAACGACATCGCACTGATGGCGCACCTTCTCCGCCGGGCCGGCTTCAGCGCCAGCCGCGACGAGATCGAAGCCGCTGCTGCGAAGGGCTATGACACCGTGGTGGAGGAGCTGCTGAACCCGGGCGACACCTCGGGCGTCGAAGACGACATCATGCTCCGCTACCATCCCACCTACAACCACCCGGGCGCCATCGAGATCAACATCCAGAACTGGGTGTATCGCATGGTCAACACCGAGTACCAGCTCAAGGAGAAGATGGCCCTCTTCTGGCACATGATCTTCTGCGCCGGCCACTCCAAGATCGACTCCGGCGAAGAGATGGGCCGGATGATCCAGATGTTCCGGGACAAGGGCATGGGCAACTTCCGGGAACTGCTGATGGAACTGTCCACCAGCCCCGCCATGGTCTATTACCTGGACAACTGTGAGAGCCACAAGACGGCCATCAACGAAAACTACGGCCGCGAGCTGCTCGAGCTGTTCTCCATGGGCGTCGGCATGAACGAAGAGTTCAACTACTCGGAAGACGACGTGAAGGCCACGGCCCGCGCGTTCACCGGCTGGAACATCGCCCCTCCGTACCCGCCGTTCCCCTACGGCCGCAGCCCCTGGGAATTCCGGTTCGACCCGGCCGACCATGACGACGACGAGAAGACGTTCCTTGGTCACACCGGCAACTGGGACGGCAGCGATATCCTGGACATCATTGCCGGGGAGAAGGCCACCGCCCGGTTCATCTCCCGCCACATGTACAACTACTTCGTCGCCGACGAGGTTCCCGTACCCAGCTGGCGGCAGACCCCGCCGAAGGATGAGAGCCTGCTGGCCGAGCTGGAGCAGGCGTACTTCGACAGCGGCTACAACATCACCGCGATGCTGCGCACGCTGTTCAATTCTGACTCCTTCAAGAGCGCCCAGTATGCCAAGGTCAAGAACCCGGCCGAAATGGTTGCCGGCACCCTGCGCATGGTTGGCGACCACCGTGATGAGATCAAGCCGGGCATGTTCGAGCTTAGCCAGGAGCCCAAGTACATGGGCATGGACCTGATGAACCCGCCCACCGTCGAGGGCTGGCACACCGGCCACGAGTGGATCGACTCCGGCACTCTGGTCGAGCGGATCAACTTCGCCGCCGACTACCTGGGCCGCACGGAACTCCCCGGCGTCCAGAGCATGATCTCCAAGCTCATGGCCCAGGGCGACAGCATGTCCCCCGAGCAGTTCGTCGACACCTGCGCCGACCTGGTTGGCTGCAACAACCTCACCGAGGACACCCGCGAACAGCTCATCGCCCACGCTGGCCGCGGCGGCAACCTCACCCACAGCAGCGATGCTGAGCGCGCCGAGTTCACCCGCCGGTCCGGTGAGATGTTCCAGATCATCGCCTCCACCTCGGAATTCCAGTTCGAGTAACCGGCGAACGTCCAGCATCTGGCCGGATCGCAACCCGATCCACTCTTCGCCGGTCCGGCCAACCACCATCACTGCGACCAGATACACAAAACGGAGGACTATCAAATGGTCTCTACCAACAAAGACAATGTTCTGGTGGTGCTCTCGCTGTCCGGCGGGAACGACGGCCTGAACACCGTCATTCCTTACAACGACGGCCACTACCGTGACTTTCGCCCCAACCTGGGCGTGGGCGCAGAGCAGGTCATCGACCTGAATGGCGAGATCGGCATGCACCCCACCATGCTTCCCCTGAAGAAGTACTGGGACGAGGGCAAGCTGGCGATCTTCCTGGGCATCGGCTATGCCAATCCCTCCTACAGCCACTTCCGCAGCATGGACATTTGGCACACCTGCGAGCCCGACAGCATCGGGACCGAAGGCTGGCTCGGCCAGGTCATCCACGAGCTGGACCCGAAGAACGAAGGCCAGGGCATCACCGGCGTAAACTTCGGTCGGGGCCTCCCCCGCGCCCTCGCCAAGGAAGGCGTGCCGGTCGCTTCCGTCGGCAACCTGGAGACCTACGGCCTGCTCACCGGCATTGAGGGTGATGACCAGCGCGCCGAGGCGTTGGACCTGTTCAGCAAGATCTACGCCCCCACCGTCGGCCAGGGCTTCGTCAGCGACTACCTGCGGTCCACGGGCACCTACGCCCGCATCGGCGCCGACATCCTGGCCACCGCCCCGCCGAAGTACACCTCCAACGTGGAGTACTCCAGCAGCACCGTCGGCCAGTACATGAAGAACATCGCGCAGACCCACCTCGCTGACCTGGGAACCCGCGTGCTCTTCACCACCAGCCCTTACAACGGCTTCGACACCCACGCCAACCAGGCTCAGCTCCACAGCGGCCTGTGGACCGACGTGTCCGCCAACGTTGACACCTTCATCACCGACCTCCGGGAACACGACGCCAGCGACAACGTCATCACGTTCATGTTCTCCGAGTTCGGCCGCCGCATCGGCGACAACGGCTCCGGCACCGACCACGGCGCCGGCTCCGTGGCCTTCGCCGTCGGCGAAAAGGTCAAGGGCGGCATCTACGGCGTGTACCCGTCCCTGGCTCCGGCCGACCAGGAAGAGGGCGGCAACCTGCGGTCCAACATGGACTTCCGCCAGGTTTACGCCACCATCCTGGAGGACTGGATGGGTCTCGACTCCAACCCCATCAACCGCGGCGTCTTCGAGAAGGTTCCCTTCCTGTAGGCCAACGGTATCCGAATGATCGAGGCGGAGGGTCCTCGCCACGCGGCAAACCCTCCGCCTTATCCTGACCAACGACGACCGAAAAAGAGGGAAGTCTATGAGTACCCATCTCTTTGGCCTTGTGGACATTGCCTTCCCCTATAGCCATTCCGTTGGCCGCAACGAGTTCAACGGCACCGGGTTCCGCAACCCCGTGGACATGGCTATTGACGACGAGGGCAAGGTCTTTGTGCTCAACCGCTCCTACGAGAACCGGCCGGACGGCGTGCACGTCACCATCGCCACCTTGGGCGAGGACTACGTGGGCGAGTTCAGCCAGTTCGGCGAGGCGCCGGGCGATATGTATTGGCCCACCTCCTGCGCCCTCGACGGCGACAACAATCTGTACGTCGCGGACGAGTACCTGAACCGCATCACCATCTACACCGATGACGGCGACTACGTTTCCCATTGGGGCGAGCAGGGCAGCGGGCCCGGCCAGTTCGACGGCCCGTCCGGCATCACCATCGTCGGCGATACCATGTGGGTGGTTGACAGCAAGAATAACCGAGTCCAGAGCTACGGCCTCGACGGTTCCTTCAAGAGCCAGTTCGGTGAGGCCGGTTCCGGCAATGGCCAGTTCAACCTGCCTTGGGGTCTGTGCCTGGACAAGGACGGACTGATCTACGTAGCCGACTGGCGCAACGACCGTATCCAGGTGTTCACCCAGGCCGGCGAGTGGCAGGCCAGCTACGGGACCAGCGGGGACGGCCCTGGCCAGTTCAAGCGACCCAACGCCGTGTTCGTGGACAACGATGGTGACATTTACGTCTGCGACCGCGAGAACGACCGCGTGCAGATTCTGGCTCCCGACGGACGCTTCCGCGCCCAGCTTAAGGGTGACCACCAGATCTCGGACTGGGGCAAGAGCAAGCTCAACTCCAACCCCGACATGATCCGGCAGCGGACCATGGCCATCACCCACGACGGCGGCTCCTTCGAGAAGGCTTTCGCCAATCCGTGCGCGGTACGTGTCACCCCTTCCGGTCAGATCGCCATCCTCGACCACACCCGTGGCCGGATCCAGGTCTACCAGAAGGAAAAGGATCCTGTGCTGCTGTAAAGCAGACCGCTACTTGACCACAACGGCCGAACGAGACCCGCCGGCGGTAACCCCGCTGGTGGGTCTTGGTTTAGGAGGACATCATGGCTGCAACTCTGGAAGGTCGACTGGCTGAAACTGTTGAACTGGTCCGCGGGCGGATTCGTGACCACAGAGACAGGCTGAACGTAGACGAGATGGTCACCCGCGTCGCGCTGGTTGACCCTATCCTCCGAGCCTTGGGTTGGGATGTTGCTGACCTTAGACATGTTGAGGTGGAGCACAATTATAGTCGTTACCACGGCGAGAGCGTGGACTACGCTCTTTGGGCAAAACCCCTTACGACCCGTCAATCCCAAGTCAAACCGACAGGATTTGTTGAAGCCAAGAAGCTCTCCGATTCCCTAGCTTACGGAGACCACAAAGATCAAATCGACAAATACCGCTACTACACAAGCACTGTGGTGCTGACGAATGGTGACCTTTGGAAAATCTACCGGACTGCCCCCGTGAATTTTGCCGAAGGTCCATTTTCAGAGTTCCGTATCACGGAACGGGATGGCAGTGCTGCCCAAAAGTTGACAGAACTTCAAGCATTGCTGCTGGAATCCGATCAAAACGCCGCACCGGAAGGTTATGGATGGGTGCCTTTGGCTGCATTCAAGCCTCCTCCAAAGCCGTCTAAAGCGAAGTGGTGGCAGGCCGCCACTGAACCACGACCTGGTGCAATCAAATTCCCGGGGGTTACTTTACGGACAATCGAGACACAGCAGCAAATTGTCGAATTCACAGCCAATTGGTTGTATCAGACCGGTAAGCTTCCTATCGGCAAGGAAATCATGAGACCGGGAAATAAAGCTACAGCACTGCTGGTTGCCACAAGTCTTCCTTCGAGTCGCAACCATTCACAATGGAAACCCGTCGGAAAATCAGGATCGTACGTGTACATCCACGGTGCGCACACCACCTTGCTAAAGTCCGCAAAAACCCTCTTGAATGCTTGTGGCGTTGACCCCGGGAGCGTGTACCTGCAATCGCAATGATGGGGCGGGTCTCTAGCTCGGCAAACGACGCCGCGGCCGGCTTTCAGCGGACGCTTGACGTATAATGACGTTATGACTGGTACCAGCGGCATCAGCGAACTGCTCGCCGCGCTGGAAGCGGCGCAAGCCGCCGCCAACGAGCGGCTTGCGGCCGATCTGGCCGACCTGAAAGCCGGCCAGGGCCGTTTGGAAGCCGGCCAATCCAACTTGAAAGGCTCCGTTGCGCGGCTGGAGGCCGGTCAAACTCGCTTGGAAGCCGGCCAGTCCAACTTGGAAGGCTCCGTTGCTCGCTTGGAAGCCGGTCAAGCTAGGCTGGAAGGAGATGTTGGCCGGCTCAAGGGAGCTGAGCTGGAGCGGGAAGTACACGCCAACATCGTCAACATCGCCAGCCGGCATCTGGGCTTGAACCGCGTTCGCATTCTGCAAAGCAAAATCGTTGCCCGTTCCCCGGAACTGCAGGACGCCATTGATGACGCGGAGGAGCAGGGCCTGATTACGGACGCGCAAGGCAGCCATCTGGAGCAAACCGATGTTATTCTTGCCGCGCGCCGCAAGAGCGACCGGGAAGCAATCTACGTCGCCGTGGAAATTTCCGGCTTAATCGGCGAACACGATATTGACCGGGCCCGGTCAAGGGCCGATACTCTGGCCATTATCAGGGGAACGCCAGTCATACCCGCAGTGGTGGGCGGCAGCATCGCGCCGCCGCAACAGGATTTGGCCGACCGTCAGGGCGTGTCGGTAGTCATCACGTCGCGGCTTTCCAGCTAATGTAACCGTTATTCCTCCGGTCCTTTGGGCATCCCGGCGTCGATCCAGGCGGCGATTTCCGCGGCTTCCGCGCGCGACAGGAACGGGCCGCGCAGCGGCATCCGGCCGAAGGTGCCGCAACCCAACCGGAGCGAACGAACCAGGTGGGTTTCGGCCCCCGGCACTCCCGGTTCGATGGACGGATACCCATTGAGAACCGACGCTGCCAACTCCTCAGGCGTTTCCCACCAGTATTCGTGTATGCCCGGGTAGGGCTGCCGGCCGTGCCGCTCGATCCAGCGATCCATTATGGTGTCCAGCAGCTCTTTCACCCTGGGCCAGTAAACGGGCGCGGCTTCGTTGGTGTTGGCATCTGTGCTCATTTGGTCGCAGTCTCCGGTTGACGAACTGGTTAAACGGTTGGGTGATCGGCGCTCAGCGTGGATGTTCCTGGACTGACTCGCGCTGCAGCAGTTCAATGGCGTGGGGTAAAACGGGTAGTACGACGTCGAGGCATTCCCCCACCCCCCGAGGGCTTCCGGGAAGCGTGATGATCAGCGTGTGCCCGCGAATGCCCACTACCGAGCGGCTCAACATGGCCATGGGCGTGAACTTGAGGGTCTGCGCCCGCATTGTCTCGGCCATCCCCGGAACCTCGCGGTCCATGGCCTGACGGGCGGCTTCCGGCGTGACGTCACGCCGACCCATGCCGGTTCCGCCGGTGCTGACGATCAGGTCCACTTCGCCGGAGTCGGCCCATTCGCTGAGCCGGGCAGTTATCGTGTCGGCGTCGTCCGCAACAATCTCGTAGCGGACTTCCTCGTAGTCGGGGGGGAGCAGTTTGTCGCGGATGGCCTGTCCGCCCGCGTCTTCGCGCTCGCCTCGGGCGCCGGAACTGCTGATGGTCAGAATTGCCAGACGGTACATATCGCGGACGGTTAGAGTCAGAGGTTAGAGTCAGAATGGTGAGGGTGTGACGAGCGCATGATAACACACCGCCTGGGAAGTTCCGGCGCCGGTATGCGTCGTTGACACTGCAAACGGGCAGTACGTATAGTAATCGGACATCCCGCGCCGGTTTTACGGTGGCCCGTCTGTCCGGCTGCCGTCCGGCGCCTTGCACCGGGCTGCGTTGACACGCTAATGAGTTCTGAACCCACCAACTGCGTATTCTGCGAAATCGTTGCCGGACGCGAACCGGCGCGGATTCGCTATTTGGACAATGACCTGATCGCCATCGTCAACCGGCTGACCTGGGTTCCGGTAATGCTGCTGGTGATGCCTCGCCGGCACATGTCGCAGCTGGAAATGTGGAGCAGCGGGATCATGTCGCGACTTGGTGATGTAGCCGCGACCCTCGGTTGCATGTACTGCCCCGACGGCTTCCGCATCCTGTCCAACTTCGGCTACGACGGTTTGCAGAGCCAACCCCACGGACACCTTCACGTCATCGGCGGCCAGTTCCTGGGCCACTACGCCTGACACTGCTCCGACCCCAAGATACCGAAACCAAGGAGACCTCGTCGTTATGCCTGAAACCGTGCTCTACGAAAAGACCGGGACCGACAACCACGTGGCGATCATCACGCTCAACCGGCCCGAGTCTTCCAACGCCATCAACCGGCAGCTCCGCCGGGAACTGCGAGATGTCATCGACCACTTCGACAACGAGGATGATGAGGCCTGGGTCGCCGTGATCACCGGCGCCGGCCGCAACTTCTGCGCCGGCCGTGACCTGAAAGAACGCGCCTCCGACAATGCCGAGGGCGTCCAGGCCCGCGCCGAAAACAGCATGTCGCCCAACAAGCCTCACATGTGGGAGCGTCCGGTGAAGCCCCTGGTGGCGGCGGTCAACGGCGCCGCCGCTGCCGGCGGCTGGTCCATCGCGCAGATGTGCGACGTCCGACTGGCTGCGGACAACGCCCGCCTGGGCATCACGGAGACCAAGTGGAGCCTCATGCCGCCCTTCGCCGTGGAACTCACCAAGATGATCGGCATTTCCAACGTGCTGGAGTTGGTGATGACCGCCGACCTGCTTCCCGCCGAACGGGTCAAGGAAATGGGTTTTCTGAACAAGGTGGTGCCGGCCGACGAGCTCGTGCCCGAGGCGGTCAAGATGGCCGAGAGCATCGCGCAGAACGCGCCCCTGGCGGTTCGGACCATCAAGGATCTGGCCTACAGCAGCCTGGATATGTCCATCGCCGAAATCAGTGCCAAGACCTACGTGGCTTACGACTACATCCTGACCACGCAGGACAGCAAGGAGGGCCCGCGCGCCTTCGCCGAAAAGCGCCGGCCGAATTGGCAGCTGAAGTAAGCGCGTCCACCGACCGCCGATCAGCAAAGTTCACAACCGGACCCCAGGAGGGTTGATATGACCACGCAAGTACAGCCCCAGAGCCGAACCGTCACCGCCAACGGGATTAACCTGCACTACCTCGATTGGGGAACCGAAGGCCAGCCGCCGCTGGTTCTGCTCCACGGGCTGCGCGGGCACGCCAACGTGTGGGCCGATGTGGCCGAATCCCTTTGCGCCGATTACCACGTTTACGCCCTGGACCAGCGCGGCCGCGGCGATACCGACCACGCTCCCGGCGGAGACTATTCCACCGAGGCGTTCGTGGCCGACCTGCTTGGCTTCGTGGACGCCATCGGATTGGACAGGTTCGTCCTGTTCGGGCACTCCATGGGTGGCCGCAACAGCATGGCTTTCGCCGGCGCCCATCCGGAAAGGCTGGAGCGCCTGTGCATCGTTGACATCGGGCCGCGCATCGAGGCAACCGGCGGCAATCGCATCACCGAGGAGTTGCGCGCCATCCCTCCGCACTTCGATAGCTTCGAGGATGCCCTGGCCCACGTCCAAACGGGCAACCGGTTCGCCTCTGAGTCAGTGATGCGCCGCCGCCTGACCGGCCAGACCCGGCAACTGCCTGACGGCAAGCTCGGTTGGAAGTTTGATCCGGCGATCCGCGAGCAGCGGATCAACGGCACCGCAGCCCCCGCAGCGGACCTCTGGCCCGTGTTGGCAAACATAACCTGCCCGACCCTCATCGTGCGCGGCACGGAAACCGACCTGCTCACCCAGGAAACCGCCGACCAGATGGTGGAAACCCTGGCCCAGGGCAGTATGGTCAACATTGAACGGGCCGGCCACATGGTGTTTGAGGACAACCCGTCCGACTTCATCGCCGCCGTAAAGTCCTGGCTGACCGGTTAATCCCCGCTCCGCCGACCCTCTTCGGTGTCCGAGGTGTGCTGATGACAACCGCCGAAAAGTTGTACACCAGCGAGGAGTTCGCTGCGCTGCCCAGGGACGTCATCCAGGGTTGCGAACTGATCGATGGCCGCATCGTTAAAAAACACGTTTGGGACGGTGGGGAAATGGGAATGACGCCGGAGATGCTCGTCCACGCTGCCGTGGTGCGTCTCATTTGGCTGGCTTTGGAGCGGTCTGCGGAAAAGGACAGTCTCATCCAGGTTTTCGCGGAAACTCTGTTCGATGTTGGCGCAGATCGGGGCCGCACCAGGCGGCCCGACTTAGCGGTCATAGAGGGCGAGCTTCCGACAGACCCAGAAGCTGTACTTGCTCTCGTGCCGGTGATGGCGGTTGAAGTGATTTCGCCCAACAATATAACATTGGACGTTTGGGACAAAGTCGAGGAATACTTTGCGGCGGGGGTGCAACTGGTTTGGCTGGCACTACCCCCACATCGGACGATCATTGCCTTCTGGCCAAACCGGGCGACAGTGTTCAGGCCCGGCGATACCGTCACGGCCGAACCCGTCCTGCCTGGCTTCGCCCACCCCGTCATCGACCTGTTCCCTCTGCCTTCCGACGGTTCCGCGCAGTAACCAAAGCCCGACGCTGCAATCCCCAACCCGCACTGGCGGCGGCGCGCCGCCGAGGTGAATCGACATGAAAGTTTCTTTCTTCCACCTGATGCCCTACCAGGACCTGCCGGACGACTTCCCCCAGCAGCACCACTCGGCCTGGGTCGATCTGCCCAACGAGAACTTCGACCCGGCCAAGGGCAACGAGTACTACGCCCAGTACATTGACCAACTCCGTTACGCGGATGAGGTCGGGTTTGACGGCATCTGTGTTAACGAACACCACAACAATGCCTACGGCATCATGCCCTCGCCCAACCTGATTGCTTCGGTGCTGGCGAATTCCACCAGCAATGGCGCCGTCATCGTGCTGGGGAACAGCCTGGCCCTCTACAACCCGCCCGTCCGCGTCGCGGAAGAGATGGCCATGCTCGACGTCATTTCCAATGGACGCCTGGTCGCCGGCTTCCCCGTAGGTACCGCCATGGACACGACGTTTTCCTACGGGCAGGTGCCCATCACGTTGCGCGACCGGCACACCGAGGCCCACGACGTGATCATGCAGGCGTGGACGCAGCACCAGCCCACGATTTTCAACGGCAAGTACAACAAGCTGCGCTACATCAGCATCTGGCCGCGCCCTATGCAGGAACCCCATCCGCCGGTGTGGATCCCCGGTTCCGGCAGCCTGGAAACCTGGGACTGGGTCCTGGACCGGGACTACGTCTACTGCTACCTGTCCTACTACGGCTACCTGCGGGGCCACAACATCGTGAAAGGCTATTGGGAGCGCTGCGCCGAGCGGGGCGTCGACGACAACCCTCACCGTCTGGGTTTCCTGCAGTTGGTGTGCGTTTCCGAGACCGACGAGCAGGCGGAGAAGGACTACGAGCAGCACGTGAAGTATTTCTACGAGAAGATGCTGCGCGTGTACCCGCCTTTCGCGGAATCCCCCGGCTACCGTTCGCTGGACTCGATCCGAAAATCCCTGCGTCCGCAGATGGGAGAAGAAGCGCAGCGCACCGCCCAGGAGAACAGCTGGAAGGACTACATCGAACAAGGCCACGTCATCGGCGGCAGCCCCGAAACCGTCCGCCGCAAGCTGACCGAAGCCTGCGAGTTGCTCCGCATCGGACACCTGATGGTGCTATTGCAGATCGGCAGCATGCCCCCCGAACTGGTGAAAAAGAACACCGATCTGTTCGCCAATGAGGTCATGCCCCACATGAAGGGCCTTTTCAACGAGTATGACGACCCGTGGTGGCCTGAGCGCCTCAAGTCCGG
This sequence comes from Dehalococcoidia bacterium, assembly GCA_034420475.1. Lineage (GTDB taxonomy): Bacteria > Chloroflexota > Dehalococcoidia > Lucifugimonadales > UBA3495 > Bin87. Next base: position 281,724 of record DAOULH010000010.1, read on the forward strand.
CGCCGCCGAAGCTGTTGGGGACTAACAATGTCAACGCCGCTGACCTTCGCTGACAGCGACATCGCCGACGCCGTAGCCCGGGGTCTTGCGGCGGGCCGGGATCCGGCTCAGCCTGGAGACGAAGGAAAGTCTCCTGTGAAGTACGCGCAACTCAGCGGCGACTTCCGTGCCAGTGCCTGGCGGCATCTCAACCAGGACGAGGATTTGCCCCAGGCTTCCGGCAAGGCTTGGGGCATGGTCGCGGAGACGATCAAGGCGGTCAGCGCCAGACACGGAGGGATCATCCATGCCCACCGTTCCATCTGGCACGTGCTCCGTGAACTGAGCCAGATGGTAGGCGAAGCCGGCGACGAGACTACGCAAGCGTGGATCAACAACGCGTTCAGCCGGGCCCGTTCGCTGCATACGAACTTCTATGAAGATGAAGAAGCCCAACCAGAGGTCGCGGCAGGGGTGGCTTTGTGCGAAGAACTCTCCGACCGCCTGTATGAACTTTTCTGGCCAGAACGCCCCGGCGGCGAAACCGAGCCAGGTGCCGAGGAATGACCATGAGTGACAAACTGCAACAGGGCGACCGTTTGCCCGAATTGGCTCTAAACCTCATTGATGGAGGGACGCTGACCCTCCCCGGAGACATGTCGTCACGCTACCTCGCCGTCCTGTTTTACCGCGGCGTATGGTGACCCTACTGCTCGCGGCAGTTGGCCGCGTGGCAGTCGCAGCAGGATTCCTTGGCAGAGATGGGGCTGTCGATAATCGGCGCCAGCGTGGAACCCAGGGAAGTCGTGGAGGAAATGGCCGCCAAGTCCGGCGTCACCTTCCCCATGGCATACGGCGTCACTCGGGAGCAGGCCGACGTGCTCGGCTCCTGGTGGTCCGATGACCGGGGCGGCTACATCCAGCCCACGGAGTTTTTGCTCGGCCGCGGGGGCACCGTGTTGGGATCCATGTATGCCAGCGGACCGGTTGGCCGGGTCAGCCCGGACGAGGCCGTGCACTTCATAGAGGGGCGAGAACGCGCGCGCTTGCGCAGTCAGTAGACCGCGGAGTGAGTGGCAGGCCATCGACCTGTCACTCACTCCGCGGGTTCGACCCGCACCGCGCATACCTTGTACTCCGGGATCCGCGAGTCCGGATCGTACACGGCGTTGGTCAGGAAATTTGCCGCCGACTCGTTCAGCCGAACGAACGGTATGAAAATCTCGCCGGTGCGCATGCGGTAGGTGAACCGGGCCACCCCGGTGAGTTCTCCGCGGCGGGAACGCACGCGAACGGGCTTGCCATCGCGCAAGCCTAATCGTTCGCCGTCGGCGGGATTGATGGACACTTCCAGGTCCGACATCCGCGCCAGGAGACTGCTGGCCCGTCGGGTGATGGTTCCGCCATGCCAGTGGTACAAGACCCTGCCCGTGTTCAGCAGCAGAGGGAACCGCTCCGAGGGCGTTTCCTCAGCCGTTGGCCCCTGCTCATAGCCGATGAACCGGGCCCGGTCGCCCCTGGGGAAACTATCACCATAGAGATAACTGGTGCCGGGATGGTCGGGCGTTGGGCACGGCCACTGGAGTCCGCCCTCGGTGTCGAGCCGCTCGTAAGATATGCCCGCCAGAATCGGCGTCAAACCGGCCATCTCGTCGAAAATCTCCCCAGGATGCTGAAAAGCGAACTGCCCGGCCCAAGGTAAATCCAGCCGCTCGCACATCCGTCGGGCCAGGTCGCACACGATATCCCAGTCCGGCCTGCTTTCGCCCACCGGAGCCACGGCCCGCCGCACCCGCTGGACGCGGCGTTCGCTGTTGGTGAAGGTCCCATCTTTCTCGGCGAAACTGGTGGCGGGCAGTATCACATCGGCCAGCAGGGCAGTTTCGTGCATGAAGATGTCCTGCACCACCAGGAAGTCCAACTTGCGGAATAACCCGTCTGCCCGGTTGAGGTCCGGCTCGCTGAGCAGCGGGTTTTCTCCGGTGATGTACATCGCTCGCACGCCGCCCGGTTCGCTGATGGTATCCACCATGTCGGTCACCATCAGCCCGGCGACCACGGGGAGCGTGTCGTCAGCTTTCCAGGCAGCGTCAAACTTGGCAACAGCGTCCGAGTGCAAACCCTGATAACCCGGCAGGGAGTTGGGCAAGCACCCGGCGTCGCCGCAGCCCTGCACGTTGTTCTGGCCGCGCAGGGGAGAGACCCCGGACCCGGGCCGTCCTAACTGCCCTGTTGCCAGCGCCAGGTTGAGCAGGCTGTGTACGTTGGGAGTGCCGTTGGTGTGTTGGGTGATGCCCATGCCCCAGATGAGACAGGAACCGCCGTATCCTTGCTCGGATGCGCTGCCCTTCGGCGCCGGTGGTCGGGCGAAGAGGCGGGCGGCGGCGCGGATGTCGTCGGCGGGAACGCCGGTGATGGCGGCGGCACGTTCCGGCAAGTATTGATCAATAATGGCGAGCCAGTCGTTGTAACCCTCCGTCCGGTTGGTCACGAAGTCTGCATCGGACAGGCCCTCCGCAACGATGACCTGGGCCATGGCGTTCAGCAGGGCCACGTCGGTGCCCGGATAAGGGCGCAGCCACAGGTCGGCGTAGTCGCACATATCTATGCGACGGGGGTTGATGACGATCAGCCCGGCCCCGCGTTCCACTACGGCGCGACGCATCCGTGCGGCCGCCACCGGGTGGTTGCTCGTCGGATCGCAGCCGGTGACCAGCAGGCACCCTGCCGCCTCGTAGTCAGTGTACGAATTGCTGGTAGCGCCGCTGCCCAGCGCGGTCAGCATGGCCTCCACCGAAGGGGCATGGCAGAGGCGCGTGCAGTGGTCGATGTTGTTGCTGCCCATGACCAGACGGGCGAACTTCTGCTGCACGTAGCCGTCTTCATTTGTCGCCTTGGCTGAGCACAGCGTTCCGAAGGATCCACCTCGGTAATCGGCCAGGCGGGAGACGACCAAGTCCAACGCCTCATCCCAGGTCGCCTCCCGGAAATCGCCGGTGAACCGGCCGCCCTCGCGTATCAGCGGCCTCTTGATGCGGTCGCCATGCTGCACGAAGGTGTAGCCGAAGCGTCCTTTCACGCACAGCATCCCGAGGCTGGAAAGGTTGTCGGGGTCATCATGCGCGGCGATGATCCGGCCGGCATCGGGTCCTTCCGTAGTGTCGTTGACCTCCAGCTTGATGCCGCAGCCCACGCCGCAGTAAGGGCAGGTGGTCTTGACCTGACGGGTCGGCGCTTTGGTGTCCGCAGACGCTTTGACGCTGATCGCGCCGGTAGGGCACACGCTCAGGCATTGGCCGCACGTGGTGCAGATGCTTTCGCCCAGCGGTTTGTCGCCCGCGGTGGCGATGCGCGCCGCCGAGCCGGCGCCCAGAACGTCTATTGCGCCGATGAATTGGTGGCTGGACTGGCAGGCGTTGACGCAGCGAGCGCAGAGGATACATGCGTCCATGGCCAGGTTGAACACCGGGTTGGATTCATCCGTAGGCTGACGTGGCCGGGAACCCCATCGTGTTGTGGATATGCCGTGCAACCTGGCTGCGTCGGATAGCAGCCCGTACCCATCCGCACTTGGCTCGACTGAGCGGTTCCCGTTGCCCACCATGCCCAGGGTGAGTTCGATAACCCCGGAACGAATGCGCCTGGCGTCGGCCGTATCCGTGCGGATCACCATCCCGTCGCTGGCCGGCGTGGAACACGAGGCTGGGAATCCGCGAATCCCATCGATCTGCACCAGGCAGGTCCGACACGCGCCGATGGCCGGCATGTCGGCGTCTTTGCACAACTGGGACAGCGGCACGCCGGCGGCGTTAACGGCATCGAGCGCGGAGGACCCGGGATCCACGCTAACCGGAAGCCCATCAACCGTCACGTTGATCGTTGGACTGGTGACGACCATCGTTGCACCCCCGGACCCGCCTGTGTTCTCGCAATTACAATTGGCTGACGGCTCTATTCGCTGCCCGGTCAGCCCTCGAAATAGCCCTCCTCCTGGAAGAGTTCGGCCAGCCGCGCCACGCCTTCGCGTATCTCCTCCGGCGAATTGTGGCTGTACGTCAGGCGCAGGTGGTTGTTGCGTCCGCGATCCGACCGGAACATTCCTCCTGGATTGTATTTGACGTCCCGCGCGGTGGCTTTGGCCAGGGTGGACCACGTATCGGCGTTTTCGGGCAGCTTCACGAACATCATCATGCCGCCATGAGGGTGGGTCCACTCGCAGAAGGATGGGAAGTTGCTCTCCAGGGCGCCGATCATCGCGTCGCGTCGCGCCAGGAGCGCCTGCCGGACGGCCTCAATGTGATCCGCCTCGTGGGCGCGCAGGTACTCGTAGACCATGGTGGTGGCGAGGTGGCTCACGCTGCGACGCGGCAGGTTCTCAGCGTTGACCTGCGGCAGCGCGTCCTGCACTCCGGGAGGCAGCACGCCGAAGCCCACGCGCAGCCCGCACCCCAGAAGCTTGGTGAACGACGATACGTAGAACACGTCTCCCTGGTCGCTGATGCCGGACATGGCCTGCGGCAGCGGGTCGCCGTCGATACGAAAATCGGCGTAGGACTCGTTCTCCATCACCGGCACGCCGTACTTCTGGGCAACTTCCAGTATCGCCCGGCGCCGCCCCTCGGACACGGTGAACCCCAGGGGGTTCTGGTACACCGGAATCGTCCACACGAACTTGGCCCGGCGGCCCGAACTTTCCAACGATGCCAGCGTGTCTTCCAGGGCGTCGGGCAGCATGCCATCGTCGTCGCAGGCGACATGTATCGGCTCCGCGCCGCGCTCCATCATCATGCGCAGGCTGCCCATGTAGGTGAATTCCTCCACCAGGACGGCGTCTCCCGAGTTGATGAAGGATTCCAGGATGATGGCAATGGCGCCGCCGGCTCCGTCCGATATGAACACGTCGCCCGGAGACACCTCGTAGCCACGGTTGGCTATCAGTCGTTCCGCGATCATTTCCCGCAGGCCGACGTGTCCACCGGGCGGCGGGTAGCCGGCCAGCGATGCGGCGCCGTTGGTTTCGAGGCCGGTCCGTATGGCGGCCAGGTACTCGTCGGCATCAACGACCTCGGGCACCGCGTTGGTAATCGAAAAAATGTATTTGACGGCGTCGCCAGCCCCTGGGGGTGTGGCTACAGACCTTGGCAAATTGCTGGAGAACAGGGATGCGTAGTCGACCATACGTAGCCTCCCGATACTGCGGTGGCGCGTATGGTATCAGATACGCGCTTCACACCGCCCGGTTTCGCAACCACTTAATGGGCAAAGCGACCTCACACGGCGGCTTTGCGGCGTTGGGCGACGCCTTCCCGCACCAGAGGTATCAGTTCCCTCCCGTAATCGGCGGCGTCCGCCAGCGGGTCGAACCCGCGAATGATGAACGCGCTGCAGCCCAGGTCGTAGTACGCCAGCAGGGCGTCCGCCACCTGCTGCGGGGTGCCCACCAGGCAGGTGGTGCTGCCCGACGCTCCGCTGGCGGCCGCGATGGGCATCCAAAGCCGCTCGTCGTGCACGTTTCCTTCTGCCGCGAAACGAAGCAGGCGCCATGCGCCCTCGGATTGTGGCCGCGTCGGGACGCCCGGAGTAATTCGCCCGGCGGTTGCCTGCTGCACCCGGTCCAGGATCTCCTCTGCCCTTTGCCAAGCCTTTTCCTCAGTATCGGCGAGGATGGGTCGCGCCGAGAGGCTGAAGCGCATCTCCGCCGGGTCACGCCCGGCCGCCGCCACCCGCTGGCGCACGTCGGCGATGCGTTCGGCGATGGACGCCCGGGGCTCGCCCCACAGCGCGAAAAGGTCGGCGCGTCGGCTGGCGGTATCCAGCGCGGCCTCCGAGGCTCCGCCAAAGAAGAGCGGCACGTGCGGGTACTGCCGGCACCTTGCCTGGCTGTAAGCGGCTTGCAGGTGATAGAACTCGCCGTCGTGGTCGAAGGGTTCCGTCTCCGTCCAGATGCGACGCATCACGTCCAGGTATTCGTCCGTGCGTCGATACCGCGCGTCGTGATCCAGCCAGTCACCGTCCTGACGCTGCTCGACGTCGTTGCCCCCGGTGATGATGTGCAGGGCGATGCGCCCGTTGGTAAGTTGATCCAGGGTGGCCGCCTTCCGGGCCGCGAGCGTGGGCGCAACGAAGCCGGGCCGGTGCGCGATCAGGTATCCCAGCCGCTCGGTGTGCGCCGCCGCGTAACCTGCCACCTCGAACCCGTCCGGGGTTGAGGAAGAATAGCCGGTCAACACCATATTGAAACCCGCCTCCTCGTGGGTGCGGGCGAAGTCCAGGATATAGTCAGGGTCCACGCCGGAGGGGACCTCCGCGCCGGGATTTATCCCGCCGCCGAACAGGCTCAGCGTGGCTCCCCGATTGGCCTGAGATTCGCGCACGACGCCGATCATCCCGATTATGGTTACGCCGCCGTCGCCGTAAACGCTGGGAACGGCGAGTTGCCGCTGGTTTCCGTTGCCACGGGTTTCGCTCATGCTTGCCTTTTCTCCGATAACACGACCATGTCGGCGTAGTTTAGACCATTTGCCTTCGGTTGCGCTCATACCAGGAAAATCGGATATTAAATATTGCGTTTGGGGTTGACAAGCATCTTCGAGCGGTATAATATGTATTCAAGGTGCTGGGGGTACAGGGAACTCCCACCCGAAACCCGATGGCCGGACCATCGTCAGAGCAGGAGGTTAGAAGTGGTCACGCTGATCGAGCTGAACCATAGCTGGCATTTCCCCTGTAAGAGCCCTGTCGGCGGAGCCGCGGCGGCATGACGATGCTGGGTGGCCGCTGACAGGGTCAAGACCCGTCAGCCCGCCGCATCCTTGGCGGCGGAACGAAGGGAGAACCAGCAACCGGGGCCTCGACTGTTTATCGGGCCCCGGTTTCAGTTTGTTCCGGCAAGTCAAGGCGATAGTCGTCTTCAGGTCGCTGGCCGGGCTTCCAACTCTCTCAGCGCGGCCTGGTACTGTTCGGGCGTGTTGACGTCCCAGAGCAACTCGGCAGCGCCCAGTTCGACCCGCTGCGTGGCGTCGCGGTGACGCTCGGTAACCGCCCGCATACCCTGGGTTTTCTCGTCGATGGCGATGAGTTCGCTGTACAGGCTCCGGCTGACAACGATGGGATGCCCACCCTTTCCCTGGCAGGTAGGGATCGTGATGAGATTAGCGTCTGCGTCGAGATGAGCGTGTAACGTTCTCCTGATGATTCCGGCCGAACGTGGCTGGTCGACGTTCAACATCAGGATCGCCGCGTCGGGGTCGGCGGACGGCCCGAGCGCCCAGAGGCCCGCCTTGATGGAGGTGGTCTTGCCCTGGGCGTAGTCCTCGTTGATTACGCACCGCACCTTGCCGAGGTTGTACACGTCCCGGTTGGCGCCGATCCGCGCCTGCAACTCGTCGGCCCGGTGGCCCAGCACAACGATCACCTCGTCCGCCCCGGCCTCGCGCAGCGCGACTATCTGATGGATGATGAGCGGCCGCCCCTGCCAGTCCAGCAACGCTTTCAGCGTGCCCATGCGCCGGGAGACGCCGGCCGCGAGCAGGACCGCTGAGGTAAATGGAGAAAGGTCAGCCATGCGTTGAATACCTGACCAAAGGCGCTCGAGTCAGGCTGCTTAGTCGGTCGCTGCCGCTGAAGTGATGACGCTGCAAAAAGCGCCTGAACTTGGCCCCGAAGGACGGCGTGTCATCGTGCTGAAGGAACAACAGGCCGTCCGGCAATCAATCCGCCGTGGCCCCCATCGCCCGGTTTGCCCGCCGCTCGGCGCGTTCCAGGTACCAGTCGTCCATGGTCATGGGGCTGCCCTTCCCGCCACGCCTGGCCATGATGATCTCGGACATGATGCTCACGGCCAACTCCTCCGGCTCCAGAGCGCCGATGTCCAGTCCGATGGGCGCGCGCACTTCCGCCAGTCGCTCGCGCGGCACGCCTTCCTGCAGCAAGCGCTGGTAGATCATCAGCGTCTTGCGCCGGCTGCCCAACAGGCCGATGTACCGGGCTTTAGTAGTCAGCGCCGACTCCAGCGCGACGTCATCGAACCAATGCCCTCGCGACGCCACCACGATGAAGCTGTTGACGTTGATGTCCAGGTGCTGCGCCCAGTTGGTGTACGGGGTAACAATGGTCTCTTCCGCGTAGGGGAAACGCTCCGCGTTGGAGAAGTCCTCCCGGTCGTCGACGATGTACACCCGGTAACCCAACTGGTGGGCGAGGTCCGCGGTGGCCTTGCCCACGTGTCCGCCGCCCACCATGACCAGCGTGGGCGGTGTGGTGAACCCTTCCACGAACAGTTCGGTCTGGTCGTCGATGTCCACCGACTCGTTGGCGCCCACCGCAGCCACGCGACCCGCTGCTTCCAGGGCGATTTCGTCCAGTTCCGCCGTGCCGATACCGCCGGCGATTGAACCATCGGACCGCAGGAGCAGCTTGGCTCCGAGACGCGCAGTGTCCCCTTGGGATCTCACTACCGTCGCCAGAGCCGCCGGTTCTGCGCCATCGTAGGCGCCCAGCAACTCCGAGCCGATGTCCGAAAAGTCGTCCATCTCCCAGAAAGGCTCCAGGTAGAAGTACATCGTGCCGCCGCACACCAGACCGTCGCGGGCCGCGATGTCCTCGTTCAGGTAATAGTCCTTGAACTCCGGGCCGCCCTGGTTGCGCAGGATCTCCCGCGCCGCGAACCAGATGTCGCCTTCGACGCAGCCGCCGCCCAGGGTGCCGACGGCAGTGCCGTCTTCTCGCACCAGCAGCATCGCGCCGGATTTTTGCGGCGTGGAGCCCTTGGTTCGCACCACCGTGGCCAGCACGCACGGATTTCCCGATTCCAACTGATTTACCGCTTCCTGAATAACGTCGCGCACGCTTTCACCTGCCTGATGCCCGAATCTGCCGGGCTAGTACGCCGATTCAAGCCGGAACTCACCCATAATCCAGCCTCACGTTGGCATCCACATTATACAGCAACCCCGTTTCCGGTTGGCATAACCGCGTCCGGGATTCACCCTGGAACCGGCTGCATTGGGCCACCGGGCAACGGCCGCGCGGTGGCACCGGCATCGGGCCATCGTGTATTATTGCGAGCCATAAGTCCGGGTTGTTTGAGTTCGCCACACCTCTTTTCCCACACGGCGGTGACGAAGATGACTGTGAACCAGCGCAGGGTTACCAAACCAGTGTACGTCGGCGGCGTCAAGGTTGGCGGGGGCGCCGACATCACCGTGCAGTCGATGACCAAGACCGACACCCGTGACGTCAAAGCCACCGTGCGGCAGATCCATGAACTTGAGGAAGCGGGCTGCGAGATCATCCGCTCCGCAGTGCCCGACATGGAAGCCGCCAAGGCGATGGCGGAGATCAAGAAACAGATCCGGATACCGCTGATCGCCGACATCCATTTTCACTATCAACTGGCGCTGGAATGCGCGGCCGGCGGCATCGACTGCCTGCGTCTCAATCCCGGCAACCTGCGCAACGAGGACCAGGTGCGCCAGGTCGTCGCCGCGGCCAAGGAGCGCGACATCCCCATTCGCATCGGCGTGAATTTCGGCAGCCTCCCTCCAGTGGGCGGCATCGGCCGCACGCGCGGGTTCTCCCGCCACATGGACTTGGTGAACCGCCTGCCCAAAGCCGGCGAGGCCCAGGCCGGCGACTACAGCATCGTCGACCACATGGTCGCCACCGCTCTCTGGGAAGTGAGCCTCCTGGAGGAGCAGGACTTCGACCAGATCAAGATCTCCATGAAAGCCTTCGACGTGCCAACCACCGTCGAGGCCTATCGCCGTCTGGGCGAAATGGTGCCTTATCCGCTGCACCTGGGCATCACCGAGGCCGGCACCGCCAAGTCCGGTTCCATTCGCACCGCCGTGGGCTTGGGCGTGCTGCTGTACGAGGGCATCGGGGACACGATCCGCGTGTCGTTGAGCGACGACAGCGTGGAAGAGGTGATCGCGGGTTATGAAATCCTGAAATCGCTGAACCTGCGCGACAAGGGGACGACCATGGTCGCCTGCCCCAGCTGCGGCCGGGCCGACGTGGACATCCGCAAGCTGGCCAACGACGTGGACGACCTGCTGAAGAAGACCGACAAGAACATCAAGGTCGCGGTCATGGGATGCGAGGTCAACGGCCCCGGCGAAGCCAAGGACGCCGACGTGGGCATCGCTGCCGGCGCCGGCCGCGCCATCATCTTCCGGAAGGGCGAGAAGATACGAGTGGTCTCGGAAGACGAAATGCTGACCGCGCTGATGGAGGAGATCGAGAAAACGCCAGTCAAAACCTGATCGCGTATGTACGAGCTCCTGCGAACACCCGAATTCTTCGAGTGGACACAGACGCTCGATGCGTCAATCGCCAACCGCGTTGACGATGTTCTTGACCGAATGGCGCGGGGGAATTGGGGTGATTACAAACCGGTAGCTGGAGCTCCCGGAATTTTTGAACGGCGCTTGTCGGGCAGAGGTCCAGGGATCCGGCTGTACTTTTGCCGACGCGGCAGCAGGCTTATAATTCTGCTGACGGGCGGTGATAAGTCCACCCAGCAGAGATCGGACATTCGGCGGGTTCAGCGTATCTCCCGACGTTATCCGTAAAGGAACGTGGATCATGACTCTCATTCGGCACGATGACGCTGTCAGGGATCGGGTAGCGCGAGATCCCGAATACGCCCGCCTACGACGTGAAACTGCGGTTGAACTTCTGGACGGCAATGATGAAGACCGCCGCATCGCCATGCGGATTTTGAGAGGCCAACTTGGCCTGACCGAGGATGGAATCGAGGCCATCCGCTCTGCCCGGGATGCTGCCACGCGCGACGCCGCATACTTCGTTAGATTCGGCAACTACAAACTGGATGCCTGCGATTATGCCGCCGCTGTTGCATACTACGACCGCGCCATCGCGCTGGACCCGGACTACGCGGCGGCTTATCACAGCCGGGGCATCGCCAAAGATGCACAGGGAGATTACGCCGGCGCCATTGCCGACTACGACCGCGCCATCGCACTGGCCCCGGATGACGCTGATGCCTACCACAACCGGGGTGTCACCAAATTTGAACAGGAAGATTACGCCGGCGCCATTGCCGACTACGACCGCGTCATTGCGCTGGACCCGGACAATGTGGCAGTCTACGACGACCGGACCGTTGCCAAATCTGCCCAAGGGGATCACGCCGGCGCTATTGCTGACTACAGCACTGATGATGAATCCGGCGCACTCGAACACGAAGAGACCGCCGTATGACCACCGCCACTGTTGCCGCCGAGGCGATCTCTCCCTTCGACGTCGCTGCGCTGGAAGCGCTGGGCATACCCAAGTTGCCCACGGACCGGGAAGCGTTGCGCCGCCACCTGCTGGACGCCATCGCCCGCATCCGTCCCATCCTGGAGGCCGACGCCGAGGACAACGACGCCGGCGAAAGGCTCTCGTGGCCGTCGGTGGTTGCGCTTTATCGTGAGGGTCTGCTGTCGCTGAAAGTCCCGCGGGAACTCGGTGGCCCGGAGGTGGACCCGCAGCTCTACCTGGAGCTGTGCGACGAACTCTGCTACATCAACCCGTCCGCCGGCTGGTGCGCTTTCATCAACAGCACCAGTGCGGCGCTCCTTGGAGCGTTTCTGCCCGATGCCGGCGCAGAGCGCGTGTTCCCCTCGGGCCGCATGCCCATCGCCTCCGGCGCGCTGATCCCGCGAGGCGTGGCAACCCCGGTCGAAGGCGGTTGGCGGGTCAGCGGACAGTGGCCCTTCGCCAGCGGCTCCGCCCATTCCTCGTGGCTTCTGGCCGGCTTTCGCATCGTGCGCGACGGCGCGCCCGGCCCCGAACACATGGTGATGGCCGCCGCCATCGAAGACGTGCAGTTCGTCGACAACTGGCAGGTGATGGGCCTCAAGGGCACCGGCAGCCGCGACTTCGTGGTGACCGATCACTTCGTGGCCGAAGACATGGCGTTCGACCTGTTGACCACGGACCCGCGCAAGGGTGGGCCGATGTTCTGGCTGGGCCGCCCAGGTTTCGTGACGCCTGACCATGCCGCCTTTGCCTTGGGCGTGGCTCGCCGGGCACTGGATGAAATTGCGATGCAGGCCGGGTCCTACCAGCGGGGCTACCTGACCTCGCCCATCGCCCAGCGCGGCGCATTGCAGCACGATCTGGGCAAGTGCGACCAGCAACTCCGCGCCGCCCGTGCCCTGTGCCGCGAGGCGTTGGACGAGGCTTGGGAGTTCTGCCGGCGCGGTGAGCGTCCCGACCTGGAACGGCAGCTTCGCCTGCGCGGGGCGTGCGCCTACGCCACCGACGTGGCCTGCCAGGTGACCACCACTGCCTTCCGCTACGGCGGCGGCAACGCCATCTACAACGACCGCGTCCTGCAACGCTGCATGCGCGACATCAACGCCGCCGCCCAGCACTTCATGGTCAACACCAGCGCCTACGATAACCTGGGCCAGTTCCGGCTGGGGATGCCGGGTGTGAACCCGATGGGGTAGAATTGGATAGAGTAAGAGGTTCTTCCAATGGCAAAGTCACGACGAAACCGAAAGAGCCAAGGGGCCGGCCGTGGTACCAACCGAGCGCTCAATGCGAAAGCCCAATCTGTGCGGGATGCTGCCAGGCTAGAAGCGGCATCAATAGTCGAAGCCGGCAGCGCCAAATTCGATGCCGGGGACTATGCTGGAGCGATTGCGAATTATGAGCAAGCCATGCAGGTCGACCGGGTGATTGCTCTGGCATACCGTAACCGCGAGAGAGTCACACTGGCTTATATCAAAATGGGCAATGCGCGATTCCAACAAAGCCGCTACGACGATGCCATCGCTGACTATAGCCAAGCCATCGCGCTGAACCCCAACTTAGCGCCGGCCTACAGCAACCGGGGCCTTGCCAAAGGCGCCAAAGGTGATTACGAGGGCGCCATCGACGACCACGACCGGGCCATCGTGCTTGACCGCAGATACGCAGGTGCCTACTGCAACCGCGGCAATGACAGATTCGCCCAGGGCCAAGACAAAAGCGACCGAGGCTATTACGACGACGCAATTAACGATTACACACTGGCCGTTGAAGATTACACCCGAGCCATTGAAATTGACCCTGACCTAGCGCAGGCCTACTACAACCGGGGTAACGCCAGAAGAGACCAGGGCGAGGCCAAAAGCGGCAAAGGCGATCACGAGGACGCCATCGCCGATTACACACTGGCCGTTGAAGATCACACTCGAGCCATTGAAATTGACCCTGACCTAGCGCAGGCCTACTACAACCGGGGCATTGCCAGAAGAGACCAGGGCGAGGCCAAAAGCGGCAGAGGCGATCACGAGGACGCCATCGCTGATTACACACTGGCCGTTGAAGATTACACTCGAGCCATTGAAATTGACCCTGACGATGTAAAGGCCTACTACTACCGAGGCATTGCGAACTGGCTTCGCGGAGATCTCATTAGCGCCATTGACGATTACGACCTCTTACTTGAACGTGACCTGGATGACGCGACGGCATTCAGTAATCGGGGCTACCTCAGATGGCAAGCGCGAGATCTCGAAGGGGCGATCAAAGATTGTGAATCTTCTCTGGAAAAAGATGACGCCAACGTGTTGGCCTACGCCAACTTGTGCATGGTGAAATTCGAACAAGGCGAATACGCGGACGCCAAAGAATACGCAGACCGCGCCATTGCTATGGATGTTGAGTCCCGGATGCATCCTCGATCATACGATTTCTTCCAGGACTTTAAACAAAGAACTGATAAGATCGAACAGATGAAACAGGATATCGAACGGAAGGAACAGGATCGTCAAACAGCTGAGCAGCTTTGGGAAGAAAGCGAAAAGGCGAATAAGGAATTGAGCGAAGAAAATGCTCAACTCCACAGGGAGAAATGGGCAGACCCTACCCGTCAGCGTCTCAATAACCCACCTGATGTGACGCTGTCCGTCGTGTCGCACGTTCGTTACTATAGAGATGACCAGGACTACGCGCCATTTTTTGATTGGCGTGACGAACTTGACCCGACGTTTCGGAAGCATGTCACGGCGGCAATAACCGGGATGAAAGAAGGCAATTTCAGCCACCCCAAAAAACTTCCCGGTTCTATCGTGTACCAGCGCAGGTTGAATATCGGACCCGGACTGCGAATTTACTATGACCTACTACCAGCCTCGTCCGTCCTAATCCTCCACGGCGGCGATAAGTCGGACCAACAACGCGACATCGAAATTGCGGAGACAAGGTTGGCCGATTGGCGGGCGCGCCACCCCAAATGACAGCGCCACCACCCATGCTAAAATGAGCCATAGCCTCTAACGGAGGTGGCTCGGTGGTCAGCATAAACTTGGACAGCCTTGACCATATAACGGCGGTGCGTCTCCGCGCCCGGGCCGCCGGCAACCAATGTTCGTCAGAGGAAGAGGCGCTGAATCTCCTGCGGTTTGCGCTGGTGGAGCGCGGCATCCGGGTGCCGCCGCCCAAAAACTGGACCTTGGCCATCCGTGAGCGATTCAAGCCCCTCGGCATCGTTGACGTCATAGTCCCACCGCGGAGCACGGGCGAGCCAATCCAGTGGATTTTCGAGGATGACGAGGAAGAATGGGAAAAGAAGAATCCGATCCCTACTCCCGACGAAGCGCTCGCCGATGAGCTCCGCATCCGCGCTCTCGCCAACGATTGCTCGGTAGAAGAAGAGGCTCGGAACGTCCTGCGCTTTGCGCTGGAAAAGCCGGCCCGGCTGCCGCAGCCGAAGCGCTTGGACGTGGCCATCAACGAACTGTTTAAAGACCTCGATTTCGGTATAGAAGTCCGGCCCCGCAGTGAGAATCCTGATCCTGTAGTCCGCTTCTATTGGCTTGATGATGGCGATAATCGCTGATACTAACGTGGCATCGGAGATTGCCGGCCCTCGCCCACACCCGGCGGTCAGAGCCTGGTGGCGCCGGCAGGTTGTACTGGAGATGTTCACTACCGCCGTAACTGAAGCGGAACTTCGCTATGGTCTGGCCATTATGCCGACGGGACGCCGGCGCGACGAACTGGTCTTACAAGCCGAATATCTGCTCGAAGGGTATTTTGAAAACCGCATCCTCCCTTTCGACAGCGCCGCCACCCGAATCTACGCCGATATACGCTCCCACCGTCGTGCAATAGGCCGTCCTATCGAGCATCCCGACGCTCAAATCGCCGCCATCGCCCGTTCCCAAGGCATGGCTGTCGCCACTCGCAACGTCAACGATTTCACCGACTGCGGCGTAGAACTCATCAACCCTTGGTCAACCGAAGGAACGCCCTGACAATGCGCATTTCCCGTCTTGTAACCCGTACCCTCCGCGACGACCCGCCCGAGGCGGAGACGGCCAGTCATCGCCTGATGCTGCGGGCCGGCCTCATCCAGCAGGTCGCCGCCGGCGTCTATGCCTACCTGCCCCTGGCCTGGCGCTCGATGCAGAAAATCGAGCAGATCGTCCGCGAGGAGATGGATGCCGCCGGCAGCCAGGAACTCCGCATGCCCGCGCTGCAACCCATGGAACTTTGGGAGCAATCGGGCCGCGCCGCTGCTTTCGGCGACAATATGTTCTCCCTGGAGGACCGGCGGGGCCGGCCCCTGGCCCTGGCGCCCACCCATGAGGAAGTGGTCACCAACATCGTCAAGGGCAACGTCCAGAGCTACCGCGACCTGCCGGTGATCCTCTACCAGATGCAGACCAAGTTCCGCGACGAACCCCGTCCCCGCGCCGGCCTGGTGCGCGTCCGCGAGTTCACCATGAAGGACGCCTACTCCTTCGACGCCGACGATTCCGGATTGGACCTGTCTTATCAGGCCATGGCCCAGGCATACCGCAATGTGTTCCGGCGTTGCAGCATTCCCGTGGTGATGGCCGAGGCCGACAGCGGCGCCATCGGCGGCAAGGATTCCCACGAGTTCCTGCTCCCCACCCACACCGGCGAGGACACGGTGATCACGTGTCCGTCCTGCGGGTACGCCGCCAACGCCGAGAAAGCCGCCAGCGTCTATCCGGACCAGCCGGTGCCCGATCCGCTGCCCCTGGAAGAGGTCAGCACCCCGGGCATGAAGACCATCGCCTCCCTGTGCGAGTTCCTGGGCGTGGACGAGGCGCAGACCCTGAAGGCGGTGTTTTACGCGGCCGACGGCGAGGTGGTGTTCGTCACCATTCGCGGCGACCTGGAGGTCAACGAGGTCAAGCTGAAGAACGCCCTGCATTGCAACGAGCTGCGCCTGGCCGAAGACGAGGAGGTCGCCGCCGCCGGTATCGTGGCTGGCTCAGCCTCGGCCATCGGCATCAGCAACATCCGACGTATCGCCGACGAGTCGATCACCAACGGCGGCAACTTTGTGGTCGGGGCCAACAAGGACGACACCCACTATCGCAACGCCAACTACCCGCGCGATTTCGATGCCGACCTGGTCACGGATATCGCTCTCACCGAACCGGGGCACCGGTGCGCCAACTGCGGCGCGGAACTGGAATTCACCCGAGGCGTGGAGGTGGGTCACATCTTCAAGCTGGGCACCTTCTACAGCGAATCCCTCGGCGCCTTCTTCCTGGACTCTGACGGCGAGCAGCAGCCCATCACCATGGGCTGTTACGGCATGGGCATCGGCCGCATCCTTGCCGCCGCTATTGAGCAGAATCATGATGACCAGGGGATCGTTTTCCCGGCGCCTATTGCTCCCTACGACGTCCACCTGGTGGCGTTGAACATGTCCGACGAGGCCGTGGCCGAGGCCGCCACCGACCTGTACGACCGCCTGTGGGCTGCCGGCATCGAAGTTCTGTTCGATGACCGCACCGACGCCGCGGCCGGCGTCAAGTTCAACGACGCCGATCTCATGGGCCTGCCGGTTCGCCTGGTGGTGAGCCCGCGCAATCTGCGCCAGTCGGCAGTGGAGATGCGCGGCCGCACCGCTGAGGAGGTGGAAATGGTCGCCCTGGACGACGTGGTGGCCGGAGTGCGAGGATTGCTGGGAGCAGCGTAGCCTTGCCCGCTGAGTCCCCGGGGCTGCGCCCATTGACGGTATGGGAGCGGGGATTCACCGCGATTTACGGCGGTATCCCCAGCAGTTTCATGCTGTTTGTGTTGCGGGCGGTGTTCTTCTTTCTCAGTGGGCCTGACGCGAGCGCGTGGCATTCCGTGCGCTACATCTTCGGCTTCGACGCCGGCCTGGACATTCACGTGGACGCCATTGATACCTATTACGTGCCCTACGTCATGGCCAACGGCATGTATGGGGTGTTCTATTTCACCTGGGGCCGCTCTTTGGGGCACATGGCGGTGGGCGCTCACATCGTCGACGCCCGAACCGGCCGGAGGATGCGCACCTGGCAAAAGGCCGTGCGGAGCCTGCTGCAACTGGTCAACGGCTACTTGGAGTTCATGCGCATCCTGGACATCGTGTCGATTTTTATCGTCCTGATCGACCGGGAACGCCGCCGCTCCGTTTACGACTGGGCGGCCCGCACGATGGTCGTTGTCGGCAACCCGGTGGAAGAAGAACCGGAAGCGGCCCGACAACGCACTTGGCTCGACGCTCTGTTCGGACGGCTGGCCGGTCGTGAATCCATCCGCTGACGCTACCGCCTACATATTGCATCCCATGCCGATTGCGGCGCCCTTTACGGCTCCAAGATCAGCTTCCCGAAGAAGTTGGTCGCTTCCATATCGTTGTGCGCGTCGGCAGCGTTGGCCAGCGGGTAGGTGCGGTGGATGGCCGGCTTGATGACGCCGCGATTGAGGCTGGTCACGATCTGGCGCATATCCTCACGGGAACCCATGTAGCCGCCGTAGATTTCGATCTGCCGGCTGAACAGCAGGCCCAAGTGCAACTCGGCGCGCAGTCCGCTGGTGGCCCCGCAGATGCAATACCGGCCTCCAGGTCGCAAGGCGCGGAATCCGTGCGCCCAGACATCCGCGCCGACGTGGTCGACCAGCAGATCCACGCCGGCCCCGCCGGTGATTTCCCGGACCCGTTGGGTGATGTCTTCCTCGTTGTAGTTGATCACGTGGTCTGCGCCCAGGCTGCGCGCCAGTTCCGCCTTCTCCGGGGTGCTGGTGGTGGCAATGACGGTTGCGCCCACCACGTTTTTGAACACCTGGATCGCCGCTGCGCCGACGCCGGCCGATGCGGAGAAGACCAGCGCCGTCTCCCAGGGCTGCAGCGCCGCCCGGCGCACCGCCATGTTCCATACCGGCAGGTACGTCGTGGGAACGGCGGCGGCGTCCGCGAAGGAAACCCCGCCGTCCAACTTGTACGCATTGACCTCCGGCACCACCACCAATTCGGCGTAGCTGCCGTCCATCGCCGTGCCCAAAAACCGGCTGCGGCGGCAAAGGTCGTCCCGGCCGGAGCCGCACCACTGGCACACGCCGCAGGCCAGCCGGGGGTTGACCACCACCCGGTCGCCCGCGCTCAGGGTGTTGACGGCGCTGCCCGCAGCCACCACCTCGCCGGCGGTGTCGCCGCCCAGGATCAGCGGCGGAGGAAACTCCCGCTCCAGACCGCGCTGACCCTCCCGGGTGAAGATGTCCAGCCGGTTCAGCGCGCTGGCGCCGACTCGCACCACTACGTCCGACGGGCCGGGCGACGGATCCGGGCGATCCCCGTACTGCAGGACCCCAACGTCCCCGTGGGCTTCGATGTAAACGGCTTTCATGGTTGGCTTTCCCTCCTTGTTCCGTCACTGCGACGATGGGCGTCGATTTCTGTAGCAGTCCTTGCACAAGAACACGACCGCGAGGGTCTCATCATGGCTTGCGGCCCTCCCGCACCGGGGAGCGTCGCTGTCCGGCGACCACGGTTGGTGGAACGGACCGCCGCACATCTGGCAGGTTGACCGGTGCGGCCCGTCGAGTTCGTCGTTGCATACTACACAGTAAACCGGACCCGATACTTCGAAAATGGTTGCCACTGCACTACCTCCCTGCAATCCGCCAATGGCGGAAATTAACTCGCGGTTCTATCCGATGTTTGCGCCCATTTCCGGGCTATTGCCTGTTCGTCCCGGACGCAATGCGTCTCGCCGTCCAAACGCGCCCGGCGCAATTCGCGCAGGGCTTCTCCCATTTCGGGGCCGGCGGGGACTCCCAGCGCCAACAGATCGTGGCCCCGGAGCCGGGGCGCGACCGACCACCACTCGGACAGGTAGCGGCTGATCCGGTCGGTAGCCGGGCTGCCGGCTATCATGATTGCTCCGCGCAACGCCTCCGGCGCCAGGCCGTCCAGCAGGGCGCAGACTTCGGAGGGCTTTGAAGCGTCGCCAAGGGCCGGCGTCAGCTCGCGGATGCGGGCCGTGTCGCCGATCACTCGCGCCCAATCTGACGGAGCATTGAGCCTGGCGCTCAGGGCTGCGCCGGCGTCGGCGCTCAAGGGCCACACCAGCATCGCCAGCCAAGCCAGCGGCGTAGCCGGTTCGCTCGCCGCGTCAGGCAGGCCCTGAGCGGTCACAGTCGGATGTATGGCCGCCAGGACTTCGCAGTCATCGGCCAGCCGCAACGCGGCTGATGGATTTGGCTCCCGGAACGTGCGCTCCAGTTCGTGCCGCAGCCGATCACCCGTAAGGGTTGACAAGGCTCGGGCCGACAACGCCTCTTCCATGAGGCGCGCCGTCTCCGGCTCGATGGTGAAACCGAACCGGGCGGCGTAGCGCACAGCGCGCAGGATCCTGGTGGGGTCGTCACGAAAACTTCCCGCGTGGAGCACCCGGATCAAGCCCGCCTCCAGGTCACCGCTGCCACCGTGGAGATCCACCAGTTCGTCGGAAGCTGCCGGCAAGGGCATCGCCATCGCATTGATGGTGAAATCCCGCCGGGCCAGGTCGTCTGCAATCCCACCCGGTTCCACGTCGGGCAGAGCGCCGGGCGACTGGTAGGTCTCCCTCCGGGCGGTGACCAGGTCAATGGTGACGGACCCGGCGGTGACGGTGGCCGTACCGAACCGTTGGTGGACCGTCAGACGCCCCTGGATGCCAGCAGCCAGGCTCTCGGCCACCATCACGGCATCCCCGACCACCGTTATATCAAGGTCGGTGGTAGCAGCTCCCAGCAGGCGGTCACGGACCGGGCCGCCCACCAGGTAGGCCGTCAATCCCGAGTCTTCTGCAATACGGGCGGCGCAGTCCAAAACGAACCGGTGGGCATCAACGGGCTTGCCGTTGCGATCACCACCGGTTGTCCTTGAATCTGTCGATGTCAGCATGTTGTGTTCGGCTCGGTCACCATAACCGGATAGAGTGTATCGCAAGCATCCCGGCCCGGCAATATAGATGCTCGCTCGAGAATACGGTCCGGCCCAGCCGATACGGCGGGAGCGCGCCCGGGGTGCGCTATACTTCCGGTGTCATCTTGATCGACGGAGCGAAAGAACGT
Organism: Dehalococcoidia bacterium; assembly: GCA_034420475.1. Classification (GTDB taxonomy): domain Bacteria; phylum Chloroflexota; class Dehalococcoidia; order Lucifugimonadales; family UBA3495; genus Bin87. The sequence continues at coordinate 302,055 of DAOULH010000010.1, forward strand.
TATGGAAACTGTGGGATTCATTGGTTTGGGGAACATGGGCGGCGGGATGTCCGCCAACATTCAGCGGGCCGGCTACCCGATGATCGTCTACGATTTGCGTGAGGAGGCG